>JAVKFF010000110.1:0-14480 GCA_040226215.1 Azospirillaceae bacterium
CGCTGCGTTCCTTCTTGGTGCGCAGGTAGAACTCGTTGTGGCCGTTGGCCTGGAAGACGTGCGGCACCCGCGCGACGACGTCGATGCCGTGCTGGGCCAGCTGGCCCAGCTTCTCCGGGTTGTTGGTCATCAGCCGCACACGGCCGACGCCGAGGCGGGCCAGCATCTCGGCCGCCGGCAGGTAGATGCGCTCGTCGGCGTCGTAGCCCAGCATCTCGTTGGCGTCGACGGTGTCGATGTCGGCGTCCTGCAGGCGATAGGCGCGCAGCTTGTTGATCAGGCCGATGCCGCGGCCCTCCTGCTGCAGATAGAGCAGGATGCCGCTGCCCTCCGCGGCGATCTCGGTAATGGCGCCGCGCAGCTGGTCGCCGCAGTCGCAGCGCAGGCTGCCCAGCAGGTCGCCGGTCAGGCATTCGGAGTGCAGGCGCACCAGGACCGGCCGCGCGACATCCGGCTCGCCGATGACGATGGCCAGGTGCTCCTGCCCGCCATCGTTTGGCCGGAAGGCGACGATGTCGGTCACTTCCGCGTCCTTCAGCGGCACCCGCGCGGCCACCACGCGGGCCAGGCTGCGCGCGGCGTGCTGCTCGTAATGGTCGATGTCGTAGGCGGCGACGGAGAGAATGTCGGTCGTCTGGCTCAGCCGCTCGGCCCCGATCGGCCGGTCGACCGGCACGAAGGCGGCGGCCGGCAGCAGTCGGGCGAGCTTCAGGATCCGCGTCGCCGCCATCAGCCCGTCGCGGCTGCCCGGCGCCACCAGTCGTCGGGGGATGCCGGCGGGGTCTGCGGTCGGTGGCGGCTCCAGCGGGTCGGCGAAGCCGCGCAACAGGTCGCCGGTCAGCGGTCCCTCGGGCTCCAGCACCACGGCGCTGCCCGTCGCCTCGGCGATACCGAGCGCGGCCGCCCGCTGGCCGGTGATCAGCACGCGCGGCACCATGCCGCTCAGATCCTCCACCCGGGTCAGGGCGGCGTCGGTCGCGGTCTCGGCGGCCAGGGTCAGCAGCGCCGGCCCGGTATCGGGGCGCAGCAGCACCGGATCGCCGCGGCGCAGGTCGCCGATGGCGCGGTCGACGGCGCGCAGGCTGGCCTGGCGTACCGCGCCGGCGCCGGGACGGCTGGGCTCGAGGTTGACTGTCACCGGGACGGGATCGCTCATGGTTGCCGGGGGTTGGGGTTGCCGGAGGTTCGGATTGCCGAGGTTGACCCGCTCGATATCGCGCCTCCGGGCCTCCCGGGCAACCCCCGCGGTCCGGCGGGCCGGGCATGGCAGCACCCCGTCGCGCGGCCCCTGCCGATCGCGCCCCACCGCACAACCGTCAAAAGGTTGCATAGCCGCGCCCGCCGCTCCACCTCGCTTTCGGTAAATTCGTCGCGACATGCTTGAGTTGCCGCCCGGCATTGGTCATAGCGGTAGGGCCAACGCGTCGGACAGTCATCAGCGCGCCGGTCAAGCGACCCTACGCGGCCCTAGCGGAGATGAGGAGCGGCATGAACACACCCAACAAGAAGATCCTGCTGGTAGACGACGACGACGCGCTCAGGGAGTCGCTGGCCGAGCAGCTGCATCTGCTGGAGGATTTCGTCACCCACGAGGCCGCCACCGCCAACGCCGGCATGGCGGCGACCAAGGATGCGCATTTCGATTGCATCATCCTCGATGTCGGGCTGCCCGACATGGACGGCCGCGACCTGTGCAAGCTGATGCGCCGGGCCGGCGTGCGCAGCCCGATCATCATGCTGACAGGCGTCGACGGCGATTCCGACCAGATCCTGGGCCTCGACGCCGGCGCCAACGACTATGTCACCAAGCCGTTTCGCCTGGGCACGCTGCTGGCCCGCATTCGCGCCCAGCTGCGCCAGTTCGAGCAGAGCGAGGATGCGGTCTTCACCATCGGCCCCTACAGCTTCCGCCCGGCCGCCAAGCAGCTGATCGACGAGGAGAAGGACCGGAAGATCCGGCTGACGGAGAAGGAAACCTCGATCCTGAAATACCTCTACCGCGTCGGACCCAAGGTGGTCGGACGCGACACCCTGCTGGGCGAGGTCTGGGGCTACAATGCCGGGGTCACCACGCACACGCTGGAGACCCATGTCTACCGGCTGCGCCAGAAGATCGAGCGCGACCCCTCCAGCGCCCAGATCCTGGTCACCGAGCCCGGCGGCTATCGCCTGGTGCCGTGAGGATCCCCTATCCGGTGAAGCCGTGCGAGCCCTGGCGCAGGCGCAGATGCAGGCCCACGGCCATGGCCAGGCCGAGGCCGGTCCAGGCGGCGAAGACGAACCCGCCGGTCTGCCAGGCGCCGCTTGACGCGTAGAGCTGCGCCAGCAGCACCGGCCCGACGAGCACACCCAGATTGCGCCCGGTCATCAGCACCGCGAAGGCGTGCGGTCCGGCGTCGCGGCCGAGGATCGCCGCCGGCAGCGCGAACAGACAGACCGGCCCGACACCGGCACCGATGCCGTAGACGACGAGAGCAGCGAGGCCGAGCGCGCCCTGGCTGACCGGGATCAGCAGCCAGGCCACCACCTCGAAGCCCAGCGCCAGGGCCAGCAGCAGCGCCACCGGCACGCCCCGCCGCAGGATCCAGCCGCCGACCAGGTTGAGGGCCACGACTGTGACGATCGGCACAGCATAGAAAAGCAGCGTCATGCTCTCATCCAGGCCGTGCACGTCGGTCAACAGGACGGGAAGCCAGGTCATGAAGGCCAGGAACTGGCCGGAATAAAGACAGAATATCAACGCGCCGGCGACCAGAGCCCCGTTCACACGATGGTTGCCTGGCGCGGCGGGCCTGGTCGCCGCATGCGTCGACCGCGTTATGGTACGCCCGCGGCCGGACAGGACCATGCTCCAGGCGAGCATGGCTCCGGTGGCGGCCAGGCCCGCCCACCACAACAACGACCAGCCGTCCAGTGCCAGGGCAGGCGTGGCGAGCAGCAGGGAGATGAGTTGACCGAGCGGCATCCAGGTGGCCATCAGCCCCATGGCGATCGAGGTGTGGCGACGGCTGGCGCTGGCCAGGCAGATGGCCGGGCCGGCCAGCGCGATCACCGTGAAGCCGGCGCTCTCGATCGCGCGGCCGGCAAGCACCACCGCGCCGACGGAGGGCGCGGCAAGGGTGACGAGCGAGCCCAGGGCGAGCAGGCCGAGCGCGACCTGGATGAAGCGCATCATGCCGTGGCGCTGCATCCAGCGCCCGAGCTTCAGCGAGGCCACGAGGCCGATCACCGCATAGACCCCCATGAAGCTGCCCGCGAGGCGCGGATCGTAGCCATAGGTCTCGAGCAGCACCGGCAGCACCGGCGGCAGCTTGAAGAGGTGAAAGGCGCCCAGCGTGGCGAGGATGACGCCGAAGGCGAGACCTTGCCAGCTGGTCTCCCGATCGCTCTGCTGATTCATTGGGGATCGCTCACTCCGGGCTCGGCGTCCCTGTCTACCCTTAAGCCTCGACTTGCCGCAATCCGCCTGCCAGAGTGCGCCGAGTCAAAACCAGTCCTCATCTCATGAGCTCTTCCTCAGCGATTTCGGTGACCTTCTGGGGCACGCGCGGCAGCGTGGCCCGTCCCGGACCCGACACCCTTGAGTTCGGCGGAAACACCACCTGCGTCGAGTTCACGGTGGGCGACAGCTCCTTCGTCATCGACGGCGGCACCGGCATCATCAATTGCGGGCGCGACCTGCTGAAGCGCGGGCGGGACACGCTCGATGTCTACTTCACGCATACCCACTGGGATCACGTCTGCGGCCTGCCCTTTTTCGGACCGGCCTATGTGAAGGGCTTCCATGTCGACTTCCATGCCGGCCATCTCGGCGGCGGCAAGACGCTGTATTCCGTGCTCGCCAAGCAGATGATGGAACCGCTGTTCCCGGTGCCGCTCGAGATCCTCAACGATTGCACCTTCGAGGACTTCACCTGCGGCAGCAGCTGGCAGTTCAACGGCGATACGCTGGTGCGGACCTGTCCGCTCAACCATCCCAACGGCGACGTCGGCTACCGCGTGGAACGCCACGGCCGCGCGATCTGCTTCATCACCGATGTCGAGCACCGGCCGGAGCGCCCCGACCCGGAGCTGGTCGCGTTCTGCCGCGGTGCCGACATCATGATCTACGACGCGATGTTCACCGACGAAGAATATGCCCGCCATGTCGGCTGGGGGCATTCGACCTGGCAGGAGGCGCTGCGCCTGGGCGACGCTGCCGAGGTCGGCCGGGTCGTGCTGTTCCATCATCACCCGGAACGCACCGACACCGCCCAGGCGGCGATCGAGGCGGCAGCAGCGGCGATCCGGCCGGGCACCATCGCCGCCCGCGAAGGGTCCACGCTCAGCGCCTGAGGAGAAGGTCGACCATGCCGCGTCTACGGGCGACGCTGCGCCGTCTCGGCATGGGTCTCTCGACCGTGCTGGGATTGCGTGCCCGGGGCTTCTTCATCCCCTATCGCTATGCCGATCGCATCCGGCGCCCGCAGCCGGCTTACGCGGCGATCGAATCCCTGTTCGCCCGGCAGGCCGCGGTGATGACGGCGGTGCTGGACCAGATCGACGACCATGCCGACGACCTGGCGGCGATCGCGGCCGACGCCG
Source organism: Azospirillaceae bacterium (assembly GCA_040226215.1). Taxonomy (GTDB): domain Bacteria; phylum Pseudomonadota; class Alphaproteobacteria; order DSM-16000; family Inquilinaceae; genus JAVKFF01. The sequence goes on from JAVKFF010000110.1 coordinate 4,585, forward strand.
AACCGCCCGAGCCCCGCTGGCGGCAGGGCTGGTTCTGCCGCCTGGACGCGGCCGCGGCCTATGTCATGGTGCGGCGCTCCCGGCCGGCGCGCATCGTCGAGATCGGCTCGGGGCACTCCACCCGCTTCCTGGCCCGCGCGTTGCGCGACGGCGTTCTGGCGACCGCCTTCACCTGCATCGACCCGGCGCCGCTCGCGGAGATCGCCGGTATCGGCGTCGACGTCCACGCCGACGTGGTGCAGACCGCGCCGCCCGGGCTGTTCGGCGCGCTCGGCCCCGGCGACATCCTGTTCGTCGATTCGAGCCATCTCGCCCAGCCGGGCAGCGATGTCGACTGGCTGGCGGGCCGCGTGCTGCCGCGCCTCGCCCGTGGCGTGCTGGTGCATATCCACGACATCCTGCTGCCGGACGACTACCCGCCGGCCTGGTTCTGGCGCGGCTATAACGAGCAGACGGTGGCCGCCGCCCTGATGGCGGGCGGCGGATTCCGGCCGCTATTCTCCAGCCACTACGCGGTCACCCGGCTGGCCGGTCGCGTGGCGGAAGGCGCCGCCGCCGGCCTGCCGCTGGTCGAAGGCGGGCTGGAGACCAGCTTGTGGCTGGAGAAGACCGTCGATCCGGTGGGCTGACCCCCGGGATCTGGCCGGGATCTGGCCGGGATTTCGCCGACCGGAACCCTCCTCAAAGGTTAGCTGTGTCACCAAGGCTTGACGGGCCGTGATCGCTGGCCGCCCCATATCTGCCGGTTACCACCGCCGTCGCGTCACCAGCAAGGGAGTCCGTCGCCGACCATGACCAGGCACCGCGCCATCGGTTCCGTGCTGCAGTGGCTCGGCTTCGGCCTGGCGGTCGCCGAGACGACGCTGCCGGACCGGGTCAGGCAGGCGATCCGCCGGCAGGAGGAGCGCGGCGAAATCGTCATCGGCTGGGTGCAGCTCGCCGTCGTCGTCACCTTCGGGGTGCTCTACTCCCTGGTGCCCCGGGCGGAGGGCGCCGGCATGCTGATGCTGCAGCCGGTGCCGCTGGCGCTGGCGCTCTACACCGCCTTCACGCTGCTGCGCATCACCCTGTCCTACCGGCGCTTCATTCCGGGCTGGTTCGTGATCCTGTCGATTCTGGTCGACATGGGTCTGCTGATGGGACTGATCTGGAGCTTCCACGTGCAGTACGGCCAGCCGGCCAGCTTCTATCTCAAGTCGCCGACGCTGCTCTACGTCTTCATCTTCATCGCCCTCAGGGCCCTGCGCTTCCAGCCGGTCTACGTCCTGATCTCCGGCCTGACCGCGGCCGCCGGCTGGGGCGTCATGCTCCTGTTCGCGCTGCTGAGCGACGGCGGCACGGGCATGGTGACGCGCAACTACGTGCAGTACATGACCGACAACGCGATCCTCCTGGGCGCGGAGTTCGACAAGATCATCTCCATCCTGGTGGTGACGCTGATCCTGACCGTCGCGCTGGCCCGTGCGCGGCGGCTTTTCGTCGCCGCCATGCGGGACGAGGAGGCGACGCGCGACCTCAAGCGCTTCTTCGCGCCCGAGGTGGCCCAGGCGATCACCGGTGCCGACCGGGCGATCGCCGCCGGCGAGGGGGAACTGCGCGAGGCCGCGGTGCTGGTCGTCGACCTGCGTGGCTTCACCGCTCTGGCCGAGCGCCTGCCGCCGGGTGCGGTGCTGCGCCTGCTGGCGGAGTATCAGGCGCGGCTGGTGCCGGTGATCGGCGCCCAGGGCGGCTCCGTCGACAAGTTCCTGGGGGACGGGATCATGGCCAGCTTCGGCGCGACCCGGCAGAGCGAGACCTACGCCGCCGACGCGCTTGCCTGCGTCGAGGCGCTGATGGACGAGTTGGCGCGGTGGCGCGAGGAGCGCCGCGCACACGGCCACGAGCCGCTCGATGTCGGCATGGCGGTCGCCACCGGGCCGCTGGTGATCGGCGCGGTGGGCGACGGCGACCGGCTGGAATACACGGTCATCGGCGAGCCGGCCAACCTCGCGGCCAAGCTGGAGAAGCACAACAAGGTGCTGGCCAGCCAGGCGCTCGCCACCGTCGAGACGCTCGATCTCGCCCGGCGTCAGGGCTTCGTTGCCGGGCGTGCCATCCGGCGCCTGGAAGGCCAGCGCGTCGCCGGCGTCGGCCAGCCGCTCGACCTCGTGGTCCTGGGCTCAGATCGCCTGCAGGATCTGCAGCACGATCCAGCTGAGCAGCAGCCCGCCGGCCGCCAGCCAGGTTAGCGGGCGCCGGAGCTCGAGCAGCCAGCCCGGCGCCATGTCGGCGCGCACGATGACCCGGTCGACGAGGTAGGTCGCGACGAAGAGCGCCGCCAGGCCGATCAGCGGCACGGTGGTGGAGCGGCCGAGATGCAGGGCCAGGAGGCAACCCCAGCCGACGAGCGCCGGCACCACGCTCCACATCAGCTGTCGCACCGCCAGCTGATAGTGCGGCGGCCGCTCGCCCTCCGCCGCCCAGCGCATGGGCCTCGGCAGGCCGTCGTCGTCGCGCCCCCCGGCGATCGTCATGTTGGCCATGGCGAGGCCCCAGTGGATGGCGCCGAGGAAACTGACGATGATGGCGGCGTAGGAGAGCTGGGCCACCAGCATGAAGTAGATCAGCCCGGCCACCGTATCGCTGACGCCGTCCGCGTCCGCCGTACCGATGATCCAGATGAAGATCGGCACGGCATAGAAGGGCAGCACGCCGGCCAGGCCGAGCCAGAGGGCGGGATTGGGAATGCGGGACATCGGCGGGCTGGACTTCCTCCGGACGGGGGTGACGGCACCGCGCGGCGACGGCGATCTTTGGCCCGGCAGCTTGACGTGATATCCCGGTGCTGAAAAGTCCAGCGCGCCGCGTGGCGGGCGTCTCATCCGGGGAGATCGCGAGAATGGAATTGCGGGGATTGCCGGCCGTCGTCACCGGTGGCGGATCGGGCATGGGTGCGGCGACGGCGCGGGCGCTGGCGGCAGCGGGCATGAAGGTGGCGGTGGTCGACATCGCCGCCGACAAGGCCGATGCGGTAGCCGCGGAGATCGGCGGCATCGGCATGGGCGTGGACGTCACCGACGCCGCGGCGGCGACGGACGCCTTCGCGCGCGCCCGCGAGGCCCATGGTCCGGTCCGGCTGCTGGTCAATTGCGCCGGCATCGCCAGCGCCGGCCGGGTCGCCGGCCGCGACGGGCCGCATCCCCTCGACCTGTTCGAGCGCACCATCAAGGTCAACCTGATCGGCAGCTTCAACATGGCCCGGCTGGCCGCGGTGGAGATGACCGGGACCGAGGCGTTGGCCGATGGCGAGCGCGGACTGATCGTCAACACCGCCTCGGTGGCCGCCTTCGAGGGCCAGATCGGCCAGGCTGCCTATGCGGCCTCCAAGGGTGGCGTCGTCTCCATGACATTGCCGATGGCGCGCGAGCTGGCCCGGTTTGGCATCCGCGTGGTCACCATCGCGCCGGGCCTGATCGAGACGCCGATGATGGCCAACATGTCCCAGGAGGTCTACGAGAGCCTGGTGGCGACAACCTTGTTCCCGCACCGCCTCGGCCGGCCGGACGAGTATGCCAAGCTGGTCCTGGCGATCGCCGGCAATGTCATGATCAACGGCGAGACCATCCGCCTGGACGGCGCGCTGCGCATGCAGCCGAAATAACCCGCCGCACCCCGGACCGGCCGGCACTGCACGCCATCGTATGCAGCGCCCATGGCCGGTTCGGGCCATGCGCCCATCGCGGCCGGGTCGGGTACGCCTTCCTCAGTCCGCCAGCTCCGGTGGCCAGACCACCGTGAAGCGTTCGAAGATGGTCTCCTCGGAATCGTCGAAGGAGAGGCCGCGGCGGGCGGCGTCGCGCCGGAAATAGGCGCGATGGCCGTCGAGCCACCAGGCGAGCGTGCGGTCGCCCTCCCCCTCGTCCCAGGCGAACTGCGCGTCGACGCTGTCGAAGCGCCCGGTGCGCACCTGCGTCGTGCGGATCAGGCAGCGCGGCCTGCCCTGGCCGTCGACGACGATGGAGAGCATGCCCTCGAAGGGCATGACCGCGATCTCCGTGCTGCCGACATCGCGCAGCAGCCCGGCGGTCGCGCGCTTGGTGCCGGCGGTGACCAGGTCGGCCAGCGCGTCGGCCACTTCCACGGTGTCGCCGAACCAGAAGGCGAGCGGCGGCGTCTCGGCCCCGCCGGCCGCCAAGCGGTAGCCGTCCCAGAAGCGCCGCACCGCGTCGCGGTCGATCATGCTGTCGTCCATCATCGCTATTTCTCCGTCGCCACGAAGACGCCGTCCCAGTCCGCCGGCGGCGGGTCGGCACGGGCGCTGCGAATACGCTCCGCATAGAGGTCGTAGAGCAGGTCGAGGCCGAGCGACAGCCCATCCGCCAGGCCGCGCGCCTCCGCCACGTGGTCGAGCGCTGCCGCCCAGCCCTGGCCGCGATAGGCGGCGAGCATCGCCTCGTGGCAGTCGCGCAGGCGGGTGAACGCGGGCGTGACCATGGCCGTGTCGCCGATCACGGTGAACACCCGCGCCGGCGCGAACTTGCCCTTCACCCGGATCAGGTCGAGCTCGAGCAGGGCCCAGTCGGCGATCGCCTTGGCGGTCTCCTCGCCGACCACCAGGTCGACGCCGAAGGTCTTCGACTGGCCCTCCAGACGCGAGGCCAGGTTGACGGTGTCGCCCAGCACCGAATAGTCGAAGCGCTGCTCGGAGCCGAAATTGCCCACCGTGGCCGGGCCGGTGTTGATGCCGATGCCGATGCGCACCTGGCCGTCCAGACCGGCCAGCGCCTCGGCGTCCTGGTTGAAGGCGACCAGGCGGCGGCGCATCTCCAGCGCGGCATCGCAGGCATGCCGGGCGTGGTTCGGCAGTTCCAGGGGCGCGTTCCAGAACGCCATGATGGCGTCGCCCATATACTTGTCGATGGTGCCCTGGGCGCTGAGGATTGCGTCGGTCATCGGCGTCAGGAAGCGGTTGAGGAAGCGCGCCAGGGACTGCGGATCGAGTTTCTCCGACAGGGTCGTGAAGCCGCGGATGTCGCAGAACAGCACCGAGACGTCGCGGCTCTCCCCGCCGAGCACCAGCCGCGAGGGATCCTCCGCCAGACGGTTGACCAGCTCCGGCGCCAGGTACTGGCTGAACGCGCGGCGCACGCGCACCTTGTCGCGGTCGGTGCGGATGAAGGTCAGCAGCGTCAGCACGATGTAGAGTGAGAGCGCGGTCAGCGACGGTCCGACCGGATCCAGCAGGAACAGCTCCACGCTGTACGCGTACCAGGAGCCGCCGACGGCCAGCAGGACGCTGACGCCGCCGATCAGCGCGCTGGTCAGGGCCCCGGCCCGGGGCAGCGCCACCACCAGCACCAGCCCCATCACCAGCAGGGTCAGCAGTTCCGCTCCGTCGGCCCAGTCCGGCCGGATCAGGTAGTGCTCGGTGAGGATCTGCTCGATCACCTGGGCGTGGATGGTCACCCCGGGCTCGAAGGGGTTGAGCGGCGTTGCCCGCAGATCCTGGAGCCCGGCCGCGGTCGCTCCCACCAGCACCAGATGGCCTTCCAGCAGCGCCCGCAGCTCGGGATCGCTGGGGTCGCTGCGCATCACCCGCCAGGCCGGCACGAAGCGCTCCGGCACATGCTCGGTGTAGTGGACGTAGAAGCCGCCATCGCCGGTGGTCGGCACCTCGAACGGGCCGACGCGCAGGGCCACGAGCTGGGGATCGACGTCGCCGCCGGCCTCGCCCGAGGCATCGGTGGCCCGCGTCACATAGGTGCTGGCGCCGAGCGCCACCCGCAACGTCTCCACGCCCAGGGTCGGCGTCACCGTGCCGTCGACCTCGAGCAGCAGCGGCACCTGGCGGATGGTGCCGCCCAGGCCCGCCCGGGCCACCGCCAGGGCAGCGGTGCCGGCGACCACGCCCTCCAGCAGCGGCACCGGCGTGGTGGCGCCGGCGAAGGCCGGAATGATGCCGACGGGGGAGGAACCGGCATGGGCGAAACCGGCGGGAATGCGCGGCAGCGCGGCCGTCGATTCCGGGATCGGCGCGAAGCCCAGCACCGTCGGGACGTTCCGGATGGCGACCGAGAGAATGGTGTCGGGATCCGGCAGCCGGGCCAGCGCCTCCAGGCTGTCCTCGCGGAGGTCGTAGTCGCGCCACTGCTCGATCAGCTGCTGCGGCGCCGTGCGATCCGGCTCGGAGAAGACCACGTCGAAGCCGATGGCCGCGACCCCGAAGGCGCGCAACTGGTCGACCAGGTTGGCGACCTCGATGCGGCCCCAGGGCCACTGGCCGACCGCCTGCATGCTGGCGTCGTCGAGGGCGATGATGCGCACCGGCACCGGCTCGTAGTCGCGCGGATCGAGCAGCTGGTAGAAGTCGAAGACGCTGGCACGCAGGGCCGACAGCGGGGCGGGGTCGACGGCGCGCAGGGCAAGCAGGAGGGCGAGCAGCACTGCGCCGACCAGCGTATCGAACAGCCGCAATCGACGCACGCGTCGGCTCCCTCTTCGTGGTCAGTCGATCTTCATCAGCCCGTCGTCATCGGGTCGCACGCCCGAGCCTTCACACTGCCTTCGCCGGCACCGCCTTGCCTAGAGTCAAAGACCCCGCGGCATCGATCGGGAGCGAGAAACAACGGGAGCTAGAAGCAGTAGCCGTCGCAGTCGTCGTCGTCATCGGGCGGCGGGGGTGGTGGCGGCGGCGGGGTCGGATCGTCCTCGTCATCATTACCGCCGCCGCCGACCTGCACGATGCCGCAATAGGAATCCTGGTCGGCCTCGGCCGAACCGGCGCTGTCATTGCGGCCGCAGAGATGGCGCAGCGGCTCCTGCTCCAGCAGCGCCAGCAGTTCCGCCAGGTCGACGAACCCCCGATTGCCGCCCTGGCGCAGGAAGAGCGCGAGTTCGTCGAGCGGGTAGTCGAGGCCGAACTGGGTCAGCAGCGGCGGAAACCCGCCCACCGGCAGCGTCCCCACCTGCGGCTCGGCGCCGGGAAACGGCACGTAGAGATACTGCCCGGCGCTGGCCAGCACGCCGTCGATCTCGCCCGCCCCGTCCAGCACCCGCACGATCGCCCAGAAGCCATTCGTCAGCACCTCGACGATGGTGCCGCGAATGCCCAGCGTGGCCGGCGGGGTGTGGATGGCGATGTCGTCCTCGGGCAGGAAGCCGGAAGCGAAGCGCAGCACGCCGCGCGACAGGGTGACGTCGAGTCCGGGCGTGGCGTCGGGGTCGTAGACGAAGCGGTCGAGCACGACCTCGCTGCCCGGGCCGACCGTCAACTCGGCCCCGTCGATGAACAGCAGCCGCAGGCCGCCGGTCGCGGCGGTGCCGACCAGGTCCTCGGCGAAGACGGGATCCTCGACGGTCAGGTCGCGGCGTTCGGCCAGCCCGGACGGACTGCGAAAAGCGGAGGTCTCGACCCGGCTCGCCGCGCCGACGGCACCTTGCAGGCTTGTCGCGGCCTGGTCCTGGCCGGTCGCGGCGTCGGGATGCAACGCCAGGGCCGCGAGCGCGACCAGCGCACCCGAAACCAGGCGGGGAACTTTCATGGGAACGGATCCTCGGGTCTGTACGGCTCGACGGGGCAGCGCTTGATTACCATGTGTCGCGCCGACACTAGCATATGCCTTCGACCACGATCATCCGCAAATGCGGGCGATGCGCGCACGCGCCGATCGCGCGGACAGTCCGGCGGCTGTCGGTTCTGGTTGCAGTCGCCCTAGTTGTAGTCGCCCTAGTTGTAATCGCCGGTGTCGTCGCGGGGCGGGCGCTCCGGTTCCGGCGGGTTGTCGTTGGGCTGCGGCAGTTCCTCGGGCGTGCAATAGGCGCTCCAGGCAATCGCCTGCGAGCCCGCGGTGGCGGCGCGGCCGCAGAAGCTCGAGAAATCCGTCAGCGCGCCGGGTCCGATGGCCGGGATGCCGGCGAAATCCTCGTAGCGGACGAACGGGGTGCGGGCGACCAGGTTCAGGAAGATGCTGGCGTCGAACGGCCCCAATTCGAGGCCGAGTTCGGCGACCAGCTGCGGGATCGGCCGGTCCACAGTGCCGGTGATGACCGGGGAGGTGGCGCTCGCCACGAAGGCCCAGCCGGTGGTGATCAGCGCGCTGCTCGTCCCGGCGGCATTGCCGATTTCCACCGCGCCGGACTGCAGGCGGAACAGCGACCGGCCGACGGCGTCCACATAGGTGTCGACCACGGTGCCGCGCACGCCCAGCGACGCCACGGGCGTGACGATGCGCACACCGCCTTCCGGCATCACGCCCGAGGCGAAGCGCTTGATGCCGGGGTTGAGGCCGCTGGCGAAGGCCGAGGCGCGGCCGGGGTCGAAGACGAACTGGTCGAGCGCCACCTCCGCATCCGGCCCCACCGTCAACGTGGTGCCGTCGAGGAAGGTGACATAGAGCCCGCCGCCCGGCGCGGTGCCGACGAAATCGCGGGTGAAGACCGGGTCGCGGAGCGCCAAGTCGACCGGCGTTCCCGCCTGCGCCCGGCGGTAGGCCGAAATGTCCACATAGGTCGCCGCGCCGATGGCCGTGCCGGACTGCGCCGGTGCCTCGCGCGACTGTGCCAGGGAGACCGCGATCAGCGCGGCGAGCCCCAGCGCGACGGTGCGGCGCCGGGTTCCGGCCCGTACCGCCTCGGGCGGTGTCGTGCCGGTCCAGGTCGCCATTCTGCGCGTTGCAGCCTGCATCGGTTGACCTCCTGACGTGAATCCGGTCGCTGAGGACGGCCGTGCCTGGCGCGCCCCTGCCCTCCGGTCCATTCGTGCCGGAGGTTTACACGCTCCCGGAGCGTGACCAAGTGATGTTTGTCACGCGCCCGGCCGATTGGGCGTCGAAGCGGGCGCGGGCTTTGTCCGAAAGGAGGCAAGCCATGAACCAGTCGGAATTTGCCCGTTTGATCGCGCTGGAGGACGACGCGCTCAACGCCGTCCTCACCTCGCTGCTCAGCCGGCCGGCCCGCGAGGCCACCGCGAAATCCGACGACGAGGGCCAGCTCGACATCAACGAGGTGCGCAAGGACCCCGATCTCGGCCGCATGTGGGTCAAGGGCCATGTCGGCGAGGATGCCTTCGCGGCGACGATCTCGCCGGCCCGGGTCGAGGTGCGGCCAGCCTGATCGCCAGCCTGACCGCCAACCTCACCGGGCGCCTGGTGCCGCCGCGCGGATCCCGTCAGCGGACCGTTTCGGCCGACAGATAGGGGCGCATCTTCTCCAGCAGCGCCTCGGGAATCCGCGCCGAGCGCATGCGGTCGAAATCGGTGAACACGACGGTGAAATCGGTCTCGACCCGGGGGGTCTCCCCCGGATCGTCCTGCACGCCGACGATGGTGATGCTCCCGTCGATGGCGCTGCGGCCGATGCGGCGGAGGGTCAGGTGGAGCGCGATCGTCTCGCCCAGCCGGCACGGCCGGTGGAAGCGGGTATGGATGTCGACCAGGGGCACGCCCCGGCGATCGCGCATGTGCATGTCGCCCCAGTTGTAACCGAGCGCGTCGCTGAACCAGTCCTCCACCAGCGCGTTGAACATGGCGAAATAGCGCGGATAGAAGACGATGCCGGCGCTGTCGCAGTGCTCGAACCGGACGCGACGGCGGACGATGAAGGCGCTCATGCGGCCTGTTCCGTCGCCGGCGCCAGATGCACCTGGCCGCCCGTCGCCCGGTAGCGGTCGACGCCGGGGCCGCTGACCCGTTCGGCCAGCCCCTGGTGCTGCAGGAAGCGCAGATGCGCCAGCGATTCGCCGAGCGCGAAGACGATCTGGTTGTCGTCGAGCTCGCGCCGGAACAGCACCGGCAGCAGGTCGTTGGCCGATTTCGGCCGGTCGCCCAGCGCCTCCAGCGCCTCGTTCAGGCGCAACTGGTGGTGGTGCATCAGCTCGTTCAGGCGTGCGCGTACGCCGGTGAAGGGCTGGCGGTGCCCGG
>JAVKFF010000111.1:0-34781 GCA_040226215.1 Azospirillaceae bacterium
GCCTCGTGGCCCGGCGTGTCGATGAAGGTGATCTGGCCGCCCGTATCCGTCGTCACCTGGTAGGCGCCGATATGCTGGGTGATGCCGCCCGCCTCCTTGTCGGCGACATTGGCCCGGCGGATCGCGTCGAGCAGCGAGGTCTTGCCGTGGTCGACATGGCCCATGATGGTGACCACCGGCGGCCGCGTCAGCAGTTCCTCCGCCCGGTCCTCGTCGCCGGACAGGCCGATCTCGACATCGGCCTCGGTGACGCGGCGGATGCGGTGGCCGAATTCCTCGACCAGAAGCTCCGCGGTGTCGGCGTCGATCGACTGGTTGATGGTCGCCATGACGCCCATCTTCATCAGCGCCTTGACCACGTCGCCGCCCCGCTCGGCCATGCGGTTGGCCAGTTCCTGGACGGTGATGACCTCGGGCACGACGACGTCGCGGACGATCTTCTCCTTCGGCCCCTGCTCCTGGGCCAGGCGCTGGCGCTCCTGGCGCCGCCGCATCGCGGCCAGCGAGCGGCCACGCTCGCTGTCGTCGCCGGACAGTGCCTGGGTGACGGTGATGCGGCCGGCCTTGCGCCGCGGCTCGCCACGGCCCCGGTTGGTGCTCGGGCGCGGTCCCTTGCCCCGGCGCCGGCGCTCCTCGCTGTCCTCCTCCGGCTCGCCCGGACGCACCTTGGCGATGGCCGCCTCGGTCGAGCGGTCGGCGAGCTCCTTGCGGCGCTCTTCCTCTGCCTTGCGGCGGGTCTCCTCGGCGCGCTTGGACGCCTCGGCCTCTTCGACGCGCGCTGCCTCCTCGGCCTTGCGCTTGCGCTCGACCTCCTCGATCGCCTGCAGCTCCGCCAGTTCGCGGGCGCGCGCCTCCTGTGGCGTCAGCGGCCGCGTCGGTTCGGGCTCCAGGGCCGGTTCCGGCGCCGTGAGCGCGGTGACCTCGTCGGCCGGCGCGGCGGTATCGGTCTTCGGACGCAGCGCCTCCTCGGCGGCGCGCTTGGCCTCGACCTCGCGGTTGCGGCGCAGGGTCTCCAGGCGACGCTCGCGCTCGGCATCCGTCAGGCCGCGCAGGCTCGTGCCCTTGCCGCCACCTTCGGCCGAGCGCCGTGCGGCGGCGCCGCCATCGGCGAGATCGGCATTGGTGCCGCGATCGGCCACACGCTTGCGCTTCACCTCCACCTGGACGGTCTTCGACCGGCCGTGGGAGAAGCTCTGGCGCACCTTCTGTGCGGAATCGCCCGATTTCAGGGACAGTTTGCCCTTGCTTCCGCCGAGGCTCAGCGTCTTGCGATCCTGCTCTTTGCTTTCCGTCATGCTACCTTCATACCTTACGTCCGGGCCGGATGCCCGGACAGCCTGCCACCGCGTCGTGGCGTTCCCGTTCCGCCTCGTGTTCCGCCCGCCGCGCCGCCTTCGCCGCCAGCCGCGGAACCCGCCGCATCCATCGTCAGGCCGACCACGCGCCGCGCCTCGGACAGCACCTTGTCGGCCATGCGGCCGGACGAGAGCGCAGCATGTACCACATGCTCACGCCCAAAGGCAGCCCCCAGCGTGGCGCCGTCGAGCAGTTCGTCTATCGGCACTTCTAGGGCGCGGGCCAGGGGCCGCATCTTCGCCTTGGCGTTGTCGCTGCCGTCCGTCGCCTCGAAGAGCGCGGCGGCCGAACCACCCTCGACCAGCGCCCGCGCCTTCTCATATCCCGCCACCGTCGCCCCCGCCCGCCGGGCCATCGCCAGGAGGTCGGCGAGATGCCGCCGCAGCAGGAAGTCGACCTGCGCGTAGAGGTCTGGCGGGACGATCACGGACTGGCCCGCCGCCTTGGCGAACAGCTTGCGCTCGATGGCCTTGGTCAGCGCGTCGGCCCGCGCGGCGACGTAGATGCCGCGGCCGGGCAGCTTCTCCGTGACGTCCGGTGTGACCGTGCCGTCCGGCGCGACGACGAAGCGGATCAGACCGCCCTTGTCCTCCGGCAGGCGCGTGGCGATGCAGCGGCGCCGCGGTGTCCGCGCCGTCGTGTCGTCTCGCCCATCTTTCGCCCCGGATGACATGGTTCAGTCAGTCTTCCTCGTGCCGTGTGCGCCCGCATGACCTAAAGCGCGGGCTGGTTGGTGCGGGTCTTGAACACCGATTCGGGCGTCGGCTCGTCATCGGTCTCCATCTCCGCCTCCTCGGCTTCCACCGGCGGCGTCATGGCGGCATCGAAATCGGCCTGGGTGATCCAGCCCTTCTCGAGGCGCGCCCGCATGATCAGCCGGTTGGCCTCGTGCTCGCTCATGGTGCCGGCGCCGACGATCTCGATCAGCTCGTCCGCGGCCAGGCCGGCGAAGTCCTCGAGGCTCTTCACATTCTCCGCGGCGAGACCGGCCAGCATGCCGGGATCGACGCCCTCGAACGCGATCAGGTCGTCCTCGACACCGGCCGCCCGCGCCTGCGCGACCGCCTTGGCGGCCTGCTCCTCGAGATAGACGCGCGCACGGTTCTGCAGTTCCGCGGCGATATCCTCGTCGAAGCCCTCGATCGACTCCAGCTCGGCCGGCTCGATGAAGGCGACGTCCTCGATCGAGGCGAAGCCCTCCGCGACCAGCAGGTGGGCGATCACATCGTCGACGTCCAGGCCGGCCATGAACAGCTCGCTGCGCTGCCGGGTCTCCTCCTGGCGCCGCTCGCTCTCCTCGGCCTCGGTCAGGATGTCGATTTCCCAGCCCGACAGCATGGAGGCGAGGCGCACGTTCTGGCCGCGCCGGCCGATGGCCAGCGACAGCTGCTCGTCGGGCACCACCACCTCGATGCGGTTCTGCTCGTCATCGAGCACAACCTTGGTCACCTCGGCCGGGGCCAGGGCGTTCACCACGAAGGTCGCGGTGTCGTGGGACCAGGGGATGATGTCGATCTTCTCGCCCTGCAGTTCGCCGACCACCGCCTGCACGCGGCTGCCGCGCATGCCCACGCAGGCGCCCACCGGGTCGATCGAGCTGTCGTGGCTGATCACCGCGATCTTGGCGCGGCTGCCGGGGTCGCGCGCCACCGCCTTGATCTCGATGATGCCGTCATAGATTTCCGGCACCTCCATGGCGAACAGCTTCGACATGAATTCGGGCCGCGTGCGCGACAGGAAGATCTGCGGGCTGCGCGGCTCCTGACGCACGTCGTAGATATAGGCCCGCACCCGGTCGCCGACCTTGTAGTGCTCGCGCGGGATCAGTTCGTCGCGCCGGATGATCGCCTCGGCGCGGCCGAGATCGACGGTGACGTTGCCATACTCCGCCCGCTTCACCAGGCCGTTGACGATCTCGCCGATGCGGTCCTTGTACTCGTCGTACTGGCGCAGGCGCTCGGCGTCGCGCACGCGCTGGACGATGACCTGCTTGGCGGTCTGGGCGGCGATGCGGCCGAAATCGATCGGCGGCAGGTCCTCGATCAGGAAGTCGCCCACGCCGAGCGACTTGTCGCGCGCCTGGGCGTCGGCCAGCAGGATCTGCGTGCTCTCGTCCTCGATCGCGTCGACGACCTCGCGGTAGCGGCGCAGCTCGATCGCCCCGGTGCGCCGGTTGATGTGCGCCCGGATATCGTGCTCCAGACCGTATTTCGAGCGGCCGGCCTTCTGGATAGCCTGTTCCATGGCCTCCAGGACCTCGTCCCGGTCGATCAGCTTCTCGCGGGCGACCGCGTCGGCGACATGCAGCAGTTCCATCGATCTCAGTCCGTCTACTTAATTGGCGCCTTGGCGGTTCTTCCGTGCCGTGGCGGCAGCTTCACCCAGTTCGAATGGCGTTCGTCGAAACGCATGGCGCATCTCAACGGTCGTTCGCGGCGACCAGGGCGTCGGTCAGCACGAGCTTGGCGCGGGCGATCGTCGCCAGCGGGATGGCGACGGTTTCGCCCGCCTCGCCGGCGGCGATCAGCGCCGCCTGCCCATCCGCCGACAGGCCCTGCAGCACGCCCTTGAAGCGGCGGCGGCCGTCGATCGGCTCGCGGGTCTCGATCTTCGCCTCGTGGTCCTTGAACCGCGCGTAATCCTGTGCCCGGGTCAGCGGCCGGTCGATGCCGGGCGAGGAGACCTCGAGCGTGTAGGTGCCGGGGATCGGATCCTCGACATCGAGGATGGCCGATACCGCGCGACTGATCTCCGCGCAGTCCTCGACCGTCATGTCGCCGCGGTCGGCGCGCTCGGCCATGATCTGCAGCGTCGGTTGCTCCTTGCCGAACAGGGCGACCCGGACGAGCTCGTAGCCCTTGGCCTCGAGCGCCGGTTCGATGATCGCCTGGACCTGGTCAGTTCCGCCCATTGCGTATTCCACTCCGCCCGCGCGCTGCTCGCCGGCTCTGGCGAAGCGCGTGACGCGGACCCGATTTCCGACCGGCGGCCGCGTCTGGCGGCGCTGGTCGCCGTGGGGCCGGGCCGCGACCACCGCCATCTGGCCGGTGGACAGGGACGACCCCGAAAACAAAAAGGCGGGCCCGCTCGGAGCCCACCCCATAGGCGTCATCATGAGCATCCATGGGATGAGCATCACGTGACGTATCGGATGTCTTTGCGCGGAATATACACATGCCGGGCCCAGATACAAGGCCGGGCTGCCGGCCCCGCGCGCATGGCGGCCCGTCCCCGGGAGGGAGGCACGGGGGCGCTGCCTCCCTTCCCTCCCGCTTTCCAACGGGGCCCTACCGCCGCACGAAGGTCAGGAAGGCCGGCGGGCCGTGCAGCCGCTTGGCCTCGTAGCGCGTCTCGGGCCAGTCGGCCGGCCGGGCGCGCCAGTCCTCCGGTCCGCGCGCGGTCCAATGGAAAGCTGGATTGCCACGGATCGTGAACAGCATCCAGTCGACCAGGGGGGCGTCGTCGCTGGCCACCCGCAGCTGCGCGCCCGGCTTCAGCAGCCGCGCCAGGGTGGCGACACTTTCGGGTTGGATGAAGCGGCGCGCGTGGTGACGCGCCTTCGGCCAGGGATCGGGAAACAGCAGGAAGACGCGGTCGAGTGCGCCGTCCGGCAGCGCGTCGAGGAGCGGCAGGGCGTCGTCGCCATGCACCCGGATATTGCCGAGCCCATCCGACTCGATGCCGGCGAGCAGGGCCGCCATGCCGTTGATGAAGGGTTCGCAGCCGATGAAGGCGGTCTGCGGATGGGCGCGCGCCTGCCACAGCAGGTGCTCACCGGCGCCGAAGCCGATCTCCAGCCAGAGCGCCTCGGGCCGGAAGGCGAACAAGGAGCGCCAGTCGAGCGTGCCGCCGGGCTCCGGCAGGGGGACACGGAGCCGGGGCAGCAGGGTTTCCATCAGCCCGGCGCGATGCGGCCTCAGGCGCCGGCCCTGGCGGCGGCCGTGGAAGCGGCGCGGCGGGGGAGTGTCCGTCATGTCTCCAGCGGCCGGATGACCGGGTCTCGGGGCGGAAGGGCGGCAGCCCCATGAAACGTGCCATCAATCGTGCCATGGATCGCGCCATCAATCGTAGAGGCTCGCGCGCGAACGCGCCCGCCCGCCCGACTGATCCCGATTGATAAGGGGCGGTGTAGGCGGCCCGGCCGCGCCGGGTCAAGGGACCTGCGGCGATGCTGGGGCGGTGACGGAGGCGATGACGGTGTTGGTGACGCAGGCCGCCGCCGCTGTCAGGCCGCGTTCTCGTGCCTCTCGTGCTCCTCCTCCATGACCGCGATGGATCGGGTCAGGTCGAGGATGCGCTTTCGCAGCGTGACATCGGTGATGCGGTAGTAGGCGCGGATCAGCTCGATCGATTCCTTGCGGCTGAGCGGGTCGCCCTCGAAGCTCTCCGCGTCCTCGGCGACGCCGGTCACGGTGCTGAGCCCGCTACGGCTCTCCAGCCCGTCGAAGAAATAGGCGATCTCCACGCCCAGCGCCTTGGACATGTCCCACAGGCGGCTGGCGCTGATCCGGTTGGTGCCCCGTTCGTATTTCTGCACCTGCTGGAAGGTCAGGCCGACGGCATCGCCGAGCTTCTCCTGGCTCAGGCCCAGCAAGGCGCGGCGGGCGCGCAGACGTCCGCCGACATGCGCGTCGATGGGGTGCGGCGTTTCCCCGATGGGCGGCCTTCCGATCCGGCGCTTCGGCTTGCTCTCTGACACGGCTTCGATCCTCTGAACTGGCGCCACCGTGTGGCGTTACAATTCAAAGACCATACTATCGTATGTATTCCTTCGCCAACTGGTCGCGTTGGGCGAGGCGATAACGCCGGCCAAAACTTTGCGTGATACTAACCGCGACGGTAGAGAAGGGCGGCCGATATTGCAGCGAAAAGAAGCGCCATGACCGCCAGCGGCAGGTCGTGCCAGCGCGCGTAGGGCGTCGCCTCCAGCGCCGCCGGCAGGTCGGCGTCGATGATGCCGCGCACCCCGAGGTCCAACCGGGACAGGGTGCGGCCATAGGGGTCGACGACGCCCGAGATGCCGGTGCCGGCGACGCGGACCAGCGGCAGCCCCTCCTCCACCGCGCGGGCGACGGCGGTGGCGAAATGCTGGTGCGGTCCCCAGGACCGGCCGAACCAGCCGTCATTGGTGATGTTCAGCAGCCAGCCCGGCCGTTCGCTCCCGGTCACCGCGCCGGGGAAGATCGCCTCGTAGCAGATGAAGGGGGCGACCGGCGGCAGGCCCGGCAGCGCCAGGGTCGCCGGTCCCGGCCCGAAGGAGTAGTCGTCGCTGCGCCCGGCGATCGACTGCAGCGGCAACCAGCGGCCGAGCGGCATGTACTCGCCGAACGGCACCAGATGGTGCTTGTCGTAGACGCCCTGGACGGCGCCCGCCCCGTCGATGGCGACCAGGGAGTTGTAGTAGCGGCGCTCGCCCGCCGTCGTCTCCTCGGTGCGCGGCGCGCCGGTGATCAGCAGGCCGCCGTCGGGCGCCAGCCGTGCCAAGGCCTGGCGCGTGGCCGGGCTTGTGGTCACCATATAGGGGATCGCCGTCTCCGGCCAGATCACCACGGTGGGCGGCGCGCCCTCGGGCGCCTGCCGGGTCAGGTCCGAGAGGGTCTCGAAATGCTCGTCCCACAGCTCGCGGACCCATTTCAGCTCCTGCGGGATGTTCGGCTGGACGAGGCGCAGGCGCACCTCGGGCACTGTCGCCGCCGCGCCGTCGGGCAGCCGCGCCCAGCCCCAGGCGGCGCCGGCACCGGTCAGCGCCACGAGCAGGACGGCGATGCCCCAGCCGGCGCGTCCGCGATGCGGACCGGCCAGCATCGCCGGGACCAGCCCCAGCGCCAGGGTGACGAGCGAGAGGCCGTAGATGCCGACGAGCGCCGCCGTCTGCAGCACCGGCAGCCAGGGCACCCAGGCATAGCCCGGCAGGTTCCAGGGAAAGCCGGTGAACAGGAAGCCGCGAACATATTCCCCGGCCAGCAGCAGCACGGCCAGCAGCAGGACCTTGCCCGGTCCGCGCCCCGGCAGCGACCACCAGAGCGCGACGGCGAGACCGGCGAGCAGCGCCAGCAGGGCCGGCAGGCCGACCACGCCGAAGGGGACCATCCAGTAGAAGGCGGGGTCGACCGTCATCGACACCGCCACCCAGTAGAGGCCGATCAGGTGGAAGCCGAAGGCATGCGCCCAGCCGAGGAGGAAGGCACCGCGGCGCGTCGCGACGCCCTCGGCGAGCCAGACCAGGGCCGGCAGGGAGATCAGGTAGACCGGGACCAGGCCGATCGGCGGCATGGCGAGTGCCGCCAGCATGCCGGCAAGCGCCGAGAGCAGGCAGCGCGGCAGTGGCCGTCTTCCGGCCAGCCAGCCGGGCAGGCCGGTGGCGGGGGTCGGTGCGGTCCGGGTCACCGGGGAAACCGTCAGGCGTCCCGCTCGGACTCGGCCCCGGTCGCCTCCCGCGGCACCCGGCGGATGCGCAGGCGGCGGACCCGGCGCGGATCGCCCTCGACCACCTCGAACTCGAAGCCGGCTGGGTGATGCAGCAGCTCGCCCCGCGCCGGCACGCGGCCGGCCAGCGCGAAGACCAGGCCGCCCAGCGTGTCGATGTCCTCGCGCTCCTCCTCGCCCAGGAAGCGGCCGACCTTCTCCTCGAAGTCGTCGATGTCGTAGCGGGCGTCGGCGATCATCGTGCCGTCGGGGCGCTCGACCAGCTGCGGCTCGGGGTCGGTGTCGTGCTCGTCCTCGATCTCGCCGACGATCTGCTCGACCACGTCCTCGATGGTGACGAGACCGTCGATGCCGCCGAACTCGTCGACCACCAGCGCCATGTGCTGGCGGTTTTCACGCATCTCCAGGAGCAGGTCGAGCACCGGCATGGACGGGGCGATGATCGGCACCTCGCGGAGCACGTCCTCGAGCTTGAAGTGCTGGCGCGCTGCCAGCCTTGCCAGCACGTCCTTGATGTGCACGAAGCCGGCCGGATCGTCGAGCGTCTCGCGGAACACCGGAATGCGGCTGTGCGGCCGCTTGGCGATCATGGCGAGGAACTCCTCCTCCGGCGTGTCGAGGTCGCAGCACACGATATCGGCGCGCGGCACCATGACGTCGTAGACCGTCACCTCGCGCAGGCGCACGATGTTGGTCAGCAGCAACCGTTCGTGATCGGTGGCATCCACGTCGGTGTCGCCTTCCTCGATCAGGTCCTCGATGGTCTCGCGCCAGCCGTTCTCGGCACGGCCGCCGAGGATCTGGCGAAGCCAGTTTCTGAGCGGGCCGTTCGTTGGCCCGGAAAGGTCCGCCCCGCCGTTGCGGGGCCTGCTACTCGAAGAAGTGTCGCTTGGCATCCATGATCGTGGTCGGCTGCCGGTCAGGGATCGTCCGGGTTGCGGCGGGGCAGGGTCGTTCGGTCTGTCACGCCCGTCGCTCCGCGGCATCGACACCGGCATCGTGCGCGATGTCCTGATCGGCATAGGGATCGGCGATTCCAAGTCCGGCGAGGATCTCGGTCTCGAGCGCCTCCATCCGTTCGGCATCGCCATCGGTTATGTGGTCAAATCCGAGCAAGTGCAACACGCCATGCACGATCAAATGGGTTGCATGGTCCGCAAGGCTCTTCGACTGCTCCTCGGCCTCCCGGGCGACGGTCTCGTAGGCCAGCACCAGGTCGCCGAGTTGCAGCGGCAGCGCGCAGGCGCCGGCCTGCTCGCCTTCCAGCGCGGCGAAGGACAGCACGTTCGTCGGCTTGTCCTGGCCGCGCCAGGTGTTGTTCAGGGTGCGCATCTCGGCGTCGCCGGTGAAGACGATGCCGAGTTCCACCGGATCGGCCGGACCGCCGCCACCCGCCAGCGCCCGGCGCACCGTCCGTTCCGCGCCCTCGACGATCGCCGCCGGCCAGCGCGCATCGGCCACCTCGACGCCGAGGTCGAGGACACCGGAGCTTTCGGCGGCGGCGCTCATCGCTTGAGGTCCAGCTCCCCCTGATTCTCCGCCGCGTCGTAGGCGCGCACGATACGCGTGACCAGCGGGTGGCGGACCACGTCGCGATCGGTGAAGCGGACGATGGCGATGCCGGTGACGTCGCGCAGGATGTCGAGCGCCTCGCCGAGGCCCGATGGCACGCCGCGCGGCAAATCGACCTGGCTCATGTCACCGGTGATCGCCATGTGGGCGTTCTCGCCCAGGCGGGTGAGGAACATCTTCATCTGCACCGGCGAGGTGTTCTGCGCCTCGTCGAGGATGATGGCGGCGTTGGCGAGCGTGCGGCCGCGCATGAAGGCGAGCGGCGCCACCTCGATCGTGCCGGTCTCCAGATTGCGTGCCACCTGATCGCCGGGCAGCATGTCGTAGAGCGCGTCGTAGAGCGGGCGCAGATAGGGGTCGACCTTCTCCTTCAGGTCGCCGGGCAGGAAACCCAGCCTTTCGCCCGCCTCCACGGCGGGGCGGGACAGGATGATGCGGTCGACCTTGCCGGCGAGAAGCAGGCTCACCGCGTGGGCGACCGCGAGATAGGTCTTGCCGGTGCCCGCCGGGCCGAGGCCGAAGACGAGTTCGCTCTCCGCCAGCGCCTGGATGTAGGCCGCCTGCGTCGGAGTGCGCGGATTGATCCGCCGGCGCTTGGTGCTGATGGCCGATTCGGCGCCCGACAGCTGCTGCTTGACGGATTTGTCGGAGGCCCCCTCGCCGGCGCCCTGGGCGAAGCGCACGGCCGCGTCGAGTTCGGCCGGACCGACGTCCTGGCCGCGCTCCAGCCGGTCGTAGAGCGCGTTCAGCACGGTCTCGGCCTGCTGCGTCGCGTCCGCCGGGCCGGTGATGGTGATCTGGTTCCCGCGCGAGGCGAGCGAGACGCCGAGCTGATGCTCCAGGCGCACGAGATAGGTGTCGTGCTCGCCGTAGAGCAGCGGCACGAGCGAGTTGTCGTCGAACTGGATATCAACGCGCCTGGCGGCCGCCGTCACGCGGTGGCTCCCGCGGGGATGCCGAGAGGGCTCTCTATCGAGCGGTCGCTGCCCGTCACAATGGTCCCGGAAACGCTGTTGTCGTAGGCCGCGTCGATATGGACATTCACGATCCTACCATCAAGCCGCGGATCGGCGGAAAGGAAAACCGACTGCATGTAGGGCGTGCGGCCCTGGCGCTGGCCCGGCCGCCTGCCTGGCCGCTCGACCAGCACTTCCTGCACGCTGCCGACCGTGGCCTGGTTGAAGGCGCGCTGCTGGGCGCCCAGCAATTGCTGCAGGGCGGCCAGCCGTTCCGCCTTCACCGGCTCCGGCACCTGGTCGCCCTGGCCCGCGGCCGGCGTGCCGGGACGGGCCGAGTACTTGAAGGAATAGGCCTGGGCATAGCCCACCTCGCCGATCAGGCGGAGCGTGTCGGCGAAGTCGCGGTCGCTCTCCCCCGGAAAGCCGACGATGAAGTCGCCCGACAGCGCCAGGTCGGGCCGGGCGGCGCGCAGCCGGTCGACCAGGCGGCGGTAGTCGTCGGCCGTGTGCTTGCGGTTCATCGCCGCCAGGACGCGGTCGGCGCCTGCCTGAACGGGCAGGTGCAGATAGGGCATCAGCGCGGCGACCTCGCCATGGGCGGCGATCAGGTCGTCGTCCATGTCGCGCGGGTGGCTGGTGGTGTAGCGGATGCGTGCCAGGCCATCGATCTCCGCCAGCGCCCGGATCAGCCGGCCGAGGCCCCAGTCGCGGCCGTCCGGCCCGGGCCCGTGGAAGGCGTTGACGTTCTGGCCGAGCAGCGTGATCTCCACCGTGCCGGCGGCGACCAGACGGCGTGCCTCGGCCAGGATGCCGGCGACGTCGCGCGAATACTCCGCCCCGCGGGTATAGGGCACGACGCAGAAGGTGCAGAACTTGTCGCAGCCCTCCTGCACCGACAGGAAGGCCGAGGGGCCCGCGGCGGCGCGTTCCTCGGGCAGGTGGTCGAACTTCTCCTCGACCGGGAAGTCGGTGTTGACCAGTCGCTCGCCCGCCGCGCGGGTCGCCCGGGCCACCATCTCGGGCAGCTGGTGGTAGGTCTGCGGTCCGAAGACCAGGTCGACCGCCGGGGCCCGGCGCAGGATCTCCTCGCCCTCCGCCTGGGCGACGCAGCCGGCCACGGCGACGATCATGCGCCGCCCGTCGGCGGCCATCGCCTCTTTCGCCGGACGCAGGCGGCCGATCTCGGAGAACACCTTCTCCGTCGCCTTCTCGCGGATATGGCAGGTGTTGAGGATCACCATGTCGGCATCCGCCGCGTCAGCGGTCGGCCGGTAGCCGAGCGGCGCCAGCACATCCGCCATGCGGGCGCTGTCATAGACGTTCATCTGACAACCCCAGGTCTTGATGAACAGCTTCTTGGTCGCGTCCGACATCACCGTCGACCTGCCCTTCGCCATGCGGTTGCGTTCGATGCCTGCGCCATAGATCGCATCCCGGTCACGAGATCAACAGCGAATCGAGCGCGGCGCTCACGCCGTCCGGCGGCGGCCGAGCAGCCGGCGCCGGACGCGCGGCAGCTTGAGCGGCCGGCCGTTATTGGCCGCCTCGACGCCCGCCGCCACCGTCTGCCAGGCCGCCTGTGCCAGGGCCTTGCGCGAGGTGAATTCCTTGATGGTCAGCGGCGGGTGCGCCTGCACGACAACGCGCAGTCGGCCGAGACCCGCCAGTTCGTAGACGTGCCCGGCCAGCGGCATGTCGCCATACCAGGCGTAATAGGGCCGGAGCCAGCGGCCGAGCGGGATGCCGTCGAGATGGGTGACCGACAGGGAGATCGGCTGGATGGTGATCGGCTCGCCGTCGACCTCAAGATTGGCCACCGCGAACAGCGCGCTCTTGAAGGGCAGCAGGCGGTTGCCGTCGCCCGACGTGCCCTCGGGGAACAGGATCAGGTTGTCGCCCGCCTCCAGGCGCCCCAGCAGGCTGTCGCGCTGATCGGCGGTCGAGCCCTGCTTGCGGTTGATGAAGACGGTCTTCTGCAGGCGCGCTAGCCAGCCGAAGGCGGGCCAGGTGTCGACCTCGCTCTTGGCCACGAAACTGCCGTCGAGCACGCCGCCGAGTACCGGAATGTCGAGATAGCTCATGTGATTGCACACATAGAGCGTCGGCTTCCGGCGCGACAGCCTGCCGCGCACCTGTACCTGCAGGCCGAGGATGCGGCAGGTCACCCGGTGGAAGCGTTTGGGCAGCGCCAGCCAGTGCTTGCGGTTGAGCTTGAGCAGGACCCATTGCGCCGGCGCGATCGCCGCCGCCCAGAGCACGAAAAGGATGAGCCGCCGGATGGCCCGGAGCGGTGAATGCATTGCTTGACAGGATCCCTGATGGCGCGGCCGCGCGCCTATCGCTGGTGGTCGGAATGCACCAGATAGGGCCGGCCGAGGCGCTGGTCACCCTCCCGCTTCTCGTAGTGGCGGTAGTACTTCTCGGTCACCAGGTCGGTCTTGACGACGACGCAGACATCGGTGGTGTTGAACTGATGGTCGACCACCGCGCCGTCGCCGACGAAGCCGCCGAGGCGCAGATAGCCCTTCACCAGGGGCGGCAGCGCGGCCAGCCCCTCGCGCGGCGTGAAGCTGTCGGGGTCGAGCAGGTTCATCGCCGTATAGCGCTCCGGCAGCGCCACCGGGCGCAGCGCCGGCGGCGCCAGGTGATAGTGGTAGAGATAGCTGAGCGGCAGGGCGAGCTGCTCTGGCTTCGTGCCCGACAGGCTGGCGCAGCCGAACATCAACTCGATGTCGTGGCTGAACACATAGGCCGCGATGCCGCGCCACAGGAGCTGCATGGTCTGGCCGGTGCGGTAGCCGTCGGCGACGCAGGAGCGGCCGAGTTCGAGCAGTTCGCCCCGGAAGCTGAGGATGCGGGAGATGTCGTATTCGTCGGTGGTGTAGAAATGGCCGACCGCCGCCGCCGCCTCGCGGCGGATCAGGCGGTAGGTGCCGATCACCGCATCCTCGCCGCTGCCGATCTTGTGGTCGAGCACCAGGAGATGGTCGGCATGCGCGTCGTAGCTGTCGACGTCGCGCTGCGCGGCGGCCATCTCGGGTGTCGGTTTGGCCTGGCGCTCGCGATAGAACACGTCGTAGCGCAAGGCCAGCGCCGCGTCGATCTCCTCGGGGGTGTCGGCGAGACGGACCTCAAGGCTCCCGGCCCTGACGCTCCAGCCCTCGTCACCCATCGAAAACATTTCGGCCATGGCGATCGACCCTCGCGATGAAGTGGCTATGCGCGCCGGCAGGGCGCCGCATCCGCGCGCCCCGGCGTGCCGCGAACCCACGGTCGCCCGCGGGGAGGCGGGACGGAATCGGCACCACATCCCCTAACGAGGGATAGTATGCCAGATGTCACGGGACCTGACCACAGGTGCGAAACCATGGCACGGTCCCGCAATCGCCGGGACAGGAGCGCGGGAGCACGCAGGCGCGGCGGTCCGGCCCGGCGACGTCGTGGCGCCGACGTAATGGCGCCGACGGTCGGCCGCGCCAGGACCGGAGACCAGGGCGGGCGGACGGCGCGGCGGCCGGCCGCGCGGCCGGCGGCTCAGCTCTTGCGGCCGCGGGTTCCCAGGCCGATCTCCTTGGCCAGCTTGCTGCGCTGCTTGGCGTAGTTCGGCGCCACCATCGGGTAGTCGGACGGCAGGCCCCAGCGCTCCCGATACTCGTCCGGCGTCATGCCGTAGGCGGTGGCGAGATGCCGCTTGAGCATCTTCATCTTCTTGCCGTCCTCGAGGCAGATCAGATAGTCGGGCGTGATCGACTTCTTGATCGGCACGGCCGGCTGCGGCCGTTCCTCGACCACCTCCGTCTCCTCGCCCACGGACGATAGCGTCCGGAAGACCTGCTCGATGAACTGGGGGACATCCGACATCGCCACCGTATTGTGGCTGACATGGGCTGATACGATCTGGCCGGTCAGTGCCAGGAGATCTTTTTTCTGATTCTCTTCACTCATTGTCCAACGC
This sequence comes from Azospirillaceae bacterium, assembly GCA_040226215.1. Classification (GTDB taxonomy): domain Bacteria; phylum Pseudomonadota; class Alphaproteobacteria; order DSM-16000; family Inquilinaceae; genus JAVKFF01. The sequence continues at coordinate 14,269 of JAVKFF010000111.1, forward strand.
TCCGCTTGCGATGGCATCTTGTATAGTTACGAGTCTATTTGATTTCAACTGATCAGTCCACGATTATCAAAAAATGAGAACTTTGGCAGAAATGAAATCGGAATGCGTTTTGGGCAAGTCTGGCAAAAGCATGGCGGAGGCTTAATAAATAGCTGACAGATCATGTGGGATGGACAGGTAATGCCATGACAAGCGCGTCGATCGTTCCATCTTCGCGCCGGTAATATCCACGCCGCCGCCCGATTTCCGCGAATCCCAATGACCGGTAGAGTGCGCGCGCCGGGCAGTTGTCGGCGGCGACTTCCAGATACAGGCGGGCAACGCCGCGCCGCGCCAGGCAGGCGGTGGCCGTCCGCACCAGGCAGCGCGCGTGGCCCTGGCGCCGGTGCGCGGGGAGCGTGGCGAGGGCGAGGATCTCGGCCTCGTCGGCGGCCCGCCGCAGCAGTATGAAGGCGCAAGGCGCGCCGGCGCGCAGGGCAAGCCAGCCATGCCCGCCAGGCGCGGCGAGTTGCCGGGCGACCAGCTCCGGCGACCAGGCATTGCCCAGCGCACTGGCCGACAGCACCGCCAGCACCGCGGCATGCGCCGGTCCGGCCGCGACGATGCCGTCCGCCTCGCTGCCTTCGCTCACCCGCCGGGCGCTCCGGGTCCGACCATCGGCCGTGCTTCCGGCGGGCGCAGATAGAGCGGCGACGGTGGATCCGGCCGGGCCAGGGTCCGCCGGTCATGGCCCAGGCCCGCCAGCACGGCCGGGTCGACGCCGGCGCCGGCGATCACGACGGCGGCCGCGGCGGGCAGGGCCGCGGCAACCGGGACCGCCGCGTCGCCGGCGATCTCCACCCGGCGGCCGCCGAGCAGGCGGGACAGCGCGTCAAGCGCGATCCAGCGCTCCGACACGATCCGGCCGGTGGCGTCGAGATGGCGGATGAAGGGCTCCGTCCGGCGGCTGTCGACGGCGATCAGCCGGTCGCGTCCGGCGCTGGGCGGCGGCAGCGCGGCGGACAGCGCGTCGAAGGTCGGCACGCCGACGATGGCCGCGCCTGAGGCCAGGGCAATCCCGCCGGCGAAGGCGAGGCCGACACGCAGGCCGGTGAATCCGCCGGGACCCGTCGCGACGACGATCAGGTCCAGGTCGCCGGGTGTGGCGCCAATGCCCGCCAGCAGCGCCGCCAGGGCGTCCGGCAGGGCCTCGCCATGGCCGTGGCGCAGCGCCACCTGGTGCACGGCCAGCATCTCGACCGCGCCATCGCGACCGGCCATGCCCAGGCCGAGCGCGAGCTGGTTGCCGCCGGTATCGAGAGCCAGGATCATGGTGTTGCCAACCTCGCGGTCGAATAGGGCCGTGGGACGCGGTATGGTCGGCGACGACCGCCGATTCCCGACCGCCGATTCCCGACCGCCAATTCCCGACTGCCGATTCCCGACCGCCGATTCCCGACCGCCGATTTCCCACCGCTGACGATCGATAGCCCCTGATGTCCGTCGCCGCAAACGCCCCGTTCCTCGAGATCGCCCCGCCGGGCTTCGACGTGCTGTGGGATGTCCGCTATGCCCGCCCGGACAATTTCCTGGGCCGGCCGATCTATCGCCGGGCCGCGGTCTACCTGCATGTCGACGCGGCCCAGCGCCTGAGCACGGCGATCGCGGCGGCGGCGGTACGCGGCCTCAGGCTGCTGATCTTCGACGGCTTCCGGCCCCTGGAAGCGCAACGCGTCATGTTCGAGGCCTTCCCCGACCCGCGCTTCGTGTCCGATCCGGACACGCCGCGGGGTGGCGCCGGGCTTGCCCACCCTCGCGGCGTCGCCGTCGACCTCACCCTGGCCGACGCTGCCGGACGCCCCCTCGACATGGGCACCGACTTCGACGCCATGGTCGCGGCCTCGGCCCATGACAGCCCCGCCGTCGGGGAGGCGGCCGGCGCCAACCGGGCGCTGCTGCGCCAGATCATGGAGATGGCGGGCTGGCGGGCCTATCGGGCGGAGTGGTGGCATTACCAGCTGCCCGAGGCCGGGCGCTACACGGTGCACGGCGATGCGGCCCTGTCCGAACCGCTGAGCCTGATGCCGGCCGGAAGCGGCGGGCGCTGACCGAAGCCTGCCTCGAGGACACCCGGACGACAGGCCGGGGCAACAGCGGTCAGAGCGCCGCCTCGGCGATGGTGGGCGCCTCGAGCCGCAGATCGTCGAGCGCCATCAGGTCGTTCGCCCGCATGACCCGCCGGATATAGGTGATGTAGTCCTCGCCAAGCTCCGAATAGGCGTCGAGCGTGCCGATCAGGGCATAGCCGTCGATCGGCTGGCCGTCGCGCCGCATCTCGGACCTGAGGGCCCGGAAATCCCGGTAGGCGGGATGGGTGTTCAGGTTCAGCGCATAGGCGTCGACGCTGTCGTATAGCGTGTCGAAGGCGGCGAAACGGAAACCCTGGCCGGCATTGGACAGGCCGTCCGGGCTGGCGGTGATCTGGCCGAACAGGGCGTTGCCCTGGCGCGCCAGCGAGGAGGTGCCCCAGCCGCTCTCCACCGCGCCCTGGGCCAGTGCCATGGAGGGCGGGATGACGTCGACCCGGCGCATCAGGAGGTCGGCATCGGCATCGCCGGTCTCGTAGCGCCGGGCGAGGTCGGCGAGGAAGGCGGCGTCGCTGGCGTCCGGCTCGCGGCCGGAATTGAGTTCCGCGCGGATGCCCGCCAGGCGCGCCCGGTCGGCGAGGATCGATTCGTTCACCTGCAGAATGATCGGCAGCACGGTGTTGAAGAACAGCCGCTTGCGCTGCGCCAGCGTGTTCACCTGGACGATATCGTCGGGGAAGGCGCCAACCAGGATGCGCGGCACCGGCATCGCGCTCTCCGGCGCCTCCAGCCAGTTGAAGCCGTGCTCGGCGAACAGCGTGTCGAGGGCGTCGCTGTCGCTGACCGTGAGGATGGTCAGGCTGTCCTTGTCGATCGGCGGGTAGGGCGCCAGCAGGTTGGCGATCTCCATGCCCTCGCCCGCCGGATGGGGAAACTCGCGCTGCAGGGTGAGCGCGAGGGCATCGGTGGAGGCGGGGTCGACCGGCGTGCGGTCGGCGATCACGCCGTCATCGGGCGCGCCTTCATCGGTCCCGCGGTCATCGGGCGACGCGGTCGGCGTGTGCGGCGTGAAGGGGGCGAAGCTGACCGCGTCGGCACCGGGGAAGACCGTGCCGGGAAAGCGCGCCGTAGCGGCCATGCCGATGGCGGCCGACACGCCGTCGATGCCGGGAACGGCCGCCGGCACCGGGTCGGAGGCGATCTCGGGCACGCTCTCGGGCGCGGCTGCGGGCGACGTTGCGGTCGACATCGTTTCAGGTGATGCGGGGGGCCGTTCGGCGTCTGCGACGGCGACCATGGCAAGGTCGAGATCGGGGGCGCCGTGCAATAGCGGGCCGGCGATGACAGTGCGATCCGCCGCCAGGTCGCCCGCCGGATCATCCGCCGTGTCGCGCGGCGATGCGCCGATGCCGTCGCCCGTGACCACAGCCGTGACCGCAGCCGTGGCCACGCGCGCGGAGGCCTCCCCCTCGGCGGCCTCCCCTTCGGCGGGTTCGGCTGGCGGCTGAGTTGGCGCCTCGGCAAGGTGCGTCCCCGCCACCGGATGTCGGTCGACTGGACTGACCGTCAGTCCGGCCTGGATGCCGCCGTCGAGCAAGGTGCCGAGCGAGGTGTCCGGCGAGGTGTCGATCGAGGTGTCGAGCGGGGTTGACGGATCGGCGGCGGCCTGCGGCGGCGGCGGTTCCTCGACCACGCGGACGGTGACCTGGCTCGGCTCGGCTGGCAGCGCCGGCGTCTCGCCCTCGGCCTGGTCGATGGCGGGCGGTGCCGGCTGGTGCACGGTCCGCCGCTGCGCGGCCGGATCGATGAGATCGCTGTGAGCGAGGCTGCCGGGTCCGCCCTCGGGCCAGCGCACGGCTGCCTGCGCCTGGTCCGCGCGGGAATGGAGATCGGCGCTCGCGCCGTCGAGGCCGGAAAGGACGGCTGCGTCCGCCGGGTGATCGGCGAGCGGCGCGGTCTGGCGTTCGCCGGCCTCAGGGCCCGCCACGGGCGCCAGGGCGATCCGGGCGTCGCCGCGCTCGGGCAGTGTGGCGACGGATCCGGGCCGGTAGGGTGTGGTGGTGCGGCTGTCGAGCAGCAGCCAGGAGAGCGCCAGTCCGATCAGCAGGCCGATAAGGACCAGCGCACCCAGCGTACCGGCCGCCGCCCAGGCCACCTGTCGGTTCGCCGGGTTGTCGGGGGTGCTGGTCATCGGCCGGGGAAAGGCGGTCACACCGGCCCGATCACGGGACGGCGCGAACCTCCTGGACTTCCGGTATATAGTGCCGCAGCAGGTTCTCGATCCCCGCCTTCAGCGTCATCGTCGAACTCGGACAGCCGGAGCAGGCGCCCTGCATGTGCAGGTACACCACGCCGTCGTCGAAGCCCTGGAAGACGATGTCGCCGCCATCCTGGGCGACCGCGGGACGTACGCGTGTGTCGAGCAGTTCCTTGATCTGCACCACGATCTCGTCATCGTCCTCGCCCACCGAGGAGGCCGCCGTGGCACCGCTGCCGCCGTTCAGCATGACCGGACGGCCGGCAGTGAAGTGCTCCATGATGGTGCCGAGAATGGCCGGCTTCAGCAGGTACCAGTCCTTGTCCTCGACCTTGGTGATGGTCACGAAATCCGCCCCGAGGAAGACTCCGGTCACGCCGTCGATTTCGAACAGGCGCTGCGCCAGCGGCGACACCGCGGCCTCATCGGGTCCCGTGAAATTGGCGCTTCCGCTGCCCAGCACGGCCTGGCCGGGAAGGAATTTCAAGGTCGCGGGATTTGGGGTCTGCTCGGTCTGGATGAACATGTCTGTGCAATCTTTCTCCGCACGCGTACACCCCGCGAACGGGGCGCCACGGCATCAGGGCGCGAGTCATACACGAGTTGATCTGGCACGCCAACAATTGGGACGGCATGGCTGCCGTTCAACCCGTCGGAGCCTGGGGTCCTGGCCGGTCTCCGACGCCGGGACGCGGGGCCGCTCTCTCAGCTAGTAGGGCAGCCCGACATAATTCTCCGCCAGCGAGGTGAGCGCCGCCTGGGAAGAGAACACGTAATCCAGCTCGGCCTCCTGGATGCGCCGGGCAAAGGGGCCATCCTCGGGAAACAGGTGCAGCAGCGTGGTCATCCACCAGGAGAACCGCTCCGCCTTCCAGATGCGCGACAGGGCGCGCTCGGAATAGCGCTTCAGCCCCGCTTCCTCTTCCCGGCCGTACCGTGCGATCAGCCCCTCGGCCAGATAGTGCACGTCCGAGGCCGCCAGGTTCAGCCCTTTGGCTCCGGTCGGGGGCACGATGTGGCCGGCATCGCCGGCGATGAACAGCCGGCCGTGCTGCAAGGGTTCGCTGACGAAGCTGCGCAGCGGCGCGATCGATTTCTCGATCGACGGGCCGGTGACCAGCAGGCGCGCGGTCTCCGCCGGCAGCCGCGCCTTCAACTCGTCCCAGAAGCGCTCGTCCGGCCAGTCCTCCACCCGGTCCTCGAGGGGACATTGCACGTAGTAGCGGCTGAGCCGGGCCGAGCGCATGGAGCAGAGCGCGAAGCCACGCTCATGGTTCACGTAGATCAACTCGTGATTGACCGGCGGCGTCTCGGAGAGGATGCCGAGCCAGCCGAAGGGATAGACCTTCTCGTAGGTCCGTCGGCGCGCCGCCGGAATGGTCTCGCGGCTGACCCCGTGATAGCCGTCGCAGCCGGCGATGAAATCGCAGTCGAGCCGCTCCTCCGCCCCGTCCTTGCGGAAGGTGACATGAGGCCGGTCGCTCTCGATGGCGTGCAGCGCCACTTCCTCGGCCTCGTCGATCACCGTCCCGTCCAGGGCATCGCGTGCCTTGTAGAGATCGCGGGTCACCTCGGTCTGGCCATAGACCATGACCGTCTTGCCGCCGGTCAGCGATTCCAGGTCGACGCGGTGGCGCTCGTCCTTGAAGGCGATGTCGAAGCCCTCGTGGATCTGGCCCTCGCGGTCCATGCGTTCGCCCACGCCGGCGGCGCGCAGCATGTCGGTCAGCCCCTGTTCCAGGACGCCGGCGCGGATCCGGCCCAGCACGTAGTCGCGAGAGCGGCGCTCCAGGACGACGCTGTCGATGCCCTCGAGGTGGAGGATCTGCGAGAGCAGCAGCCCCGCGGGACCGCCGCCGATGATCGCGACCTGTGTGCGCATGGGTGTCCGGTTCGCTCCCTGTCCGCCGATTTTATCCGCCGGTTCTGCCCGCCGGTTCTGGCCGCCGATTCTGGCCGCCGGTTCTGCCCTGATGCCCGCGACCGACGGCCGCGCCCCGGGTCGCGGCCCCCGGGCCGCATCCATCGTAGAGCGGACGCCGGCCAGGTGGAAGCACGCGCGTCCGCCGGGTCTGCGACAATCCGCCCTATCCGCAGGCACGGCCCGCGGCGGCGGGGCATGGCGGAGCGGTCAGGCGAGTCCGTCGATCGCCTCGGCGTCGAGATTGCCGGGCACGATGGTGATCGGCACGCGCAGCCGTCCCAGCCCCTTGGTGGTGAGGTACTGGATCAGCGGCCCGGGCCCCTCCGCCCCCGGATGGGCGCCCAGCACGAGGATGGAGATCGACGGCTCCTCGTTGATCAGCGCCAGGAGCTCTTCCCGCGTGGTGCCCTCGCGGATATGCAGGATCGGCATCTGTCCGGTGAGCTCGACCACTTCCTCCGCGACGCTGTGCAGGCGGGTCTCCGCCTCCTCGCGCATCTCCGCGCGCATCACCTCCTCGACCGCCATCCAGTGCTGGAAGTCGGCCGGCTCGATGACGTGCATCAGGGCGACGCGCCCGCCGGTGTGCTGGGCGCGCCGGCAGGCGAAGCGCAGCGCCGCGCGCCACTCCTCGGTATCGTCGACGACGATGAGGAAGACGCGCACATCCTCGTTGGCCGGCGCGCCGGCCTGGGCCTCTTCGGTGCTCATGGCGCCAGTGTCAGCGGGCGGCGGAGTCGGGTCAAGCCCGCAACGCGACTGCGCCGGCGCGCGGGCCTATCGGCGGCGGAAGGCAACGCTGGCCAGCCAGCCGGCGAAGACGGCGATGGCGATGGCGGCGAGTCCGTAGAAGGGCGGGTAGCGGTTGGCGAAGTCGAAGACCGCCGCGCCGAAGCCGATCTTGGAGACCACGAGCGGGGTGGTCTGCGCGCTGACGATCTCGCCCTCGCGGATCAGATAGACCGATACCGTATACTGGCCGGTCGGCACCGACGAGGGGAAGACCACACGGGCACGGAACAGCGAGTCGCCAAGAAAGCTGACCGTCTGCTCCTCCGGCACGTAGAGCTCGTTGCGTTGCATGTTGCGGATCAGCGCGGCGCGGAACAGGGCCTCCGTCTCGTCCTCGGACAGTTGCCGCCCGTCCTCGGTGACCATCGGCGGCACCTCGCCCGAGAGGCCGAAGATCAGGTGCTCGAGCCCGATGGCGTGGCGCGCCAGCACGGTGGCCGGCGCGATGTCGTCGACCGGCCGGTTGACGGCGACGGAGTAGAAGCCCGGCACCTGCTCGAAGGTGACCGAGCGGGTGTTGATCCAGATGCCGGCCACCCGTTCCTTGAGGCGCACCGTGGTTGCCTCCGAAGGCCCGCGCACCACGACGGCGACGTCGCCCGGCGCGTCGACGGCGCCGAACAGCGTCACCTCGGTGCCGGTGAAACCGGTCGTGATGGCGATCAGGTGCTCTGACAGGTCGGCCACGACCTCGTCCGCCAGGGCGGCGCGCTGCCCGCACAGCGCCAGGAACGAGGCCAGCAGGGCCGGCACGGCGAGGCTGGCGGCGCCGATCCGGACCATCCTCAGGCCCCCACGCCGAAGGCGATGGAGAACGGGTCGAGCGGCCGGGCCACGAGGTCGTAGGCGAGCTTCAGGCAGACCGCCAGCACCAGCGTGGCGAGGATGGCCCGCGCCTGCTCGCCCCGGAGCCGGCCGGCCGCCCGGATGCCGAACTGGGCGCCGATGACGCTGCCGATCAGCAGGATCAGGGCCAGCACGACGTCGACGGTGTGGGTCTGGATGGCGTGCAGGAAGGTGGCGATGGCGGTGGAGAAGATGATCTGGAACAGCGAGGTGCCGGCGACCAGCGAGGCCGGCATGCCGAGCAGATAGATCATCGCCGGGACCAGGAAGAAGCCGCCGCCGATGCCCATGATGGCGACCAGCAGCCCGCCCATCAGGCCGATGGCGAAGGGCAGCAGGGCGGAGATGTAGAGCCGGCTCTTGGGGAAGCGCATCTTCCACGGCATGCCGTGCAGCGCGTTGTGCTGGTGCAGCTTGCGCCGCACCCCGCCCTTGCGCCCCTTCAGCATGGTGCGCAGGGATTCGACGAACATCAGCCCGCCGATCGTGCCCAGGAAGAACACGTACATCAGCGAGATCACCAGGTCGATCTGGCCCAGCGATTGCAGGATGTCGAAGATCCAGACGCCGACGACCGTGCCGATGGTCGATCCGCAGAGCATCACCACGCCCATGCGCACGTCGACATTGCCGCGGCGCCAGTGGCCCAGCACGCCGGAAACGCTGGCGGCGACCAACTGGTTCGACTGGGTGCCCACGGCGACGGCGGGGGGCACGCCGATGAAGATCAGCAGCGGCGTCATCAGGAAGCCGCCGCCGACGCCGAACATCCCCGACAGGAAGCCGACCCCCCCGCCCATGACCAGGAGCATGAGAAGGTCGACCGACATTTCGGCGATGGGCAGATAGATCTGCATGCGACGCGTGCGGACCCGCGGTTTGGCGAATCACCGGCGAACCCCCCGTCCGCCCCGGCGATTCGCAAGACCTTACGCCTCGAAAACGGGATCGGGTAGGGGTTCAGCCCGGGAAATCGGGGAAATTACTGTGAAATTCGTCGACGATTGCCGCCAGCACCAGGCGGGCCGCAGCCAGCGTGCGCTCCAGCGGCCAACCGGGGGTGTCCGGCACGCTGCCGGGCAGCGGCGGCAGGTGCACGAATCCGGCGATCCGGTCGGCCGGCATCAGGTGCAGCCCGGCGGTCAGCGCGGTGTTGCAGACATAGCCGCCGGCATCGTCGGACAGCACCACCGCGTGCCCGGCCCGGACCAGCGCCGGCTCGATGCGCGCCAGGGGCAGCCGGCTGGGCAGGGTCGCGGCCGCCCCCGGCACGACCGGGTCGCCGGCCGGCTGGCGTCCGTCATTGTCGGGCTTGGCGGCGGTGATGGCGTTGCGCCCGGTGGTTTCAAGCCGGATGGCGGTGGCGGCCGGGGCTACGCCGAAGCCGAGCCAGACAGCAGGACGGTGCGTGGCGATCAACGCCTGGAGCGCCGCCACCGCGCCCTCATGGCTGACCGGCAGCTCCGCTCCGACGATGCCGCGCGCCCGATCGGAAAGCGCCGCCATCACCGCCAGCGACGGATTGTCCACGATCCCGCCGAAGGCACCGAATCCGGTGACGAGGATGGTGGGATCAGTAGTGATAGCGGCAGGCAATGATCTCCAGCCTCATGTCCTCGCCCTCACCCCCTCAGCAGCCCCATGATCTCCTGGGTTTCGCGCAGGATGGGTTGGGCCAGTGCCGCGGCGCGGTCGGCGCCGTGGGCGAGCAGGCGGTCGATCTCGGCCGGGTCGGCCATCAGGCCGTTCAGGCGGTCGGCGATCGGCGCCAGGGCGGCGACGGCGGCCTCCGTCAGGGCCGCCTTGAAGCGCGAGAACTGGGCGCCGGCGAACGCCGCCAGCACCTGCTCGACGCTCTGGTCGGTCAGCGCCGCGTAGATCGCCACCAGGTTCTCCGCCTCCGGCCGGTTCTCCAGGCCCTTGGCCTCGCCCGGCAGCGGCTCGGCGTCGGTGCGGGCCTTGCGGAATTTCGCGGCGATGGTGTCGGCGTCGTCGCGCATGTTGATGCGGCTCATGTCCGAGGTGTCGGACTTGGACATCTTCTTGGTGCCGTCGCGCAGGCTCATCACCCGCGTCGCCGCGCCCATGATCTGCGGCTCGGGCAGCGGGAAGTGCTCGATCCCGAAGCGGTGGTTGAAGCTGCCGGCGATCTCGCGGGTCAGCTCCAGGTGCTGCTTCTGGTCCTCGCCCACCGGCACGTGGGTCGCCTTGTAGGCCAGGATGTCGGCCGCCATCAGCACGGGATAGGCGAAAAGACCATGCATGGCCTGATCCTGCTGCTTGCCGGCCTTGTCCTTGAACTGCGTCATGCGCCTGAGCCAGCCCATCGGCGTCAGGCAGGAGAACAGCCAGGCGAGCTCCGCATGGGCGGTCACCCGGTGCTGGCAGAACAGGATCGAGTGCTCGGGATCGATGCCCGAGGCGATCAGCGTCGCCGCCAGCTCCCGCGTCTGGGCGGTCAGCGCCTTGGGGTCCTGCGGAATGGTCAGCGCGTGCAGGTCGACGACGCAGTAGATGCACTCGAAGCTTTCCTGCAGACCCACCCAGTTGCGCACCGCGCCCAGATAGTTGCCCAGATGCATGGCGTGGGTCGGCTGGATGCCGGAGAAGATCCGGTTCGTCGGAATGGGCGTGACCATGGGGGCGGCGCTTCTGTGTCGCGGGGGAAGAGGGGGAACGGGCGCGGTTTATCGCCAAGGCCCCGGCGCCGGTCAAGCGCCATCGGGCCTGACGGCGCGCCGCCGGCGTCGTCAGCGCCGGCGCAACACCCGGGCGAACTCGCCGAGCCGGACGGCACCGGCGAGCTGGCAGGCGGCGAAATAGAACGCCATCGCCCCGGCGACCAGAAGCAGCAGCGTCGGGATCTGCCAGGCGGAGGCGGCGGCCAGCGCGTCGCCCAGCAGCAGCGCCGCGACGACGAGCCCGCCGATCATCGCCAGCGTCACCAGGGCCTGGCGGACCAGCCGGGCGCGCAGCCTTGCGTCCGGCGCGAACCAGCCGCGCCCGCCCAGCCGGCGGGCCAGCAGGGCGACGTTCAGCCACGCGGTCACCCCGGTCGACAGGGCGATGCCGACATGGCCGACGCGCGGCGGCAGGATGAGGATCAGCGCCACCGAGCCTAGGATGTTGGCCAGCGTGGCGACGACGGCGAAGCGCATCGGCGTGCCGGTGTCCTGGCGGGCGTAGAAGGCGGTCTGCAGGATCTTGATCAGCACATAGGCAGGCACGCCGATGGCGTAGCCCATCAGCGCGTAGGCGGTCAGACGCGCCGCATCGCCGTCGAAGGCGCCGCGCTCGAACAGGGTGCTGATCAGCGGCCAGGCGAGCGCCAGCAGGCCGCCGGCGGCCGGCAGGGCCAGCAGCATGGCGTATTCGATGGCGCGGTTCTGGGCCGCCGCCACCGCCGCGGCCGAGGCGTCGTTGCCGTCGAGCTTCGCCTTGCGCACCAGGCGCGAGAGGATCGGCAGCAGCGCGGTGCCGATGGCGATGCCGATGACGCCGAGGGGCAGCTGGTAGAGCCGGTCGGCGTAGTAGAGGAAGCTGATCGCGCCGACCGGCAGCAGCGAGGCCAGGATCAGGTCGGCGAAGGCGTTGATCTGCATCACGCCCGCGCCCAGTGCCGCCGGTCCCATGTTGCGGAACAGCCGGCGGATGCGCGGGCTCAGCACCGGCAGGGGCAGGCGCAGGGCCATGCCGGCGCGGGCCGCGACGAAGGCGACGAGCAGGAGCTGGGCGATACCGGCGATCGGCACCGCCCAGGCCAGCGCCTGGCCGGCGGCGAGGTCGGTGTAGCGGGCGACCAGCAGCCCGCCGATGAGACAGAGATTGAACAGGATCGGCGCCGCCGCGAAGGGGGCGAACCGCTCGAGCGAGTTCAGCACGCCGCCATAGAGCGCCGTCAGGCTCATCAGCATGAGATAGGGGAAGGTGTCCCGCGCGAAGGCGACGGCCGGCTCGAAGCGCACCGGATCGTCGACGAAGCCCGGCGCGATCAGCGGCACCAGCGACGGCATGGCGAGGATGGCCAGACCGGTGAGCGGCAGCAGGATGGCGACCATGACGGCGGCCGTGCGCTCGGCGAACTCCTTGGCGGAGGCCGCGCCCCGCTCCTCCAGCTCGCCCGCGAAGATCGGCACGAAGGCGACCGAGAACGCGCCCTCGGCGAAGACGCGGCGGAACAGGTTGGGCAGCTTGAGTGCGACGAAGAAGGCGTCGGCGATCGGCCCGGCGCCGAGCATGGCGGCGGTCAGGATGTCCCGGACGAAGCCGGCGACCCGGCTGGCCAGCGTCAGCCCGCCGGTGGTGGTGAAACCGCGAATCAGCGACATGGTGCGGACATTGTGCGCGCGATCGGCGCCTCGGGGGAATCCTGGCGGAGCCGGGGGCTTGTCATCGCCGCGCCGGCACGAAAGTATCGGTGCACCCAGCCAACACCCGCTTCACGGCAACATGGAGGCATCGCCGGACCGATGACCGACACGCCCGAAACCGTATCCGCGCCCACACCCCGGCCAGAAATGCCGCCGCCGGTGTTCGATGAGCACAAGGCGGCGAGCCTGGCCCACTGGTGCGGCGAGGAGATCGTCGCGGCGGGCGACCCCTTCGCCGCCGCCCAGCGGATCTGCCGACGCCTGGGCACGCGGGTCGAGGACGACCGGGTGCTGTTCGGCTTCTGGGCGCCGGAGCTGCTGGAGGAAGGCGTCGGCGCGGACGACGCCTTCCTGGAGATCTGGCGGCCGGTCGACGCGCTCGGCCTCGCCACGCGGGAGCAGACGGTGCGCTTCCGGCGCTTCCGCCTGCCGCTGCGCCGCCACGAGGAGTTCGCCTTCTCCGCCGCCGCCAACATCGTCGCCGGCAACCGCCAGACGGTGGGCGATCTCTACTGGCTGCGCTATCGCGGCCGGGACGGCGGCTGGCGCACCCTGCCCGACTATGTCGCCTGGTCGGTGCCCTTCGGCGCCTTCGCCCCGGCGGAGGTCTACGACATCGACCGCCTGCAGGCCGAGCGTGGCGACAAGGCCTATTGGCGGGCGCTCGCGGCGACGGCGGACGCCGACGGGCTGGTGCGCCAGGGCCCGGCCGTCAACATCCTGCAGATCCACACCCGCACGGGGTCGGCCGGCGGCACGCTGGCGGGGCTGACGCGCATCTACTCGGTCATCGCCGCCAAGCTGCGCAACGGCCAGCCCCTGGTGACGGAGGAGGAGCCCTATGCCGACTACGACGCCGTCCAGCTGCTGCCGCTGGAGCCGATCATCGAGTACGAGGCGGGCCCGCGCTTCTGGGAGGTCGCTGAGGATGCCGACGGGGCGGAGCAGGACGACGCGGTCGCGGTGACGCTGCGGCGGCCGGACTGCACCAATTGGGGCTACGACATCGTCATCTCCGCCTCCTCGGCGATCAATCCGGCGATCCTCGACAGCGGCCGGCCGGACGAGCTGGTCGACCTCGCCGCGGTACTGCACGGCTTTCCCGGCAAGCCGATCCGGCTGATCCTCGACGTCGTCTTCGGCCATGCCGACAACCAGGCGGTGCCGCTGATCAGCCGGCACTTCTTCGCCGGGCCCAACATGTACGGCCAGGACCTGAACTACCGCCACCCGGTGGTGCGCGCACTCCTCCTGGAGATGCAGCGGCGCAAGGTCGATTTCGGCGCCGACGGGGTGCGCGTCGACGGCGCCCAGGACTTCAAGTGGTGGGACGCCGATGCCGGCATCGCCCGGCACGACGACGCGTTTCTGCGCGAGATGACCCTGGTCGAGCAGGAGGTGGCCGGCTGCCGCTACCGGCCCTGGATGATCTTCGAGGACGGCCGGCCCTGGCCGCAGGTGGACTGGGAGCTGGCCTCGAACTACCGCGCGGTGATCGAGGACCAGAAGCACATCTCCGACGACATCTTCCAGTGGGGGCCGCTGACCTTCGCCCACAACACGCCTTTCCTGTTCACCTTCTGGATGAACAAGCAATGGCGCATCGAGGAGATGCTCAGCGTCGGCGCCAACTGGATCTCCGGCACCGCCAACCACGACACGCTGCGCCGCGGCTACCAGGTCGATCCGGAAAAGGGGATCAACTCCCGCCTCGGCGACACGCTCCTGGAGATCCTCGACACCGCCTACGACAACCCGACCACCAGCCTGTTCACCCACGCCTTCCTGCCCGGTGTGCCGATGGAGTTCCTGAACGCCGCGATGCGCGCCTCCTGGGCCTTCATCCGCAATACCGACGACCGCTACGGCGTCAAGGTGGTGGCGGAGGAGAGCACCTTCTTCACCTGGCAGGTGGACGAGGAGCACTACGGCCTGCCCATGAACTTCCGGCGGCTGAAGGACCTGGGGTTCGAGGATCTCGACGGCATGCGCCGTTTCCTCAAGGTGCTGGTGACGGCGGTGGAGGCGACCGACTACGACCTCGACGCCATGGCCGACGTGATCAACGCGGTGACGCCCGCCCTGCCCGCCACGCCGGTCGACGTGGCGGCGCTGAAACGCTTCGCCAGGGCCTGGATGGACGACGTGCACGACTACTGCAACGTCGCCTACTACCGCGGCTACCTGTCGCCGGCGCTGACCGGCTACAACCGGGCGCTGCGCCGCTTCCGCGCCGACCGGCCCTGGCTGCGCGGCAATCTGGGCGCGGGCGACGCCTTCCGGCCGATCACGCCGGTCGCGGGCTCGGTCGTCTTCACCGGCACGCGGGCGAGCCCGGACGGCGCCGAGCGCCTGTTCCTGGCCGCCCACATGGAAGGTGCGCCCAAGACCTTCGTGCCGCTGGAGCTAGGGCTGCCGGGCCTGGACGGCGCGGCGGCGGACTGGCGGATCGCGCTGGCGACGCCGGGGCTGGCCGAGGTCGCCCTCGACCGGCCGGTCACCCTGTCGGACTGCCGCGGCTTCGTGGCGCTACGGCGGACCGTCTGAGCGGCTGGGCGGGCGGCGGCCCTACCGCGCGAGCCGCAGGGCCAGCTCGCCGAGCTGGTCGATGCAGGTGCCCCAGCCCTCCATGAAGCCCATCTTGGCGTGGGTCTCGCGGTCGGCGTCGTTCTTGTGCAGGGCGCGGGCGGTGTAGCGGGTGCCGCCGGCCTCGTCGGCCAGCGTGACGATGGCGGAGAAGAACGGCTCCTTGTTCGGCCGCCAGCCGGGGCCGAGCGCGTCGGTGAGGACGATCATCTCCTTCTCCACCACGTGCAGGATCGACCCCGGGTCGCCGCGCATCTCCTCACCCTCGGGCGAGCACATGACGATCTGGAAGAGACCGCCCGGCCGCATCTCCACGCGCGCCTCGGACACGGTCCAGGGCCTGGGCGCGAACCATTCCTTGAGGTGCTGAGGCTCGGTCCAGCAGCGCCAGACGAGCTCTCGCGGCGCCTTCAGCAGCCGGGTGACGGTGAGGTCGAATTCGCCGGCCTCGCCGCCGGCCGTGTTGCTTGCCTGGGTCATGACTCGCCCTCCTTGGACTGCAGCTGCTGGAGATAGCCCTCCAGCCTGTCGGTGTGTGCCTCCCACAGCCGGCGCTGCTCCGCGATCCAGCGCTCCGCCCGGGCCAGCGGCTCCGGCGCCAGGCGGCAGACCCGGACCCGGCCGACCTTGCGGCTGGTCACCAGCCCGCTCTCCTCCAGCACCCGCAGGTGCTGCAGGAGCGAGGGCAGCGCCATCTCGACCGGACGCGCCAGCTCCCCCACCGAGGCCTCTCCGGCGATCAGACGCTCGACGATCCGACGCCGTGTCGGGTCGGCCAGCGCACGGAAGACGGGATCGAGGGCCGGCTGTTGGTTAGGCATATGCCTAACTAATGCGGCCCGGCTGGCGGCGCAAGCGAAAAGTAAGGGAACTGCCTAACTGTTTTCGAGGAAGCCGGGAGGCCGCCTATTCCGCCGCGTCCGGCTTGCGCTCGGCCCGGCGGGCGCGGCGGCGGGCGGCGGCGCGCTTGCGGATGCGGCCGGCATCGACGGCGGGCTCGGCCGGGGCGCAGCTGGGATCGGACAGCGCCTTCATCAGCGCCTCGCGCACCGCCGCCAGCTTGCTCTCATGGGTGATCTTCAGGCCGAACAGGTCCTTGACATAGAAGACGTCGACGGCGCGCTCGCCATAGGTGGCGATCTTGGCCGAGGCGATCTGCACCGAGGCGTTGGTCAGCGCCCGGGTGAGATCGAAGACGAGGCCGGTGCGGTCGCGGCCGTTGACCTCGATGATGGTGTGGCTGCGGCTGCCCTGATTGTCGATCAGCACCCGCGGCGGCACCCGGAAGGCCTTGGCGCGGCTGGGCAGCGCCGAGGGCCGCTTGGCGATCTCCACCCGCGGCAGGATCGCGCCCGACAGCGAGCGCTCGATGGCGACGGAGAGCCGGGCGAGCTTGTCCGGCGCCTCCAGGGCACCGCCCACCGTGGCGTCCTGCACCAGGAACATGTCGAGCGCCTGGCCGTCGGTCAGCGTGAAGATGCGCGCCTCGGCGATCGAGGCGCCGGCGCTGGTCAGCGCTCCGGCCAGGCGGCTGAACAGGCCCGGGTGGTCGTCGGTGATCACCGTGACCTCGGTGACCGCGTTGGCGCGGTCGACCCGCGTGTCGATCAGCAGCGGCAGGCTGTCCGTCGCCTGCTCGCGCAGCAGCCGGGCGTGCCGCAGATGGGTCTCGGTGTCGAGGCCGAGCCAGTAGGCCGGATAGCCCTTGTCGAGGAAGGCGTCGACCGCCGCGACCGGCCAGTCGGCCAGGCCCTGGCGCACGGCGTCCTTGGCCTGGGCGACGCGGGCGTCGCGCGGCTCGACATCGTAGCCGGCCAGCATCATGTCCCGCGCCCGGTGGAAGAGCTGGCCCAGCAGGGCGGACTTCCACTGCGTCCAGCGCCCGGGACCGACGCCGGAGATGTCGGCGACGGTCAGCACGTAGAGGCAGCGCAGCCGCTCCGGGCTCTCCACCGCCTGGGCGAAGTCGCGCACCGTCTTGTCGTCGTCGATGTCGCGCTTCTGCGCCACGTTGGACATCAGCAGGTGCCAGCGCACCAGCCATTCGGCCGTCTCCGTCTCCTCCTCGTCGAGGCCGAGACGCGGTCCGAGCCTGGCCACCACCCGGGCGCCGAGCACCGAATGGTCGCCGCCACGGCCCTTGGCGATGTCGTGGCACAGCATGGCCACGTAGAGCGCCCGCCGGCTGCGCACCTTGGTGGCGACCTGCGTGGCCAGAGCGTAGGTCTCGGCCAGCTCTCCCCGGTCGATACGGGCCAGGATGTCGATGCAGTTGATGGTGTGCTCGTCGACCGTGAAGACGTGGTACATGTCGTACTGCATCTGCGCGACGACGCGGCCGAAATCGGGGATGAACTTGCCGAGCACGCCGGCCTCGTTCATCCGCTTCAGGGTCTCCGCGGGGTTGCGCTTGCCCACCAGGATCTCCAGAAACAGCCGGTTGGCGTCGGGATCCTGGCGCAGCTTCGGGCCGATCAGGCGCAGCGCCCTCGTGATCAGCTTCAGCGCGTTTGGATGCACGTCGAGGCCGTGAGCGTGGGCGACGGCGAAGATGCGGATCATCTCGACCGGAGAGTCGCGGAACTGGCGCTCGTCCGCCACGTCGATGCGGCCCGACAGGGCGACGAAGCCGTCCACGAGCTTGGGCGCGGTGCCGCCGAACAGGCGGGCGGCAAGCCCCCGGCCGGCGCCGGGCTTGCTGCTCTCCAGCTCCAGCGCGGCGCACAGGATGCGGGTCAGGTCGCCGATCTCCTTGGCGGTCAGGAAGTAGTGCTTCATGAACCGCTCGATGCCGGTCGAGCCGGCATGGTCGGTATAGCCCATGCGGCGGGCGATCTCCGCCTGCAGGTCGAAGGTCAGCCGCTCCTCCGCCCGGCCGGTCAGGTAGTGGATGTGGCAGCGCACGGCGCGCAGGAAGCTGAGCGCCCGGGTGAAGCGCGCCGCCTCGTCGCGGGTCAGCACCCTGGCCTCGACCAGGCCGTCCGGCGGCTCGCCGCCATAGAGGTACTTGCCGATCCAGTAGAGCGTCTGCAGATCGCGCAGGCCGCCCTTGCCGTCCTTGATGTTGGGCTCCAGCACGTAACGGCTGTCGCCCATGCGCTGGTGCCGCTCGTCGCGCTCCTTCAGCTTGGCCGCCACGAAATCGGCGCCGTTGCCGGCGAGGAACTCCTTGCGGAAGTCGCGCACCAGGCCGCCGGCGAGCGCGCTGTCGCCCCACAGCGGCCTTGCCTCCAGGAGCGCGGTGCGGATGGTGTAGTCGGCCTTGGCCTGGCGCAGGCACTCGGCGGTCGATCGCACCGCATGGCCGACCTTGAGACCCAGATCCCAGAGCAGGTAGAGCAGCGTCTCGACGATCTGCTCGACCCGGCCGGTGCGCTTGTAGGGCAGCAGGAAGAGCAGATCGATGTCCGATTGCGGGGCGAGTTCCGCCCGGCCGTAGCCGCCGACGGCGAGGATGGCGAAGCGCTCGCCCATGGTCGGGTTGGGCGCCGGATAGAGCCGGTCGGCCACCGCGTCGGCCAGGCCGCGGACCAGCACATCGACCAGGTAGGCGCCTTCCAGCACGCAGGCGTCGCCGCCGCGCAGCTCCTCCAGGAAGCGGTGGCGGATCACCAGGCGGCCCGCCTCCAGCGCCCGCTTGGAGGCCTCCAGCAGCGCCGACCGGGGAGAGCTTCCGGCTTCGGCCGCTCCATCCAGCGCCTCGCTCAAGGTCAGCGCGAAGGCGCCGGGGTCGATGATCTCGTCGACCCGGCGCATGCCGCCGCGGCGCTGCAGGGCGATGGGCCGTGCCTTCTGAACCGGCGTTCTCTTCAGGGTGTCGAACATGCTCATGCCAGATGGGATGGCTTGCCGATCGTTGCGAGGGGGCGTGGCTGGCGGCGGCGCCGGAACCGGCGGATCGCGCGCCCGCTCAATGGCCGCGCTGGCGCTGCAGGAGGTCGAGCACGCCGCTCAGCAGCGGTTTCAGGTCCTCCTTTGTCACCGGCTGCGGGCGGTCGCGCGCGGTCAGCATGGCGAGCTTGTTGGCCACCGCCTCCAAGAGGCTCTCCGCCCGGGCGCTCTGCGAGCGCACGGTGATCACCTGGTCGGCCAGTTTTTCCACCGCCCGGGCCAGGGTGATCAGGTCCTGGCGCAGATGCTCCACCGCCTCGCGGGTCGCCGCCACCTCGTCGCCGATCGACTCCACGGCCTCGTTGCCGCTCGGCCCGGTGTTGTCCACCACGATGCGCCAGGTGCCGTCGGCCGCCTTGAAGCCCTCGATGCGGCCGCGCTGCAGGCGCTTGCGCAGGGTTTCCACCGACAGGCCCATGCGCTCGGCGGCCTCGGCGATGGGCAGGGCCGTGCGGTTGTCGCTGGCATCCGGCATGGCGATGGAACTGGCTCCTCGAAACCGGTCGTCGGCTGCATCGCCGGCCCGCCTGGACGCGTCTGGCCTGGCGCCACCGGCGGGAAGCGTGGCGATTCGCCATCTTAGCGGGATTTCCGGCGCCATTACAGGGCCCGTCACAGGGGCCGACACAGGTCCTGTCACCGGCTCCCGGCGCCGCGGCCACGATGCTGCCGAGTTTCCGTGCCAGGGTCGATCCTTTCGGCAATCGTCAAGGGGGGAAACCGGACGATGCGAGCGACCAAATCCGCGCAAGGGCGCCGCCTGGTGCTGGCCGCGGCCGCGCTGCTGGCGATCGGCGCCTGCCAGAACCAGCGCGCCACGACGGCCGACGCCGGAGCGGCGGTACAGAGCCAGGCGACGACGCAGGCCAGCACCCAGGCTTCCGCCATTCAGCCGGCCTATCCGACCATCGACCCGACGCAGCTCGACGACGCCAATCTGATCGGCGTGCTGGACGCCGCGCTGGCCGGCTGTCAGACCGCGACCTACGCCGCCCTCCGACAGGAGATGAGCCGCCGGGCCGACACCTATTCGGCGCAGGCCCAGGCCGGTATCGCCACGCCGGAGACCATCGTCCAGCGCGACCGCTTCCAGGCGGTGCTGGGCGCCACGCCGGCCGGCGATCCCTGCCCGCCCCGCGCCACCCAGCAGGTGCCGGTGCAGACCGGCGGCTACGGCTATGTCGCGCCGCGCGTCGGTGTCGGCATCGGCGGCGGCTCGAACGGCGTGGGGGCCGGCATCGGCATCTCGGTGCCGATCTTCTGAGGCGCGACGGCGGGTCACGATTTCAGGGGGACGAGGCATGGATCGCTTCGAGGGCGGCTGCCTGTGCGGCGATGTCCGCTTCGTCGCCGCTGGTGCGCCCGACCGGGTCGGCCTGTGCCACTGCCTGGACTGCCGCAAGCATCACGGCGCCCTGTTCTATGCCGCCGCCGTCTTCCCCGAGGACGCGGTGACGATCGCGGGCGAGACCAGCGACTATGCCGGACGGCATTTCTGTCCGCGCTGCGGCTCGTCGGTCTTCGCCCGCAGCGGCGACGAGGTCGAGGTGCATCTGGGCGCGCTCGATGCACCCGACCGGCTGGTGCCGACCTATGAGAGCTGGGCCATTCGGCGCGAGGGCTGGCTGCCGCCCTTCCCGCTCGCCCGGCACTACGACCGGGACCGCCCGGGCACGGACCGCCGGGGCACGGACCGCCCGGGCACGGACCGCTCTGGGGACTGAGTCCGGCGGCCCGCCGGAGACTGCCCGTCAGGCCCCGCCCTGCTGCTCGTCGCCCTG
>JAVKFF010000112.1:0-18307 GCA_040226215.1 Azospirillaceae bacterium
CTCAGTCGCCGCCACCTGCTCGGCTAGCGAAGGTGCGCTGTCGGGCAAGGTCGTGAGGCCGGTGTCCAGCTCCAATGGTTCGGCTGATTCTTCCTCCGACGCCGCCACCTGCTCGGCCAGCGGTGGCGCGTCCTCGGGCACGGCCGTGAGGCCGGTGTCCAGCTCCAGCGGTTCGGCGGGCTCTTCCTCCATCGCCGCCACCTGCTCGGCCAGCGGCGGCGCATCGTCGGGGACGGCCGTGAGGCCGGTGTCCAGCGCCAGCGGTTCGGCGGGTTCGTCCTCCATCGCCGCCACCTGCTCGGCCAGCGGCGGTGCGTCCTCGGGGACGGCCGTGAGGCCGGTGTCCAGCTCCAGCGGTTCGGCTGGTTCTTCCTCAGTCGCCGCCACCTGCTCCGTCGCTGGCGAGTCGGTCTCGGCAGGGGATTGTGTTCCCGGGGCCTCAGCGGTGTCCGATTCCGCGGGCGCCTCCGTCTCGGCTGGTGGGTTCTCCTCCGCGACCGTCTCTGCCGGCGCATCCTCCGCCGGCAGGGGCTCCGGCGTGTCGGACTGTTCCGCGTCGGATGTCGTCTCCTGCGCCGTCGCCGGTTCCGTTTCGGGCGTGTCGTCGCCCGCCGGCTCGGCGGGTTCCAGCGTCACCGTCTCGGGCTCGGGGGCCTGCGGAACGGGTGGGTCCTCATCGGCCGAGAACAGGAGGACGCCGGCGATGATGGCGGCGACGGCGACGCCACCCAGAAGAAGCGATCTGTTCACGATCCTGTCACGTCCCAGCCCGTTGGCTTGCAAGAAAAATCGCGGTGAAGGACGGTACCCCCCACTACCTTTTGGTTCAAGCGATGGCCGCCGGGCGCATCAACCGGTTCGATCTGCTTGCCCCGTCCCGCCAAGCCGTGTAACCGGCGGGCTGCAATACACACCTTCCTCCACGCCCCGTTGGTTTGTCGATGAGCAAGATCAGGTCCGTGTGCGTCTATTGCGGCTCCTCCAGCCGCGTCGACCAGGCCTTCAAGGACGCCGCGAGCGCGCTCGGCCGGAGCGTCGCGGCACGTGGCATGCGCCTCGTCTATGGCGGCGGACGGGTCGGCCTGATGGGCCTGGCCGCGGACGCCTGCCTGGCGGCTGGTGGCCAAGTGATCGGCATCATTCCAGGCCACATTCAGGAGCTGGAGGTCGAGCATCACGGCCTGACGGAGCTGCACGTCGTCGATTCCATGCACACGCGCAAGCGCATGATGTTCGACGAATCGGACGGCTTCGTGATCCTGCCCGGTGGGCTCGGCACACTGGACGAGATGTTCGAGATCATCACCTGGCGCCAGCTCGCCCTGCACGACAAGCCGATCGTGCTGGCCAATATCCGCAACTACTGGGATCCGGTCCTCGCCCTGCTGGAGCACCAGATCGAGATCGGCTTCTGCCGGCCCGAACATCGCGGCCTGTTCCGGGTCGAGGCGACGGTCGAGGCGGCGCTCGACGCCCTGGAGATCGAGCCCGAGCCGCAGGTTCCGCCACAGACAAAATGGATCTGAGCGGGCGCGCCGGCCCATTCATCGCTGTCGGGGGCCAAGGCGTCAGCGCATGGGCCCGCCGGCCACCCCCGGCCCTAGGCGTGCCCCCTCCCCTTTGATATAAGCCAGCGCACTCTTTCCCAGATCACGGCGTCCCGGCAGGCTTCCCGCCGCCGACCGGCCGGATTTCCGCACGACACGACGAAAGCGAGGCTCCCGGACATGGCGAAGATCAAGGTCAAGAATCCCGTCGTCGAGCTCGACGGCGACGAGATGACCCGCATCATCTGGCAGTTCATCAAGGACAAGCTGATCCTGCCCTATCTCGACATCGACCTGAAATACTACGACCTCGGCATCGAGAAGCGGGACGAGACTGACGACCAGATCACCGTCGATGCGGCCAACGCCATCCGGCAGTACGGCGTCGGCGTGAAGTGCGCCACCATCACGCCGGACGAGGCGCGGGTCGAGGAGTTCGGCCTGAAGCGCATGTACCGCTCGCCCAACGGCACCATCCGCAACATCGTCGGCGGCACCATCTTCCGCGAGCCGATCATCTGCCGGAACGTGCCGCGCTACGTGCCGGGCTGGACCCAGCCGATCGTCGTCGCCCGCCATGCCTTCGGCGACCAGTACCGCGCCACCGACTGGAAGGTGCCGGGTCCCGGACGGTTCACCATGACCTTCCAGCCGGCCGATGGCGGACCGGCAAAGGAATTCGACGTCTTCGAGTTCGAGGGCGGCGGCGTGCTGATGGGCATGTACAACACCGACGAGTCGATCACCGGTTTCGCCCGCAGCTGCCTGAACTACGGGCTGATGCGCAACTACCCGGTCTATCTTTCGACCAAGAACACCATTCTCAAGGCCTATGACGGGCGCTTCAAGGACATCTTCCAGGCCGTCTTCGACGCCGAGTTCAAGGACAAGTACGCGAAGGCCGGGCTGACCTACGAGCATCGCCTGATCGACGACATGGTCGCCGCCAGCCTGAAATGGGAGGGCGGCTATGTCTGGGCCTGCAAGAACTACGACGGCGACGTGCAGTCCGACACCGTGGCCCAGGGCTTCGGCTCGCTCGGCCTGATGACCTCGGTGCTGATGACGCCGGACGGCGACACGGTCGAGGCGGAGGCGGCCCACGGCACCGTCACCCGCCACTTCCGCCAACACCAGCAGGGCAAGGAGACGTCGACCAACCCGATCGCCTCGATCTTCGCCTGGACCCGCGGCCTGCAGTACCGCGGCAAGTTCGACGGCACGCCCGACGTCACCGCCTTCGCCGAGGCGCTGGAGAAGGTCTGCATCGAGACGGTCGAGTCCGGCCGGATGACCAAGGACCTGGCCATCCTCATCGGCCCGGACCAGCCCTGGCTGACCACCAACCAGTTCCTCGACGCCATCGACGAGGGCCTGCGCAAGGCGGTTGGCTGAACCGGCTCCCGGTCCGCGACAAGCGAAAGGCGGGCCCAGCCTGGTGCCCGCCTTTTCTTCTGCCCGGTTTCGGCCTGTCAGTCGTGTGACAGCGACTTGTCGGTGAAGACGTAGTCCCTGAGCTCGCTCTCGAATGTCTTGTTGTTGCGGCGCAGCCACTCGATCAGCATGGCGGCGTGCTCCATCTCCTCGTCGCGGTTGTGCTCGAGGATCGCCTTGAGTTCCGGATCCTTGGCGACGTCCACGCGCTGCTGGTACCAGTCGACCGCCTCGAGCTCTTCCATCAGCGAGGTGATCGCCCGGTGCAGGTCGCGGGTCTTGTCGCTCAGCTCCTCGACCGGCTCATGATAGCCTTCGTTGGCCATGCTCTCTCCATCCGTTTCGGAATCGACCGTTCACGGCGTACCCCACACCGCGCGGTCCGATCCGGCCAGTTTAGCCGCGCAGGGCAGCGGCCGAAACATCGGACTTGGCAGGAAAAGGGCCCCGTCGCGGAACCACGGGGCCCTTCAAGGGTGAGGCAGGCTGTCGTCTCACTCGGAACAGGATTTCGCGGGACGCCTTGAATGCCGGTTCGGACGGGCGGTCCGGTTCAGGCTCTCGACGGCAGGCCGACGGGATCAGGCGGTCTGCTTGGCGGGCACCGGCTCGTTGGCTTCCTCGCGGCGGGAGGATTTCGGCGCCTGGTAGGCTTGCGCCGCGTGGTGGGCGCAGTAGGGCAGGCCCGGCGCGGCGGAACGGCCGCAGAACTTGAAACCCGGCTGGCGCGGGTCGCCATGCGGCCAGCGACACATGCGCTCGTTCAGGTCGAGGATGGTGGCACCGCCGGGCGGGGCGTCGTCGACCTCCGGCGCGGGCGGCGGCACGGCGTAGACCGGGCGGGGGGCTGGCGTCGAAACGGTCTTGGCGGTGCTTCTCTGGGCCACGCGGGCCGCCGGTTTCGGCCGCTCCGCCTTGGCCACCCGCGGCTTCGGGGTCGGCTTGCGGATCGGCGACGGCCGGCCGGAGAGACCCAGGCGATGAGCCTTGCCGATCACCGCATTGCGTGTCACCCCGCCCAGGATTTCGGCGATCTCGCTGGCGCTCTTGCCGTTGCCCCATAATTGCCTGAGGACGGAAACACGCTCCTCTGTCCAGCTCATATCGACCCTCCTATGGCATCCCGCGGCTCTGCTTACCAATATCTTGACACGAACCAACATCTGGTTGGTGCATGCCTCGGACGCTACCACATATCGGTAAGGGACTACCACCGGCAATCGCCCGGATCGCGCATTCTTTTCTGGGGATAATTCGCGGAGGACAAATCGGCGCCGGCACCGTTGCGCCGCCGTTCGCACGGGCGACGATCAGCGCCCGAGTTCGCGCATCGCCCGGTCGAGCCCGTCGAGCGTGAGCGGGAACATGCGCCCCTCCACCAGGCCGCGGACATGGCGCAGGGAGGCGTGATAGCCCCAGCGATCCTCCGGAAGCGGGTTCAGCCACACCGTCCGCGGGAACGCGTCGAACAGGCGCTTCAGCCAGACCTCGCCGGCCTCCGCGTTCCAGTGCTCCACACTGCCGCCGGGCACGGTCAGTTCGTACGGGCTCATCGCCGCGTCGCCGACGATCACCACGCGGTAGTCCCCGCCGAAGGTGCGCAGGACCTGCTCGGTGTCGACGCGCTCGTCGCCGCGCCGCCGGTTGTCCCGCCACACGGTCTCGTAGAGGCAGTTGTGGAAATAGAAGTAGTCGAGGTGCTTGAACTCCGAGCGGGCGGCGGAGAAGAGCTGCTCCACCGTGCGCACGAACGGATCCATCGAGCCGCCGACATCGAGGAACAGCAGCACCTTGGCGGCGTTGTGACGCTCCGGCACCCTGCGGACGTCGAGCCAGCCGCCATTGCGCGCCGTCGCACCGATGGTGTCCGGCAGGTCGAGTTCCTCGGCCGCGCCGGTACGCGCGAAGCGGCGCAGGCGCCGGAGTGCCACCTTGATGTTGCGCGTGCCGATCTCGACCTCGCCGTCCAGATTGCGAAACTCCCGCCGGTCCCAGACCTTGAGCGCCCGGTTGTTGCGGTTGCCCTCCTGGCCGATGCGCACGCCCTCCGGGTTGTAGCCGTAGGCGCCGAAGGGCGAGGTGCCGCCGGTGCCGATCCATTTCGAGCCGCCCTGGTGACGGCCCCGCTGCTCGGCCAGGCGCTGGCGCAGGGTCTCCATGAGCGCGTCCCAGCCGCCAAGTGCGGCGATCTCGCGCTTCTCCTCGTCGCTCAGCAGACGCTCGGCCAGCCCGCGCAGCCAGTCCTCGGGGATCGACGCGATCAGCCGGTCGACGTCGCCAGTGTCGGAGACCACGCCTCGATAGGCCTCGGCGAAGACCCGGTCGAAGCGGTCGAGGTGGCGCTCGTCCTTGATCAGGACGGTGCGGGCCAACAGGTAGAAGTCGTCGACCTCGGGCTCGATCACCTTCGCGCCGACACCCTCGAGCAGCGCCAGGTATTCCTTCAGGCTGACCGGGACCCGGGCCGCACGCAGGCCGAAGAAAAGTCGGGTGAAGAGCGGTCCGGCGGCGAAATCCGGCCCTTCCTGCCGCGAGGTCGGCATGGCCGCCCGCCGCTCAGCGCTGGCCGCGGCGGTTGAGGAAGGCCAGCCGCTCGAACAGGTGCACGTCCTGCTCGTTCTTCAACAGCGCGCCGGCCAGCGGCGGCAGGTTCTCCTCCGCCCGCGCTGTCTTCAACGCCTCGGGCGGCAGATCCTCGGCCACCAGCAGGCGGATCCAGTCGAGCAGTTCCGAGGTCGAGGGCCGCTTCTTCAGCCCCGGCACCTCGCGCAGCTCGTAGAAGCTGGTCAGCGCCTCGCGCAGCAACTGCCGCTTCAGGCCGGGGAAATGCACCTCGACGATCGCGGCCATGGTGTCGGGATCGGGGAATCGGATGTAGTGGAAGAAGCAGCGACGCAGGAAGGCGTCCGGCAGTTCCTTCTCGTTGTTGGAGGTGATCACCACCACCGGCCGGTGCCGCGCCGCCACCGTCTGCTTGGTCTCGTAGACGTGGAACTCCATGCGGTCGAGTTCCAGCAGCAGGTCGTTGGGGAACTCGATGTCGGCCTTGTCGATCTCGTCGATCAGCAGCACCGGCCGCGTTTCGCTGTCGAAGGCCTCCCACACCTTGCCGCGCACGATGTAGTTGGCGATGTCGTGCACCCGGGCGTCGCCGAGCTGGCTGTCGCGCAGCCGGGCGACGGCGTCGTACTCGTACAGACCCTGCTGCGCCTTGGTGGTCGACTTGATGTGCCACTCGATCAGCGGAGCCGAGAGCGCCGCGGCGATCTCCCGCGCCAGCACGGTCTTGCCGGTGCCGGGCTCGCCCTTCACCAGCAACGGGCGCTGCAGCGTCACCGCGGCGTTCACCGCGACCCGCAGATCGTCGGTCGCCACATAGGTCGGGGTCGTCTGGAACACGGGGCTGGTCGATCTCCACTGACGGATTGTCGGTTGGCCCCGGTAATGGGCGGGACCGTTCAGGCGTCGACCGTGGCGAGCGCGTGCTCGATCGCGGCGATCGCCTTGCCGGCCGCCGCGCCGTCGGGCCCGCCGGCCTGGGCCATGTCGGGCCGGCCGCCGCCACCCTTGCCGCCAATCGCCGCGGCACCGGCGCGCACGAGAGCGACCGCGTCGAAACGTCCGGTCAGGTCGTCTGTCACGCCGACCACCAGGGAGGCCTTGCCGTCATTGACCGCGGCCAGGGCGACCACGCCCGAGCCCAGCCGCCCCTTGAGCTCGTCCGCCATGGGCTTGAGCTCCTTGGCGGGCACACCGTCTAGCACCTGACCGGCGAAAGCCACGCCGGCGACCTGCCTGGTCTCGGGCCCCGCGCTCGACCCGCCGCCGGCCGCCAGCTTGCGCCGCAGGTCGGCAAGTTCGCGTTCCAGCCGCCGGCGCTCCTCCACCAGGGCCGCGACCCGGCCCGGCAGGTCGCCGGGCGTCGTCTTCAGGGTGGCCGCCGTTTCGTCGAGCAGACGCCGCCGTCCGGCCAGGTGGGCCAGCGCCGCCTCGCCGGTCAGCGCCTCGACACGCCGAACGCCGGCCGCCACCGCGCCTTCGCCGACGATGGTGAGGGCGCCGATATCGCCGGTGCGCCGCACGTGGATGCCGCCGCACAGCTCCATCGAATAGGTCCTGTTGCCGTCCCGGCCCATGGAGACGACGCGCACCGTGTCGCCGTACTTCTCGCCGAACAAGGCCATGGCGCCGGCCTCGATCGCATCGTCCGGCGTCATCAGCCTGGTCTCCACGGCCGCGTTCTCGCGCACCCGGGCGTTCACCTCGGTCTCCACCGCCGCGATGTCCTCCGCCGTCAGCGGTCGCGGCTGCGAGATGTCGAAGCGCAGCCGGTCGGGCGCCACCAGCGAGCCCTTCTGGGTGACATGCAGGCCGAGCCTTCGGCGCAGCGCCTCGTGCAGCAGATGAGTGGCGGAGTGGTTGGCGGAGATCATGCCGCGGCGCGCAAGATCCACGCGCATCTCCACCGCGTCGCCGAGCGCCAGGCGGCCGTGCTCCAGCACCCCCTGGTGCGCCCAGACGTCGCCCGCCTTCTTGGTGGTGTCGGCGACCGCGAAGGAGGCACCCTCGGGGCTGAAGATGCTGCCGGTGTCGCCCACCTGGCCGCCCGACTCGGCATAGAAGGGCGACTGGTTGAGCACCAGCGTCGCCTGCTGGCCGGCCTCCAGCGTCTCGACCGGCTTGCCGTCGACGACGATCGCCGTCACCACGCCCTCCGCCTCGCCGCTCTCGTAGCCCAGGAAGTCGGTGGCGCCGAGTTTGTCGCGCAGGTCGAACCACAGCGCCTCGGTCGCCGCCTCGCCGGAGCCGGCCCAGCTCTTGCGGGCTTCGGCGCGCTGGCGCTCCATGGCGGCCTCGAAGCCGGCGGTGTCCACCGTCTTGCCCTCGCCGCGCATGACGTCCTGCGTCAGGTCGAGGGGGAAGCCGAAGGTGTCGTAGAGCTTGAAGGCGACCTCGCCAGGCAAGGAGCCGCCCTCGGCCACCCTCTCGGTCTCCTCGGCCAGCAGCTTCAGGCCGCGGTCGAGCGTGGTCTTGAAACGGCTCTCCTCCAGCTTCAGGGTCTCGGTGATCAGCGCCTCGGCCCGGTGCAGTTCGCCGAAATGGCCACCCATCTTGCCGACCAGCGCCGGCACCAGCTTCCAGATCACCGGGTCCGCCGCACCCAGGATATGGGCGTGGCGCATGGCCCGGCGCATGATCCGGCGCAGCACGTAGCCGCGCCCCTCGTTGGAAGGCAGCACGCCGTCGGCGATCAGGAAGGCGGTGGCCCGCAAATGGTCGGCGATCACCCGGTGGGAGACCGCCCGCGGGCCATCGGGCGCGCCGTCGGTGACATGCGCCGAGGCCTCAATCAGCGCCCGCATGATGTCGGTGTCGTAGTTGTCGTGCTTGCCCTGCAGCACGGCGGCGATGCGCTCCAGGCCCATGCCGGTGTCGATCGAGGGTCGCGGCAGGTCGACGCGCTCGTCGGGCGTCACCTGCTCGAACTGCATGAAGACGAGGTTCCAGATTTCGATGAAGCGGTCGCCGTCCTCGTCCGGGCTGCCGGGCGGGCCGCCGGGAACCCCGGGACCGTGGTCGAAGAAGATCTCCGAACAGGGACCGCAGGGGCCGCTATCGCCCATCGCCCAGAAATTGTCCGAGGTGGCGATGCGGATGATGCGCTCATCCGGCAATCCGGCGATGCGGCGCCACAGCCCGTGCGCCTCCTCGTCCTCGGCGTAGACCGTGACCACCAGCCGGTCGGCCGGCAGGCCGTATTCCCGGGTCACCAGGTTCCAGGCATACTCGATGGCGCCGTCCTTGAAATAGTCGCCGAAGGAGAAATTGCCCAGCATCTCGAAGAAGGTATGGTGCCGGGCGGTGTAGCCGACATTCTCCAGGTCGTTGTGCTTGCCGCCGGCGCGCACGCATTTCTGCGAGGAGGCGGCGCGGTTGTAGGGCCGCTGCTCGGCGCCCGTGAACACGTTCTTGAACTGCACCATGCCGGCATTGGTGAACAGCAGCGTCGGGTCGTTGCGCGGCACCAGCGGGCTCGACGGCACGATCTCGTGTCCGTTCCGGCCGAAATAGTCGAGGAAGGTCGCGCGGATATCGTTGGCGGTGGTCATTCGTCGTCAGGCATGGGTCAACGGAAACTCGAAGGCGCGCGCAACCGGCGGTCCGCGGCGCCGCGCCGACGCCATAGCACAGGCGGACGGCCGAGTGCCATCGCCACGACGGCATCGCGGCACCGAGCCCATCGCCTCACCCGTCTCATGGAACCGATCTGCCTGTCCGGCCTGGATCGTCTGGCCTGGATCGATTGGCCTGGATCGATTGGCCTGGATCGGCCTGTCCTCATCGACCGGCCGAGAACGTCGGATGCCCATGTCCGGTAGATGTGATCGGCACATATGATCGGCAATGGCGGCCGTCTTGACGTCGCAGTCAGCATCGCCGCTCCGCACCGGTCCGCCGATACCCGGCTGAACGTGACGACCCCGACGACACCTGACATGATCCGCCGACACCTGACAGCACCCGGCCCGGCACCCATGTCGGTCGCCAGTCACGTCCTCACCCGGCCGATCCACACCCTGGCGGTCCCGGGCCGGTGGCCGGATCGTCCCCGGGCCGTCCCTCAACCCCTGATCGTCCCCTCACCTCGGGCCGTCCCCGGGTGCTCACCGGCTACCGGCCCCGCATCCCCACTGGTCCGAGGCTGGGCGCGGCGTGGGACCAACGCGAACTCGGAAGCCCGGGGGTGATCTGCGTTCAGTCGCCTGCCTCGGCCTCGCCGCCCATCTCGCCCTGCAGCATCTTCTCCGAGACGAGACCGGCATTGGCGCGGATTCTGGCCTCGATCTCGGCGGCGACGTCCGGATTGTCCTTGAGGAAGATCTTGGCGTTCTCGCGGCCCTGGCCGATGCGCTGGTTGCCATAGGAGAACCAGGAGCCGGACTTCTCCACCACGCCGGCCTGCACGCCGAGATCGATCAGCTCGCCTGTCTTGGAGATGCCCTCGCCATACATGATGTCGAATTCCACCGTCTTGAACGGCGGTGCCATCTTGTTCTTCACGACCTTCACGCGCGTCTGGTTCCCGACCACGGTGTCGCGATCCTTGACCGCGCCGATGCGGCGGATGTCGATGCGCACCGAGGCGTAGAACTTCAGCGCGTTGCCGCCCGACGTGGTCTCCGGACTGCCGAACATCACGCCGATCTTCAGGCGGATCTGGTTGATGAAGATCACCAGGCAGTTCGACTTGGAGATCGAGGAGGTGAGCTTGCGCAGCGCCTGGCTCATCAGCCTGGCCTGCAGGCCGACATGGCTGTCGCCCATCTCGCCCTCGAGCTCGGCCCGCGGCACCAGCGCGGCCACCGAGTCGATCACCAGCACGTCGATGGCGCCCGAGCGCACCAGCGTGTCGGCGATCTCCAGCGCCTGCTCGCCCGCATCGGGCTGCGAGATCAGCAACTCCTCGAGGTCGACGTTCAGCTTGCGCGCATAGGACGGGTCGAGCGCATGTTCGGCATCGACGAAGGCGCAAGTGCCGCCGGCCTTCTGCGCCTCGGCCACCACCTGCAGGGCGAGCGTCGTCTTGCCCGAGCTTTCCGGTCCGTAGATCTCGACGATACGCCCCTTGGGCAGGCCGCCGATGCCCAGCGCGATGTCGAGGCTGAGCGAGCCGGTGGAGATGACCTCGGTCTCGACCAGCGAGTCCTGGCCGCCCAGCCGCATGATCGAGCCCTTGCCAAAGGCGCGCTCGATCTGGCCGAGCGCCGCGTCCAGGGCTTTCTGCTTGTCCATCGGGCTTTTCTCTACCAGGCGAAGGGAGGCGGACGACATCGTTGAGACTCCTGTCTCTCACAGGTTGAGCGGCAATTCAATGATTCCATATGTACCTCTTTTGTTCGCTTCGCGCAAGCAGTATGAACAGATTGAATCCAAACGGAATTTCCGGAAATGTTTCAGTTTCGTTCCGCGCCGCCGCCCACAACCATCGCTTGCGGAGGTCGCCAGCCGTTTCGCAGGGACGTGATGCCGGGGCGTGATGCCGGACCGGGCCGCCCGCGGATCAGGTGACGGCGCCGGAACGGAGTCGAGGAGAGCCGGCGCTCAGGAGAGGTCGAGGCCGCTTTCGGCGGTGATCTGCACGCCGCCATCGAGCGGCCGCACACGCAGATCCTCGACCGCTGGACGCACCACGAGGCCCTGAATGCTGGGTAGCAACCGGAAATCGATGAAGCGCTGCATGGTCGCGAGGCCGCCGGCGGGCATCCGCGGCGCCATGGCCACCAGGATGTCGCCCACCGAGGGGTCGATGAAGGCGACCGGCCCGAAGCTGTCGAGATCGGCGATCAGCACGCGGCCGCCATCGGGATGGTCCGGCTCCGCCTCGACCGCGATTCCCGCCGCGCCGCCTGTCGCCGCCAGGGCGCCCGCGCCCGCCGGCACCAGCACCCGCCAGGCCGTGTCCTCCTGGCGCAGCACCGGATCGGCACCGTCATAGTCCGCATACCGGATCGCCACGCCGCCCCGGGCCTCCGCCGGGATGCCGACGCCGAAGCCGGTTTCGCCCTGCTCGGCGAGCGTGGCGCTGTTCAGGTCGTTCGCGGCATTGGCGAAGACCAGCCAGAGGTCGCCGCCACGGCGGAACACGGCGAGCCCCATCGGCTGCCCGGTATCGAAAACCGCCTCGCTGGCCATCGCGTCAGCGTCGACCGGTGCGGGCGGGCTGGCCTGCGGCGCCGGCCCCTGGTCGTCCGCTGCACCGGCAAGCGCCGTGGTGCCGTCCGCCTCGCCGGACCCGGCCGGGCCGGCCTGCCCGTTTGCTGTTTCGGCAGCATCGTTCGTGTCTTCGCCAGGGTCGCCCGCGCCATCGGACTCCGCCGTACTCGACCCGGCAGCATCCGACCCGGCACTGTCCGGTCCGGCATCGCCAACCTGGACATCGCCGGCCTCGACACCGCCGGCCCCGACACCGCCGGCCTGGGCGCCACCGGCCTGGGCGCCGCCATCGGCGGCCCCGTCCGTCTCCGCACCGGCCAAGGGCTCGACACGCACCGTCGCCGGCGTGCCGGGCTCGATGATTTCGATCTCGCTCGCCCGGTAGCCGCTATTGGGCGCCAGGATATCCAGCACGATACGTCCGGAGGACAGGAAATGCCGCACCTCGGAGCCGGGCAATGTCGCGACCAGCAGGCTGGTCGCATCACCATCCAGGTGCTGTTGCAGGCCGAAGATCTCCGGCAGGATTCCGGCCTGCACATCCGACAGGTCCAGGGTCACGGGACGCTCGATCGCCACCTCGATGGTATCGCCACGCCGACGGACCGCGTAGTCCGGCGCGCTCTCGAACTCCAGCACGACGCGCGAATAGCCGAGCCGCGAGGCACCGAAGACCGGAATCATCGCCTCCGACGCCGGTGCCGGTCCGCCCTCGACCGCGACGTCTTCGGTCGTCCCGTCCTCGGCCGACCCGTCACCGGCCGACCCGTCACCGGCTGAATCCTGACTTGCCGCGGTGTCGCCCGCGTCGGTGTCGCCGGTGTCGGTGTCGCCCGCGTCGGTATTGCCCGTGTCGGTATCGCCCGTGTCGGTATCGCCCGTGTCGACGTTGTCCTGGCGCTGCCCGGCGAACTGGTCCGGCGCGCTCACCGGGGCATCGGGGTTGAGACGGAAGTCCCAGGCCCAGCGGTCGTTGAGGCGGAGCTGCTCCACCGTCATCGGCGCGGTCAGCTCGATCACCACCCGGCGGCCGTCTGCCTCGAGGCGGATGTCGGCGATGTAGCGGGCCAGGAAGTCGAGGAAATAGGCGACGTCGCGGCTGATCACCTGCTCGCCCTCGATCACCATGGTGCGGCCGTCCAGTTGCCAGTCCATGCCCGGTGCCGGGCCGTTCCAGTCGAACACCAGACGTCCGTAGCTACCGTGATCCCAGGCCCGCAGGGTCTGCCCCGCAGCGGCTCCCGGAAGGAGTCCGGCCAGGGCCGCGATGGCAGCCAGTTTCGCCAGCTGCGCGAAAAGCCTGGGGATCATCTCGCTTCGTCCACCTTGTCACCTCAAGGGCCGCACCCGCGCGGCCGTCGACGCCGTTCGCACCCGCTCACCTTCCTTCGTATCACATCCGAAGGTGGCACTTTGCGGGCGAAGCGATGTCAAATCTCATACGCGATCATAGAGTTACCATGGAATCCTGGCAAACTGCCGGGCATCAATTCTCGCCCCGCCGCGATCAAAAAGGGCGGCGCCCCCTGGGAGCGCCGCCCGATCTCCTGCCCGTCCGGCGGTTACGCGGCCCTTCCGGCCGGCCCGCTCAGTCGTCGCGATGCGTGCGCTCGCGGCGTTCGTGGCGCTCCTGGGCCTCC
Organism: Azospirillaceae bacterium; assembly: GCA_040226215.1. Taxonomy (GTDB): domain Bacteria; phylum Pseudomonadota; class Alphaproteobacteria; order DSM-16000; family Inquilinaceae; genus JAVKFF01. Next base: position 13,337 of record JAVKFF010000112.1, read on the forward strand.
AGGCTCATCGTGGCGATCGGCCGCGCGTCCAGGCGCTTGACCGAGATCGGCTCGCCGGTTTCCTCGCAATAGCCGAACTCTCCGTTCTCCAGCCGCCTGATGGCGGCGTCGATCTTCGAGATCAGCTTGCGTTCCCGGTCCCGCGTCCTGAGTTCCAGCGCCTTGTCGGACTCGTCCGATGCCCGGTCCGCCAGATCGGGCTTCTGCAGGCCGCCTTCCTGCAGGTGGGCCAGCGTCTCGGATGATTCGGCAAGAAGTTCCGCGCGCCAGCGCAGCAGCTTGTTGCGGAAATAGGCCTTCATCATAGGGTTCATGAACGCCTCGTCCTCCGACGGACGGTAGTCCGGAGAGACGAGCGGTTCGGTGATCTCCGCGCTCATACGACCAGCAACCCCCAACACCTTGTACCCCAGTTTCACCCCCGTCGCGGGGTGGCCGGACTATAGGGCCAAGCGCTGCCGCCGACAATATTCCGATTTCATCCCGGAAAACCGGCCAAATCCTTGGAATTCTGACCATTTATGTCGGTTTTGTGTTCCCCTTGTGGATGCCGTGTGTACACTCGTCCGCGCGACAGAACAGGGGGCTCCGAGTCGCCATGGATCTCGACGTCTTCACGCCCGGCGCGATCGTCTGCAACCCCGCGGCACCCGACTGGGGTGAGGGACAGGTGCAGTCCGTGGTCGGTACCACGGTCACCGTGAATTTCGAGCATCGGGGCAAGTTGGTGCTGAACGCCGCCAAGGTGCGCCTGGAGGTCGTGGAGCCGGCGAGCTGGCGCTGAGCCGGCGCCTCCCAACACATTACCGTCCCGCCTGGCCCGGATCAGGTTTGACCTGGATCAGGGCCATTGCGGACGAACCGGCCGATGCTCGCCGGTGTGAACCGGGGATGCGCGGCGCGGGATGAAGGATTTCCCGGCCGGCGCGCTCCGCCCGAGGCCCTAGAGACCGGAGACCATCCGCCATGTCGCACGACGCCCATGATCTCGCCAGCGAGCTGCCGGAGCATCGCCAGCGCATCCATGTCCTGAAGGTGGAGAACGCGCATTTCCGCCGCCTGATGGGCGACTATAACGATCTCGACCAGTCGATTCTCAGGCTGGAGACGTCGGGCCAGCCGATCGACGACATGGCGATCGAGGAGATGAAACGTCGCCGCCTCGCCCTCAAGGACGAGTTGTTCGCCATGATCCGCGCGACCTGATCCGCCCGACCTGATCCGCCCGCAAAATCGGCCCCGCGATCCGCCCCCCGATCTGCCCCGCGATCCGCCCCCCGATCCACCCCGGGCGCCGCCGCTGCGCGTGCGGGGGCTGGATTCGCGACGCCCGATGACCCATCTTGTCACGTGATGACTGTCGATAACGCCCCCATGCACGCGCGGCGCGGCGCGGCGCCGCTGATCGACCCGTTCGGGCGGGCGATCACCTATGTGCGCATCTCGGTCACCGACCGCTGCGACTTCCGCTGCGTCTACTGCATGGCCGAGGAGATGACGTTCCTGCCGAAGAAGGAACTGCTGACGCTCGAGGAACTCGACCGGGTGGCCGGCGCCTTCATCCGCAGCGGCACGCGCAAGCTGCGCCTGACCGGCGGCGAACCCCTGGTCCGGCGCGGCATCATGGACCTGATCAAGAGCCTCTCCCGGCATCTCAGGACCGGTGCGCTGGAGGAGCTGACGCTGACCACAAACGGCAGCCAGCTCGGCCGTTTCGCCGAAGACCTCGCCGCCGCGGGGGTGCGCCGGATCAACGTCTCCCTGGACACGCTGGATCCGGAGAAGTTCCTGGCGATCACCCGCTGGGGCAAGTACGACAAGGTGATGGCCGGCATCGCCGCAGCCAAGGCGGCGGGCCTCCAGGTGAAGATCAACGCCGTGGCGCTGAAGGGCGTCAACGAGCACGAGATCGACGACATGCTGCGCTGGTGCGGCGCCCAGGGCCACGACCTCACCCTGATCGAGACCATGCCGGTGGGCGACATCGGCAGCGAGAACCGGGTCGACCAGTATCTCCCGCTTTCCGCGGTGCGGCTGGACCTGGAGCGGCGCTGGACCTTGACACCGATCGACTACCAGACCGGCGGGCCGGCGCGCTATGTGCGGGTCGAGGAGACCGGCGGCCGCCTCGGCTTCATCACGCCGATGACCCATAATTTCTGCGAGAGCTGCAACCGGGTGCGGCTGACCTGTACCGGCACGCTCTATATGTGCCTGGGCCAGGAGGACGCGGCCGATCTGCGCACGCCGCTGCGCGCCAGCGCCGATGATCACCTGCTGGACCAGGCCATCCGGGAGGCTATCGCCCGCAAGCCCAAGGGCCACGACTTCATCATCGATCGCGGTGCCGAGCGCCCGGCGGTCCGGCGCCACATGAACGTGACGGGCGGCTGATTCCGGCCGCGTGTGCTAGCATGGCATCCAAGGCATATCCGGCTCACGATCGGGGGTAAGAGGACGATGGTGCTCTGGGGAAGGTTTGCCGGTTCTCGGCTCATCGGACTGATACTGGCGCTGCTGGTGGTGTGCGCCGGCGCGGCCCACGGAGCCGAACGCGCGCGCCAGCAGACCCTCGGCTTCTCGCCTGACGGCCTGCGCTTTGCCTTCATCCAGTGGGGCGTGGGCGACGGCCTCGGCGACCCCTATGCCGATGTCTTCGTCCTCGACGTTCCCTCCAATTCCTGGCTTTCCGGCTCGCCCATACGCATCCGCGTGCCGGAGAGCGAGGTGGACGCGCTGTGGAACTCGACCGACGACCCGGCGCAATGGGCCTACGACCAGGCGCTGGCGGAAGCCCAGCCCCTGCTCGAGGCCAGCGGAATCGTGCGCACCGATACCGGCACCATGCTGGTTCGCCGGACCGTCTTCGACCGCAGCGCCCCCGCCGACATGGTGCGCTTCACCGTGGCGCCGAACTCGGTGCGCGATTACACCATCCGGCTGACGCAGGACCAGATCGACAACGACTGCGACTACATGGATCGCCAGCCGCGCATCTTCTCGCTGATCCTGGAATCGAGCAGCAATCCACCGCTTACCCTGCAGGAGGACACCGGCCTGCCGGAAAGCCGCGGCTGCGCGCTTGGCTACCGCATCCACGACGTCATCATGCATCGCGAGACCTTCGACGGACCGGCGTCGCTGGTGGTGCTCCTGGCCTACAGCCTGCCGGGATTCGAGGGCGACGATATCCGCTATCTGGCGGTCAGCGCCCGCACGACCATCCTGGAGCCGTTCTGACTGATCACTTGAGCTGCACCCGGAATGCGATTCAGGATCAAGGGTTTGGCAGCGGTTGATTGAGAAATGACCTGAACAGGCTACGGCCACGCCCGACTGCGATTTTCCCTTGCGGACGAGGTTTTTTCGGCCGACACCTGCAGCGGCGCGGGAGGTAGCTGCGGCAAGTCGCCGGAAGGCCTTTGGCGCGGCACCGCTCGCCTGTGTCCGTTGCCACGGGGCGTTTGCCTGCGGCAGCCCGCTCGTGTAGCAAGACGGCACCACCGCCCGCGCGCCGGCCGGTGGCACCAGATGGATCGAAACCCGCCGCCGATTGCCGATCATGGATGACGTCGCCAGCCAACCGGGCCCGGACAGGATGGTGGATCACGGCACCATCTTCTTCTCCTCCGCCGACACCGAGGAAGCACGCCAGGCCTGCCGGCGCCTGACCGAGCGATATGGCCAGTGCGATCCGCATGACGCGGCGCTGGTGGTCGCGCTGGGCGGCGACGGGCACATGCTGGAGACGCTGCACCGTTTCATGGCGTCGGGCCAGCCGATCTACGGCATGAATTGCGGCTCCGTCGGCTTTCTGCTCAACGCCTTCCGCGAGGACGGGCTGGAGGAACGTCTCAGCCGCGCCCAGGCCGTGACCCTGCACCCGCTGACCATGCTGGCCAGCACCGGCACCGGCGAGACGGTCGAGGCGAAGGCGATCAACGAGGTCTCGCTGTTGCGCGAGACGCGCCAGGCGGCCAAGCTCTCGATCGCCATCGACGGCATCCTGCGCCTGCCGGAACTGATCTGCGACGGCGCGCTGGTCTCCACGCCCGCCGGCAGCACCGCCTACAACCTCTCCGCCCACGGGCCGATCATCCCGATGGGTTCCGGCGTGCTGGCGCTGACGCCGATCTCCGCCTTCCGGCCGCGACGCTGGCGCGGCGCGCTCGTCCCCCACACCGCGCGCGTGACCTTCGAGATCAAGGAGGCCGAGAAGCGCCCGGTCAGCGCGGTTGCCGACTACACCGAAGTGCGCGACGTCACCCGGGTCGAGGTCTTCGAGGACCGCGAGGCCGCTCTCTCCCTCCTGTTCGACCCGGAGGCGAACCTCGAGGAGCGCATCCTCAAGGAGCAGTTCGAGCCGTAGCGATGCCCGTCATGGTCGGCGCGCGCTCGCCGTAAATCCGGCTATAATGTCCACGACACTGACGCTGACGCGCCATCCGGCGAATCGCAACTCCGCTTCATGGGGGGATCCAGAATGAAGCCACTCCGCCTTTCCGCCTGCCTTGCCTCAAGTGCCATCGCGCTCCTGGCCATCCCGGCCGCGGCGCAGACGGGTCTCGAGAACCGGGTGACCGATTCGCTCGACTGGATCTTCGACGACGGCGAACTCAGCTACGGGGCGCTGCGCACCGACGAGGCGACCGGCGATGTGATCATCGAGAACCTGCACTATGAGGAGGGGCGGCGGACCCTGGACATCGCCGAGGTGGCGATCGACGCCATCGCCTATGACGGCGCCTGGTGGTCGGGCATGGACGGCATCACGCTGCGCGGCCTGGTGATGACCGAGCGCGACAACCGGTTCGAGGTCGCCCTGCTGGACCTGACCAATCCGGGCTTCTCCTGGGCACCGCTCCTCGACCTCATCCGCTCCGACGACATGACGCCGGAAGGCGAAGCGACGCTCGCCCGCTACTTCCTCGGCCTCGACGTCGACGAACTGACCGTGGAGGGCATGGCGTT
>JAVKFF010000113.1:0-2013 GCA_040226215.1 Azospirillaceae bacterium
CATGCCGTCCATGAAGCGGCCGACCAGCTGGCGGCCGCGATGGCGGCGATTGCCGACGATCAGCCCGGCCAGATAGATCGCCAGGAAGCCGGAGGCGCCGACCGACTGTGCTGCGGCGAAGGTCAGCAGCGCCGCCGCGACCGCCAGGATGGCGTAGAGCCCGGAGGCGATCTCCAGCCGGTTGACCAGCCAGACGATGGCCTGGCCGCCGGCGATGCCGATCACCGCGCCGCCGGCCAGGTCGGCGACGAAGCCGGTGCCGATCGTCAGCCAGTCGCCGTCGAACGGCTGCAGCAGCAGGCTCACGCAGGTGATCGTCAGGAAGACGGCCATCGGGTCGTTCAGGCCGCTTTCCACCTCCAGGGTGGCATTCACCCGCTTCTGCAGTTCCATGCCGGACACGTTCAGCAGGAAGAACACCGCCGCGGCATCGGTGGAGGAGATCACCGCCCCGATCAGCACCGATTCGACGATGCCGAAGCCGAACAGGCCCCAGGCGACCGCCGCGACGATCCCGGTGGTCAGGAACACGCCCACGCTGGCAAGGGTCATCGCCGGCCACATCGCCAGCCTGAAATTCGCCCGCGGCGTCCGCATGCCGCCGTCGAACAGGATCACCGCCAGGGCGACCGAGCCGATGCCATAGACCAGGTCGAAGTCCTGGAAGTCGATGCCGCCGGGGCCTTCCTCGCCGGCCAGCATGCCCAGGCCCAGGAAGACCAGCAGCAGCGGCGCGCCGACCCGGCTGGAAACCATGCCGGCAAAGATGCTGAGCAGCACGAGCGCCGATCCCAGGAGGATCAGATGGTCCAGGCTGTCGGTCACAACGGGGATCCCTGCGGCGAGGGGCGATACGCTATCGTGGGCTGCGCGTAGTCAACGAGCAACGATCACACGACAAAGGAGGCGACATCGTGGCGGTCGGCACGCCGGCCTTCGGGATGGCGAGTATCCCGATCGCGCATCCAACACGTCGGGGGCGACGAGCTGACCGTAGTCGTTTCTGCATCTGTTGCGCCCTTTGCAATCCAATTTGCACCACGATAATCGAAAACGCATATTCTCCTATGTGATTTGCCCATGCGACAGGAGGCCAGCGATGGCGCGCGATGCGGGATCGGTCGCTGGCCAGGCATGGCTGCGCAGGGCATTCGGCACGCATGTGCCCACCGCCGCGGTGGAAAGCAGAATTGTCGCCGGTGCCAGGCGGACTGTCGTGCGAGAGGACCAGACAACCGAGTTCTACCCGCGTGCCTATGCGCCCGCGGAAACGGTGCGCGGGCATTTGCGATTCGCATTGCGCTACGAACCGCTGGACATGGGCGTCCTGGCTGCAACCATGAAGGCGGTGGATCCGGAGGCGATCAGGCAGTGGGTCTTGAGCGAGCCGACGGGCGAGTACAGCCGCCGCGCCTGGTTCTTCCATGAAACGTTCGCGGGCAAGGCGCTCGACCTGCCGAATGCGGACATGGGCAACTATGTCGCGGCACTGAATCCAGAAAAGCAACTCGTCGCGCGCACTCGGAAATCGCGACGCCACCGGGTCGACGACAACCTACTGGGCGGCTCCGGAATGTGCCTGACGGTTCGGCGAACCGACCGCTTGGCCGGCCAGATGAAACTGCGACTGGACCAGGACGCGGCCGAACTGGTCGATGCCTGCGACCCGCCCTTGCGGCACAGGGCTTTGAGCTATCTCTACACGAAGGAAACCCGATCATCCTTTGCAATTGAGGGAGAGAGGCCGAGCGAACGCAGAACGGCGCGTTTCGTTGCCGCACTCAGGGCTGCGCAGACCTTCGACCCGGCCAGCAAGCAGGCCTTCCTGGACCTGCAGCAGGAAATCCTGGATCCACGCTACGCTGCGACCGACTGGCGGCAGTTCCAGAACTTTGTCGGAGAGACCGTTCAAGGCTACCGGGAAGACGTGCATTTCGTGTGCCCCCGTCCCCAGGACGTTCCGGGCCTCATGGCAGGCTGGATGAGGATGAGGCGAAGGCTGATCGCCGCGGC
>JAVKFF010000114.1:0-2748 GCA_040226215.1 Azospirillaceae bacterium
AGGCCTTCTTCACTCACGCGGCATGGCTGGATCAGGCTTGCGCCCATTGTCCAATATTCCCCACTGCTGCCTCCCGTAGGAGTCTGGGCCGTGTCTCAGTCCCAGTGTGGCTGATCATCCTCTCAGACCAGCTACGGATCGTCGCCTTGGTAGGCCGTTACCCCACCAACTAGCTAATCCGACGCGGTTCCATCTTCCGGCGATGAATCTTTCCTCTTACGAGCGTATACGGTATTAGCCAAAGTTTCCCTCGGTTATTCCGTACCGGAAGGTAGGTAACCACGCGTTACTCACCCGTGCGCCACTCTCAGTACCCCGAAGGGTACCTACCGTTCGACTTGCATGTGTTAAGCCTGCCGCCAGCGTTCGTTCTGAGCCAGGATCAAACTCTCAGGTTGATCTCTCCAGAACTGCCCCAAATACGCAGGACAGCCCAGGATCAACTCGGGCCGCCAATACTCATGACGGCCTAAGCTCAAACTCGCACTTAGCGTTCAAAGAAGAACTCCCATGAACACCAGCACGCGCCTAAGCGCACGCCGCCGCCCACAAAAATCCTTCCACACTTCCAACAATGTCCAATAACAAATCCGGTAACAGATAAACCGTAACCGGGTCGCAGTCCGCGACAAGAAGCACGCCGTATCACGCTCGATACCGATGCCGGTCTGTCGCGGGAGCCCAGAAGCGCAAGGCCGGGTCTGGCGACCGGGCCGTGGTTCCCTCCTGAGCGGGCCGGACTTCTACGATGGGATGCCGGCGGCGTCAATCATCTTTTTCCCCGCTACGGTACTTTTTTTTAATCGCGATGAGCGATGGTCTGTCCGCGCGGCCGACCAGTCGTGCGCGCCTGCCAACCTGACGCATGGCGCCGGAGACATGGCGGCGGCACGGAAACCGGACGGGGCTCCGGCCTCTGCATTGCGAGCTGTTCGCGCTTTCGGGTCGAAACAACAGGACGGACATGATACCTTGCGCGACCGTCGCACTGCCGGCGGCATCCCTGAACTTCCGCCGTCTGGCGGGACGGTCCCCCCGGCGACCTCCGGAACCAGTGCCGAAAGGCGTTGACCTGTGGAGTCGGTTTCGTCATCTTGTTCAGGAATCAAAGGGTTACACGACTCTGTTAAAGTTCCCGCCCAGAAATCCAGTGAATCACATGATGACTGCCATATGATTAGACCGAACTGGCGCTTCCTCTCCCCCTTGCAGGACAGCTCGTTGCGCAGCGCGGTAGCGCTGGTTGTGGCCGGCTTCATCGGCTGCTCCATCGGCGGCGGCCTCCTCTATGCGGCCACCAAGCCGCCCCTGGCCGAACGCCAGCGCATGACCGATCGTCCCACCCTGGCCGATGCCGAAGCCAGGGCGGCCGCCGAGGCCGCGACGAGCGCGAAGGCGGCCGAGATCATCGCCAGGCTGCGCCCCGGCGCCAATGCCGTGGCGATGCTGTTCCAGCAGCCGCAGCTCTGGCCCGCCATGGACTACCGGATGCCCGAGGGCGGCGTGATCGGCCCCGCTTTGGTGGAAGCCGGGCTGCAGCTGGCCCCGCCGCGGTTCGACAAGACATTGAAGATCGCGCGCGGCGATACCCTGATCGAGCTGCTGACCGATGCCGGCGCGTCGGTGAACGAGGCGCATCTGGCAGTCAAGGCGCTGGCGACGGTCTACGATCCGCGCCGCCTGAAGCTGGGCCAGGAACTGACCCTCACCTTCGACGCCATGCCGGTCGATGACGACGAGGAGGCCAAGCCGGTCCTGTCGGCCGTGCGGCTCGACGCCTCTGTCGTCAAGGATGTGGTGGTCCAGCGCGACGGCGAGGATTTCGTCGCCCAGGAAGAACTGCTGGAGCTGACCAAGGGCTTTGCCCTGGCCAATGGCGAGATCCGGACCAGCCTCTATGTGTCGGCGGAGAATGCCGGCATGCCGCAGGACGTGCTGCGGCGCATGGTGCGGCTGTTCAGCTATGACGTGGATTTCGAGCGCGACCTGCGCGAGGGCGACCGCTACATGGCGTTCTTCGAGAACCAGCTCGCGCCGGACGGCACGCCGGTCCGGTTCGGCGAGATCCTGGCCGCCAGCATGAACGTCAACGGCCGCGAGCTGATCTTCTACCGCTTCACGCCGCCGGACAGCGACACGCCGGACTATTTCTCGCCGGACGGCAAGAGCGTCCGCAAGGCGCTGTTGCGGACCCCGGTCGATGCGACCCGGATTTCCTCCGGGTTCGGCAAGCGCCGGCACCCGATCCTGGGCTATACGCGGATGCACAAGGGGCTGGACTTCGCCGCATCCAGCGGCACGCCGATCCGCGCCGCCGGCGACGGCGTGGTGGAGAAGGCCGGCTGGCTCGGCGGCTACGGCAAGTATGTGCGGATCCGCCACAACGGCACCTACTCCACCGCCTATGCCCATATGTCCCGCCTGCGGGTGAAGCCCGGACAGCGGGTGAAGCAGGGCCAGGTGATCGGCAATGTCGGCTCCACGGGCCGCTCCACCGGGCCGCACCTGCACTACGAGGTGCTGGTCAAGGGCAAGCAGGTCAACCCGATCAAGGTGACCCTGCCGATCGCCAAGGAACTGAAGGGCAAGTCGCTGGAGGCCTTCAAGCAGGCCAAGGGCCGGATCGATTCGCTGATCCGGGTGCATAACGAGATGCAGACCGTCTCGCTGACCCACAATTAGCGGGCCGCCGGCGCAGGCGGCCGGCAACCCGCCGAAGACCCGAACGGAGCCGGTCCTGCAGGACCG
>JAVKFF010000115.1:0-24747 GCA_040226215.1 Azospirillaceae bacterium
TTCGGGAAATCGGTTTTGACACTCTGGCGTGTGTCCGCAATCGTGTTCTAAAGGATTGGTCGCGAACGAGAATTGGATTGCGATTGTTACTGTAGCCGCCTGATCGGGAGAGACCGCTATGCTCAGACGCCAGTTCATCGGTACTTCAGCCCTCGTCATCGCCTTGCCGGCCGGTTCCCGCTGGACGGTCGCGCAATCCGCCGCCGATCAGGCGCAGGCGCAGTTCGATCCCCGCACACTGTATTCGCGCGCGCTCCCCGCGATCGTCGCCGGCCGCAGCGAGGTCAGCGCCGATGAGATCGTCGAGATCGCCAACCGGGACATGTTCGAGGGCCGGCAGGAAGCCGCCACCCGCGCCTTCTGGCGGGGTCTGAATGCTGCCGTGAACGCGCCTGACGGGGCCGAGCGCGTCGCCAACGCGGCCTCGCAGACGCTGACGACGCCGGCCGGCGTGGAGGCCATGGTGGCCCTGTTCCGCAGCCCGTCGACCCAGGCCGCGCGGGGACCCGCCCAGCGCCTGCTGCGGGCCGAGACGGCGGCATACGCCATCCATCTGCTGGCACCGGTCGCCATCAACCTCCTCAACCTCGGTGCTTCGCGCAGCCAGATCGCCGGTCTCTTCGGCGCGGAGTTCGGCGGGGCTGTGCAGCTCGGCATCTCCGATGCCTACCAGCTCGGCCAGATCGCCAACGTGACGGCGCGCAAGTCGGCGAACGGGACGATCGATCTCAGGATCGAGCCGGCCGCGGCGGGCGGGGGCGGCGGCGAGCCGGTACCCGGGCCGAGCACGCAGGGCTTCTTCCAGTCGCTCGGCCGCCTCCTGTCGGCGATCGGCAACTTCTATCTCGACATGCTGTGGAACATGTTCATGGGTGCCGCCGCGGGCGCCGCGCTCGGCATGCTCACGGGCAATCCGTTGGGAGGCGCCATCGGCGCCGCAGCTGGCGCCGGGCTGGGCGGCTGGTACACCATGGGCAAGTATGCGGTGGGCGCCATCGGCGGGGTCTGGCTGGGCCCCGATCCGCAGAACCCCGACTCGATCTGCGAGAGCCCGCCGTTCATCCTGTGCTGACGGACCGCCCGCCACCGTGGGCGGGCGCCGCGTCCCGGTCCGGCGCGCGTCAGAGGTACGTCGTCGGGGGTTGGTCGGCGCGGGGATTGCGCCTATCACCATGACCCCATGGAGATTCTCAAGATCGTAACGGTGTCCGAGTGGGCACGGGCCAGGCGGGACGGCCGCTTCGCCGGGTCACCGGTGGACCTAGCCGACGGCTTCATCCACTTCTCCACCTGGGCGCAGGTGGCCGAGACGGCGGCAAGGCACTTCGCCGGCCAGGACGACCTGCTGCTGGTCGTCGTCGATGCCGAGCGTCTGGGCCCGGCGCTGGTCTTCGAGCCGTCGCGCGGCGGCGACCTGTTCCCGCATCTCTATGGCGAGTTGCCGTTGAGCGCGGTCGAATGGGAGGCGCCGATCGGCCGCGACGCCGACGGCCGCCACATCATTCCCCGCCGGCCGGCCTGACCGTCTTGCCGGCCCCGCCGACCGCATGATCGACCTCTTCCCGCTCGCCCGGCCGCTGCTGCACGCCCTGCCGCCGGAACTGGCGCACGGCCTGACCCTGCGGGCGATGCGGGCCGGGCTGGCGCCGGTCGAGAGGAGGCCGGACGACCCGGTGCTGGCCTGCCAGGTCTGGGGCCGCTCCTTTGGCAACCCGCTGGGCATCGCCGCCGGCTTCGACAAGAACGCCGAGGTGGTGGCGCCGCTGCTGCGGCTCGGCTTCGGCTTCGTGGAGATCGGCAGCGTGACCCCGCGCCCGCAGCCGGGCAATGCGGGGCGGCGGCTCTGGCGCTGGCGCGAACGCCGGGCGCTGATCAACCGCCTCGGCTTCAACAACAAGGGCGCGGAGGTGGTGGCGGCGAACCTGGCACGGCTGCGTCAGCACACCCTGGGCGGGCCGGTCGGCGTCAATCTCGGCCGCAACCGGGACAGCCGGCAGGCCGGGGCGGACTATGTCGCCGGGGTCGGTCTGCTCGGCCCGCAGGCCGACTACATCGTGGTCAACGTCTCCTCGCCCAATACGCCGGGGCTGCGCGCCCTGCAGGCGGCCGAGGCGCTGGGGCCGATCCTTTCCACGGTGCTGGAGGCGCGGCATTCCGCCGGCCTCGACTGCCCGGTGGTGGTCAAGATCGCGCCCGACCTCGACGCCGGGCCGCTGGCGGCGACGGTGACGGCGATCCTCGACGGCGGGGCGGACGGCATCGCGGTTTCCAACACCACGGTCGGCCGGCCGCCGGACCTGCCGCGGCATCTCGCCGGCTGCGAGGGCGGCCTGTCCGGCCCGCCGCTGTTCGCCCTGGCCACCGAGACCCTGCGCCGGGTCGCCATCCAGGTGGCGGGACGGGTGCCGCTGATCGGCATCGGCGGGGTGGCGAGCGGGGCGGACGCCTATGCCAAGATCCGCGCCGGGGCCAGCCTGGTGCAGCTCTACACCGCGCTCGCCTATCGCGGGCCGCGCCTGGTGGGCGAGATCAAGCGCGACCTCGCCCGGCTGCTGAAGGCAGACGGTTTCGGCCGCGTCGGTGAGGCGGTCGGGGCAGACCTGCCGCAATGAGGCTTGCTCCGGCCACGCGTCCTTGTCACATACCGGCTTTCGTTTTTCGCGCAACCGAACGGTTTCCATGAAGATCGTGAAAGACAACGCCATCCCGGTCCTGGACAGCGTGGCCGCGGTCGCCGGCGACTACGACGCCTTCATCGTCGACCTCTGGGGCGTGGTGCATGACGGGCTGACGGCCTATCCCGGAATCCTCGACGCGCTCAACGGTCTGCGCCGCGACGGGCGCCGGGTGATGCTGCTCTCGAACGCGCCGCGCCGGGCGGCCACGGTGCGCCAGAAGGTGCGCTCGGTCGGCGTGCCGGACAGCTTCTACGACCATCTGCTGTCCTCCGGCGAGGCCGGGCATCTGGCGCTGCGCGACCGCAGCGATCCGGTGCATGCCGGACTCGGGCACCGTTTCTTCCATATCGGCGCGCCCTGGGACGAGGACGTCTTCCAGGGCCTGGACTACGAGAAGGTGGCGGCGCTGGACGCGGCCGACTGGATCCTCAACACCGGCATCAAGCACATCAGCGAGACCGTCGACCTGTTCGAAGAGACGCTGGCCCGGGCGCGGGATCGCGGCCTGCCGATGGTCTGCACCAATCCCGACCTCGTGGTCATGCAGGGCGAGGTGATGGGCATCTGCGCCGGCATGCTGGCCAAGCGCTACGAGGAGCTGGGCGGGACCGCGCACTATCACGGCAAGCCCCATCGCGGTGTCTACGAGATCTGCCTGGAGACGCTCGGCAACCCGGCGCCGTCGCGCGTACTGGCCATCGGCGACAGCTTCCGCACCGACATCAAGGGCGCCAACCTGATGGGCTTCGACAGCCTGCTGGTCACCCAGGGCATTCATGCCGGGGATCTGACCCGCAACGGCCGGCCGGACGGGGCGCTGATCGCCGAAGCCGCGGCTGGGGAGGCGGCGCGCCCGACCTACGCCATCCGCTCGCTCACCTGGTAGGCCCGTCGCCGCCAGTCAGGCGGCCGGCCGCACCGCCATCGAGCCCGCCATCGCCTCGGCCAGCAATTCGTAGGAGCGCAGCCTTGCGGCGTGGTCGTAGACCGCGCAGGTGACGATGACCTCGTCCACCCCGGCCTCCGCCATGAACGCCTCGAGCCCCGCCTTCACGCCATCGGGCGTGCCGACGAAGGCGTATTTCAGCATGCGCTCCACATAGGCCTTTTCCGCCGGCGTCCAGAAGCGCTCGATGTCGTCGATGGGCGGGCGCATGCGGCCGCGATTGCCCCGGATCATGCCGGTGAAGGCCTGCTGCTGGGTGGTGAAGAGCCGCCGGGCCTCCCGCTCGCTCTCCGCCACGACGACGCTGGCCCCGGCCATGGCGTAGGGCCGGTCGAGCTGGGCCGAGGCCTCGAAGCCCGCACGGTAGGCGTCGAGCGCCGGCAGCAGCGCGTCGGGTGCGAAATGCGAGGCGAAGGCGTAGGGCAGGCCGAGCATGGCGGCGAGCTGGGCGCCGAAGAGGCTGGAGCCGAGGATCCACAGCGGCACGCCGAGACCGGTGCCCGGCACCGCCTGGATGCGCTGACCGTCGCGCAGCGGACCGAAATAGGCCTGCAGCTCCAGCACGTCCTGGGGGAAGCGCTCGGCCGTCGCCGCGTCGCGTCGCAGGGCCGTCAGCGTCGCCTGGTCGGTGCCCGGCGCCCGGCCGAGGCCGAGGTCGATGCGGCCGGGGTAGAGCGATTCCAGCGTGCCGAACTGCTCGGCGATCACCAGGGGCGAGTGGTTGGGCAGCATGATGCCGCCGGAGCCAACGCGCATCGTCGAGGTCGCCCCGGCGACGGCGCCGATGACGACAGAGGTCGCGGCGCTGGCGATGCCGACCATGTTGTGATGCTCGGCAAGCCAGTAGCGGTGATAGCCCCAGCGCTCGGCATGGCGGGCGAGGTCGAGCGTGTTGACGAGCGCCTCGCGCGGCGTGGCGCCTTCCGTGACGGGGGCGAGGTCGAGGACGGAGAGAAGGGGCATCGATACGGGTCCGGGTGGTTGATCGGGCTGGTCTGCGGGCCGCTCTGCGGGCATATGGGAACGCGGCGGCGCGGCCGAAAGCTCAGGCCATGGTGGCGCGCAGATGCTTCAGCCGGGGGGAGTCGCTGGGCGCGATCTCTTCCTTGGCGGCCCGCGCCTTCAACTCCTCGCCGACCTCGGCGATGGCCTCGATCGCCGGCACGAGGCGGCGGCCGAGATCGTTAAGCGCGTACTCCACCGAGGGCGGCGAGGTTGACATCACCCGCCGGTCGACGACGCCGCAGGCCTCCAGCTCGCGCAGGCGGGTGGTCAGCACCTTGGGCGAGATCTGCGGGATGTCGGTCCTGAGCTCGTTGAAGCGGCGCGGGCCGGCGCGCAGGTACCAGATGATGTTGGGTGCCCAGGCGCCGCCGATGATGGCCATGCATTCCAGCAGCGGGCAGGCCTTCGGCGTGGCCGGACCCTTGTTCTTCCGCAGTTTGAGCGACATCGCGGCTCTCCCTCCTGGTTACCGCCGGGAAACCCGATAATGGGAGTATCATTGAGAAACTAGATTTACAAGGGAAACTGCAGCCCATAGATCAGTCGTCGAGGCCGGCCTTCCTCACCCCTCAACAAGGAAGCCAATCGATGAAGCTCTACTATTCGCCAGGCACCTGCTCGCTGGCGGTGCACATCGCGCTCAGGGAGATCGATGCCGAGTTCGACCTGGAGAAGGTCGATCTCGCCGCCAAGCGCACCGAGGCCGGGGATGACTTCAACGCCATCAATCCGAACGGCTACGTGCCGACGCTGCGGCTCGACGACGGCGAGATCCTGTTCGAGGCACCGGCGGTGCTGCAGTACATCGCCGACAGCCGGCCCGAGCGGGCGCTGGCGCCGGCGGCGGGCAGCCTGGACCGGGTGCGCCTGCAGCAATACCTGAACTACACCGCCTCGGAACTGCACAAGTCGTTCAGTCCCTTCTTCGCCGCCACCAAGCCGGAAGGCGTCTGGCGGGAAGCGGCGCTGGCCAAGCTGCACCGGCGGTTCGACTATCTCGACCGCCTGCTGGCGGACGGCCGGGAGTACCTCATGGGCGACACCTTCACGGTGGCCGACGCCTATACCTTCGTCGTCGCCTCCTGGGCCGATCCGGTGGGCATCGGCCTGGAGAACTGGCCGCATGTGAAGGCCTATGTCGAGCGGGTGTCCCGGCGCCCGCAGGTGCGCGCGGCCATGCAGCGCGAAGGGCTGATCCACTGAACGTCCCGTGATCGGGTGGGCGGGGGGACGGGCCTGTCCCCGGCTCCCCGCCGCACCGCAAGGAGGATGCAATGCCAGGCGATTTCGACGCCATCACCGACCTCTTGCAGACCTATTTCGACGGCCTCTATCTCAGCGACGTCGACCGGCTGGCCCGGGTGTTCCATCCGCGGGCCCGTTACGTCACCGCCAGCGGCGAGGACCTGGTCGACCTGTCGATGGCGGAATATTTCGCCATCGTGGCCGCACGACCGTCGCCGGCCAGCCGACGCGAACTTCGCCAGGACCGGATCGTCGCCATCGCCTTCGCCGGGCCGAGGACGGCGTTCGCCCGTGTCAACTGCGCCATCGGCGAGCGTGCCTTCACCGACTTCCTGACCCTGGTCCGGGATGCCGGGGCGTGGCGCATCATCGCCAAGGTCTTCCACTACGATATCATCAGTCCCGGACCGGCCGCCTCGACCGCCAGGGCGAAAGCGGAGATGTCCGATGCCCTACGTTAACATCAAGATCACCCGCGAGGGCGCGACGCCCGAACAGAAGGCCGCCCTGATCAAGGGCGCGACCGATCTGCTGGCCGATGTGCTCGGCAAGAACCCGTCCACCACGGTGGTCGTCATCGACGAGGTGGAGATGCCCGACTGGGGCATCGGCGGCCTGCCGGTGGAGGATTTCCGGCGCCGCGCGGCGGCGGGCGGTTGAGGCGATGCGCGTCAACGCCGATTTCAGCCGTCCGGCCGTGGTGCACGCCGCCGGGCTCGACTGGATCGCTTCGCCCATGCCCGGCGTCGAGCGCAAGATGCTGGACCGGGTCGGCGGGGAGGTGGCGAGGGCCACCTCCCTCGTGCGCTACGCGCCGGGCAGCGACTTCTCCCCCCACACCCATGGCGGCGGCGAGGAGTTCCTGGTGCTCGACGGCATCTTCCAGGACGAGCGCGGCGACTACCCCGCCGGTACCTATGTGCGCAACCCGCCCACCTCGCGCCACCGGCCGGGATCGAGCGAGGGCTGCACCATCCTGGTCAAGCTCTGGCAGTTCGATCCCGACGACCGGCAAAAGGTCGTCCTCGACGCCGACGGGAGCGCGTTCCATAGGCCTGAGGATCGCCCTGGCGTCGCCATGGCCGTTCTGCACGCCGACGGCCGGGAGGAGGTGCGGGTCGAGCGGTGGGACCCGGGCGCGCGAATCGACGTCCAGGCGCCGGGCGGCCTGGAACTGCTCGTCCTCGACGGCGGGTTCGCCTGGCGGGATGAGGACTTCATCCGCCAGTCCTGGCTGCGCCTGCCCGTCGGCAGCCGCCTCGAGGCCGTGGCGGCGCCGCACGGCGCCCGCATCTGGCTGAAGGAAGGCCATTTGCGCTTCGCCGACGCCGACGCGCCGGCCTGACACGCATCTCAGAACAGGAACCGATCCGATGGGACACCGCTTTGCGGAGCTCGCCTTCACCGGGCTGGTGCAGGCCGAGCAGGAACGACAGGGCAGCCGCAAGGCCTATGCCCGGGCAGAGGATGGGGAGCCGCATCACGATTGCCTGGGCGAGCGGGAGCGCGCCTTCATCGAGCGGCGCGACAGCTTCTACATCGCCAGTGTCGGCGAGACCGGCTGGCCCTACATCCAGCACCGCGGCGGCCCGCCCGGGTTCCTGCGCGTGCTGGATGGGCGGACCATCGGCTTCGCGGATTTTCGCGGCAACCGGCAATACGTCACCGTGGGCAATCTGGCCGGCGACGACAGGGTGTCGCTGATCCTGGTGGACTACCGCGCCCGCCAGCGACTGAAGATCCTCGGCCGGGCGCGTGTCGTTGAGGCCGATGCCGCCGTCGCCCGGCGGCTGGCCGTGCCGGACTATCGGGCCGTCGTGGAGCGCGCGATGCTGATCGAGATCGCCGCCTTCGACTGGAACTGCCCGCAGCACATCCCGCGACTGGTGCCCGCGGCCGAGGCCGAGGCCACGATCGCCGCTCTCGAGGCGCGCATCGCGGCGTTGGAAGGCCGGCAGACGGGTCGCTGAAACGCGAACCGCCGGACCCCTCGCGAGGTCCGGCGGTGGCGTGAAACGCGATGTCGGGTCGGTAACCTACTGGTAGGTGACCGTCGCGCCCAGCATCTCGACCGCGGCGTCGGGATTGGTGATGCTCATCAGCATCATCGGGTTGACCGGGTTCGGCGGCGCCAGGTCGACCGTCAGCGTACCGCCCGGCGTCGCGTGGTCCTGCAGGAAGGCGATGATTGCGTCGAGGCCGGCATTGCCGGCGTTCGAGGTGACCATGCCGCGCAGACCCTCGATCTGCTGGACGGCCATCTGCACGATCTCGTCCGGCGCCATGCCGGTCTCCTGCTGGCCCGCTTCCAGCGCCGTGCCGACCAGGCCGGCATCGGTGTAGGTCGCCGTGGCGCTGTTCAGCATCATGCCGAACATCGCCATCTCGGGGCTGTTGGCCAGCATGTCCTGGTCCAGGCCCGAGGCGTTGGCCGCCAGGGTGAAGGTTCCGAGATCGACCAGTTCCAGCAACAGGTTGCCGAGGTCGAGCGTGTCGCCGTCGAGCGCGTAGTCGAGCGCCATGTTCATCGTCACCATGTCGGTGCCGAGAACGTCGATCGCCTCCTGGCCATCGGGGATGTCGTTGAGATCGATGACCATGCCGTCGACCGACATGTCGACGAAGGCCGGCGGCTGCTCGTTGAGCGAGGCCTGCCAGTCGATCCGGTTGACGGTCAGCGTGTCGATGGTGAACGTGCCCTCGGGCGTATCCAGCACGAGGCCGGAGACCGAGAAGCCGTCGTCGCCGATCGGCGAGGCGCTGTCATAGGACATGACGTCGCCCGACATGGCCGAGCCCATCTCGAAGAACTCGAACGCCGTGGCCGGCATGTCGCCGCCCGAACCGCCGCCGGAGCCCCCGGACGACGAACCGCCGCCCGAACTGCCAGCGCCGGAGGACGTGGCGCCATCGGTGCCGATCATCACCGGGTCGGACTGCGCCGGGTCGGTGTAGACCTCCGAGATGTAGAGCATGGCCTCGGGAAAGCCGGCGGAGCTGGAATAGGTGCCTACCCAGATGTCGTAGGAACCGCTCTCCGGATTGTCGAAGATGATGCCCGCCTGCAGGCCGTTGAAGTCGTCATTGCAGGTCACCGAGCCGTCCGGCGTCATGACCGCCAGCGTCGTGTCGGCGCTGGAGTCGACATAGATGTTGAGCGGAAAGACGTCGCCGGCGGTGTAGTTCAGCGTCACGTCCGGTGCCTCGGCGATATTGCCCCAGCAGCCGTCACCGAGCGTGGAGGCGTCGACATTGCCACCCGCCTGGAGCTCGACGCCCCACGGATCCTCCGCATAGCCGGTCTCCAGCGTCACCTCGCCATAGCTGGCGGGCGGCAGGTCCGACGAACCGCCTGCGTCGTCCGGGCCCTTTTGCGCCAAGGCCGGACCGGCGACCAGAAGGGCCAGCGCACTTGCGCCAAGACACAGCTTCGTGCTGCGGATACTGAAAATCATCGCATCCATCCTCATCGTTGATGTTTTTGCTACCAGACGTGCGGTGTGGCTCTTGGGAAAAGCGGCGGCACCCTAGCACAGCCCCCGTCGGGACCGGGAGTCTCAGAATCATTAATGTTCGCTTGTGACGGGAAAGTGACGGCGCCGTCCTTTCTGGCGGCTGATCGCCAGTCCCAGCAGCACCAGGCCGAGAGCCAGATAGGCGGCCAGTTCCGGTTCCTCCGCCAGCAGCAGCCAGCCCCAGAAGACGCCGAAGACCGGCACGAGATAGGAGACCTGGCTGGCGAAGACGGCACCCACGCTGCGGATCAGCGATACGCGGACCGCCTGGGCCAGGCCCGTCGGCAGCAGGCCCAGCAGCAGCAGCGCCCCCCAGGTGGACCAGCCGGGCGCGGTCTCCGGCAGCGGCGCCATCACCAGCGTCAGCGGCACCATGTAGAGCATGCTGGTAAGCAGGATCGCAGCGCTGAGTCCGGTGCTGGACGGGGCCCGGACCCAACGCGTCATCAGCGACGACAGGGCGTAGGAGACCGAGACGCCGATCAGCATGAGCTGGGCGACCACGGCGTCGGTGGTGCCGGCCAGCGCATCGCGCCCGACCAGCACGGCGATGCCGCTGAAGCCGACGAGGACGCCGATCGCCTTGCGCAGCGAGATGCGGTCGTCGCCGGTGAAGAAATGGTTGAGGGCGAGCGCCGCGAAGGGCCCGGCGCCGATCAGGATGGCCGACTGGCTGGCCGTCAGCGTCTCCTGCGCGGTGGCGCCGAGGCTGAACGGCAGGCTGGCGTTGAAGAAGCCGATCAGGGTGATCAGCGCCCAGTTGCGGCCGCCGCGGGGAAAGCGCGCGCGCATCGCCCAGGCGAGCCCGGTAAGGGCCAGCGCGCCGATAGCAAGCCTGGCGGTCGCCACGTGCACGCCCGGCAGCTCGACCAGCGCCACCTCGGTCCAGGTGAAGGTTGAGCCCCAGATGGCGCCGAGGGTGAGGAGTTTGGCGATGTCGCCGCGGTCGGCGGGTCGGATGTCGTTCATGGTCGGCCCGAACCTAGCAGCCGGGACGCGCGTGGCGAGCCGCCGATGGGGCAGTGCACCCCTGCCATGCGCGCAGACGCGAAATGTCTGTTGCTCGTGCCACTCCCGACGCTATCTCTGAGTCCGTAATGGTGGGTGCCAGGCGGGCGATAAGAATGGCGGGCAAGGACCGCAACTCCACCGGGCTCGATCGCGAGGCGATCCGGAGCCTGATCCCCTATCTGTGGCCGAAGGGCGAGAGGGGCATGCGGGCGCGCGTGGTCATCGCGCTCGCCTTCCTGGTGCTGTCCAAGATAGCCACCGTCTACACGCCGCTGTTCTTCGGCAACGCCGTTGACGCCCTGTCGCCCGCGGGCGAGGCGGCGGCCAACCTGGCGATCGCCCTGCCCATCGGCCTGATCCTCGCCTACGGCCTCAGCCGTGTGCTCGCCCAGGCTTTCGCGCAGCTCCGCGACGCCGTCTTCGCCCGGGTCGCCCAGCAGGCGATCCGGCGGGCCGCGCTGAACGTCTTCCGCCATCTCCACGCGCTCTCCCTGCGCTTCCACATGGAACGCCAGACCGGCGGCCTTTCCCGGATCATCGAACGCGGCGTGAAGTCGATCGAGAGCATGCTCTCCTTCATGCTCTTCAACGTGCTGCCGACGATCCTGGAGATCCTGCTGGTCGCCGGTATCCTGTGGACCCTGTTCGACTTCTGGTTCGCCGCCATCACCATGGCCTCGGTGGTCGCCTATATCGCCTTCACCATGATCGTCACCGAGTGGCGGCTGAAGTTCCGCCGGCAGATGAACGAGAGCGACCAGGACGCCAACACAAAGGCGATCGACAGCCTGCTGAACTTCGAGACGGTCAAGTATTTCGGCAACGAGGACCACGAGGCCAGCCGCTTCGACCGCGCCATGGGCCGTTACGAGAAGGCGGCGGTGCGCTCGACCGAGAGCCTAGCGCTGCTGAATATCGGCCAGGGCGTGCTGATCGCCGTCGGCCTGACCCTGATCATGCTGATGGCGGCGAGCCGCATCCAGTCCGGCGCCATGACCGTCGGCGGCTTCGTGGCGGTCAACACCTACCTCATCCAGCTCTACCAGCCGCTCAACTTCTTCGGCTTCGTCTACCGCACGGTGAAGCAGGCGCTGGTCGACATGCACGCCATGTTCGACCTCCTCAACGTTGCGCCTGACGTCACCGACAAGCCGGACGCGCCGCCGCTCAGGGTCGAGGGCGGTCGGATCGAGTTCCGCGACGTGCATTTCGGCTACGACCCGCGGCGGCCGATCCTCAAGGGCGTCAGTTTCACCGTGGAGCCTGGGCGCTCGCTGGCCATCGTCGGCCCGACGGGGGCGGGAAAGTCGACGATCTCCCGCCTGCTGTTCCGCTTCTACGACGCGGGCGAGGGCGCGATCCTGATCGACGGCCAGGACATCCGCGACGTCGGGCAGAAGAGCCTGCGCGCGGCCATCGGCATCGTTCCGCAGGACACCGTGCTGTTCAACGACACGATCTACTACAACATCGACTATGGCCGCCCCGGCGCCGGCCGCGAGGCGATCGAGGAAGCGGCGCGGCTGGCCCGCATCGAGGACTTCATCGCCACCCTGCCCGATGGCTATGACACCGTGGTGGGCGAGCGCGGTCTGAAGCTGTCGGGCGGCGAGAAGCAGCGCGTGGCGATCGCCCGCACGCTTCTCAAGGACCCGCCGATCATGATGTTCGACGAGGCGACCTCGGCGCTCGACACCCATACCGAGCGGGCGATCCAGGGCAATCTGGACGAGGTCAGCCAGGGGCGCACCACGCTGATGATCGCCCACCGCCTGTCGACGGTGATCAACGCCGACGAGATCATCGTGTTGAAGGACGGCCAGGTGGTGGAACGCGGCCGTCACGACGCGCTGCTCGACCGGGACGGCGAGTACGCGACCCTGTGGCGGCGTCAGCAGGAGATGGATACCGACGACATCGCCGAGGAACGGCGCGCGGCACGGCGGGCTGCCCTGGCGGAGTAGGGCAGCCGGCGCGAACCCCGCCACGGTGTCGCAGGCGATTGTCGGCGGCGCCCGGTTGTGTCATGAGCCGGGGGCATGAACGGCAAGGCACAGACGGGGCAGAAGCGCGGGCGCAGGCATCCCCGGCCGGGGCTGAGCGTCGCGCGGGCGCTGTTCGAGCTGTCGCTGCTCTCCTTTGTCATGCTGCCCTTCGCCCGGCCGCAGGCCATGGCCTGGGTCGAGAGCGGGACCGGCGAGTGGTTCCTGGCCGACAGCCTTCAAGGCAACCTCTGTCTGCCAGGTGGCGGTCTGCCGGACAGTGGCAGCGCGGGCGGGAATGCGCTCTGCGGTCTCTGCGTCATGCCGGCCGGCGGCCTCGGCCTGGCCGGCCAGGCGGGGTCGGTTCCGCAACCCATCGGCGCGACGACAGCCGAGGTGACATGCTTCCTCGCCAACCCGGTTGCGCCGGCCGACGACGCCCGCAATCGGCCGCCGGCCCGGGCCCCGCCCATACTTCGCGCCGCCTGATCCAAACCGGGTTCCCGAGCGGGGGCCGGGCGCCGACATGCGTCCCGGCTCCGGCCAGCCAGATCGCGAAGAAAGGCTTGCAGCCATGTCCCTGTCATCCCTCCGCGTCGCCGCCATTGCCGGCGCCTGCGCCGCGGCTCTCGCCCTCGGCAGCGCCGCCGCGCACGACTACCAGATCGGCGATCTCGCCATCGCCCATCCCTGGAGCCGGGCGACCGCGCCCCGGGTGCCGAACGGCGTCGTCTACATGGCCATCACCAATAACGGCGCCTCCGCCGATCGCCTCCTCGGCGCCGCCGGGGACGCGGCCGAGCGCATGGAGTTGCATACCCACAACATGGTCGACGGGGTGATGCAGATGCGCCCCGTTGAGGGGGGCATAGAGCTGCCGCCGGGCGAGACCGTCCATCTCGAGCCCCATGGCCTGCATGTCATGCTGATGGGGCTCGCGGCGCCGCTGGTCGAGGGCGAGCGGATCACCGTCATCCTGACCTTCGAAGCGGCGGGCGAGATCGCCGTCGAGGCGGCGATCGAGGGGCCGGGCGCGACGCTCGATCTCCGCCACGACCACTGAGCGGTGACCGCCGGGCGGTGTGCCCCGAAGCGGTGCCTCGGCAGGCTCAGCGCTGCTCGGCGGTGCTCACCAACGGCGTGATCGAGCGCGCGACGAGGTGCAGGTAGAAATTGCCGAACTGGCCGCGCCGCTCGCCGCGCACCAGCACCGGCGGGCCGCCTTCGGTGAGGGCGGCGAACCACACCCGCATGGCCATGCGGCCGGGGTCGTCGTCGGGCCGGTTGTAGCGCCAGAAGCTGGAAGAGGACGGGTCGCGGAAATGTCCGGACACCGGGATGATCCGCGCCTCGCACTCGACCGCGAAGCCGCTGTAGCCGCCCACCGACGAGCCGTCGATGGTGGTCGGCCGGATGCGCAGGAAGGCGATGTCGAAGCGCCTGGTGCCGTCGAAGATCTCCTGCCGGGGCGGGCAGTGCTCGCCATCGGTCACCAGGGCGGCGCCGACGATGGCCGAGAGCGGGTCGAGAGCGCCCAGGAGATCCTCGTCCGGGACCGGCGTCAGGCCGGGGCGTGGCGGCTCGAGCGTGGCATAGGCACGCCCGTCGCTGCCATACTGGATGGTGCGGGTGGCGAGGTCGCCGTCGGCGTCCACCTGGAAGGCCCAGCCGTCGGGGCTCAGCCGCTCGGCCGCCCGGTCGATGGCGCCAGTCGCGCGCATGGTCGCCGTCCAGTCGCCCAGCAGGCTGAGGATGCCGCGGGTCTCGCCATTCAGCAGGATGTCGTAGCGGTCCGGCCAGGCATAGACGTCCGCCTGGAAGCCGGCCATCAGGAAGCCCGAGGAGTAGAGATCGTAGTCGAGCACGAGGCGCTGGCCCGGCGTCTGCTGGGGCTCGACGGCGCGCGATTCCTGGGCGATGGCCGGCGCGGCGGACATGGCGATGCCCAGGCAGGCGGCGAGAAGCGCGGCACGGCGCGCCTGGCGATGAGATGGCGTGGGCATGGTGAGGTTCCCCCGATGCACGGCCGAGCCTTCGACAGATCCTTGACTAGGCAGGGAATGTGGCGCCGCTTGGACCGGCGTTGGACCACCGTGCGGCAGCGCAAAAGCAGGTGGCGGTCAGGTGGAGCCGCGTCGGCGGTTCCACCTGGTTGTTGACAAGCCGCGCCAGATGCCAGGCCTGCGGGAGCGATGCCCGGCCGTGATGGGAGGCAGACCTGCCCGGCGGCGGCTTGACGCGGCGGGCCAGCTTCGCCTATATCCCCGCGTCCGCTGGCGAGCCCGATGCTCTCCGGCTCCAGGAATTGTTGCCCGGCGTGGCCCTGACGGCGCTTCCCGACGAAGCGATCCCGAGCGCCCCCGCCGGACGACCGAGTGAACAAGGGATTTCGACGATGGCTCGTCGCTGTGAACTGACCGGCAAGGGCGTGCAGGCCGGCAACAACGTGTCGCACGCGCAGAACAAGACCCGCCGCCGGTTCCTGCCCAATCTGCAGACGGTGTCGCTGCTCTCTGACCGGCTCGGCGAGACGGTGCGCCTGCGCCTGTCGACGCGGGCGATCCGCACGGTGGAGAAGCGCGGCGGCATCGACGGCTACGTGATGTCCGTGGCGCCGACCAGCCTGCCGGCATCGCTGCGCCGCCTGCGCAAGCGTCTCGAGGCGGCCCAGGCCACCGCCTGAGCCTGTGCCCGGTCGCCGGCCAACAGCAGGACCGGCCGGTCGGGACGAGACGGCCCGCATCCAGGATGGCCCGCACGGGTAGCGCCGTGGCGGGCCATTGTCGTTGCGACCCCTGACGAACGCGGATCGCGCCAACCCATGGCGCCGGACCAGGATCGACCATGTTCAGCCTCTCGCCGAGCGACATCATTGCCACCCTGCAGGCCGGCCCGCCGGAGTTCGTCTGGCTGCTGATGCTTCTTGTCGCGTTCGGCGCCATCGTCGTCATGGGCCGGCTGTTCGGCGAGGCCGGTCTGGTCGCCTTTGTCGTCATCGCCATCATCGGCGCCAACATCCAGGTGCTGAAGGTGGTGCAGTTCGGCGTCTTCGGCTATCCGGTGGCGCTCGGCACGGTGCTGTTCGCTTCCAGCTTCCTGGCGACCGACATCCTGACGGAGCACTACGGCCGGCGCGCCGCCCAGCGCGCGGTGCTGATCGGCTTCGCCTCGCTCGCCCTGTGGACGGTGATCATGATCCTGACCCTGGGCTTCGCGCCGCTGACCCCGGAGCAGGCGGGCACGGAGTGGGCCTGGGCGCTCGGCGTGCAGGGCGCCATGGAGACGCTGTTCACGCCGGTCACCGCCTTCTTCGTCGCCGGCATGGCGGCCTACCTGCTCAGCCAGTTCCACGATGTCTGGCTCTACAGCCTGCTCAAGCGCCTGACCCGCGGCCGCCATCTCTGGCTGCGCAACAACGCCTCGACCTGGATCTCGGCCTTCATCGACACGGTGGTCTTCTCGGTGCTCGCCTGGGTCGTCTTCGCGCCCGAGCCGATCGGCGTCCAGGCGCTCGTCTTCACCTACATCCTGGGCACCTACTGGCTGCGGGTCATCGTGGCGCTGCTCGACACGCCGTTCATCTACCTCGCCCACCGGGCGCTCAAGACACCGACACCGGCCGCCAGCGCGGCGTGAGGGGCGGGGACGCCATGGCGCGCTATGCCGGCTTCGGCTTCGAGATCGCCCACCGCGCAGCGGACAGCCAGGCCCGCACCGGCCGGCTGGCGACACCGCACGGCAGCATCGAGACGCCGAACTTCATCTTCTGCGGCACCAAGGCGGCGATAAAGGGTCTGACATCCGAGCAGATGCGCGCCGCCGGCTCCGACATCATCCTCGCCAACACCTACCACCTGATGATCCAGCCGGGGGCCGACCGGGTGCAGGCGCTGGGCGGCCTGCACCGGATGATGGACTGGTCCGGGCCGATGCTGACGGATTCCGGCGGCTTCCAGATCTTCTCCATGGGCCATGGCGGCGTCGCCGACGAGATAAAGGGCCGCGGCCGGGGCGAGCGCCCGAAATCGCTGGTCAGCATCGGCGAGGAGGGGGCGGCGTTCCGCTCCTATCTCAACGGCGAGAAGCTGTTCCTGACGCCGGAACTGTCGGTCGACATCCAGCGCAAGCTGGGCGCCGATCTGATCGTCCAGCTTGACGAATGCACGCCCTACCATGTCGGCCGCGACTATATCGCCCGGTCGATGGAGCTCTCCATGCGCTGGGGCGACCGTTCGCTGGCCGAGTTCGACCGCGGCGACGACGGCAGCCAGGCGCTCTACGGCATCGTCCAGGGTGGAACCGACGCCGAACTGCGCCGCGTCTCGGCCGAGTACACCGCCGACCGGCCCTTCTTCGCCACGGCCATCGGCGGCACGCTGGGCGGGGAGAAGGCGCAGATGTACGAGGTGGTGGCGATGGCGGCCCGCCACGTCCACCCCGAACGGCCGGTGCACCTGCTCGGCATCGGCAATTTCCGCGACATCTTCGAGGGCGTCGCGCTGGGCATGGACACCTTCGACTGCGTGCACCCGACTCGCGTTGCCCGGCACGGCTGGGCCCTGAAGAAGGGGGCGCCGAACGAGCGGGTGAACCTGCGCAACGCCCGCTTCGCCGAGGAGACCGGGCCGATCGACGAGACCTGCGGCTGCGCCACCTGCCAGCGGCATCCGGCGGGCTATCTGCACCACCTCGTACGCACCGGGGAACCGCTCGCGCTGATCCTTGTTACCCGGCACAATGTCTTCACCATGAACCGGCTGATGCGGGACGTGCGCCAGGCGATTGCCGGCGACACCCTCGCGGAGGCCCGGGCGGCCTGGCTCGTCGACTGAGACCGACCGGCGCCCGCTTTCGAGGATGCCGCGCGCGTGACCAGCCCCGACGATACCCCCTTCCTGATCCTCGCCAATGCCGACGCCGGCACGGCCGAGGAGAGCCTGCAGCGCGCCCTGTCGCAGTTCGCCCTGCGCAAGTCGCCCGTCGACCTGCGCTTCCCCGAGGATGCCGAGGCCGCCGGTGCGATGATCCGCGAGGCCGCGGGATGGGTCAGGGCGGTCGTGCTGGCCGGTGGCGACGGCACCATCTCCAGCGCCCTGCCGGCGCTGCTGGAGACCGGCCAGACGCTGGGCGTCCTGCCGCTCGGCACCGCCAACGACTTCGCGCGCACACTGCAGATTCCGCTCGATCCCGTGCAGGCGACCGACGTGGTGGTCGATGCCCCGCCCGTCCCGATCGATGTCGCCTTCATCAACGAGCGGCCATTCATCAACGTCGCCAGCCTCGGTGTTGCCGTCGAGGTCGCCCGCAGGCAGGCGGCGGCGGAAGGCCGGAAGCACTTCTGGGGCTCGCTCTCCTACCTCCTCAGTACGGTCGAGGTGCTGGCCGAGGCGGAGCCCTTCAAGGCGACGGTGACCTGCGATACCGAGACGATCGAGGTGCGCGCCTACCAGATCGCCATCGGCAACGGCATCCACTATGGCGGTGGCCTGACCATGCATGAGGACGCGCGCATCGACGACGGATGGCTCGACGTCTACGCCATCGAGACGGAATCGGTGGCTCAGCTGGTCTCCCTGGCGCCGGCGCTCAAGCGCGGCACGCTGCATCAGTCCGAGCAGGTGCGCACCTGGCGCTGCCATTCGGTGCGGATCGAGACCAGCCGCACCATGCCGACCAATGTCGACGGCGATATCGGCCCCGAGACGCCGATCGAGGTGAGCCAGAAACCGGGCGCGCTCAGCGTCATCCGGCCGCCGGTCGCGTAGCCGGCGCGGAGCCGGTGCGATCGGTCCGTCCGGCCCGCGGCATTGTCATCGCCCTCGCTGCGTGGCAGGAGAATGGTCGCCGACCGGCATGATCCGCCGGCCCTGGCCATTCCATGCCAATGCCGCCGCCGATGGCCTGCCCCAAGCCCCGAGGGACCGCGACCGTGAAGACGTCCGACGACTTTCCCAACCTCTTCATCATCGACCACCCGCTGATCCAGCACAAGCTGAGCCACATGCGGGCGAAGGACCGGTCGACCAACGGCTTCCGCCTGCTCCTGCGCGAAATTTCGCTGCTGATGGGCTACGAGATCACCGCCGACCTGCCGCTGACCACCGAGAAGGTGGAGACGCCGCTGGAGGTGATGGACGCCCCGGTGCTGGCCGGCAAGAAGGTGGCGATCGTCTCGATCCTGCGCGCCGGGCTGGGCATGGCCGAGGGCCTGCACACGCTGATCCCCTCGGCGCGCGAGGGGCATATCGGCCTCTATCGCGACCCGGCCAGCAAGATGCCGGTGGAGTATCTCGTCAAGCTGCCGAACGCGGAGGACCGCATCTTCATCCTCGTCGACCCGATGCTGGCGACCGGCAACTCCGCCAGCCATGCCATCGACGTGCTGAACAAGCACGGGGTCGCCGACGAGAACATCCGCTTCATGGCCCTGGTCGCCGCGCCGGAGGGCGTGCGCGTGGTCAGCAAGGCGCATCCCGGCGTGCGCATCTTCACCGCCGCGCTCGACCGCGCGCTCGACGCGCACGCCTATATCGTCCCCGGGCTGGGTGATGCCGGCGACCGCATGTTCGGAACCAAATAGCCGCACCCTCGGCGCCGCCGGCGAGGATTGAAACTGCTAGTCACTCGCACTATAGCCATGGGGCAGAGGCATCCGCCGGTCAGACCGGCCGGTGTCGCCCTTGGTGGATAGTTTCCGGTTGGCCCTCGATCTTCAGCAGGACATCGCCCCCGTATACCGCGCTCCGGTCGGCCGATCGCGGCTGAACGGCTGGACGCTGACCACCATCGTCGTGGCGGCCCTGGTGGCGATGCCCGTCCTTGTCGTCTTCACGCGGGTGTTCGAGCCGAGCGACGGCATCTGGCGCCATCTCATGGAGACGGTGCTGGCCGGCTACGTGGTCAACACCGTGGTGCTGATGATCGGCGTCGGTCTGCTGGTCTCCTCGATCGGCGTCACCACGGCATGGCTGGTGACCATGCACCGCTTCCCGGGCAGCCGCTTCCTCGAATGGGCGCTGCTGCTGCCGCTCGCCGTGCCCGCCTACGTCATGGCGTATGTCTACACCGACCTGCTGGAATTCGCCGGGCCGCTGCAAACCTGGCTTCGCGCGGTCACCGGCATCGGCCCGCGTGACTGGTGGTTCCCGGAGATCCGCTCCCTCTGGGGGGCGATCTGGATGCTCGGCCTCGTGCTCTATCCCTATGTCTACCTGTTGGCGCGCGCCGCCTTCCTGGAACAGTCGGTCTGCGTGCTGGAGATCTCGCGCACGCTGGGTCGCGGACCCTGGCGAAGCTTTTTCGGCGTTGCCCTGCCGCTGGCCCGGCCGGCCATCGTGGCGGGCATGTCCCTGGCGCTGATGGAGACCATCGCCGACTACGGTACGGTGCAGTATTTCGGCGTTCAGACCTTCACCACCGGCATCTTCCGCACCTGGTTCGGCCTCGGCAGTCCGGTGGCTGCCGCCCAGCTGGCGACCGTGCTGCTGCTTTTCGTCGCCCTGCTGATCTGGCTGGAACGGCGCAGCCGGGGGCGCGCGCGCTACTACCACACCACCGTCCGCTACCGGCGGATCGAGCAGCGGCGCCTTCGCGGCGGTGCCGGCCTGCTGGCCGCCGTCGCCTGCTGGATGCCGCTGCTGCTCGGATTCCTGGTTCCCACAGCTGCGCTCATCCATCTCACGCTGACCTCCGGCGACGCGCGTCAGGGCGATTTCCTGGAATACATGCGCAACAGCTTCGTGCTGGCCGGCATCACCGCCGTCATCGCCGTGGTGCTGGCTCTGGTGCTGGCCTATGGCCTGCGCCTGCGCCCGAACCGGGTCAGCCGGATCGCAACGCGCATTGCGTCGCTTGGCTATGCCGTTCCGGGCACGGTGATCGCCGTCGGTGTGCTGCTTCCCTTCGCCTGGATGGACAATGCCATCGACGGCCTCATGCGCGACCTCTTCGGCGTCTCGACCGGACTGTTCCTCACCGGCACTATCGTGGTCCTGATCTTCGCCTACCTGGTGCGCTTCCTGGCCGTCTCGTTCAACACGGTGGAGGCCAGCCTGGGCAAGATCAGCCCCTCCATGGACGCCGCGGCGCGCACGCTGGGCCACGGGCCGAGGAGCACGCTCATGCGCGTGCACGCGCCGATCATGCGTTCCAGCCTGCTCACCGCCGCCCTGCTGGTATTCGTCGACGTGATGAAGGAACTGCCGGCGACCCTGGTCATCCGGCCCTTCAACTTCGACACGCTGGCCGTCAGGGTCTATCAGCTGGCATCGGACGAAAGGCTGGCGGAAGCCTCCACCGCGGCGCTGACCATCGTGCTCGTGGGCATCGCGCCGGTGGTGCTTCTGAGCCGGGCGATCCGCCATGGCAGACCGGGAGCCCGGCGCCCGCAGGAGCGCTGAGGGCCGGCCCGGTCAGCCGTTGCGGTTGCCCTCGGCCATGTCCTCGAGCGTCTCCAGCAGGTCGCTCGTCGGCTCGCCGGTGACGGGGAAGCCGACGGACCGCTCGAAGGCCTCGATCGCCGTGCGCGTGCGATCGCCCAGCAGCCCGTCCGCCGGACCGGCGTTGAAACCCAATGCGGTCAACCGCGCCTGGATCGTGCGGATCTGCTCGCGGCTCAACTCCTCTTCCGGCGCCACCGGGCGCGGCGGCGGCGTGTCGTCGGGCACTGGCGGGGAGGCGGCCGTCTGTGCCGGCGGATCGGCGTCGTCCACACCGGCGCCGGTGAGGCGCTCCAGGGCCTCGGCGGCCTCCGTCACGCCCTGTTCGGCGGCGATGCGGTACCAGCCGGCCGCGGCGGCGAGGTCGGGCGCGCCGTCGATGCCCTGCTCGAACAGGCGGCCGAGATAGTAGGCGCCCTCGGGACGGCCGTTGGCGCTGGCGGCCTGCAGCCACTGGCTGGCCTCGCCCAGATCGCGGTCGACGCCGCGGCCCAGCGCGTAGGCGATGCCGAGCGCATACTGCGCATCCGCGTGGCCGGCCTCGGCGGCGCGGCTGATGAAGCTCGTCGCGGTGACGGAATCCTGCTCCACGCCCTGGCCGTTCTGCAGCAGGACGCCGTAATTGTAGACCGCGTTGACCACGCCCTGATCGGCTGCCCGCCGATACCAGTAGGCGGCACGGTCCCAACTCTGTCCGACACCCTCGCCGACGGCGTAGAGGGTGGCGAGGTCGTGCTGGGCCTCCGGTATGCCGGCCAGGGCGGCGCGGGCGATGTTCTGCAGTTCCGGTGGCGCGTCCTGGGGTATCGGCGCGGCCTCGGGGGGTGGCAGGCTGCGTGCGACGATGTCGCCATCTCCTGTGGCGGCGCCGTTCCCGCCGGCATCCGCCGTTTGGGTATCCGCCGCCCCGGTATCCGCCGTCCCTGTATCCGCCGTCACGGTATCCGCCGCCTCGGCCTGCGCTGGCGTCTCGGCCGGCGGTATGCCGCCGCTGGGCCCGGCCGTCACCCCCGCGCCGTCCGGGCTGCCATCGGATGTCGGCGTGGTGCCGGTTCCGCCATCGGCGTCCGCGATCGGCAGGTCTTCGGCGTCGCGCACATCCTCGGTGTCAAGCACGTCCTCGCGGCCGGTTTCCGCCGTCTCGGGCACGCGCGCACCGGTCGTCTCGGGGGTTGCGCTGGCGGTCAGCGGCAGGGCTGTCGCCGGCCCGGCAAGATCGGCGTTGCCGGACGGGCCGCCGGTGGTGCCGGTGGTGCCGTCTGCCGTGGTTCGGGGACTGCTGTCCGGGCCGGCATCGCCAGGGCCCGCGCTGTCAGGGCCCGCGCTGGCGCCGCCGGTGCTCCCGGCGTCGCTGGAGCCCGAGTCGCTGGAGCCTGTATCGCCGGAGCCGCTGCCATCGGTTTCCCCGGCGCTGCCCTGCGGATTGCCGCCCGGCGTGTCGTCCCCCGAACGGTCGCCGGCAACGACTGGCTGCTCGCTTCCATTTCCGGTGACCAGCCGGGTGAGGTAGGCCATGCGCGCGTCGCTCGACAGGATGTAGTAGGCGCCGCCGCCGAGCAGGGCGAGAATGATCAGCCAGGCGACCAACGCGCCGCCGCCGCGACGACGGCGTTCGCGGACGGGCGGCGGGGCCGTGTCCTGCGGTGGGCCCAGATAGTCGAGGCGGGCATGCAGGTCGACCAGATCGCGCTCGATGGCGCCGAGCCGAACCTCGATGCGGTTCAGCGCGTCCATCAGCACGCGGCCCGGGGAGCCATCCCGGCTGGCGCTCCGCTCACCGGCGTTGTCGTAGTCAGTCATGGTCGTCGTCAGTCATGGTCGAAGCCAGTCACGGTCGAAGCCAGTCACGATCAATGTCGGTCATGCCTGACGCTCGCTTCCTCCGGCTTCATTGTCCCACCGGCCTTGGCTGCGGTTTTCCTTCGCCATTCGGGCCTTTCGATGGCGCCGCCTACGAAAGCAAGGAGCCGCACAGGAGGCCTACTATCCATGGTAGGGCCTTCGCGTAAGGGATACCAGAAATTCCCGCCGCCTCAAAGGCCCCGCCGCCGTCGCGGCGCCAACTTGACCGTTGCGGCCGATCGGCGGTCCGGCTAGTTTCCGAGCCGCACCGCTGGGGCGTAGCCAAGTGGTAAGGCAGCGGTTTTTGGTACCGCCATGCGCAGGTTCGAATCCTGCCGCCCCAGCCAGCAAGTCCGCCGACGTTCCCGAAACTGCGGTTGCTCTGCAGGCCCCGACCAGGAATGGCGGCGTGCCGCGCGGCACAGCCAGTGACGCATCACCTTGAGGAACCGGAGACGTGCCGAGGCGGCCCATTTGGGGCGCGATCCAGCCCGTTGGTCTCTCCAGGCGAATACGGCGGTTCGCTTTCACGACGGTGGCGTATTCAACGAGCTGGCCGGGCGCGCTTCCCGTCGGAAGCCATATGGCTAGGTCTCGCTGTCTCCACGATCTCGGACATGTCGCGTTGGCGCCTCATCCAGCCATGTCCGAATGCGCCTCGGCCCCCAAAGCAAAGACGATTGCTGGTGGCGTAGAGTCAACCGGAGTGTGGAGGGTTTGCGAAGCTAGCGAGAGAAACCCAGGGCGCGCGTCTGCCGGTCCCAAGAGGCCGGAATCTCGATGTGCTTGGAAAGCCGTTCGGCCGTCAGATCGATCGGCTGGCGTCCTTCCAGGATCGCGGTGGCGATATCCGGCGCGAGAAAGGCGAGCGGCAACAGGTTGCTGAGATAGCGACTGCTGACACCGTATCGCTCCGCGATGTCACCAAGCGTCTCGAACTCTCCGGACAGCAGGTCCTCGAACCAAAGATGCGCCCGAGCGACGGCATTGATCAGTGCCGGATCAGGCTTGGCGCTCAGAGTCGTTCCGGGCCCGTCCAGCACGAGCTTGCTCTCGACGCCGCGTTTGCGGATGCTGATCGGAATCTCGATCTGGAGGGAGGGGACCGCCGTCGACAAGATCGGGGAGAGACTGATGCGCATGGAGATCCGGGACTCGTCGAGGTCGACACGCTCGATCAGAGCGAAGTTAAATCCCTTTGCCGCATCGATTGAGGTCACCAGGTCGCTGGAGCGCTCTATCGGAACACCCGCCTCGCCAAAGAGGTCCAACAGCCTGCCTCGGTCGCCAAGCAGACGCTCGATGCTTTCCCGCAGCGCCCGCTCGATCTCCCGCGCCGGCAGACGCCAGCCCATGCGATCGCCCGTTGCTTCCCTCGGCCCCTCGCCGGTGATCAGGTGCCGGGAGACGTAGTAGCGATAGCGCCGGCCGTTCTTGATCGCGTGGCTCGGGGTGAGGGGATGGCCATCGGCGTCGAACAACTTGCCGATTAGCGGGCTCGGCTCGGTCAGCCGCGGGGCCGATGACCGGTCGTGGCTGTTGCCCTTGAGCCCGGCCTGGACCGCGTCCCAGGTCTCCTGGTCGATGATCGGCCTGTGCTGGCCCTCGTAGCTCGTCCCCTTGTGCGGGATGCGGCCGATATAGAGCGGATTGCCGAGCAGCTTGTAGAGATAGCCCCGGCTCATCGGTCTGCCGCCGCTGGTCCGGCCATCGGGATAGCGGCGCCGCTTGGTGAGGAGCCCGAGCCGGTCGGTTTCTTCCTTCACGCGCCGGACGGTGCCGTGTTCGAGATAGAGCCGGAAGATCGTGCGGACGGTCTCGGCCTCGGCCTGGTTGATGGCGAGCGTGCGGCCGTCGGGCTCGTAGCCCAGGGGCACGGTGCCGCCCATCCACATGCCCTTCCGCTTGGAGGCGGCGATCTTGTCGCGGATGCGCTCGCCGGTAACCTCGCGCTCGAACTGGGCGAAGCTGAGCAGCATGTTGAGGGTGAGCCGGCCCATCGAGGTGGTGGTGTTGAAGGCCTGGGTGACCGAGACGAAGGAGACGCCGTGGGCGTCGAAGACCTCGACGATGCGGGCGAAGTCC
>JAVKFF010000116.1:0-3140 GCA_040226215.1 Azospirillaceae bacterium
CCAGGTCGAGGCCTTCGCGAAGATGACCGACAGCCAGGGCCGGCAGACCATCGTGCTGCCGGCGGACCTCGCGGATGCCTTCGCCAATGCCGCCAAGCTGTTCAGCGGCACGCGGAGCTGAGGGCGCCATGACCGACTATCTGCTCAGCGGGGAATACTGGCTGATCGCCGGGCTGGTGCTGGGCGCCGTGGAGATCTTCGCGCCGGGCTTCTTCTTCCTGGGCTTCGCCGGGGGCGCCATCGTGACGGCGCTGTTCGTCTGGCTGTTCGGGCCGGCGATCGGCGAGGCCGCCCATGGCTGGGCCTGGCCGTTCCTGGTCTTCGCCCTGTTCAGCGCCGCCACCGCGCTGGCCCTGCGCCGGATCTTCGGCACCGGCGGCACGCGAAGCCGGCGCTTCGACGACCGCGACGTCAACGAGGAGCCCTACAAGGGCGACCATAGCTGAGGGCGGCGCTGCGGCCTGGCTGGCGGAATCGGTTCCCGGCTCGGGGGCCGAGAACGACGGCAAGGGTGGGGCAGACTCAGTCGTCGACCGCGCGGGGCTGCCCGATTGCCGGTGCCGATCCCGGGCCCGACCGCTTACGGAAATGCACCAAAGGGCCCGTCATGCTCGGCCCCCGAGCCGAGCATCCATTCCGACTGCCTCGATGCCTGGCCTCGCCGCCTGCCGTCCAAAAGTTCACGCCGCGACGGTCTGGCCGGCCAGCAGGGCGCGGAACGCCTCCTCCGGCATGGGGCGCGCAAACAGGTAGCCCTGGCCATAATCGCAGCCGATGCCGCGCAGCATGGCATCCTGCTCTTCGGTCTCCACCCCCTCGGCGATGGTCCGCAGGCCCAGCTTGCCGGCCATCACGACGATCGCCTCGGTGATCGCCTTGTCGTGGGGGTCGGTCTCGATATCCCGGATGAACGACCGGTCGATCTTCACGAAGTCGATGGGGAAGCGCTTCAGGTAGGACATCGAGGAATAGCCGGTGCCGAAATCGTCAATCGCGACCGCAACCCCGGCCGCGGCAAAGGCCTCCAGCTTTTCCAGGGTCGACGGGTTGCCGTCCAGCAGCAGGCCCTCGGTGATCTCGATGGTCAGGGCGGTCGGCGACACGCCTGCCTGCGCCATGTGGGCCAGCCAGTCGCGCGGCGTGTCGCGGGACATGAGGTGCCGGGGCGAGATATTGACGCTCAGCCGCAGGCCGTCCGTCCCGATATCGTCGCGAGCCAGGCCCTGCAGGACCTGGACGACCCGGCGGAACACCCATTCGCCGATGTCGATGATCAGGTCGGTGCCCTCCGCGACCGGGATGAACTGCCCCGGCGAAACCAGCGTGCCGTCGGCCTGGCGCCAGCGGATCAGCGCCTCCGCCTCGACGATGCAGCTCGTCCTGAGGTCGTAGATCGGCTGGAAATGCAGCTCGAACTCCTCGTCGCGGATCGCCCGGCGCAGCTGCAGCAGGATCTCGCTCCGGCGCCGTGCCTCCTCCTGCAGGTGGCGGGTATGGAAGCGGTAGGTGTTGCGGCCTTCCTCCTTGGCCAGGTACATCGCGCGGTCGGCACTCGCCAGGAGGTTGGCGGCGTCGGTCGCATCGGTCGGATAGCAGGCGATGCCGACGCTGGCGGAGACCTGGATCTCCTGGGTCTGGTGGCGCACCGGCGCGGACAGGGCCCGCACCACGCGCTGCGCGAGGGCCGCCGTGGCCGGATCGGCCGCTTCCTCGATGCCGCCGGGCGCCCGCTCCCCGGCCGGCCGCGCGAGGATCACGAATTCGTCGCCGGCCAGGCGCGCCACCGTGTCGCCGACCTCGATGCAGGCCTCAAGCCGGCGCGCGGTCTGCGTCAGCACCGAATCCCCGGCGACATGGCCGAGGGAGTCGTTGTTGTGCGTGTAATTGTCCAGGGCGTCGTACAGCAGGGCGTAGGCACCGTCCGGGGCGGGGGCGCGCAGCACCTCCTGTTCCAGGCGGTCGAGCAGCAAGCGGCGGTTGGCCAGGCCGGTCAGCGCGTCGTAATAGGCGTGCCGCTCGATCAGCTCCTCCTTCTTCTTCTGGTTGGTGATGTCGGAGAAGATGGCAACGTGCCGGATGACCTTGCCGGCCGCGTCGCGGACCACGGTGATCGACAGCCACTGGGCATAGGTCCCGCCATCCTTGCGGCGGTTCCAGACCTCGCCGCGCCAATGGCCGCGGGCCCGCAGCTGCGCCAACATGGTGTCGTAGAACTGCCGGTCGTGCCTGCCGGCGGTCGGAAAACCGGGGTCGCGGCCGAGAACCTCGGCTTCCTCGTAGCCGGTGATCTCGGTATAGGCCTTGTTGACCTTCACCACCCGGTTCCGGTCATCGGAAATCACCACCCCTTCGGCCGCCTGGGAGAAGACGGTGGCGGCCAGGCGGGCCTCCAGGTTGGCATTCTCGTCCTCGGTCACGTCGGCAAAGGTGCCGACGATGCGCTGCGGCCTGCCATCGGCGGCGGCTGCCAGCGCGGTGCCGCGCAGCAGGATCCAGCATTCGCCGCCATCGCCGCGGCGCAGGCGGATCCTGAGTTCCAGATGGGCGCTCTCTCCCCTGCGGTAGCGGACCAGGGCGCGCCGCACCGGCCACAGGTCGTCGGCGTGGATCCGCCGGAACCAGGCCGCGGCAGGCGCATATTCGCGGTCGTCGGCGTAGCCCAGGATGCTGCGGCCGAGCCGCGAGCAGAAGACCCGGCCGGTTGCCGAATCCCAGTCCCAGACGCCCTGTCGCGAGCCCTCGACCGCGAACTCCCAGCGGCGGCGGAATTCCTCGCGCTGCCGGTGCATGGTCTGGCGGCTGTCGAGATAGCCGAACACGAAGTGGCGGCTGACCGCGCATCCCAGGACCAGGGCCAGCGCCAGGACGCCGAAATTCACCGCGATGCGGTCCCGTTCGGTCCCGACGACACCCGCCACCCGGGCATTGTCGTAGCCCACGGCAAGGATCAGCGGCAGGTCGGGCAGGCCCGCATAGGCATTGATGCGCACCTTGCCGTCGACCGGCGAGGTGCTGACCAGGGTGCCGGAGGGGGCTTGCGCCCAGGCCGCCGCGAAGACGCTCGCCTTGCCGAGGGACCGCCCGGTCTGCGCCGCCGCATCGGGAAACCGTGCCAGGATCGTGCCGTCCGTGCCGGTCAG
>JAVKFF010000117.1:0-5719 GCA_040226215.1 Azospirillaceae bacterium
CGCGCCCTGACCCGCGCCAGCCATGGCTTCCTCAAGGCGCCGCCAGCTGGCTTCGCAAGCGCGCCGCTGCTCAAGCCGCGCGGTGTCGTCCTGCTCGCCGGTGCGGCGGAGGCCGACCG
Source organism: Azospirillaceae bacterium (assembly GCA_040226215.1). Classification (GTDB taxonomy): domain Bacteria; phylum Pseudomonadota; class Alphaproteobacteria; order DSM-16000; family Inquilinaceae; genus JAVKFF01. The sequence continues at coordinate 120 of JAVKFF010000117.1, forward strand.
CTTCCATGCCGAAGTGGCAGGCGACCCGGCGCTCGAGGAGGTGGCGATCGAGGACGTCCGCGCCATGGTGCCGCCGCTCAGACCCGACGCCTACGCCTTCGCCGCCTTCGAGCGCGGCGCGACCGAGATCGACGTGGCGGCCCTGCATCAGGGATTCCTCGCCGGCTTCAAGGCGCTGGGCGGCCGCGTCGCGCTCGACGCCGGCGTCACCCGCATCGAGCGGCGGAGCGGGCGCTGGCACATCGCGGCAGGCGCGCACGCCTTCGAGGCCGACGTGATCGTGAATGCCGCCGGCGCCTGGTCGGACCGCGTGGCGGCGCTGGCCGGGGCCCGGCCCGTCGGCCTTGTCCCCAAGCGGCGCACCGCGGTGATCCTGCCGCCGCCCGAAGGCGCTGACCCCGCCGGCTGGCCGGTCGTCGGCGATTTCGCGGAGACCTTCTACTTCAAACCGGAAACCGGCAACCTGCTCGCCTCGCCGGCCGACGCGACGCCGTCCGATCCCTGCGACGCGCAGCCGGAGGAACTCGACGTCGCGCTCGTCGTGGACCGTATCGAGACGGTGCTCGGCTACCAGGTCCGGCGGGTACTGCACCGCTGGGCGGGCCTGCGCACCTTCGCGCCGGACGGCAATCCGGTGATCGGCTGGGATCCCGCCGTCGAGGGCTTCTTCTGGCTCGCCGGTCAGGGCGGCTACGGCATCCAGACGGCGGCCGGCATGGCCCGGCTGACGGCGGCGGAAATCGCCGGGGGTCCCGCCCCGATTGCCGGTCTCGACACTGCCGCGGTATCGCCCGCCCGCTTCGCCGCCGCCGCCTGATCCGGCACCGGCGCAAAGGTCTTGGATTGGAGACAAACCTATTGGCAACGGCATCTGAGTAGGGGAACATCCTGGCCATGTGTTGTCGGGTTTCCCTCGGGTCGTGCGCCGCGCGCGGGCCTGGCCATGAAAGCGTGCCGGCTGCCGGATGCGTTCGGGTCGCGGAGTGGGTGGAGCCATGACCGCGCTCCTGCAGGCAGAGCATATCGCCAAAAGTTTCGGCGGTGTCCGCGCCGTGGTCGATGCCAGCCTGACGGTCGAGCAGGGCACGATCACCGGCCTGATCGGTCCGAACGGCGCGGGCAAGACGACGCTGTTCAACATCCTTTCCGGCACGCTGGACGCCGATGGCGGCCGGGTGCGCTTCGCCGGCGAGGACATCACCGACCGGACCTCCGAGCATATCGCCCGCATCGGCCTGACCCGCACCTTCCAGATCGCCCGGGGCTTCCCGTCGCTGACGGTGCTGGAGAGCCTGATGCTCTATGCCCCCGACCAGGCGGGGGACCATCTCGGCACCGCGCTGTTCCGGCCGGGCGCGTGGCGTCGGCAGGATCGGGCGATCGCCAGCAAGGCGCTGGCGGTGGCGGACAAGCTTCGCCTCGACCATGTGCTCGACAACCTGACGACGGCGCTGTCCGGCGGCCAGAAGAAGCTGCTGGAGATCGGCCGGGCGCTGATGGCGGAACCCAGGCTGATCCTGCTCGACGAGCCGGTGGCGGGCGTCAACCCGACCCTCTCGCGCGAGATCGCCGACCGGCTGATCGAGCTCAAGGGCGAGGGCTACAGCTTCCTCATCATCGAGCACGACATGGACACCGTCGCCAGCCTCTGCGATCCGGTCTACGTCATGGCCGAGGGGCGCGACCTGATGTCCGGCAGCTTCGCCGAGGTGGCGGCGAGCCGGGCGGTGCAGGACGCCTATCTCGGCTATGCGCCGGCATGAGGGCGCGCCGGGCATGAGCGAACTGACGGTCAGCGACCTGAGGGGCGGCTACTCCACCGCCGACAGCATCCTGAAGGGCGTCGACCTCGCCGTCAGGCCGGGTCGCATCGTCGCCATCATCGGGCCGAACGGCGCGGGCAAGTCGACTCTGCTGAAGGCGATCGCCGGGTTGATCCGCATCACCGGCGGCGAGATCACCGTGGACGGCGCGTCGATCACCCGGTCGAACACGCGCGCCATCGTCCAGCGCGGCATCGGCTTCGTGCCGCAGGAGGCGAACGTCTTCCCCACCTTGTCGGTACGCGAGAACCTGGAGATGGGCGGCTGGCTGGCACCGAGGGAGACCCGGCACCGGGTCGAGGCCATGTTTGGCCGCTTCCCCATCCTGGCGGAGAAGCGGCGCCAGGCCGCCGCCAGCCTGTCCGGCGGGCAGCGGCAGATCCTTTCCATGGCCATGGCGATGATGACCGAGCCCGGCATCCTGCTGCTCGACGAGCCGACCGCCGGCCTCAGCCCGATCGCGGCGACCGAGCTGTTCGACACGGTGGTCGCCATCCGCGACACCGGCGTGGCCGTGGCCATGGTGGAGCAGAACGCGCTGGCCGCCCTCGGCCGCTCGGACGACGCCTACCTGCTGGTCGACGGGCGCAACGCCAAGACGGGCAGCGCGGCGGAATTTCTCGCAGACGAATCGGTGCGGCACATGTTCCTTGGCGACCGCGCCGCTTCCGCCCCACCACCAGGCGGGGCCGAAAGCAATGAAAGCCAAACAAGGAGGCAAGACGATGCGTAAGACATTCCATGTTCGCCGCCGGCAGTTCCTCGCCGGCACGGCCGCCGGTGCCGGCCTGCTGGCCATGCCGGCGATCGTGCGCGCCCAGCCCGCGGCCTTGAGGATCGGCACGCTGACGCCGCTCACCGGCGCCGGCGGCAGCTATGGCCCGTCCATGCGCGATGCCATCGTCGGCGTCGTCGATGCCGTCAACGCCGCGGGCGGCGTTCTCGGCCAGCCGATCGAAATCGTCTCCGAGGACACCCAGACCAATCCCGAGGCGGCGGTGCGCGCGGCGCGCAAGCTGGTCGACCTCGACGCCGTGTCGGCGGTGATGGGCACCTGGGCCTCGGCCTGCACCACCGCCGTGGCGCCGGTGTGCTGGGAATCGGCGCGCATGCTGTTCACCGTCTCGGGCGCGGACTCGATCACCCAGCTGCCGCATATGGGCTACATCATCCGCACCCAGCCCAACAGCGAGTTGCAGATCCGCGTGGCGGCGGAGTTCATGATCGCCCAGGGCGCCACGCGCATGGCCTGGATCGGCCCGCAGACGCCGTTCGCGGAGAGCTCCATCGCCATCATGGCCGAGGTCGCGGCGGCCAACGGCGCCTCCATGGAGAGCCTGATCTACGAGGCCGACAAGACCTCCTATCGCTCCGAGGTCGACCAGATCATGGCCGGCGAGCCCGACTTCCTGCTGCTCGGCGGCTATGCCACCGACACCACGGTCCTGCTGCGCGACCTCTACCAGGCGGGCTACGAGGGCGGCATGATCGGCCCGGCCTACGCGGTCAACCAGTCGCTGCTCGACGCCCTGCCGGCCGAGGTGGTTGAGGGCGTGTTCACCTGGGAGGGCACGCCGGACATCGACTCCACCGCCTATACCCGGGTGCAGGAGATCCTCGGCGTCGACGTCGTCGACCCCTATTCGGCGCAGACCTACGACCACGCCAGTCTCTGCATCCTGGCGGCGGCCGCCGCCGGCGACGCCAGCGGCGAGGCGATCCGCGACGCGGTGCGCACGATCAGCCAGGGCGACGGCGAGGCGGTGGACAACGCGGTCGACGGGCTGGAGATCCTGGCCGCCGGCGGCGCCATCAACTACACCGGCGCCGGCGGGCCCTGCGACTTCACCGAGATCGGCGACATCACCGGCACCCAGTTCCTGATCAAGCGGGTCGAGGGTGGCGCGGCGGTCGATTTCGAGCGCATCTGACACCAGGCCATCGGGACGGCCGGCTTCGCGGCGCCGGCCGTCCCGCTTCTTCCCCGGAAAACGAGGTCACGGCGCGCCCATGGAGCTGGTGCCCCAGCTGATCATCAACGGCCTGCTCTATGGCAGCCTGCTGGCCCTGCCGGCGATCGGCTTCACGACGATCTTCGCCGTGCTGCGATTCCCGAACTTCTCGGTGGCGTCGATCGCCACCATCGGCGCCTTTGCGGCGCTGGTCGCCAATGTCGATTTCGGCCTGCCGATCATCGCCTCGGTCGCCGTCGCCTTCCTGGTCGCCGGCGCCGTCGGCGTGGCGACCGACAAGATCGTGCTGCAGCCCATGCGGCCCTACGGCGCGCTGACCACGGCCATCGCCTCCATCGCGCTGACCGTGGTGCTGGAGAACATGGTCCGCTTCGGCTTCGGCAACGACATCCGCGGCTACGACCTGCCGATCCTGCGCGACTGGCGCTTCTGGGGCGTCCGGGTGGGGCCGCAGCAGGTGGAGAACCTGATCGTCTCGGCCGCGGTGATGACGGCGCTCTTCCTCTTCCTGCGCTTCGGGCGCTTCGGCAAGGCCATGCGCGCCGTCGCCGACAATCCGCAGCTGGCCCTGCTGAAGGGCATCCCGACCGAGCGGGTCACCCAGCTCGCCGTGTTCATCGCCATGGGGCTGGTCGGCATCGGCGGCGTGCTGCAGGGGCTCGGCACGGCCATCGATCCCCTGACCGGCTTCCGCTTCATCCTGTCGATCTTCGCCGCCGCCGTGGTCGGCGGCCTCGGCAGCATCCCCGGCGCGGTGGCCGGCGCCTTCATCATCGGCGTCGGCGAGGAACTGTCGGTCGCCGTGCTCGACGCCACCTACAAGAGCACGGTCGGCTTCATCGCCATCCTGCTGGTGCTGACGCTCAGGCCCCAGGGCCTGCTCGGCCGCAAGCGGACCTGAGGAGGCGCGGCCATGCTCAGCTATCTCGCTTCCATCGGCGTCACCATCGGCGTCTACGCCCTGCTCGCCCTCGGCCTCAACGTCGCCTGGGGCCTGACGGGCATGATCAATCTCGGTCTCGCCGGCTTCTTCGCGCTCGGCGCCTATGCCAGCGCCATCGCCACCACCTCGGGCGGTATGCCGATCGTCGGCGGCGTCGTGCTCGGCTTCCTGTTCGCCGGGGCCGGCGGGCTGCTGCTGGCGGCCATCACGCTCCGGCTGCGCGGCGACTATCTCGCCATCATCACGCTCGGCTTCTCCGAAAGCGTGCGCCTGTTCGCCAGCAACGAGACCTGGCTGACCAGGGGTGCCGACGGCATCTCCAACATCCCCGGCCCGTGGCGCGGCGAGCTCACCCCGTTCGAGTTCAACGTGCTGTTCCTCGGGCTCACCACCGTGGTACTGATCGCCGTCACCGTGCTGCTGCGCAACCTCGCCAACGGCCCCTATGGCCGGGCGCTCAGGGCGGTCCGCGACGACGACATCGTCGCCGGGGTTGCCGGCAAGCCGGTCGCCCGCCTGCGCCTCCAGGCCTTCACCCTGTCTGCCGGCCTGCTCGGCCTCGCCGGGGCGCTCTACGGCCACTACAACAGCTACATCGCGCCCGACGTCTTCCGGCCGCTGATCACCATCTACATCTTCCTGGCGCTGACCGCGGGCGGCCCCGGCAACATGCTGGGCGCCCTGGCGCGATCATCGCGCTGCTGTTCGGCATCCTGCTGCCGGCCCTGGGCAAGGCTCGCGCCACCGCCCGCCAGCTGAAGGATTCGACCCAGGTCCGTGGCATCGAGGCGATCTCGTTCCGCGGCATGCCGAGCTGGGCCGGCGAGAGCCTCCGGAGCCGCCTGCTCGACAACCCCGCCG
>JAVKFF010000118.1:0-16217 GCA_040226215.1 Azospirillaceae bacterium
GCGCTGTTCTGGGTCGGCCGGGATGCCCTCAATGTCAGCACCGGTCCCGAGGAAGGTATGGTCGAGGTCGCCTCGACCCGCCTGGTGCCGGTCTATGTGGCGGCGCGGGATCTGCCGCGCGGCACCCGCGTGGCGGAGGACGATCTGCGGCAGATCACCGTGCTCGACGGTCTCGGCCCCGAGGCGCCCCGCCGGCCCGAGCAGATCCTCGGCCGGGTCGTCACCAGCGACACGCCCGAGGGTCAGTTGCTGCTTGGCGACATCCTGTCGCTCAATCCGGCCGATGCCGGCCTGGCGCCGCTGATACCGGTCGGCCAGCGCGCCTTCTCGCTGCGCGTCGACGAAAGCATCGCCGCCGGCGACTTCCTGCGCCCGGGCGACCGGGTGGACGTCCTGATCGTGCTGGATAGCGATGCCATCAGCCAGGTGGATCCCTTCACCCGCAGCCGCGGTGACGAGGCCCTGACCCTGCTGCAGAACGTCACCGTCCTGACCGTCGGCGGCACGCTGGAAAACCAGCAGAACGACGACGATGACGATCGCCGGACGCGCGTGCGCACGGTTTCGATCGCGGTCGAGCCGGAGGATGGCGACCTGCTTGCCCTGGCCCGCGAACTTGGCGAATACGCCATCGCGCTGCGCAATCCGGAGGACGAGGCGATCGGCACCCGGACGGCGGTGACGGCGGTCGACCTGCGCGCCCGGCTGCTCGGGCTCGATGCGCAGTCGCTGCTCGTGCAGGCCGATCAGCCCGAGGGCCTGGAGAACCTGTTCGGTGCCGGTTTCGACCTGGCGGACGCGATGCCGGAGGCCGGCGCGGCGGAGGATCTGTCGCAATCCGAGGTTGCTGCCGACACGGCTTCCGAAGCACAACGGGAATCGCTAGACTACGTCCTCGATCCCTCCGCGCCCGTCGCCGAGGCGCTGGCCCAGCGTCCGCGTCTGCCGGACACCGTCCGGCCCGTAGCCGCGGAGTGCCGGCCGCCGGAGGTGGAGGAGACGCCGGTACGCACGTTGCCGGCGGACCAGCAGAACCTGCTTCTGGAGGCGCTGACAGCCTTGCTGACCCCCGCTCCCCATGATCCTGCACCGGTGGAGGCACCGCAGCCGGCCGCGCTCGCCTGTCCGGAACCGGTGCAGCCGGTGATCCGTACGGTGACCATCCGGTCCGGCACCAACGCCTCGACCCAGACCATCGAGCACGCCGTGTCGGGCGACGGCGCGCCCGGCAGCGCGGTGGAGAGCGGCGCTGGAGACGCGCTCGACCCGCTCGCCATCAACGGTGCCCCGGCGCCGGCTACGGAAGGTGACTTGTGATCCACCAGGCGAGGGCTGCCTCGGGACGGTTGGCGATCGGCTTCTTCATCATGGTCATGCTTCTACCCGTCACGGCACTCGCCCAATACGTGCAGATGGAGGAGGGCCGCCAGCGCTTCATCGTGCTGGGCGAGGCGATCGCGGAACTGGCGGTATCCAACCCGCAGGTCGTGTTCGCCGATCTCTCGGAGACCGGCGAGGTGCGGGTGCTCGGCCTGTCGCCCGGCCGGGCGGACGTGACCATCTGGCTCGACGATGCCGAACGCACGCGGATCAACTACGTCGTCACCGTCACGCCCTCGGTCTTCGACTTCCAGCGCTTCCTGGCCAACGATCCTGAATTCGCGGATGTCAGCGTCGAGACCAGCGGCGACCGCGTGCTGTTGAGCGGCGTGCTGCCCAACCGCCAGTCGCGGGAGGTGCTGCAGCGCATCGCCACCGGCTTCTTCGGCGAGAACGTGATCGACCTGACCGAAGTCGGCAGCGGCACCATGGTGGCGGTGGAGGTGCGCTTCTACGCCCTCAACACCTCCACCGTGGACCGGCTCGGCCTCAACCTGACGGTCTTCGGCGACACCTTCCAGTCGGCGCTGAATCCGCCCGGCACCAGCGGCGGCTACACCTTCGAGGACACCGGCCTGGTGCTCGAGACCTCGCTGCCCTTCGACCAGGCCTTCAACCTGTTCCTGTCGAGTGCCGACAACGCCATCCTGGCGGTGCTCTCCGCGCTCAGTTCCGCCAATCTGGCGCAGGCCCTGGCGGAACCGACATTGCTGGTCCGCGACGGCGGCACGGCCAGTTTCCTGGCCGGCGGCGAGGTGCCGGTCCCGGTCGCCGACGGCGATGGCGGCATCACGATCGAGTATCGCGAGTTCGGCATCCGCCTCGATCTCGCGGCCGACATCATGTCGCGCGACCGCATCATCATGCAGGTCTCGCCGGAGATCAGCGAGCTCGACTTCTCCAATTCCGTCACCGTCGGCGGCACCTCGGTGCCCGGCCTGCGCCGGCGCTCCACCTCGACAACGATCGAACTCGGCGACGGCCAGAGCTTCGTGTTGGCCGGGCTGATGTATACCGCGACGACGGATATCGACGAGCGCATGCCGATCATCGGCGACATCCCGATCATCGGTACCCTGTTCCGGCGCACCGAGACCCAGCAGGAGGCGCAGGAGTTGATCGTCGTGGCGACGCCGCGCCTGGTGCAGCCGATCGCGCCCGGCCAGGGGCCCGACCTGCCGGTGCCCAGCGCCATCCAACCCAGCGCCGAGGACTGGCTCATCGGCCGCAACCCGATCCGCGACTCCGTCGCGGAACACGGGTTGATCCGCTAGGCGGCGGCGATGGCAACCGTGGCGCTGATCGCCCTGCCGGACGCCGTGTCCCAGCGCATCGAATCGGCGCTGGGCTCGCTGGCGACGGTGCGGCGCATCGACGATCCCGAGACCCTGTCCTCGGTCGATGCCGCGCTGGCCGTGGTCGGCGTCGGCGTCGGCGACGATCCGCTGGAGATCCCGCGGCTGGTGCGGGCCGCCGCCCGCGATCTGCGCATGACGGTCTACGCGCCGTCGATCTCCTCCGAACAGGCCGTTGCCTGCATGCGCCTGGGCGTCATCGACATCCTTTCCGACGCCGATGACGTGACGACCATCCGGGCCCGGCTCGAGAACGACCTGCAGCGCGACCGCGAGGTCGCTTCGGAGGGCGGGGTGGCGGTGCTGATGGCGCCGCGCGGCGGCCGCCCTTGGTCCGCCGTGGTCTCCGAACTCGCCAGCCTGGCGGCCAGGCGCGGCACCTGGGAGCGCGGCGTGGTGCTGCTCGATCTCGAGGGCGCGGGCTCCGATCTCGACCTGCGCCTCGATCTCCGGCCGTCCTACTCGGTGCAGGACGCGGTCGCCGACATGGCCCGCCTCGACTCGGCACTGCTGAAGGGCGTGCTGGCGATCGACAAGCGCACGGGCCTGCACTACATGCCGCTCGGCGGCGAGGCTGAGGAGAGCCGGGCGGAGCTTCACCTGCGCGCCGGCATGGTCGTCGACGTGCTGGCCGGCATCTACGACCTTGTCCTTGTTTTCATGCCCGGCGCCGCCTGTCAGGAACGGCTGCGCAACACCATCAATGCCGCCTCGCGCCGCCTCGTGTTGTGCGACCAGGATCTAGGCAATATCCGGCTCGCCAAGGCGGCCGTGGAGAAGATCGAGATCGGCGTGCCGGCGGAGGAGACCGTCGCCGTCATCTACGAACAGGACGGCAAGATCTCGCTGAACCCGAAACGGGTGGCCGAAAGCATCGGCATCGCGGAGGCGGTGGTCCTGCCGAACGCCGACGCGGCGTTGATCGAGGCCGGCAATGCCGGTGAGCCGATGGCGCTCGCCGGGCGGCGGCGGCAGAACTTCCTGCAGGGTCTCGACATCCTGGCGCGGCACCTGCCCGCGGTCGCCCGACAGGGTGGCAAGCCGGCCGGTCGACGCGGTTTCAGCCTGTTCGGCCGCAATAGGGTGACCGCATGAAGCCGCAGGCGATCAGCGAGGCGCTGACCCCGTTCGAGGTCACCGACCGCTATCAGACGCTGAAGTTCCGCGTCTTCGGCGCCGTCCTGGAGCGTCTGGAGCGGCGCAACATATCCGCCGACGAGATCGAGCCGGCGCTTCTGGAGCGCGAGATCGAGGCCACCATCCCGATCGCCCTGGCGGCCGAGGCGACGCCGCTGAACGCCGGCGAGAAGCGCAAGCTGATCGCCGATGTGCGTGCCGAGATCGTCGGTTTCGGCCCGATCGACCCGCTGCTCGACGACGAGACGATCGATGACATCGTGGTGAACGGGCCCAACCGGGTCTATGTGGAGCGGCGCGGCCAGCTCGAGCCCGTCGCCGTGCGCTTCCGCGACAACGCGCATGTGATGAACATCATCTACCGGATCATCGGGCCGATCGGACGCCGGGTGGACGAGAACAATCCCTTCGTCGACGCCCGCCTGCCCGACGGCAGCCGCGTCAACGCGATGATCCCGCCGGTCGCCATCGACGGGCCGACCCTGTCGATCCGCAAGTTCAAGCGCGATCCGCTGTCCGCCCAGGACCTGCTCGACGGCAAGGCGCTGAACCCGGAGATGCTGAGCCTGCTGCGCCGCTCCGTGCGCGGGCGCATGAACATCCTGATCATCGGCGGCACCGGTGCCGGCAAGACCACGCTGCTCAACGTGCTGTCCGGTTTCATGGGCGCCAAGGAGCGCGTGATCACCATCGAGGACGCAGCCGAGCTGCAGATCCGCCACGCCCATGTGGTGCGCGCGGAGACCCGGCCGGGCAATGCCGACGGCGCCCGCGAGGTGTCGAGCCGCGAGATCCTGCGCAACGCGCTGCGCATGCGGCCCGACCGCATCATCCTGGGCGAGGTGCGCGGTTCGGAGGCCGTCGACATGCTGCAGGCGATGTCGACCGGCCATCCGGGCTCGATGGCGACAATCCACGCCAACTCCACCCGCGACGCCCTGGCGCGGCTCGAGATGCTGCTGGGTTTCGCCGACTTCAAGGCGGACCCCGCCACCATGCGGCGCTTCGTCTCGACCTCCATCGACATGGTGGTGGAGGTGCAGCGGCTGGCCAGCGGCGTGCGCCGCATCGTCGGCATCGGCATGGTCAGGGGCGCGGATGCCGCCGGCTACGCGATCGAGGATGCCTTCCGTTTCCGCGAGGACCCGCCGCTGTCCGGCGAAGGCACGTTCGAGCGGATCCCGGAAGTCGCCGACGCCCTCGACCGGCGCCTGCCGAGGGACGGATGAGGCCATGCTTCGCGGCATCCTTCGCAGGGTCGGCAGCGAGACGGGCTCGGTGGCCATCGAGTTCGCCCTCACCCTGCCCATCCTGCTCGCCATCACCTTCGGCACGGTGGGCTTCGGCCTGCACATGTCCGCCCGGCTGACGCTCGAGCAGATTGCGGGCGAGGCCGCGCGCGCCTCGGTCGCCGGGCTCGACGACGGCGAGCGCGCCGAGCTGGCCGAGGAGGCCGTCGCCGACCGCCTGGCTGCCTATGGCGGCGTCGTCAACCCGGCGCTGGTGGTCGTCGACGTGGGCGCCGATCCCGGCGATTCCGACCGCTTTCGCGTGGCCCTGACCTATGATGTGGGCGGGCTTGGCATCGGCGCCTTCAGCGCCTTCGTGCCGCTGCCCGACCTGACGATCACCGCCAGCGCCATCGTCGCCAACGGGGGCACCTGAGACATGCTCGGCGCTCTCTCCCTTGGCACGGCCACCGCCGCCTCGGTCTTCGCGCTGCTGGTGCTGGCTGTGGCGGTGGCCGATCTGCGCGCGCGTCGGATCCCCAACCCGCTGACCCTCGGCCTGTTCGTCACGGGCTGGGCGGCGGCGCTTCTCGGGCTGACGCCGGGGGGCTGGCTTTCCGCCGCGATCGCCAGCGCCCTGGCCCTCGTCGTCTTCGGCGTGATCTACCTGGCGCTGGGCGCGCGCAGGGTCGGCCTGGGCGATGTCAAGCTCGGCCTCGCCGTGGCGCCCTGGCTGGGCGTGGATGGCCTGGTCCTGGTGATGTTCGGGGCCTCGCTCCTGCTGCTGCTCGCCGCGCTGGTCATCCGCCGGCGCGAGACCCTGCCCTTCGCGCCCTTCGTGGCGCTGGTGGCGCTGCCGCTCTACGCGCTGGCACTGCGCGGGCTGGGGGGAGGTGCGGCATGATCGGCGATATTCCCCACGAGATCCTGGTGATCGCCGCCATCGTCGTGGTCGGTCTCGGTCTGACGCTGCTGGTGGGCGCGCTGTCCGGACGGCGGGCAAAGCGCGTCGAGGAACGTCTCGCCGCCGTCACCCAGGGGCGCGTGCCCCAGACGCTGGCCAAGATCGAGGAGGACGAGGGCGGCCTGAAGCTGCCGGCCTTCCTGCAATCCCGCCTTGCCCGCGCCGGCTACGCGCCGGAGCCGATCAAGGTCTACATTGCCCTCTTCGTGATCCTGCTGCCCGGATTTCCCGTCGGCGTCTTCGCCGGCACGCCGATGGGCGTGCTCGTCGGCCTGATGCTGCCGGCGGTCGCCTGGCTGGTGCTGCAGCGCATGGCCGACCGTCGGATGAAGGCGTTCGGCGCGGCGTTGCCGGGCTTCATCGACCGGCTGCGTCAGCTGGTGGTGATCGGCAAGAACCTCCAGCAGGCCACCATCATGGCGGTCGAAACCTCCCCCGCGGACGTGCGCCGGATCATGCAGCCCATGCTGTGGCGCTTGCGCCATGGCGCCTCGATCTCCGAGGCGGTGCGCTGGCTGGCCTACCGCATGGACATCCCGGAGACCAACCTGCTGGCGGCGGCGATCGCCACCAACCAGCGCTTCGGCGGCCCGATCGCCAAGGTGCTGGACGGCCTGGTGCACACGCTGCGCGCGAAGGAGCAGGTGGAGCGCGAACTGCGCAGCGCCACCTCGGAGGCGCGCGCCACGGCCTGGGTGCTGGGCCTGCTGCCGCCGCTGGTCGCGACCTTCGTCTTCGTCGTCAACCCTATGTATGTGCGCTTCTTCATCGAGGATCCGACCGGCCGGCAGTGCTTCTATGTCGGCATCGCCATGCAGTGCGCCGGCGCGCTCGCGCTGTTCCGCTCGCTCAAGGTCGACTACTGATGTTCGACGATCCCTCCATCCGCTTTCTCGTGCTCGTGGCGGCGGTGCTGACGGTCACCTTCGTCGGCCTGGTGATCGTCTGGCGCGGGGTCGCGGGCATGCTGCGCTCGCGCGGCATGGAGACCCGGCTGGAGCAGGCCGTCGGGCAGGGTCCCGTCATCTCGCCGCTCGACGATTTCGACGACAGCCCGAGCGCCATCGAGGAGATTGGCCGGCGCATCGCCTCGATCGGCCGCAACCAGGACGACACGCGCCTGCTCCTGGTCCGCGCCGGCTGGTTCAACCCGGCCTCGGTCTACACCTTCAACACCGCGCGCGTGTTCGTCAGCGCCGCGATGGCGGCTGGCGGGTTTGCCCTGTTCCTCTTCGTCGATGCCGTGCCGGCCCGGGTGCCGGACTGGATCGGTGCGGTGATCGGCGGGGCGATCGGCTACCTCTTGCCGAAGATGTGGCTTAACGGCCGGGTCAAGGCGCGCTGCAAGACCATCTCGCGCGAAATGGCGACGATGCTCGACGTCATGGCGCTGGTCATCGAGGGCGGCCTCAACGTCGATCAGGCGCTGCGCTGGCTGGCGGAACTGCAAGGCCTCAACGCGCCAGAGACCCAGCGCGTGCTGCGCCTCACCATGCGCGACATCGACAGCGGCATGGATTGGGTGGAGGCGCTCGACCGCATGGGCACGCGCCTCGCCATCCGCGAGGCCAGCGACCTTGCCATCGTACTCGCCCAGTCGATCAGCACCGGCACCGATGTGCGCCGGCCGCTCAAGGCCTTCGCCGAGGAGTTCCGCGACAGCCGCTACCAGACGGCGCGCGAGCAGATCGGCCGTAAGACGACGTCGCTGTCGGTGATCATGGTGCTGTTCTTCCTGCCGGTACTCCTGCTGCTGCTGGGCTCGCCAGCCCTGGTCAGCCTGATGCGGAGCCTGGGCAGCGGCGGCCCCGGCCAATGACCAGGCGTCTCCCCAGGATCGTCCTGTGCGGTCTCGCGGCCCTGGCGCTCGCCGCCTGCGGCGCGTTCGAACAAGCGCCACAGGATGATGCCGGCCCCGGTGCCGCCGTGCGCGGCATCGACGCCGAGGGACAGGAGGCGCGCGACCTCTATCTCCAGGTCGTGCTCGGCCTCCAGAACGAAAGCCGCTGGAACGCCTCGCTGGCCTATCTGGACGACTACGATCTGCGCTATCCGGGGGACCCGTCGAGCCAGGTGCTGCGCGCCGACGCGCTCGCTGCGACGGGTGACACGGCAGCGGCCGAGGCGCTCTATCGCGGTCTGCTGGAAACCCGCTTCTCCCCGGCCGCCCATGCCGGGCTCGGCCAGTTGCGGGCGCTCGCCGGCGACTGGAACGGCGCGGTGGCGGGCTACGCCAACGCCGTGGCGCTCAGACCGAGCAATGCGCGCTTCCTCAACAATCTCGGCTACGCCCAGCTGCGCGCCGGCCGCCACCAGGAGGCGCTGTCGACGCTGTCGCGGGCCTTCGAGATCGATCAGAACCGAGACGGTATCCGCAACAACTACGCCATCGCCCTGCACCTGACCGGCCACCGGGCGGAATACGAACAGCTGATCCGGTCTATCCAGGACCAGACGGAGCGCGACGCGGTTGCCGAACTGGTCGAGAACTGGTCCGGAAGCCAGAGCTGACACCATGGCCTGGCGGATCTTCATCGAGGCGCGACAGCGCGCCGGGACGGGCGATCCGGAACACGGCGCTATCGCCATCATTGCTGTGGCGATGATGTTCATCATCTTCGGGCTGCTGGCCCTGTCGGTCGACAGCGGCTTCCTGTTCATGCGCGAGCGCGACCTGCAGGCCTCCGTCGATGCCGCGGCCATGGCGGCGGTGACGGCGGCGGACGAGGACGAGGCTTTCGAGCGCGCCGAGACCTTGCTGGAGATCAACGGCATCGACGGCTACACCATCACCACGCTTGAACGCGGTGGCTACACCGCGGACGCCTCCCTGCCGGTCGGCGAGAGGTTCGACCCGAATGCCGCCGAGGTGAACGCCATACGCCTCGCCGTGGCGGTGGAGGAGCCCACCTTCTTCGCCCGCTTCTTCGGCGCGGGCGGCGAGCGGCGGCTGGCGGCGAGCGCGGTGGCGCACTCGGAGTCCATCGGCGGGCTCGCGGTCTCCGCGCCGCCGTTGACCATCGAGGTGGACATCGCCAACGCCCTGCTCAGCGGCCAGACCGATGCCGACATTGACCTCGACCTCAACGACTACGAGGCGCTGCGCCAGGTCCGCATCAACGTCTACGACATGCTCGACTCGATCGCCGACCAGCTCGGCCTCGACGACGCCACCTACGGCTCGATCGTCGGCGACCCGGTCGACCTCGCCATCTTCGCCACGGCGATGATGGAGGCGGTCGACGCCATCCCCGACGACCAGCTCACCGGCTGGGAGAGCCGCAGCCGCAGCGCCCTCGACGACTTCCGCGACGAGGTGGAGGACGAGGACGGCAGCGTCACGCTCTCCGACGTCATCGCCTTCGACAGTTCCGTGGGGCGCCGGCCGGTGGGCAGCGGCGGCAGCCTGACCGCGATCAACGTGCCGCTCTACAACATGATGCTGATGAGCAATGCCGGCAGCTCCACCGCCTCGGTCAGCCTGGGGCCGGTGCTGGGTCTCGACAACGTGCTGGAGGAGAACATCTACTTCGCCATGGGGGCGACGGCGGGCGAGCCGATGCTGGTGATCGGCGCGGCCGGGGCCAGCGTGCGCTCACCGGGCGTGCGCGTGTTGATCGAGACGCGCCTCCTGGCCAATCTCGGCAACGTCCTCGGCCTGCAAGCGATCACCCTGCCGGTGACCCTGGAACTCGGCGCCAGCGAGGCGGAGCTCGAGACCATCCGTTGCAGCAGCGATCCCGACGACGACGTGCTGGACGTCCGCGCCTCGGTCGGCATGTCCCGCCTGCTGATCAAGGACATCGACGCCGTCACGCTCGGCGACTTCTCGACCGGCCTGCCGACCGCCCCGGCGCAGATCGTGAACCTGCTCGGGCTCGGCGGCATCACGGCATCGGTCGACGCGGAGCTCACCAGCGCGACCGAGGTCGGTTTCGCGATCACCGGCGAGGAGATCGCGGAGCACGAGATCGTCACCGTGGTCGGCGACACCATGCGCGGCAATCTGGTCTCGAATGCCCAGCGCTCGATCGACATCGATATCAACCTGCTGGGAATCGGCGGCAACGTGCCCAACGGAATCCGCGGACTGATCAACGGCACCCTGGCCCAGATCAACCAGGATCTCGACGCCATCTACTCCGTGCTGCCGGGGGTTTCCATCGGCCGCATGGACCTGATGGGCCTGGGCGCGACCTGCCGCACCACGCTGGTGCAGTAGGCGGCCTCAGCCGATATCGAGGTCCACCAGCACCGGCGCGTGATCGGACGGCTTGGGCTCCCAGCCACGGGCCTCGCGGATGATCTCCGCGCCGCGCAAGGCCGGGCGCAGTTCCGGCGTCACCCAGATGTGGTCGAGGCGGCGGCCGCGATCGCTCTCCGACCAGTCGCGGGCGCGGTAGCTCCACCAGCTGTAGATCTTCTCCTCGGAGGGCACGAAGTGGCGCACCGCGTCGACCCAGCCGATGGACTGCTGCACCGCCGTCAGCTTGTCGACCTCGACCGGCGTGTGGCTGACCACCTTGAGCAGCTGCTTGTGCGACCAGACGTCGGTTTCCAGGGGCGCGATGTTCAGGTCGCCGACCATGATCAGCGGCCGCTCGGCGCGCACCTCGGGCCACCAGACCGCCAGCTCGTCGAGGAACTGCAGCTTGTGGGCGAACTTGTCGTTGATCGCCGGGTCCGGCTCGTCGCCGCCGGCGGGGATGTAGAAATTGTGCAGCAGCACGCCGCCCGGCAGCTCGGCGATCAGGTGGCGGCCGTCGGAGCGGCCGCACCAGTCGCGCTTCTCCCAGGACGGCAGGGGGAAGCGTGAGAGGATGGCCACGCCGTGATAGCCCTTGAAGCCGTAGATCGCCTGGTGGGGATAGCCGGCCTCGGCCAGCGCCCGGGCCGGGAACTGGTCGTCCAGGCACTTGATCTCCTGCAGGCAGATCACGTCGGGCCGGCGCTCGGCGATCAGCCGCAGCACGAGATCGAGGCGCAGGCGGACCGAATTGATGTTCCAGGTGGCAAGGCGCACGGCTCGGGCGGTCCTCCGGCAAGGGATATCGTGGCCGCGAGGCGGGCGGAGAACCCGTGGGCCAGTGGAGGTAGTCTCACTAGACCAGCGGATGGGAGCCGGTCAATCGGCGCGGACCGGTCCTGTCGGTCCCCCGGCCGGACGGCCTGTCAGGCGTTGCCGCGGCGCTCGCGCCACAGGTCCAGTTTCTCCTGGACGGGCCGGTCCGAATAGCTGAACAGCACCAGATCGGCTTCCGCCTCGATGGTGAGCGGGTACCAGCTCGGCACCACGAAGATGTCCTTCGGACCGACGGCGAAGACCTCATCGCCGACACCGGCTCGGCCGCTTCCCTCCACCACCGCATAGACGGTCGCGTCGGTCGACTGGTAGGCCTGCGTGGTGAAGCCCTTGGGCACCAGCTGCAGCTGGGTGCCGATGGTCGGCATCGCCCAGTCGCCGGTGGCCGGGTTGATGTAGCGCATCCGAAGGCCGTGATAGGGGTCGAGGTCCTGGTTGTGGCGCAGCGTCTCCAGCACCTCGCGGCTGCGCTCGTAGGGATAGTTGAAGACGGGGCTGGACTTGCGGGTCGGCTTCCAGTCGACCGGCAGCAGGCCGTGGCCATAGCGCATCGGCGCGTCGCCGACCGGCCGGCCGATCGGCTGCCGGTCCTCCGTCCACTTCTCGGAGAACGAGGCGTCGAGCAGCCGCACGATGGGGATGTCGAGGCCGTCCATCCAGACCATCGGCTGGTCGCTGTCATTGCCGTGGTCGTGCCAGGTCCAGGCGGGCGTGATCACGAAATCGCCCGGCCGCATGATCGTCTTCTCGCCGTCGACGGCGGTATAGGCGCCGTCGCCCTCGACCACGAAGCGCAGGGCCGACTGGGTGTGGCGATGCGCCGGCGCCACCTCGCCCGGCAGGATCAGCTGCAGCCCGGCATAGAGCGAGTGGGTGACCGAGGCCTGGCCGCGCAGGCCCGGATTCTCCAGGATCAGCACCCGGCGCTCGGCCTCCTTGGCGGTGATCAGTTCGCCCGCCTCCATCAGGTGGCGGCGTACCTCGGCGTATTTCCACATCACAGGCACGCAGGGCGTCACCGGTTCCGGCGTCACCAGGCTGTGCAGGCTCTCCCAGAGCGGGGCGAGATTGCCCGGCGCGATCTTGTCGTAATAGGCCTGACGGTCGCTGGCGACCGGCTTGGCGGCTGCTTCGGCGGACATGGCGTCGCTCCCCTCTCCCCGGGCGCCGTCTCGGTCGAGCGTGCGCGGGGGTCGCCACCGGTCGGGCCACGATACGAAGGGGCTTGCGGCCGGCGGGACATTGTTCGTACATCAAACAATATTGCCGCGCCATGCCGGCTTCAAGGGGCAAGCCGGCGGGGCGGCCGCGCGGCATGTCCATTGGGAGGGATTGGCCTCCCCGGAAGCTGGGGTATGGTATGGTCCGAACGATGTCAGCCAACTCCCCGATTCTCCCGCCGATTCTCCCGCTGCCACGCCCATGACCACGGTCCGGGACCAGCCGAAGGCCGGATCGGCACGGGCCCGGCGCAAACGCCAGCCGGTCGAGCTCGATCAAGCCTTCCTGCCGGGGCAGCTCGGCTACATGCTGCGGCGCGCCCAGATCGCCGCCTTTCAGGACTACGCCCGTCACGCCGGCGGCTTCGGCATCACGCCGGGGCAGTTCGGCGTGCTGGTGCTGATCGCCGCGAACGAAGGGTTGAGCCAGACCGAGCTGGGCGAGGCGCTGGGCATCGACCGCTCGACCATGGTGGCGGTGATCGACAGGCTGGAGGCGCGGGGCATCGTGGTGCGCGCACCCTCGCCGCGCGACCGCCGATCCTACGCCTTGCGCCTCAGCGAGGCGGGACGGGCGCTGGTCGCCGAGATGCGGCCGGCGATCCAGGCGCATCAGGACAGCCTGGCCGGTCGGCTCGGCCCCGGCGAGGCGGACACCCTGCTGCGCCTGCTGGCCAAGCTCGCGCCCACTCCAGGCTGAGACCGGCCCGTCAACCTTTGCCATGGGCTCGCCATGCGGGCATACCACCGTTAAGCTGCGGGAGCCGGGCGCGGGCGGCTGGCGACCTGGCCGGCGATAGCCCTGGAAGGACCTGATCGGCGTGATCGACCGGCGCGATCGACCGGCGCGATTGATGGGCGCGATTGATGGGCGGGATGACGCGATGTCACGAGAACTCAGACTGGGGATCGCCGGCCTGCAGCCGTTGACCACGGCGGCGCTGGCCGTCCTGGCCATCGCCTCGGGGATCTACACCTATATCGGCGTGCGTGGCTTGATCGAGGGCACCGGCCTGCTCGCCATCGGCGCCGCCCTGGCCTATTCCGGCGCCGTGTCGGTCGGCATCTTCGTCTTCTGGGAATACATCCTGCGCTTTCTGCCGCGCATGCGCACCGGCGGCCAGCGCCTGGGCATCGTCTTGTCGATGATCGCCGGCTCGCTGATGATCGTCGCCATGTCGAGCTGGCTGAACGCCGCCGCGCTGGCGGGCTCGGCCGCCGTCTCCCAGCACCTCGCCTACACCATCGAGGCCTATCAGGAGCGCCTGGAGCAGGCCAACGAGAACGCCCAGGCCGCGCAGTCCCTGCTGCCCGACATCCGCATCGCCCAGCAGCGCTTCGAGGATCTCTCGATCCAGGAGCAGCAGGAGGGCACGCTGACCGGCACGGCCGGGCGCGGCACGGTGGTGCAGTATCTAGCCCAGATGAGCCGGCAACTGGCCACGCTGGGCGACGAGATCGAGACCTCGCGGCGGCGCATCGACAGCCTGTTCACCGAGGGTACGCGCCACCTCGCCCGCATGCGGGAGATCGTCTCGGCCTCCAGCCCGGTCGAACAGCGCTCGATCGCCTTCGCCAACGAGGCGGTGGCGCTGACCAGCGTCATCACCGAGATCTCCCAGACCTCCGTCGCGCCGGCGGTCCGGCGCCAGGCGGAGGACCTGGCGCGGTCCTTCATCGTGCCGGCGATCGCCGACGGTCAGGGCGGCCTCGCCGACCGCCAGGACCAGGTGCTGCGAGAGCTGCAACGCACCATCGACGAGACCGCGGTGATCCTGATCGGCGCCGCCGACGACATCCTCGACCGGCCGGCCGTGGAGCCGCTGCGCTTCACGCCGCTGTCGCCGGCGGAGGCGGTGATCATGTATGCCGACGCCTTCGTGCCGAGCTGGGCCGGGGCCATCGCCATCGACCTGCTGCCGGTGGTCATCGTCTTCGTGCTGATGGTGGTCGAGGGCGCGATCCGGCGCCAGGACAGCGGCCTGCCCGTCGACGACACGCTGACATTGCGCGACATGCGCCTCGCCATGGAGGCCTATCGCCGGCTGCGCGAGAGCCATGACGACGACGGCGGGCGACGACCGACCGAGTCCGAGGCCGAGCCGGCGGAACCAGCCGATCCGCCGGCCAGCTTCCCGGCCCGGCGGCCGCCCACCAATGCCGCGGAGTAGCTGGTACCGCGCGGTCGTCCGCTGGCGCGCCAGAGGGCGGGGCGGGCGGCAGGATGGGCGCCGCCGGAACGGGTCGCCGCTCGTCCGCTTCGACCGGTTCGTGCATGGCCCGGGTCTGCGCCGCCTGCTGGTGATCGGCTTCGCCGGTCTCGCCAGCGCCATCGTCGTGGCCGACGCGGTCTCGCGCTCCGGGGGCCCGACGCTCCGGGACCTCGGCTTCGACGACATGACGCGGGCGCCGACCGCCCGGCCGGAGAGCGGCGACCAGCTCCGGCCCTACGACCCGCTGCGCCTGCCGACCGCCGCGCCGGAGGACCGGCCGGTGATCCCGCCGAGCCCCGGGGCCCAGGCCGACCGGCTGTCGATCAGCCGCACCGACCCGGTGGCCGAGCATCCCGCGGCGCTGGTCTTCGGCACCATCAATGCCGGCGACCTGCAGGTGATCGAGCGTTTCCTCGACGCCAATCCGGACATCGCCCTCCTCACCCTCGACTCGCCGGGCGGGCTGGTGCAGGAAGCGCTCGCCATCGCCGACTGGCTGCGCGGGCGGGAACTGGCGACGGCCGTGGGGGCGGACGCCGTTTGTCTCTCGGCCTGTCCGATCATCCTGGCGGCCGGCCACGCCCGCCTGGTCGACGCCGATGCCTGGGTCGGGCTGCACCAGGCGGCGCTGCTCGACAACCCGCTCATCCCGCTCGACATCGACCGGGCGACGCAGGACGTGCAGCGCATCAACGCGGCCGTCATGGCCAGGCTCACCGACTGGGGCATCGACGCCGCCATCTGGCGCCACGCGCTGTCCACGCCACCGGCGGAAATGTACGTGCTGACGGTGGAGGAGTTGACGGACTCGGCCTACGCGACGGAGGTCCTGTAGGCGGTGGGAAGACGGTCGGAAGATCCCGGCTCTGCGCTGACGCTCCGGCCGGGATGACGGGAGGTGGAGAGGGTGAGGAAGACAGCTCGACAAAAAATTTAGAACGTCATCCCGGGCGCGATGCGGCGCGAAGTGCCGCTTCGCAGACCCGGGATCTCCCGCCCGGCTTCGCCGAAGTCTCGGCCTGGCTGGTCGAGGTCCCGCATCTCCGCTTCGCTGCGTGCGGGACGACTCCTATTGAGTTGAGCTCACCCGAGCGCCGGGTCGGCTGCGCCCGTCCTCGGCCTCACGCGGCCGCGTCGGCCAGTCGCTGGGCGGCGCGCATGGCGCAGGCGGCACCGAAGGCTTCGAACAGCTTGGCCGAATCGGCGTTTTCCCAGAACCGCCACTCCGGATGCCACTGCACGCCGAGCGCGAAGCCGCGGGTCTGGCGGACGGTGACCGCCTCGACCTGGCCATCCGGCGCCACGCCCTCGATCGCAAGGCGATCGGCCAGCCGGTCGATGCCCTGGTGGTGGATGGAATTCACGGTGATCTCCTCGACGTCGAGCAGTTCGGCCAGCATGCCGTCCGGGGTCAGCCGCACGGCGTGGGAGGGGCCGTACTGGATTTCCAGCGCCCGGTCCGGATCGGGGTGGTGGTCGAAGCGCTCCGGCACCTCGGCCAGGTGCTGATGCAGGCTGCCGCCCAGCACCACGTTCAACTCCTGGAAGCCGCGGCAGATCGCGAACATCGGGATGCCGCGCTCCAGCACGCGGGCCATCAGCGGCAGGGTCGTGGCGTCGCGCGCGGGGTCGCGCT
>JAVKFF010000119.1:0-6348 GCA_040226215.1 Azospirillaceae bacterium
CCGACCAGATGGAGTCGGCCGGGCGATAGAAGAAGGCCGAGGCGACCAGCAGCACCATCAGCCAGGTGTAGGGCCGGGTGAACTGCGCCTGTTCCACCGGATAGCCGGGCTCCACCAGATAGGGAAAGGCGAAGAGCAGGAAGACGATGGCGTAGTCGGCCGCCGTCAGCGTGGCGGAGACCGCGAAATGGTCGGCGTCGCTGCCGGCGACCCGGTAGTGGAGCCAGCCCAGCAGGCCCAGCACCACCATGGCCGCGTAGCTGACCATCTGCCAAGTGTCGAAGCCGTAGTTGAGCAGGTAGAGGGCGGCGAAGGCGATGGCCACGAGGCGCATGCGGAAGGCCAGCCTGAGCGCGCTGCGCCTCTCCGCGGAGATGCGCTCGGTCTGCCGCCGGAGGCGCGCGGCGGTGACGTCGTAGGTCGCGGTGACGGGGCCGGAATCGCTCATGGTGGCGGGAGTATAGCGGCGCTTCGATCGCGTGACAGAGGCAAGTCGGCCGCGTGACGGCGCGGTGGCGGCGGTCCGGTACGATCGGTACCGCAAGCGGCCCGGCCGGACGGCGTGCTCCGGCGTCGAGGGGGGAAATTGGCCGGGCAGCTCACCGCCTGGCGCATGCCGGCCTCCACGAAATGCTGTTGACGAGGGAGGCGCGCCCGCTAGGGTCGGCGGCGGGCCACACCCCCCCAACGGGGTGCTACTATTCTGGAAGGAATAGACATCATGTCGACGACGACAGCCGCGCATGCGGCCGATCTCGCCGCGCCGGACGCGCTGGCGAAGCCCCTGATCCGCCCCAACAATCCGCGCTTCTCCTCGGGACCCACTGCCAAGCGGCCGGGCTGGACGCTCGACGCGCTGTCCGATGCGGCACTCGGCCGCTCGCACCGCGCCAAGGGCCCGAAGGCGAAGCTGGCCGAGGTGATCGACAAGTCCCGCGCGATCCTCGGCATCCCCGCCGACTACCGCGTCGGCATCGTGCCCGCCTCGGACACCGGTGCGGTGGAATTGGCCATGTGGTCGCTGCTCGGCACCCGGCCGGTCGACCTGCTGGCCTGGGAGAGCTTCGGCGAGGGCTGGGTCACCGACGCGGTGAAGCAGCTCAGGCTCGCCGACGCCCGGGTGCTGAAGGCCGACTACGGCCAGTTGCCCGACCTCGCCCAGGTCGATGCCTCGCATGACGTGGTCTTCACCTGGAACGGCACAACCTCGGGCGTCTGCGTGCCCGATGCCGACTGGATCGCCGCCGACCGCGAAGGGCTGACGATCTGCGACGCCACCTCCGCCGCCTTCGCCATGCCGCTCGATTGGTCGAAGCTCGACGTCACCACCTGGTCCTGGCAGAAGGTGCTGGGCGGCGAGGGCGGCCACGGCATGCTGGTCCTGAGCCCGCGCGCCGTCGCCCGGCTGGAGAGCTTCACCCCGGACCGCCCGCTGCCCAAGATCTTCCGCCTGACCAAGTCCGGCAAGCTGAACGAGGGCATCTTCAAGGGCGAGACCATCAACACGCCGTCCATGCTGGCGGTCGAGGACGCGCTCGACGGCCTGCGCTGGGCCGAGGAGATCGGCGGGCTCGACGCGCTCATCCAGCGCAGCCGCGCCAACCTCGCCGCCTTCGAGCGCTGGGTGTCGGACACCGCCTGGGTCGATTTCCTGGCCGCCGACACGGACAGCCGCTCCTCCACCTCGATCTGCCTGAAGATCGTCGATCCCCTGGTCACAGGCCTCCCGGCCGACGCCCAGGCGGCGGTGCCCAAGCGCATCGCCCAGCTGCTGGAGGCCGAGGGCGTCGCCCTCGACATCAACGGCTATCGCGACGCTCCCCCGGGCCTGCGCATCTGGGGCGGCGGCACGGTGGAGACTGCCGATATCGAGGCGCTGCTGCCCTGGCTCGACTGGGCCTTCGCCACGGCAATCGCCGAACTCGGCTGATCGGCCGGCCTCACCCTTCCAAGACATGCCACCGACCGGCGGCGCGCGACGGGCCCCAAGCGTCCCGTGCGGCGCGCGCGGTCGGCGCGATGAGACAGCAAGGATACACCAGCCATGCCCAAGGTTCTGATTTCCGACAAGCTCAGCCCCGCCGCCGTCGCCATCTTCCGCGACCGCGGGCTGGAGGTCGACGTGCAGACCGGCCTCGATCCGGCCGAGCTGAAGGCCGTCATCGGCAGGTATGACGGTCTCGCCGTCAGGTCCGCCACCAAGGTCACGCCCGAGATCCTGGAGGCGGCGGACAACCTCAAGGTGATCGGCCGCGCCGGCATCGGCGTCGACAATATCGACATCGCCGCCGCCACCCAGCGCGGCGTGGTGGTGATGAACACGCCGTTCGGCAACTCGATCACCACGGCGGAGCACGCCATCGCCATGATGCTGGCGCTGGCCCGCGAGATTCCTCAGGCCAATGCCTCGACCCATGCCGGCAAGTGGGAGAAGTCCAAGTTCATGGGCGTCGAGCTGACGGCCAAGACGCTGGGCGTCATCGGCTGCGGCAATATCGGCTCGATCGTCGCCAATCGGGCGATCGGCCTGCACATGCGCGTGCTG
Organism: Azospirillaceae bacterium; assembly: GCA_040226215.1. GTDB lineage: Bacteria > Pseudomonadota > Alphaproteobacteria > DSM-16000 > Inquilinaceae > JAVKFF01. Next base: position 2,546 of record JAVKFF010000119.1, read on the forward strand.
GCCTTCGATCCCTATCTGTCGCCGGAGCGCGCGGTCGATCTCGGCGTTGAGAAGGTTGACCTCGACAGCCTGCTGCGCCGCGCCGACTTCATCACCCTGCACACGCCGCTGACCGACCACACCCGCGGCATCATCAGCGCCGACGCCATCGCCAAGATGAAGGACGGGGTGCGCATCATCAACTGCGCGCGCGGCGGCCTGGTCGACGAGGCGGCGCTGAAGGAGGGGCTGGACAGCGGCAAGGTGGCGGGCGTGGCGCTCGACGTCTTCGCCGAGGAGCCGGCCAGGGAGAACGCGCTATTCGGCCATCCGCGCGTCGTCTGCACGCCGCATCTGGGTGCCTCCACGACCGAGGCGCAGGAGAACGTGGCCCTGCAGGTGGCCGAGCAGATGTCCGACTATCTGCTGACCGGCGCCGTCATCAACGCCATCAACGCGCCGTCGATCTCGGCCGAGGACGCGCCGCGCCTGCGCCCCTATCTGGCGCTGGCCGAGCAGCTTGGCAGTTTCGCCGGCCAGATCACCGAGAGCGGGCTCTCCGAGGTCGAGATCGAGTACGAGGGAGAGATCGCCGGGCTGAACGTGCGGCCCATCACCTCGACCATCCTGACCGGTATCCTGCGCCCCTATATCGACAGCGTGAACCAGGTCTCCGCCCCGGTGATCGCGCGCGAGCGCGACATCGTGGTGCGCGAGACCAAGACCGACCGGGCGCACGACTACGCCACCCTGATCCGTCTGACGGTGAAGACCGAGAAGCGCACCCGTTCCGTGGCGGGCTCGCTGTTCGGCGGGTCAAAGCCGCGTCTGGTCGAAGTCGAGACGATCCCGCTGGAGGCCGAACTCGCCGGCAACATGCTGTTCGTGCGCAACGAGGACCAGCCGGGCCTGATCGGCCGCCTGGGCACGGCGCTGGGCGATGCCGGCATCAACATCGCCAACTTCCATCTCGGACGAACCCATGAAGGCGGCAACGCGGTGGCGCTGCTGTCGATCGACCAGGCGCCGCCGGGCGAGTTGATGACCTCGATCGCCGGCCTGCCGAACGTCACGCGGGTGCACGCGCTGCGCTTCTGAGCCGGCGGATCGGCGGGGGCGAGGGGCGATGCCGGATGCGGGTCGCCCGCCCGCTTTCCGCCCTTGCCCTCCCCGGGCAAGGCCACTAGCGTCTGCCGCGCCATGACCGACGAGACCCTCTTCGAACCGTCCTATCCGCCACTCGGCGCCGCGGCCGACACGGCGCTGCTGCCTGCCGGACTGCACGACGTGCTGCCACCGGAAGCCGCCCACGAGGCGGCAGTGACCGACCGGCTGATGGCGATGATCGCGGCGCATGGCTATGCCCGGGTGAAGCCGCCACTGATCGAGTTCGAGGACAGCCTGCTCTCCGGCACCGGTGCGGGCCTGTCGAAGGATACCTTCCGTCTGATGGACCCGATCAGCCAGCGCATGATGGGCGTGCGGGCGGATATCACGGTCCAGATCGCCCGTATCGCCCGCGACCGGCTGGGCAATGCGGCGCGACCGCTGCGCCTCAGCTATGCCGGGCAGACCCTGCGGGTGAAGGGCGACCAGCTGCGGCCGGAGCGCCAGGTGGCGCAGGTCGGGGCGGAGCTGATCGGCGTCGACGTGGCCAATGCCGATGCCGAGATCGTGGCCCTGGCCTCCGAGGCGCTGGGCGCGGTCGGGGTGGAGCGGTTGACCGTCGATCTCACCGTGCCGACCCTGGTGGCGGCACTGCTGCGCGAAGCGGGCGTCGAGAATGGCGCGGCCGAGCGCCTGCGCCAGGCACTCGACCGCAAGGACGCCGCGGCGATCGATGCTGTCGGCGCGGAGGCTGGCGCGCGCCATCGCGCCGTCACCGACACGCTGAAGGCGCTGCTGCTTGCCGGCGGTCCCGCCGCCCGGGCGCTCGATCTGGCGTCGCGGCTCGACCTCGGACCCTCGGCCAGCCTGGAGAGCGCTCGCCTGGCCCAGGTGGTCGGGCGCATCGCCGCGCTGGCGCCCGCCGCGAAGCTGACCATCGACTGGGTCGAGCATCGCGGCTACGAGTACCACACCGGCATCGCCTTCACGGTCTTCGCGCGCGGCGTGCGCGGCGAACTCGGCCGTGGTGGCCGCTACCTCGCCGGCGCGGAACCCTCGACCGGTTTCACCCTCTACCTCGACAGCATCCTGCGCGCGCTGCCGCCGGCGCCGCATCCCGCCCTGGCCTACGTGCCGCTGGGCGAGGAGGCGGCGGCCGCCCGCCTGCGCGCCGACGGCTGGGCCGTGGTCAGCGGCCTGATGCCGGTCGCCGATCCCGCGCGCTCGGCCCGCCGGCTCGGCTGCAGCCACGTCTGGCGCGACGGCAAGGTCATCGCGCTCCAGGACATCCCCGGATAGACGCTCGAACGGAAAAGGTCGCCAAGCGATGAGCAATGTGGTGGTCGTCGGCTCGCAATGGGGCGACGAGGGCAAGGGCAAGGTCGTCGACTGGCTGTCGTCGCGGGCCGATGTCATCGTGCGCTTCCAGGGCGGCCACAATGCCGGGCACACCCTGGTCATCGGCGACAAGGTCTTCAAGCTCAGCCTGCTGCCGTCCGGCGTGGTGCGGCCGGGCAAGCTGTCGGTCATCGGCAACGGCGTGGTGGTCGACCCCTGGGCGCTGATGCGCGAGATCGAGAACGTCGCCAAGCAGGGCGTGGAGGTGACGCCGGAAACCCTGCTGGTAGCCGACAACGCGACCATGATCCTCTCCGTCCACGGCGCGGTCGACCGGGCGCGCGAGGCGGCCAAGGGGGCGGGCAAGCTCGGCACCACCGGGCGCGGCATCGGCCCCGCCTACGAGGACAAGGTGGCGAGGCGCGCCATCCGGATCTGTGACCTGGCGGAGAAGGACGCCTTGCGCGACAAGGTGCGCGACCTGCTCTCCCATCACAACGCGCTGCTGCGCGGCCTGGATGCGGAGGAGATCACCGAGGACGCGCTGATGGCCGATCTGGAGGCCATCGCGCCCAAGGTACTGCCTTTTGCCGGCCCCGCCTGGGTGCGTCTCAACCAGCTGCGCCGCCAGGGGAAGCGCATTCTCTTCGAGGGCGCGCAAGGCGCCATGCTCGACGTCGACCACGGCACCTATCCCTTCGTCACCTCCTCCAACACCATTGCCGGCAACGCCGCGGCGGGCAGCGGCATGGGGCCGGGCGCGATCGACTACGTTCTGGGCATCACCAAGGCTTACACGACGCGTGTCGGCTCCGGACCCTTCCCGACGGAACTGGCTGACGAGATCGGCGCCCGGCTCGGCGAGCGCGGCCGCGAGTTCGGCACCGTCACCGGCCGCCAGCGGCGCTGCGGCTGGTTCGACGCGGTTATGGTGCGCCAGGCGGTGAAGGTCGGCGGTATCGACGGTATCGCGCTGACCAAGCTCGACGTCCTGGACGGCTTCGACGAGCTGATGATCTGCACCGGCTACAGGCTCGATGGCGCGGTGCTCGACCACCTGCCATCGGCGACCGGGGCCCAGGCTCGGGTCGAGCCGATCTACGAGCGGGTCGAGGGCTGGCACGCCGACACCGTGGGCGCGCGCAGCTGGGCCGACCTGCCGGCGGCGGCGATCAAGTATGTCCGCCGCGTCGAGGAGCTGATCGAGGCGCCCGTCGCCCTCCTGTCGACCAGTCCCGAACGCGACGACACCATCCTGGTAACCGACCCCTTCGCCGACTGACCAGACCCTCCCCGTCGTTCCGGCCGAGCGTGAGCGAGAGCCGGAACCTCGCGGGGCCGGGCTGGGGCGCGGGGGCTGTGGCGGCGGTGAAGACGGG
>JAVKFF010000120.1:0-7913 GCA_040226215.1 Azospirillaceae bacterium
CGACTGAGGATGAGGCCACCGAACCGCTGGAGCTGGACACCGGCCTCACGGCCGTGCCCGAGGACGCACCGCCGCTGGCCGAGCAGATGGCGGCGCTGGAGGACGAACCCACCGAACCGCTGGAGCTGGACACCGGCCTCACGGCCGTGCCCGAGGACGCGCCGCCGCTTGCCGAGCAGGTGGCGGCGACTGAGGATGAGGCCACCGAACCGCTGGCGCTGGATACCGGCCTCACGGCCGTCCCCGAGGACGCACCGCCGCTGGCCGAACAGGTGGCGGTGCTGGAGGACGAACCAGCCGAACCGCTGGAACTGGATACCGGCCTGACGCGAGTCCCCGACGGCGCGCCGCCGCTGGGCGAGCAGCTCGCCTTGGCCGACATGCCGTCCGATCCGCTCCAGGCGAGCACCGGGCTGGCCGCGGAACCCGAGACGGCACCACCGCTGGGCGGTCTGATCGACGAGCCGCCGCCGCTCGAACTCTCGACCGGGCTGCTGACCGAGCCCGAAGACGCGCCAGAACTGACGGCGAGCCTGACGCCCGAGACGCCTCCCGAGGCTTCCGCCGGGCAGGCGACGGGCACGGAGACCATGGATGCCGACGCCGACGTGGTTCCGCCGAGCTTCGACGCGCTGCGCCTGGGGGAGAGCGGACCGTTGATCATCGTGGGTCGGGCCGCGCCCGACACCGTGGTGCGCGTGCTCGACAACGGCGTGGTGATCGGCGAGGTGACCACGGACGATGCCGGCGAGTTCGTGTTCATCGCGCCCGAGACGCCGGAGCCGGGCGAGCACGAGATCGCGTTGGAGGCGGATGGCGAGGGCGGTGACGTGCAATCGGACCAGGTCGTGATGATGGTGGTGCCGGAGCCGGGCGAGACGATCGCCGGGTCCGCCGCCGACGCGCCGGCCGAGGGCGAGGTGCTGGCCTTGCTGGTCGATCGCGACACGCTGTCGCCGAGCCGCATCCTGCTGCAGCCCGACCTGCCGGCGGCTGAACAGCCCGCGACGGACACGCCGCAAACGCCGGTCGCCTCGACGAGCCAGTCGGTCGAGGGCCAGTCGGTCGAGAGCCAGTCGGCAGAGGTCGATTCGGCAGAGGTCGAGTCGGCAGAGGTCGCGTCGGCCGAAATCCCGCAAGCTGAAATCCGGACAGCCGAAAATCAGTCGGCCGAAGGTCAGTCCACCGAGGTGGAGACGGTCGATGGACCGGCGATCGTCGCGGCGGGAACGGACGAGCCGGTGACCGCGGCCGGCACGCCGGAGGGCGACGCGACGGATGCCGACGCCTCGACGCCGGCAACGTTGACACTGGACACCGGCCTCGTGACCGTGCCTGACAGCGCCAGGCCGGTGGAGGAGCAACTGGCGCTGGCCGCGGCCGCGCCGACGGAGGCAGGACAGCCGGCATCGGCGGACGAGCCCGCCACAACGCCGCCACCAGGTGATGCACCGACCGGCGCGCCGGCGCCGCAGGTCGCTGAAACGGCGCCCGAGGCCGCACCGGCGCCCCCGCCGCAGGCCACCGAGGCACCGGCAGCGGAGACTGCCGCACCGCCACAGACCGCCACGGCCGAAGCGCCGGCGCCGGAACCACCGCCGCGCCCCTCGGTGAGCATCGATGTCGTCGACTATGACGACATGGGCAACGTGATCATCTCGGGATCGGGCAGCGAGGGGACGGCTCTGGTCTATCTCGACAACACGCTGATCGGCCAGGCGCCGGTGACGGGCGGCGAATTCAGCCTGCGCCCTGGAGACGCGGTGCTTCCCGGTGTCTACGCATTGCGTGTGGATCTGGTCGACGAGGGCGGCGCGGTGCTGGCGCGGGCGGAGACGCCGTTCCAGCGGTCGGCTCCTCTGGATGGCCTGCCCGGAGAACGGCGCATCGTCGTGCAGCCCGGCGACAACCTCTGGTACATGGCGCGCGCGCTCTATGGCGGCGGCATCCAGTACACGCTGATCTACCAGGCCAACCGGGCGCAGATCCGCGATCCCGACCTGATCTATCCGGGGCAGGTCTTCACCGTGCCCGAACTGCCGCAGCGTCTGCCGGCCTCGGCACCGGGCTAGAGGTGGAGGCGGCGCCGGCAAGACACGGCGGACGCATGTTCGATCCGATCCTGCGACGGGTGATCGACCCGGTCCTCAGGCCGCTGGGCCGGCAGTTGGCGGCCCGCCACGTCTCGGCCAACGCCGTGACTTTGCTGGGATTCGCCATCGGCGTGGCCGCGGTACCGGCGCTGGCCTGGCAGCAATACACGCTGGCGCTCGTTCTGATCCTGGCGAACCGGCTCTGCGACGGCCTCGACGGCGCGATCGCACGGCAGCGGGGGTTGAGCGATTTCGGCGGCTTCCTCGATATCGTGCTCGATTTCGTCTTCTATGCCCTGGTGCCCTTCGGTTTCCTGCTTGGCCAGCCGGATACGGCACCCTTCGCCGCCTTCCTGATCGTCAGCTTCTTCGGCACGGGCTCCTCGTTCCTCGCCTTCGCGGTGCTGGCGGCCAAGCGCGGTATCGACACGGAGCGGCGGGGCCGGAAGAGCTTCTACTATCTGGGCGGCCTGGCCGAGGGCACGGAAACGGTGATCGCCTTCGTCGCGATCTGCCTGTTCCCGTCCTGGTTCGTGCCGATCGCCATCGTCTTCTCGGCGATGTGCTGGATCACCACGCTGGTGCGGATCCTCGAGGTGCGCAGGGCGCTCGACCGCTGAACCGGCCTTACTCCGCGGCCTCCGGCAGACGGATATCGCCGCCGCCGTGCTGGTCGGTCCGCGCCTGATCCTCGAGATCCTCCCGCCGCCGGCGCTTCTCATCGCGCCGGGCTTCCTGCCGCTCGCGGCGCCGGGCCTTGTGGGCGTCCCAGTTCGCTTTCAGCATCAGTGCGGATGGCGTGACGATGAGCGTCAGGATGGTGGCGAAGCCAAGCCCGAAGGTCACGGCGGTGGCGAGCTGCACCCACCATTGCGTGGACGGCGCGCCGGTCTGCACGTTGCGGGCGATGAAGTCGATATTGACCTGCAGCACCATGGGCAGGAGACCGAGCATGGTGGTGATCGTCGTCAGCATGACCGGCCTGAGGCGCTGGGCGCCGGTGCGCAGGATGGCGTCCATCGCGTCGCTCTTGGTCTTGCGGATGTGGTCGTAGGTGTCGATCAGCACGATGTTGTTGTTCACCACGATGCCGGCCAGCGCGATGATGCCCACACCGGTCATCACGATGCCGAAGGCCTGGCCGGTCGCCAGCATGCCGATCAGCACGCCGACGGTGGACATGATCACCGCGGAGAGGATCAGGAAGGCCGAGAAGAAGCTGTTGAACTGGGTGACCAGGATGATGGCCATCAGGAACAGGGCCACCATGAAGGCCTGGGACAGGAATTCGGCAGCCGCCGCCTGCTCCTCGTCCTCGCCGCGGAAGGTGGCCGAGACGGACTGGGGCAGGGGCTGCTCCTCGGCCAGCCACTGCCGGATCGCCTCGACGCGCTCGGCGGGAAAGACGCCCGGCAGCACGTCGGAGAAGACCGTCATCGTGCGCTCGCCCTCGGTGCGGTTGATGGTGCCGACCGACGGTTCGGCATGGCGCGTCACGAAGTTGCTGATCGGCACCGCGCCCTGGTCGGTAACCACGCGGATCGACTCCAGCTGGTCGATGGTCCGGTAGCGCTCCGGATAGCGAATGACGATGTCGACCTCATCGTCGGTGTCGTCCGGCCGATAGGAACCGATCGTCAGGCCGCGGGTGACCAGCTTGATGCTGTCGCCGATGGCGGCGATGTCGAGCCCGAACTTTGCAGCCTGCGCGCGGTCGACGTCCAGTTCCCACTCGATCGCCGGGATGGGGCGGGAGTCCTCGATGTCGACGAGGCCGCCCATGCCCTCCATGTGCGCGCGCAGGGCGGCGACAGCGGCCTCCAGGTCGGCGGGACTGCGTGAGGAGAGCTCGATCTCGATCGGTTTGGCGATCGGCGGACCGGCCGCCGGTTCCCGCGTCTCCACCCGGATGCCGGCAAGGCCGTCGGTGAGCGCGCGGATCTCGCTCATGATCTCGTCGGCCGGCCGCCGATCCTCCCAGTCCGCGAGTTCGATGCTGATCTGGCCGACCACGTCCTCCGCCACGTCCTGACCGAAGCCGCCGGCGCGGCCGCCGGAACCGGTGCGGGTGTAGACGCTGTCGAACTCGTCGGCCAGCGTCAGCACCTGGTCCTCGACCTGACGGACCAGCGCGTCCTGCTCGTAGATCGACAGGTTGCCGCGGGCGTGGACGAGAACGGAGATCTGCTCGGGCTCGACGTCGGGGAAGAATTCGAAGCCGGTGCCGTGGGTGGTGAAATAGTACCAGGTGCCGACCAGCGCCATCGCCGCGGCGACGACGATCTTGCCCGGATGCCTCAGCGCCCCGGCGAGGATGCGGACATAGAAGCCGGTGAAGCCACCGACTTCCCGCAGATCGCCTTCCTCGGACGCCGCCAGCGCCTTCATGGCCTGGGGATCGGCGGCACCCGCCTTGCCGAAATTGGCACCCAGCACGGGGATGAAGATCAGCGCCATGGCCAGCGACGCCGACAGGGTGGCCAGCAGCGTGATCGGCAGGAAGCTCATGAACTCGCCGACGATGCCGGGCCAGAAGAGCAGCGGCATGAAGGCCGCCAGCGTCGTCGCGGTGGAGGCGATGATCGGCCAGGACATGCGCTTGGCGGCGAGCGCGTAGGCCTCCTTGCGGGGGAAGCCCTCGGCCATCTTCCGGTCGGCGAACTCGGTCACCACGATGGCGCCGTCGACCAGCATGCCGACCGCCAGGATGAGCGCGAACAGCACCACGATGTTGACGGTGAGCCCCATCGTCGACAGCACCAGGATGCCGGTGAGGAAGGAGCCCGGGATGGCGATGCCGACCAGGCCGGCGGTGCGCAGACCGAGCGCGCCGACGATGATCACCATCACCAGCACGACCGCCGAGATCACGTTGTTCTGCAGATCGGCCAGCATCACGCGGATCTGCTCGGACTGGTCGCCGGTATAGGCGACTTCGACCGTGGGCGGCCAGTTCGCCTGCTCGGCCGAGACGATGTCGCGCACCGCCGCGATGGTGTCGATGACGTTCTCGCCGCTGCGCTTGACGACCTCCAGCGTCACCGCCGGGTTGCCGTTGACCCGGGCGAAGACCTCCGGGTCGCGGTAGGTGCTGCGGATCGTGGCGATGTCCTGGAAGGTGACCGTGGCGTCGCCGCTGACGGCCACCGGCAGCGTCAGGATGTCGTCCAGGTCCTCTATCAGGCCGGGCACGTTGACGTCGTAGCGCCCGGCACCGGAATCGAGCGTGCCGGCGGCCACCAGGCGGTTCGAGCGGCTGACGAAGTTGATGATATCGGCGCCGTTGAGGCCGTAGCTCTCGATCAGCATCGGATCGACCTCGACCTCGACGATCTCCTCCCGGTCGCCGCCGATATTCGCCTCCAGCACCGAGGGCAGACCCTGGATCTCGTCCTGCAGATCGCGGGCGAGCTCAACCAGCGTGCGCTCCGGCACCTCGCCCGACAGGGTGATGGTGATGACCGGGAACAGGCTGAAATTGACCTCGTTGACGGTCGGCTCGTCGGCCTCGTCCGGCAGGTCCGGCTGCACCCGGTCGACCGCCTCGCGGACGTCGTCCACGGCCTGGTCGCTGTCGAAGCCGGCGTCGAATTCGAGGATGACGTTGGCGCCGCCGCGATAGGCGCTGGCGGTCATTTCCTGCACGCCCTCGATCGAGCGCAGTTCCGTTTCCATCGGCCGGACGAGCAGGCGTTCCGCGTCCTCCGGGCTGACGCCCTGCAGCGACATGGAGACGTAGATCGTCGGGATGTTGACGTCCGGATTGGCTTCCTTCGGTATGGTGATATAGGCCACCGCGCCGGTGATCAGCAGCAGCAGGAGCAGGCTGATGACCGTCCGCGACCGGTTGATCGCCGCGTCGATGATGGCGTTCATGCGTTGTCTCCGACGGCGGTAAGCGCGTCGGGCCGGTTCGGGATCTCGTCGACCTCCTCGACCTCGACCTCCGTGCCCGGCGTCACGAAGCCCTGGCCGACGACGATGATGCGCAACGTCTCCGGCAGTCCGCCCAGCCAGACCAGCTCGCCGTTCGAGCCGACGATGCTACCGGGGTGGAACTCCACCACATTGTCTTCGTTGACCGCGTAGACGCCGACCTCGCCGCCGTCGGAGAGGTTCAGCACGGCCGGGCTGAGCAGGTGCGCCTCGACCTGCCGGATCGGCAGGTCGAGCCGAGCGGTCAGGCCCTCGATGATGCGGTTGTCGGGATTGGGGACCTCGACCTCGACCCGGTATGTGCGGGTGGCGGGATCGGTCGTCGAGGCGATGAAGGAGACGACGCCCGGGACGGTCTGGCCGTTGATGAAGGTCACCTGCGCCACCGTGCCGTACTCGATCTGGCCGAGAAAGCGTTCCGCCACCTGACCGGCGACGGTGATCGGGTCGAGGTCGAGGATCGTCGCCACCGTGTCGCCGACGCGGACATAGTTGCCGACCTCGATCGGCCGCTCGGCGACCACGCCGCCGAAGGGCGCGCGGATGTTGATGCGCTCCAGGTTGATGCGCGCGAGTTCGAGCAACGCCTCGGCGCTGTCGAGCTGGGCGCGGGCCTGGGCCACGTCGGTGTCCGAGCGGTAGCCCTGGTTGTTCAGCCGTTCTGCCGCCTCGAACTCGATCCGTCGCTGGGCGACCAGTGCCTCGGCCTCGCGCACGCGCGCCTGCCGGTCCTCGACGGCCATGCGGGCGATCATCTGGCCTTCCTCGATCAGCTCGCCGCGCTCGGCCATGATCTCGGCCACCAGCGCGTCGACCTCGGACCGCACCTCGGTCTGCCGATTGGCGATCGTTCGGCCCTGCAGCTCCAGCGCGTTGGTCATCGGCTGGGCGGAGATCGTCATCACGCGGACGGCGGGCTGGTGTGCCGCCGCTGCCGGGGTTTCCGTCGCTGCGGGGTCACTCTCGGCTGCCGATGTCTCCTCCTGGGCCGGGAAGACGTAGCTCGACCCTATCCAGGCGATGGCGGCGGCGGCGATCAGGAACGCGATCAGCCATGAAACGCGCATTGCTACTATCCTTCTGGATCACGGTCCGGACCGCATGCGTCCGGCTTTCCGGCCGGCCCCCCCGTGATGATGACGTTCGGTGCGGCGGTCGCGCGTCTGGCGCTTCCGCCCCCGCTATTCCGCGACGTCGCGCTGGAATGCGGCACCGATGATCTCGTGCTGCGAACTTTCCAGGTAATCGATGGCGGCCTGGTGAATGGCCCGCGCATAGTTTCTTACGAAGCGCTCCGTCGGGTTGGTTGGGTCGATCCCATCGATCGCCGACAGAAGGTTCCTGTGGTGCTCGATCCGCTGCCCGATCAGCCGGTCCAGCTGGCCCGGCGTCAGCAGGTCGGAGAAGAACATGACGAACAGGAAATCCGAGCGCAGGCGATCGGGCGCCGGTGGCTGGTTGATCGCGTCGAACAGCGCCTGCCGGCCCTTGGGCGTGATGTGGTAGACCTTCTTGTCCGGCCGGTTGACCTGCTGCTCTTCCCGGCAGACGACAAGGCCTTCCTGGGTGAGCTTCTTGAGCGCCGGGTAGATGGAGCCGAAGCCGACATCCTGGCAGTGCAGGAACGGTCCTTCCTCGAACGCCTTGCGAATCTCGTAGCCCGAGCACGGATTGCGGCTCAGGACACCGAGACAGAGAATCTTCGCGTCCATCTACGTCTCCCGAATACGGCGGCACATGTCGCGACGGCCGGCTATAAATTCAAGGCATATATCGAAACGACATATCACCGTCAAATATATTCTCCTTGGTGATATTCGTCACTTTCCACGAGGTCAAGTGACGCTAATGTGACGTCCACGGTCTGCTTCAGACCGTAGCCTC
>JAVKFF010000121.1:0-26037 GCA_040226215.1 Azospirillaceae bacterium
CGGACTGGTGGCTGGCGCGCCATCCTTCCCTTGCCGGCAAGGCGATTCGGTTCGATCTGTTGGTGGTCCCGGCGCGGGGCTGGCCCCGCCACATCGCCAATGCCTGGATGGCGGGCCTGTGAAACGCCTTGACCGCCGGCCTTTTCGCTCGTGACCATGGACGGTGGATCAGGAGAAGACGACACGGCATGTCGAACGAGACGGTATCGCTGGACTGGAACGCCATCGCCACGGCGCCGCTGGAGGCGCTCGCCGGCTTTGGCTGCCTGCCCGACGACCGCTTTCCCCTGACCGCCGCCGCCCTGGCGCTGGCCGCCGTCGAGGTGCCGGGCGCCAACCTCGCCTGGTATGCCGACCATCTCGACCAGGTCGCCGGCACCGTGTCGTCCTGCCTCACCGACGACCGGCTGGAATCCGGCGCGCTGGGTGCCTCCGAGGCGCTGTCGGAGGCGATCGCCGGCCACCACGGCTATCGCGGCGACGACGCCACCTATGACGACCTGCAGAACGCCAACCTGGTCCGGGTCATCGACCGGCGGCGCGGCCTGCCGGTCGCGCTGGCGGCGGTGTACCTGCATGCCGGGCGCCTGCAGGGCTGGCAATTGCGCGGCATCGCCTTCCCCGGCCACTTCCTGGTGCGCCTGGATTGCGGCGGCGAGCGGCTCGTTCTCGATCCCTTCAATGGCGGCCAGCGGCGCGGCCCGCGCCATCTCGAGGAGCTGCTTGGCCGCATGGCGGGGGCGCCTGCGGTGCTGACCCGCGAGCACACGCGGCCGATCTCCGACCGGGCGCTGCTGATCCGGCTGGCCAACAACACCAAGATCCGGCATTTCCAGGCCGGCCGCCAGGCCGAGGCGCTGGAGGTGCTGGACGCGATGCGCCTGTTCGCGCCCGCCGAGCCGGTGCTGTGGCGCGAGACGGCGCTGATGAACCTCACCCTGGGCCGGCTGAACGCCGCCAGCGACGCGGCGTCCCATCTGCTGACCCTGCGCCTGACGCCGGAGGAGCGGGCGAGCGCCAGAAGAATGCTTGACGACATCGCCCGGCACCGTCACTAGCGTTCCTCGCTCCCGCTCCGGCGCTCCACGAAAACAAAGGATGCCCGCGTCATGGCCGTCGCCAGGATCGCAATTCAGATGGATCCGATCGAGTCCATCAACATCGACGAGGACTCCACCTTCGCCCTGGCGCTGGAGGCCCAGTCGCGCGGCCACCGGCTCTGGCACTACCTGCCGCAGCACCTGACCTTCCAGGATGGCCGGGTGACGGCCCGCGGGCGGTCGCTCCAGGTGCGGGCGACGCGCGGCGGCCATTTCACGCTGGGCGACTGGGAACGGCTCGACCTGGCGGAGATGGACGTCATCCTGATGCGCCAGGACCCGCCCTTCGACATGGCCTACATCACCGCCACCCACATCCTGGAACAGATCCATCCCGGCACCCTGGTGGTCAACGACCCGGCCGAGGTGCGCAACGCCCCGGAAAAGCTGTTCGCCACGCACTTCCCCGACCTGATGCCGCCGACCCTGATCACCACGGACATGGAGGAGATCCGGGCCTTCCGGCGGACCCATCGCGACATCATCGTCAAGCCGCTCTACGGCAATGGCGGGGCCGGCGTCTTTCACCTGAAGCCCGACGACGAGAACCTGGGCGCGCTGATCGAGATGTTCACCCTGCACTCGCGCGAGCCGGTCATGGTGCAGCGCTACCTGCCGGAGATCCGGCGCGGCGACAAGCGCATCATCCTGGTCGACGGCGCGGTCGGCGGCGCGGTCAGCCGGGTGCCGATGGATGGCGAGGCGCGGGCGAATTTCCACGCCGGCGGCACCGCCGCCGCGGCGGATTTGACGCCGCGTGAACTGGAGATCTGTGAGCGCCTGGGGCCCGAGTTGAAGAAGCGCGGCCTGATCTTCACCGGCATCGACGTCATCGGCGATTTCCTCACCGAGATCAACGTCACCTCGCCGACCGGCATCCACCAGATCAACCGGCTGGCCGGCGTGCGCCTCGACGTCCAGATCATCGACGCCATCGAGGCCCGGCTGGCGGCGGCGGCAACGGCCTAGCGCGGCCGACGATTTTTTCACGCCGAGGACACTTGTCCCCGCCGCTATCACTTATAAGTTGATCGGCACATCTGGCGGGATCAGCGCAGCGCGATCCTCGTCGGCCTGTCCTTGGACCCGAGGATGAGGTGGCGTCATGTGTGTCGCGTGCGATCTCGCCGGTCTGGCGGCGGGCTCCGCGGTCTCGCCTTGTGCCTGCGGCGCGCCGGAGACCGCCCAGGCCATGCGGCGGATCGAGGCCGACCTTAAGCGGCGCGAATTCCTCGGCGGCACGGCCGCCGTGCTCGGCCTGTTCGCCGGCTTCGGGCTCTCCCCCGTCGGCACCAGGGCGCAGAGCCCGGGCCGGCCCTTCCTGCTGACCAATCTCCGCCTGTTCGACGGCCGGCGCCTGGCCATGCAGGACGGTGTCGACATCCTGGTCGAGGGCAGCCGCATCACCGCGCTGCCGGCGCGCGGCGACGGACCGGCCGACGCCGAGCGTATCGATTGCGGCGGCCGCGCGGTCATCCCCGGCCTGATCGACGCGCATTGGCACGCCACGCTGACGGCGGTCAGCCAGATCGTCGCCCTCACCCAGGACGTGGCGTTCGTCCACCTTGTCGCGGGGCGCGAGGCGGGCGCCACCTTGATGCGCGGGTTCACCACGGTGCGTGACGTCGGCGGTCCGGCCTTCGGTCTGAAACTGGCGATCGACCGCGGCGTGGTGACGGGTCCGCGGATCTTCCCCTCCGGCGCGATGATCTCGCAGACCTCCGGGCATGGCGATTTCCGCCTGCTGAGCGCCCTGCCGCGCATGCCGGGCGACCCGCCCGACAACACCGAGCGGCAGGGGGTCGCCGCCATCGCCGATGGCGCGGACGAGGTGCTGCGCCGGGCCCGCGAGCAACTGATGCGCGGCGCCAGCCAGATCAAGATCATGGCCGGCGGCGGCGTCGCCTCGCCCTACGACCCGCTCGATTCGCTGCAATACACCGAACGGGAGATGCTGGCGGCGGTCGAGGCGGCATCCGACTGGGGCACCTATGTCTGCGCGCATGTCTACACCGCCGACGGCATCCGCCGGGCGGTTTCGGCGGGCGTGCGGTCGATCGAGCACGGCCAGCTCGCCGACGAGGACACGGTCCGGCTGATGGCGGACGAGGGCGTGTGGTGGAGCCTGCAACCCTTCCTGCAGGACGAGGATTCCAACCAGTACGCTGATCCGGCGCAGCAGGCGATGCAGACGGCGGTCGCGGAGGGCACGGTGCGGGCCTTCGAACTCGGCCGGACGCACGGCGTGCGCATGGCCTTCGGCACCGACATCCTGTTCAACGCCGCCGCGGGCGGCAGCAGCCAGGGCCGCCAGCTGGCGAAGCTGACCCGGTTCATGTCGCCGCTCGACGCGCTGCACCTGGCGACCGGCGCGGCGGGCGAGCTGCTGGCGCTGTCGGGCGACCGGGCGCCCTATGCCGGCCGGCTGGGCATCGTCGCCGAGGGCGCGCTGGCGGACCTCCTGGTGATCGACGGCGACCCGGAGAGCAGGCTCGACTGGCTGGAGGACCCCGCAGCCAATCTGAAGCTGATCATGAAGGGCGGCACCATCCACAAGGACGACCTGGCATGAGATTCCTCTCCAAGCGGCTTGCGGCGATGATCGCCGGCCTCAGCGGCGCGTTGGCCCTGGTGTGCGTCAGCGGGGCCGCCGCGCAGGATCCCGGACGCGGCTGGGCGGCGCAGATCACCCCTTACGTCTGGGCGACGGCGGTCGGCGGCACGATCCGGCCCTTTGCCGGCGCGCCGGCGGTGGATATCGACGAATCCTTCTCCGAGATCCTGGAGAATCTCGACGCCGCCTTCTTCATCGCCGGTTTCGCGCGCTATGACCGCTTTGTCTTCCAGGGCGACTTCAGCTACGCCGCGTCATCGAGAGACGGTGTCATCCCGCCCGGCATTCCGGCGGAGGGGGAACTGACCCAGACCTCGCTGACCTTTGCGGCCGGCTATCGGGTAGCCGCCGAGGAGACGGCCACCCTCGACCTCCTCGCCGGCGCGCGGGCCTGGGACATCGAGGGTTCCGTCGCGGTACCGCTCGCGGGCCTCGCGGTGTCGGCGGAGGAGAGCTTCGTCGACCCGATCCTGGCGGCCCGGGCCAACATAACCCTGGCGCCCGACTGGTCGCTGCTCGCCTATGCCGATTTCGGTGGCTTCGGCGCCGGCTCGGACTTCACCTTCCAAATCGTCGCCACGGTGAACTACGCCCTCACCGACAGCCTCTTCCTGTCGGCCGGGTACCGCTACCTGGCGGTCGACTACGACGACGGCGGCACCCGTCTGGATGTCAGCCTCAGCGGCCCGCTGATCGGCGCCACCTGGCGCTTCTGACGGCGGCGCACGCGGTCACAGGTCATCGATCGGCCGGCCGGTCGCTCAGGCGGTCCCGCAGCCGGTTCAGCGTGTCGCCAAGCCGCTCCAGATCCGTGCCGGTCAACACCGTGGCGAGGTCGTCGTCGATCCGTCGCTTGATCCGGTCCGCCGCGGCCAGGAAAAGCCGGCCGCGCGGCGCGAAGACGATACGCTTCGCCCGCGCGTCCAGGGAATCGGGCTGCCGCGCCAGCAGGCCGAGCGCCACCAGTTCGTCGACCATCTGGGCGGCGGACTGCTTGCTGACGTCCATGGCGGCGGCGAGGTCGACCAGCCGCACGCCGGCCTGCCGGTCGAGGTGACCGAGCAGGCGCGCCCGCGCCACGGTGATCTCCGGGAAGCCGGCCGCCCGCAGGGCGCGGACGAAGCGGTCCATCCACGCCTCCAGCGCCTCCCATAGCGCCCAGCCGATGTGCGCGGGAGGGGGGCCTGGCTGGTCGTCGGTCATGTGCGGACTATAGGCTGCCCGGTTGGTCAGGTCACTTGACAATCGGGCCGTACGATCAGATAGTCAGGATACCTGACTAATGGAGGCGACTTTGGCCGACACCCCCCTCACGCTTATCGAATCCTTGTCCGGGGCGCTGGTCCGGTTTGCCCTGCCGGGTGGCGAGGCCGTGTTTCACTATGGCGCGGACGGCCAGGCCCGTGCCGTCCTCGCCGACGGCAGGGAGCGCCGGGGCAGCTGGGCACCTGTCGCCGCGGAACGGGATTGCTACGAGGTGCGCTGGCGGGACGCCGAGGCCCCGTCACGCACCCGGTTGCTGCGCGACCCCCAGGGACTGGTCGGCGTCGATGCGGCATCGGGGGAACCGCGCGGCCGGGTGGTGGCGATCGAGCCGGGCAGGGCCGACGTCTAGTGGCGGCACAGATCTGGCCGGACGTGCTGGTCCGGATCGCCGCGCTGGGCGCCGTCCTTCTTGTCGCCGTCGCGGTCGCCGACCGCCTATGCCGTCTTCTTCAGCGTCGGCTTCGCGCCCCATTCGCGGCCCCGGAACAGCACGTCCCAGTAGAGCCAGGGCAGCAGCCTGGTTTTCAGCAGCCACATGGAGCGGCGCGGCTTCGTCTGGTCGAAGGGGAAGGTCGGCATGAGCTTTCCGCCATAGCCGAACTCCGCCAGGATCACCCGGCCGCGCTCGACCACCAGCGGGCAGGAGCCGTAGCCGTCGTAGACGGCATCGGGCGCCTTGCCGTCCAGCGCGCGCAGCACGTTGTGCACGACCACCGGTGACTGCTTGCGCACCGCCGCGGCGGTCTTGGCGTTGGGTGCGGAGACCACGTCGCCGACGCCGTAGACATTGTCATAGGTCGGGTGGCGCAGTGTCTCCTGGTCGACGGCCAGCCAGCCGCTTTCCGCCGCCAGCGGGCTCGCGCGCACGAAGTCGGGGGCGATCTGCGGCGGCGTGACATGGATCATGTCGAATGACTTCTCGACCCGGCTCTTGCCGCCATCCGCATCGGTCACCTCGAAGACTGCCTTCTTCGCCGGGCCGTCGATGGCGACGAGGTTGGAATTGAAGGCGAGGTCGATGCCGTAGCGCCCGACATAGTCCATCAGCGGCGGCACGAACTCCTTGACGCCGAACAGCACGGCGCCGGCGTTGTCGAACTCGACCGCGATGTCCTTCAGCACGCCCGCCCGCTCCCAGTGGTGGCAGGCGAGATACATGATCTTCTGAGGCGCGCCGGCGCATTTGATCGGCATCGGCGGTTGGGTGAACAGCGCCGTGCCGCGCTTCAGGCCGCTCAGCAGCTCCCAGGTATAGGGCTGCAGGCCGACATGGTAGTTGCTCGTCACCCCGTTGCGGCCGAGCGTGTCGGCGAGGCCCTCGATGCCGGCCCAGTTCAGCTTCAAGCCCGGGGCGATGACGAGTTGCCGGTAGCCGACGCGCTCGCCGTCCTCCAGCACGACGCGGTCGTGCTCGGGCTCGAAGCCGGCGACGGCGGCGCGGATCCACTTCACCCCGCGCGGGATCAGGCTCGCCTCGTCGCGCCTCGTGTCCTCCAGCCGGAAGGCGTTGGCCGCCACCAGGGTCCAGCCGGGCTGGTAGTGGTGAACCTCGCTCGGCTCGATGATGGCGACGTCGAGGCCGGGGCGCTGCCGCGCCAGGCTCGACGCCACGGCGATGCCGCCGGCGCCGCCGCCGACGATCAGCACGTCATGGGTGACGGCCGGCGCCTCGACCGCGCCGGCGGGACGGTTGACGACGACCGCGGCGCGCGCCGCCTCCAGCCGGGGCCGCAGGCCCGAGAGGTCGTAACCCGCCCCCTTGGCCGTGTCGATGAGGGCGGAGGAGGGCGTATCACCGGCCTGCCCCAGGGCCCACAGACTGGCCGAGCGGGTGCCGGTGCGGCAGAAGGCCAGCACCGGGCCCGGCAGGTCGGTCAGCAGTTCCGAGAAGGCCGCGACATCCGCGTCGCCGATCTTGCCGGGCACCACCGGCAGATGGGCATAGGCGAGGCCGGCAGACCGGGCGGCCGCCTCGATCTCGGCCGAGCGCGGCTGGCCGTCCTGCTCGCCGTCCGGGCGATTGTTGACGATCGACTTGAAGCCCCGGGCCGCCATCGCCGGCACTTGGGCCGGGTCGAGCTGGGGCATGACCGACAGCGCCGCCGTCAGCCGCTTTGGTTCCGACATCGGGACCTCCTCCTCCCATGGCGGCCACCGTCGTCCGGCGGCCGCCCGTTCATCGGCCGCGCCTCAGAGCGCGTTGACCGGAATCTTCAGATAGCTGACGCCGTTGTCCTCCGGCGGCGGCAGCTCGCCCGCGCGCATGTTCACCTGCACCGAGGGCAGGATCAGCACCGGCATGTCCAGGGTCTTGTCGCGGGCCTGGCGCCAGGAGACGAACTCCTCCTCCGCCACGCCGGCATGGGCCTGGACGTTCCTGGCCTTCTCCTCGCCCACCGTGGTCTCCCAGGCGTATTCGTCGCGGCCCGGCGCCTTGTAGTCGTGGCACATGAACAGCCGCGTCTCGTCGGGCAGGGCGAACAGACGGTCGTGGATCGAGTGGTAGAGCGTCTTGGCGTCGCCGCCCGGGAAGTCGCAGCGCGCGGTGCCGAAATCGGGCATGAAGATGGTGTCGCCGACGAAACCGGCATCGCCGATCAGGTAGGTCACGCAGGCCGGCGTGTGGCCGGGCGTGTGGATCACCCGCGCCTCGATGTCGCCGATCTGGAAGGTCTTGCCGTCGGAAAAGAGATGGTCGAACTGCGAGCCGTCCGTGCGGAACGCCTTCTCGGCGTTGAAGACACCCTTGAAGACGCCCTGGACGGTACGGATGTGCTCGCCGATGCCGGTCCTGCCGCCGAGCTTGGCCTTCAGATAGGGCGCGGCGGAGAGATGGTCGGCATGGGCGTGGGTCTCCAGGTGCCAGTCGACCGTGAGGCCCTCCGCGCCCACATAGGCGATGACCGCGTCGGCCGAGTCCGTCGACGTGCGGCCCGATTTCGGGTCATAGTCGAGCACGGAGTCGATGATCGCCGCCCGGCGCGTGTCGGGATCGTGGACCACATAGGTGATCGTGAAGGTGGCTTCGTCGAAGAACGCCTTGACCACGGGATTCGTCATGTCTCCTCCTCGAATGTCGTCTTGGCCCCGCCTCCGGGCCGGCATTCCTCGTGAACGCCGCGTTCGGTGCGGACTTGCCGTTTCGTCCTCTGCATGCAATATAATCATACCTTCATAAGTTTGAAAGTATGAAAATGAAGCAGATGGCGGAGTCGGCCGCCGGCGTCGCCGACCTCATGAAGACCCTGTCCCATCCCGGGCGGCTCCTGATGCTGTGCCACCTGGTGGAGGGCGAGAAGTCGGTCGGCGAGCTGGCGCGCCTGGTCGGCATGCGGGAGACGGCGGTCTCGCAGCAGCTCTCGAGCATGCGCAAGGAGGGTCTGGTGCTGCCGCGGCGCGACGGTCAGACGATCTACTACAGCCTGGCCAGGCCCGACGTCGCCCGGCTGATGACCTTCCTCTACGACGAATATTGCGGGGTCTGACGGGGCCCGCCGGGCTGCCGGCGTGAGCTGGAGCTGGCTGGCGCCGCGGCTCGGTCAGCCGTTTGACGGCGCCTCAGCATCCGCGACCTTCCGGCGGTAGTGGTAGACCCGTGCCGGCGGCGCGTTGCGCGGCACCTTTTCCGCCAGCGTGCACTCCAGATCGAGCGCCGCGATCACCTCCGGCTTCACCGGCGACTTGCGGGTGTAGGTGAACTGGATGAAGACGCCGTCATCGTCCATCGCCCGGAAGGCGCCGCCGACGATATCGGTCTGCAACGCCACGCTCATGGTCAGGATCGGCAGGCCGGAGACCACGGCCTTGACCCCGCGCGGGCCCGCCGCCTGAGAGATCGCATAGATGTCGCCGGCGTCGCCGTAGACGACGCTGATCTGCGGGAAGCGCTTGACCAGCAGGTCGTAGAGGGTCTTCTCCCGCTCCACCACGATCAGGTCTGCGGGTTTCACCCCGGCGGCCAGCAGGGCGGCGGTGAAGACGCCGGTGCCACCGCCGAGTTCGACCACCGCGCCGTCGCGGTCCCGGGGCACGCCGCGTACCATGGCCTCGGCCAGTGCCTTGCCCGACGGCGTGAAATTGGCGATGCGGAAGGGCCGCCTGAGCCAGAGCAGGAAGAACAGGATGCGGTCGCGGATCGGCCGGGTCGGGGCCGCGGCGGCCGGACCGGTGTCGGATGGCGTCGGGTCGCTGGTCATGGGATGTGCGGTTTAGCAGGCTTGCCGCTCACGCGGTATCCCCCTCGGCCCCCCGCGGATGCGGGTCGCGCACCGAGAGCAGCAGCACACCGCCGACCAGGAACAGGACGACGATGACCAGCATGCCGATCCGCTGGCTGCCGGAGAGCTGGGTGACCAGGCTGAACATCAGCGGGCCGATGAAGGCGATCGACTTGCCGGTCAGCGAGTAGAGCCCGAACATCTCCGTCTCCATGCCGGGCGGCGCAAGCCGGGCCATCAGCGAGCGGCTGGCCGCCTGGGCTGGCCCGATGAAGATGCCGAGCACCAGGGCGAGCGCGATGAAGACCTCGATGCTGGTGGCCATCAGCAGCGGCACGCCCGCGGCCATCAGGCCGATCAGGGCCAGCAGGATGGTGCGTTTGGAGCCGATGCGGTCATCGAGCGTGGCGAAACCGGCGGCGCCCAGGCCGGCGGTGACGTTGAGGCCGATGGCGAAGATCAGGATCTCCTGGAAGGACATGCCCATCTCGGTGCCCGCGAAGATGCCGCCGACGGCGAACAGGGTCGCCAGCCCGTCGCGGTAGATGGCGCTGGCGATCAGGAACCGCACGATGTTGCCGTAACGGCGGATTTCCGTCAGCGTGCGGCGCAGTTGCCGGAGCCCGCGGCGTACCGCCTGGCTGGCGGTGACGCCCGTGGGCGCCTCGTCGCGGGTGAGCAGGAACATCGGCACGGCGAACAGCACCATCCACACGGCGACCAGGAGGGCGGTGGCGCGGATGTGCATGGCGCCTTCCGTCGGCACGCCCAGGAAGCCGCCGGCGCTGTCCAGGCCGACGAGGCCGACCAGCGCCACCACCAGGCAGGCGAGCCCGCCGACATAGCCGAGCCCCCAGGCCCAGCCGGAGATGCGGCCGAGATAGGCCGGCGGCGCGATGGCCGGCAGCAGCGCGTTGTAGAAGACCAGCGTCAGCTCGAAGCACACCGTGCCGGCGCCGGCGACGACCAGCGCGTAGATCACGAACGACTCGTCCGGCTCGACGAACCAGAGCAGCCCGGACAACGTGGCGGTGAGCAGGGTGAGGACCAGGATCCAGGGCTTGAGGCGGCCGGTATGGTCGGCGATGGCGCCCAGCACCGGGCTCAGCACCGCGACGACGAGGCCGGAAATGCCGATGGCGAAGGCCCAGGCGGAGGCGCCCGCGTCCTGCGAGCCGTAGACGGCGGTGGCGAAATAGACCGAGAAGATGAAGGTCTCGATCACCGTGCCGAAGGGCGAGTTGGCCCAGTCGAACAGGCACCAGGCGGCGATGCCGACCCGCCGGTCGGCCACGCGGATGGGCGGGGCGACGGTCATCGCTCCGCCACGCGCCGGCTTAAGGCCGGGATCAGTTCGGCACCAGTCCGGACGGCGTCACCTGGAAGGTCTGGCTGACCAGACCCTGCGGCGTCTGGCTGGAGAAGGTGATGGTCGCGAACTCGTTCGACACGAAGCGCGGCGAGGTGCCGGCGAGCTGCACGCGCTGCTGCGGCAGGAAACCGCTGGGACCGCCCGTGAAGTAGACCACGAAGCTGGCCACCGGCACGGAGAACTGGTTGTTCAGCGAGTAGATCGAGAACAGTTCGTCGTAGCCGTCCCGGTTGAAGTCGACCGTGGTTGCGGTGACGCCGTAGACCGTGGTGCCGGTCTCCTGCGCGTGCTGCATGGCGATGCGCGAGGCGGCCGCGATGGGCGGGCCCGGCATCTGCGCGTGGGCACTGGCGGCGCTGACGGCCATCAGGCCGCCGATGGCGAGGGCGAGCAGGGTCTTCATCGTTTCGGTCACTCCTGTGTCTGCCGACGGGTCACCCGTTGATCAGGCCGCGCAGGCGGCGATTCGCCACCGCGAGCATCGAGACGTCAACATGCGCCAAGGCGCGCAGTTCTGCCATAAGCTGATCGATCCGCTCGATCGGCGCCGACCGGCGTTCCATCCAGGCCGCCATCATGTCGGGTACTTTTGATTTCTTCGTGGCGCCGGACAGCGCGCCGATCGTGAGGTCGGCCTGCAGGGCGTAGAGATCGTCGATGATCGCCGCCGTGGCCTGCTTCTGCCAGTGATTGCCCGACGGCATGCGCTTGGCGCTGTCGCGCAGCCAGGCGATGCCCAGCCTGTCGCCGAGCTTGAAATAGGCCGGTGCCACATCCTTCACGTCGAAGGAGACGGTATCGGCGATATGCATGAGGTCGAGGCCGGAAGCCATCAGGTTCAGGGCCGCCACCTTGCGGGCGATGACCTTGGGCACGCCGGCCTCGCTCAGCCCCCGGGTGCGGTCCAGGATGACCTGGCGGGCACGGTCGTAGACCACCTCGTTGAGGTGCTTGTCGATGTGCTCCACGCCGGGGCGGAAATGCGCCACCTGGTGGCCCACGTCCAGGTTCTCGCCGACATGGCGCAGCACCCAGGCGGTCGCCCGTTCGATCAGCCGGCGGATATAGCGCAGCATGGTGGTCTGCACCGCCGCGTCGACCTTGTTGTCAAGGCTCTCGATGGCCAGCCACAGGCCGCGCAGGTCGAAGCTGTCGCGCACGATCAGATAGGCCCGGGCGATGTCCGCCGGGCCCACGCCGGTCTGGTCCGCGGTCTCCGAGACGAAGGTCGGCCCGGCCCGGTTGACGATGGAGTTGGTGATCGAGGTGGCGATCAGCTCCCGGTGCAGCCGGTGGCTGGGGATCACCGTGCCGAACTTCTCGCGCATCGGCGTCGGGAAGTAGAGGATGAGGTCCTGCGCCAGGCTGGCGTCGTCGGGCAGCCCGCTCTGCAGGATGGCGTCGTAGAGCGCGATCTTGGCGTAGGAGAGCAGGACGGCGAGCTCGGGCCGGGTCAGGCCCTCGCGCCGGCCCAGTCGCTCGGTCAGCTCCTCGTCATTTGGCAGCAGTTCGACCTCGCGGTCGAGCCGGCCTTCCTTCTCCAGCGTGTGCATCAGCCGGGAGTGCTGGTCGAGCAGCTCCGGCGCTTCGTCCAGCACCATGGTGAGCGCCTGGGTCTGCAGATAGTTGTCCCGGAGCACCAGCTCGGCGACCTCGTCGGTCATGCGCTCGAGCAGCTGGTTGCGCTGCTTCATGGTGAGGTCGCCGCTGGCCACCACCTGACCAAGCAGGATCTTGATGTTGACCTCGTGGTCGGAGCAGTCGACGCCGGCCGAGTTGTCGATGAAATCGGTGTTCAACCGCACGCCGGCCTTGGCCGCCTCGATGCGGCCGTCCTGGGTGACGGCGAGATTGGCGCCCTCGCCGATCACCTTGGCGCGCAGTTCCCGGGCGTTGATCCGCAGGCTGTCATTGGCCTTGTCGCCGACCTCGCCATGGCTCTCATGCGTCGCCTTCACATAGGTGCCGATGCCGCCGAACCACATCAGATCGACCGGCGCCCTGAGGATCGCCGTGATCAGCGAGTTCGGCGTCAGCCTGTCGACCTCTAGGCCGAGCAGCGCCTTGATCTCCGGGGTGAGCTTGATCTCCTTGGCGGTGCGCTCGAACACGCCGCCGCCCTTGGAGATGCGGCGGCCGTCATACTGGTCCCAGGAGCCGCGGGCGAGCTCGAACAGCCGCTTCCTCTCCTCGAAGCTGCTGGCCGCGTCCGGGTTCGGGTCGATGAAGATGTGCAGATGGTTGAAGGCGGCCACCAGGCGGATGGTCTTGGACAGCAGCATGCCGTTGCCGAAGACGTCGCCCGACATGTCGCCCACGCCGGCGACGGCGAACTCATGCGCCTGGGTGTTGGTGCCCATCTCGCGGAAATGGCGCTTCACCGATTCCCAGGCGCCACGGGCGGTGATGCCCATCTTCTTGTGGTCGTAGCCCTCCGAGCCGCCGGAGGCGAAGGCGTCGTCGAGCCAGAAGCCGTAGTCGCGGCTGATCGCGTTGGCGATGTCGGAGAAGGTGGCCGTGCCCTTGTCGGCGGCGACCACCAGATAGGGATCGTCCTCGTCGTGGCGCACCACCTGCGGCGGGTGCACGATCGCGTCCTTGACGATGTTGTCGGTGATGTCGAGCAGGCCCTGCATGAGGATGCGGTAGCAGGCGATGCCCTCCGCCTGCACCGCCTCGCGCCCGGCGGCGCGCGGCGGCGGCTGCTTGACCACGAAGCCGCCCTTGGAGCCGACCGGCACGATGACCGCGTTCTTCACCATCTGCGCCTTCATCAGGCCGAGGATCTCGGTACGGAAATCCTCCCGCCGGTCCGACCAGCGGATGCCGCCGCGCGCCACCCGGCCGCCGCGCAGGTGGATGCCCTCGACCCGCGGCGAGTAGACGAAGACCTCGACCCAGGGGCGCGGCAGCGGCAGGTCGTCGATCAGCCGGCTGGCCAGCTTGAAGGAGATGTAGCCCTTGGGCCGCGCGTTCTCCGACTTCCGGCGCTCGCCCGCGTGGTCCTGGCTCTGGTAGTAGTTGGTGCGCAGCGTGGCGGTCACGACGTTGTAGAAACGCCTGAGGATGCGGTCCTCGTCCAGGTTCGCGACGCCGTCGAGGAAGCGCTCGAAGGCCTCGCCGATGGCGTCCTGTCGTTCCATCCGGTCTTGCTCGTCGACCTCGGGGTCGAAACGGGCGGCGAAGGCGTCGACGATCATCGAGGCGGCGTCGGCATTGCGCGCCAGCGTGTCCTCCATGGCATCCTGGCTGTACTGGATGCGCGCCTGGCGGAGATATCTGGCGATCGCACGCAGCAGCGTCACCTGGCGGCCGTTCAGGTTGGCGCCGATGACCAGGCGGTTGAAGCCGTCATCCTCGATCTCGCCGTTCCAGATGCGTCCGAAGGCGTCCTGGAACAGCGGCCGAACGGTCTCCAGATCGACCGGACTGCCTTCGCGGGTCTGCATGGCGAAGTCGTGGATCCAGACCGGATCGGCATCGGCGGCGCGGACCTGATAGGGGTTCTCCGAGATCACCTTGAGGCCCATGTGCTCCAGCATCGGCAGCACGTCGGACAGCGGGATCGGGTTGCCGAGGTGATAGAGCTTGAAGCGCACCTCGTCGTCGCTGGCCTCGATCGGCCGGTAGAGGTTGAGGCCGAGATGGCCGGTCGCGATCACCTCCTCGATGCGGTCGATGTCGAAGATGGCCGCATGCGCCACCGTGTTGTCGCGGTAGAAGCTCGCGAAGGCGCCGCCGTAGCGCTTGAACAGCTTGAGGCCGGCGACCTCGCCCTTGGCCTCGATCAGCGCCTCCTGCAGATGGTCGGCCCAGGTCCGTCCCGCCTCGATCAGCGCCTGCTCCAGCTCCGCGGTCTCCACTTCCGGGATCTGCCCCGGCGCGGTCTTGACGATCAGGTGCAGCCGGGCGTGCACCCCCTCGGTGAGCTGGGCGTAGAAGGCGCGGACCTCGCCGTCATAGGCGCCGGCGAGGATGCGCTGCGCCTTCAGCCGGTAATCGGTGTCGTAGTGGTCGCGCGGCACATAGATCAGCACCGAGACGAAGCGGCCGATCGGGTCCTTGCGCACGAACAGCGCCGTGCGCGGCCGTTCCGCCAGGCCGAGAATGCCCAGCGCGGTGTGCAGCAGCCCCTCGTCGGAGATCTGGAAGAGTTCGTCGCGCGGGTAGGTGTCGAGGATGTGCGCCAGCGCCTTGCCGTCATGGCTGCGCGGGTCGAAGCCGGCGGCGTCGAGGCAGCGGGCCACCTTGCGGCGCAAATAGGGGATGTCGCGGGCCGAGCGGTTGTAGGCGACCGAGGTCAAGAGGCCGACAAAGGCGACCTCCCCGGTCACCACCCCCTTGTCGTCGACCTCCTTGAGGATGATGGTGTCCATCTGCACCGCGCGATGCACGGTGGACAGAAGGCTGGACTTGTTGACCAGCATGAGCGACGGCGCGGTCAGCGTCGCCTGGATCTCCGGCGGCAACCGATGGAAGCCGCGGCGCAGCCCCTCGAAGAGCTGCAGGTCGGGATCGCGCAGGACACCCAGCCCGTAGTCCGGGTCCACCGTCATGGTGGTCTTGCCGCCCTTCCGCTTGAAGAGGTAGCGGCGACAGCCCAGGAAGGTGAAATGGTCGTCGTCCAGCCATTCGAGGAAGGCGACCACCTCCTCCACATCCGCCTTGTCGACGCCGCCGAGCGTCGCGCCGGCCCGGCGCAGACGCTCGATCGTGTCACCCAGGCGCTCGCGCATCGCCCGCCAGTCCTCGACCGCGGCGCGCACATCGGCCAGCGCCGCCTCCAGCGTGGCGGCGATGGCGTCGAGCGTTGCCTTGCCGGACTGCTCGTCCACCTCGATATGCATGAAGCTCTCGCGGTGGACCTCGCCCTTGTCGGATGTCGCCTTGTCGGATGTCGCCTGGCCGGATTTCGACTGGCCGGATTTGACCTGGCCGGATTTGACCTGGCCGGACTTTGCCTGGCCGGCATCTTTCCGGGCGACGTCGGCGCAGCCGCGGAGCACGCCATCGGCGTCCCGCACCACGTGCATGATCGGATGAATGATCAGATGCACGCTCAGCCCCTGGCGGCTGAGCGAGGCCGAGATCGAATCGACCAGGAACGGCATGTCGTCGTTGACGATCTCGATCACGGTATGGCCGGTGTGCCAGCCATGGGTTTCGTAGGACGGGTTGAAGACCCGCACCTTGGCCTGTCCGGGCGTGCGGGTCTCGCCGAACTGCCAGAGACCGAGCGCGGCGCCGTAGAGGTCCTCGGCCTCCCGTCCCATCAGGTCGTCGGCGGGGACGTTGCGGTAGAAGGCGCGGGCGAAGGTCGCCGCGTCGCCCGCCCTCGACTTCTTCAGACGCTTTTCGATGTAGGAGACGACGCGGTCGATGACTTCGACCTTGTACTGATCGGTCCGGGTCGGCATGGCGC
Organism: Azospirillaceae bacterium; assembly: GCA_040226215.1. Taxonomy (GTDB): domain Bacteria; phylum Pseudomonadota; class Alphaproteobacteria; order DSM-16000; family Inquilinaceae; genus JAVKFF01. The sequence continues at coordinate 15,992 of JAVKFF010000121.1, forward strand.
TCCTCGTTCGGGCGGTTGCGGACAGGGCCCGTTCCGCGCTTTTCGGCTCTTCAGCGCTGAAAGGCTAACCCCAAACATGCCGCTCAAGAAAGCACCCTGTGGTGACAGAATTGCCAACCCGGACCGACCGGAGGGCGATTGCGCCTTCTATTCTGGGCGCGTCATGTCCGCGCCCAGCCATTGCTCGGACAGCCGGCTCAAGGTGCCGTCGGCATGCAGCTCCTCGATGATGCGGGCGATCTCGGCGGTGAACTCCGGATCGCCCTGGTCGACGGCAACGGCCAGCGGCTCGTGGAACACGGCCGGCTCGAGGATGCGGAAGGGATAGCCGTTGGCGATCGCCTCCCGGGCGGTGGGCAGGTTGGTCAAGACCGCGTCGAGGCGCACGCCATCGCCCAGGCGCAGATCGTCATAGGCAAGACCGTCGCTGTCGTAGGTGCGGATCTCGCCAGGCTCGACCGCGTAGTCGAAGGCCGGCACGCCGATGGCGTCGATCACCAGATCGTGATTCAGATAGTCCTCGGTCGAGCAGGCCGCGCAGGCGCCGAGCGCCAGGCCGCTCAGCCCCTCGACCGTCGTCACGGCGCTGTCCTCGTGCACCACGAAGACGGCGGGCGTGTAGTAGTAGATGCCCGGGAAATCGAGCACTTCCGCCCGCGCGGTGGTCGGCGTCATCGAGCCCACGGCGATGTCCCAGCGGCCGGCCCAGTTGCCGGCGACCTGTGCCTCCCAGGACGGGGTGACGATGGCCGTTTCCACGCCCAGGCGCTCGGCGATCGCCTCCAGAACGTCGACGTCGAAGCCGTCGAACTCGTTGTTCTCGTTGAGGAAGGCGATCGGCGGATAGCCGTCGAAGGAGGCGCCGGTCAGGACACCGGTCGACAGCACCCGGTCGAGGGTTTCGCCGGCGGCGGCGAGGGCGGGGCCAAGCGCGGCGAGGGCGGTGGCGGCGGCGAGCAGGGAACGCAGGGACATGGCGGATTGCTCCTTGGGTTGCGACAGGGCAAAGAGATCGAGACCGCCGATGGTGCGCCTGCGCGCCAGGAAGTCAACGTAGCTCGGACAGGTGATGGCGCCGCCGCGATGCGATCCGCGGTTCGTCGAGACCCGCCGCTGGCGAAGGACGCAACGCCGATGGACGCATGCTGATGGACCGCCTCGTCACCGCCGCCATGGCCGCGATCGCCGCCTTGTGGGCCCGGCCAGCGCTGCGCTACGCCACGATCCTGGTCGCGCTGACCGCCCTCCTCAACGGCGCCTGGCTGACGCCCCTGCTGGGCGCAGACGTCGCGGCCGAACTGGGCGCCAGCGGCTGGACCGGCCTCGCCAATCTCGCCCTCGCGCTCGCCCTGGCGGCGCTGCTGATGGGCAATGCCGTGCTGATCCGCCGGCTGCCGTTCCGGCAGCAGGTGGCCGTGGCCTGGGCCGAGCTGCTCGCGCTCTTCGTCGTCTTCGCCGCCAGCTTCGACCTGTCCTACGCCTTCATCTGGGAGCGCGCGCCCTTCCTGCTCGGCCTGGAACTGCGCAATGGCTTCCTGCAGGGCGCGGCGATGACGCTGTTCGTCTCCTTCGTCTCGATCTTCTGCGCCTGCTCGATCGCGCTCGTCGCCGCCCTGGCCCGGCTGTCGAGCCACGGACTGTTCTTCGGCGTCGCCACCTTCTACACCTCCTTCTTCCGCGGCACGCCGCTGCTGCTCCAGGTGATGCTGATCTATCTCGGCCTGCCGCAGATCGGCATCGTCATCGACGCGGTGCCGGCCGGCGTCATCGCCCTGTCGCTGGGCTACGGCGCCTATCTGGCGGAGATCTTCCGCGCCGGCATCCTGGCGATCCCCAAGGAGCAGTGGGAGGCGGCCCTGGCGCTCGGCCTCCGGCGCTGGCTGGTGATGCGCCTCGTCATCCTGCCGCAGGCCCTGCGCCTGGTGATCCCGCCGACCGGCAACCAGTTCATCTCGATGCTGAAGGATTCCTCCCTCGTCTCCGTCATGGGGGTGTGGGAGCTGATGTATCTCGCCCGCACCCATGGCCGGGCCGAGTTCAGGTACATGGAGATGCTGATCGCCGCGGCAGTGATCTACTGGGCGCTGTCGGCCTGCTTCGAGGTGGTGCAGGCGCGCATCGAGAAGCGGCTCGGCCGCGGCGTGCGGGTGGACTAGCGGCAAGCCTGGGGCCATTCTCCCGAATTCGGCTGTCATGGAACCGGCGGCGGGGGATGCCCGGCGGCAAGGGAAGCAAGGAAGCGGGACGACGATGAGGATCGGCATCACGGGCGCGGGCGGCCGCATGGGCCGGCTGTTGATCGGCGAGGTTCTGGACCGGGAGGGGGCCGAGCTGGTCGGCGCCGTCGACCGGCCGGAAAGCGGGGTCATCGGCCAGGATGCGGGCCTGATCGCCGGCCGCGATCCCTGCGGCGTGCGGGTGAGCGAGGACCCGGTGGTGCTGTTCGCCGACGCCGACGCGGTGATCGACTTCACCAGCCCGGCCGCGACCGTGGAGCATGCCGGCCTCGCCGCCCAGGGCAAGACCATCCACGTCATCGGCACGACGGGCCTGGACCGGGCGGACGAGGAGGCGGTCGCCATCGCCGCCCGGCACACGACCATCGTGCTGGCGCCGAACATGAGCCTGGGCGTGAACCTGCTGTTCGCGCTGACGGCCAAGGTGGCGGCCGCGCTCGGCCCCGATTACGACATCGAGATCCTGGAGATGCACCACCGCCTGAAGCGCGACGCGCCGTCGGGCACGGCGCTCGGCCTCGGCCGCGCCGCCGCGGAGGGGCGCGGGACCACGCTGGACGAGGCCGGCGTCTTCGCGCGCCAGGGCGAGACCGGCCCCCGGCGCGAGGGCGCCATCGGTTTCGCCACCCTGCGCGGCGGCGACGTGGTGGGCGACCACACCGTGATCTTCGCCGCCGAGGGGGAGCGGCTGGAGCTGACCCACAAGGCCTCCAACCGCGCCATCTACGCCCGCGGCGCCATGCGCGCCGCCTTCTGGGCCCACGGCCAGCGCCCGGGTCTCTACACCATGGCGGACGTGCTTGGGCTCTGACCGACCCGCGGCACGTCCGCCCGGTCGCCTGGCGCGATATCAGCCGCCGGCGGGCCGGAAGCTCTTGGCCACAGTCTGGGCCTTCTCCATGGCCTGCTTGGCCTCCGCGGTGCTGACCGCCATCGTGGTCCGGAGACTGGAGACCGTGCCACTAGCCCCGGCGGTCAGCAGCGCCGCGAGCACGTCGACCGGCTTCTCGCCCTCGGCGATGATGAGGAAGTCATACTCCCCGAAGGTGACGTAGTAATCGATCAGACGTGCGCCCGACGCGGCCATCAGGTCCGCGATGGCGGCGCGGCGATCTTCTGGCTTCGCCACGAAGCTCTTCAGCGTGTCGCTGGTGAAACTGCCTTGCGTGATCCAGATCGGCATTGGGACGCTTCCTTATGGTTATCGTTGTTATGGGTCCCCGAAGTCCTCCAGCCTACCACGCGCGGCTCGAAGAACATTGAATTTACGGAAAATGCTAGACCAAAGCGCAGAGGCCGAGCCGGCGGGCGCAGGGAGCCCTCCACGCGTACGGTTTTGCTGTCGTTCCCGGCTCGAGCGGGAATCCAGGTTCGGCGCGGCCCGCCGGCCCGGACTGGATCCCCGCTTTCGCGGAGACGACGTGGAAAAGAACTATTTTTCAATGCATTAATGACCGGGCGGGCGACGACGCAGGGGCCCGGTAGGCGACACGAAAAAGGGCGGCCCCTTTCGGAGCCGCCCTCGTCGTTTCGGGCGCTGGGATCGCCCTTATCTGATCTGTCCCGGCTTCAGGCCGCCGGGTCGATCTCCTCGCCGGTCTCCTGGTCGACCATCTTCATCGACAGCTTGACCTTGCCGCGGTCGTCGAAGCCGAGGACCTTGACCTTCACCGAGTCGCCCTCGTTGACCACGTCGGTCACCTTGCCGACCCGGCGCGGCGCCAGCTCGGAAATGTGGACGAGGCCGTCCTTGGGGCCGAGGAAGTTCACGAAGGCGCCGAAATCGACCACCTTGACCACGCGGCCGGTGTAGATCACGCCGACCTCGGGCTCCGCCACGATGCTCTTGATCCAGTCGATCGCCTTCTGCGCGGCCTCGGCGTCGACGGCGGCCACCTTGATCACGCCGTCATCGCCGATATCCACCTTGGCGCCGGTGGTCTCGGTGATCTCGCGGATCACCTTGCCGCCGGTGCCGATCACTTCGCGGATCTTGTCCGCCGGGATCGAGAAGGTGGTGATGCGCGGCGCGTGCTGGGAGACGTCGCCGCGGGCATCGGTCAGCGCCTTGGACATCTCGCCCAGGATGTGGATGCGGCCGTCGCGCGCCTGCTCCAGCGCCTGCTTCATGATCGCCGGCGTGATGGAGGTGATCTTGATGTCCATCTGCAGCGAGGTCACGCCTTCCTCGGTGCCGGCGACCTTGAAGTCCATGTCGCCGAGATGGTCCTCGTCGCCCAGGATGTCGGAGAGCACGGCGAACTTGTCGCCCTCCTTGATCAGGCCCATGGCGATGCCGGCGACCGGTCGCGCCAGCGGCACGCCCGCGTCCATCAGCGACAGCGAGGTGCCGCACACGGTGGCCATGGAGGAGGAGCCGTTCGACTCGGTGATCTCCGAGACCACGCGGATGGTGTAGGGGAACTCCTCCTTCTTGGGCAGCAGCGGCCGGATGGCGCGCCAGGCCAGCTTGCCGTGGCCGATCTCGCGGCGCCCCGGCGAGCCGAGGCGGCCGGCCTCGCCCACCGAATAGGGCGGGAAGTTGTAGTGCAGCATGAAATGCTCGCGGAACTCGCCCTCGAGCGCATCGACGATCTGCTCGTCCTGGCCGGTACCCAGCGTGGCGACGACCAGCGCCTGGGTCTCGCCACGGGTGAACAGGGCCGAGCCGTGGCTGCGGTCCAGCACGCCGACCTCCGCCACGATCTGGCGGATGTCCTTGGTGGTGCGGCCGTCGATACGGTCCTTGCCGGCCAGGATGTTGCCGCGCACGACCGCGCTCTCGAGCTTCTTGAAGACGCTGCCGGCGACCGCCAGCTCGGCCTCGTTGTCGCCCAGGCTCTGCAGCGCCTCGGCCTTGATGGCGTCGATCGCGGCGTAGCGGTCCTGCTTGACGGTGATCGTGTAGGCCTCGGTGAGGCGGTCGGCATAGGCCGCCTTGAACTTCTCCAGCACCGCGGCGAATTCCGGCGCCGGCGGCGCGACGTCCCAGGGATCCTTGGCGCAGAGCTCTGCCAGGTCGATGATCGTGTCGATCACCTTCTGCATCTGCTCATGGCCGAAATTGACCGCGCCCAGCATGATCTCCTCGGAGAGCTCCTGGGCCTCGGACTCGACCATCAGCACGCCTTCCTGGGTGCCGGCGACGATCAGGTCGAGATCGCTGAGCGGCATCTCGTCCCGGCGCGGGTTGAGCACGTAGTCGCCGTTGATGTAGCCGACCCGGGCGGCGCCGATGGGGCCGAGGAAGGGCAGGCCGGAGATGGTCAGCGCGGCCGAGGCGCCGATCATCGCGACGACGTCGGGATCGTTCTCCAGGTCGTGGCTCAGCACGGTGCAGATCACCTGCACCTCGTTCTTGAAGCCGTCGGCGAACAGCGGACGGATCGGCCGGTCGATCAGGCGCGAGGTCAGCACCTCCTTCTCGGTCGGCCGGCCCTCGCGCTTGAAGAAGCCACCGGGGATCTTGCCCGCGGCGAAGGTCTTCTCCTGGTAGTGGACGGTGAGCGGGAAGAAATCGATGCCGGGGCGCGGCGGGGCGCCGACCACGGTGCACAGCACCACGGTCTCGCCATAGGTCGCCATGACGGCGCCGTCGGCCTGGCGGGCGATCTTGCCCGACTCCAGGATCAGCGGGCGTCCGCCCCAGTCGACTTCCTTGCGGTAAACGTTGAACATTCAAGTCTTCCTTCTGTCGGATACCCGTCGCCCCGGATTGGGCGAATGCGGGCGGGGGCCTTGTCGCTTCACGTCAAGCCGTTGCTGCCCCCTGGCGGCGATCGTCATGCGGACCTCGGCGACAGGGCTTGTCGCCCTGCACGCGCCGCGGACCGGAATTCGCCGGCGGGACCTATTCGCGCGGTCCCGGAAATGAACAACGCCGCCCCTCCGGCGGGAGGAACGGCGTTGGATCGAGGTCACCCTCCGCCGGCCAGCGGCCGAACGGTGATGCCTGCCGCCTGCCCGGCCGGCTGGCCGGGGTCGAGCGGATGTGGGTATGTCGTTTGGACGGCTGTCGATGCCATCCCGGTCGAGCCAGTACGGAGCATGCCTTAGCGGCGCAGGCCCAGGCTCTTGACCACGGCCTCGTAGCGGCCCCGGTCCTTGCGCTTCAGATAATCGAGCAGGCGGCGGCGGCGGCCCACCATCATCAGCAGGCCGCGCCGGCTGTGAAAATCCTTGTGGTTCGCCTTCATGTGCTCGGTCAGGTTGCCGATGCGTTCCGTGAGGATCGCCACCTGCACCTCGGGAGAGCCGGTATCGGCCTCGGCCCGGGCATATTCCTGGATGAGTTCCTGCTTGCGGTCAGCCGTGATCGACATGACGTCTTCTATCCTCTCGCACGACATCGGATCCCGTGACGGGTCTGTGGGCGTGGCTCTGGACCGGACGACCCGGCCTCACACATTGAGCACGCGCACCGGCTGAAGCTGTCCGGCCTCGAGCCTCGCCAGCGCCACGGGCTTGCCCGCGTCCCTGGTCAGCACGATGATCTCGCCACCCGTCAAATCGAGATCCAGGCCCAGCAGCCGCTGGGCGTCGGATCGCCTGAGAAGGGAGACCGGCTGGCCGCACCGCATGCGGTGCGCTTCCTCTGCCGTCAGGTCCACCGCCGGGATGTCGTCCAGCGGCGCGTCGACGGGCAGAAGCACGCTATCGGTGTCCGATCGCTCGGACAGGGCGGCTAATTGATCCAAACTGACCGCATCGTCAAGGGAAAAGACCCCGACGCGGGTGCGGATCAGGCTTGAGACATGCGCGTGGGCACCAAGCGCCCGGGCCAGATCGCGCGCCAGGGCGCGTACATAGGTGCCCTTGCCGCAGGTCATGAAGAACGCGGCCTGGTCCGCCGATGGCGCGTCGAGGAGTTCCAGCCGCTCGATCCAGACGGGCCGCGCGGCGATCTCCACGACCTCCCCGTCGCGGGCGAGATCGTAGGCCCGCTCGCCGCCCACCTTGATGGCCGAGTAGGCCGGCGGCACCTGCATCTGCGCGCCGATGAAGCCGCCCAGCGCCGCCTCGATCTCGTCGGGTCCCGGGCGGACGTCGCTCGTCGCCACCACCTTGCCCTCGGCGTCCAGCGTGTCGGTTTCCGCCCCCCAGGTCAGGACGAAGCGGTAGTCCTTGTCGGAGTCCATGGCATGGGCGACGGTCTTCGTCGCCTCGCCCAGCGCGATCGGCAACACCCCGGTCGCCAGCGGGTCGAGCGTGCCGCCATGGCCCGCCTTCTGCGGCTGCACCAGGCGCTTCACCTTTCCCAGCGCCTCGGTCGAGGTGAGGCCGGCCGGCTTGTCGAGGTTCAGCCAGCCGTTGACCGGGCGGCCCTTGCGGCGTCGCGCCATCGGCTCAATCCTTCCCGTCCGACGGCCCATCGCCGCCATCGCCGCCGCCATCGCCGCCGCCATCGTCACCGGTGTGGCCATCGCCCTCGCCGACATCGCGGCGCACCGACGCCGACGCCAGCAGGCGGTCGATCTTCTGGCCCTCCTCGAAGGAGGTGTCGAGCCGGAAGCCCAGTCGCGGGGCATGGCGCAGCCGGACGCTGCGCGCCACCAGGCCGCGCAGATAGGGCGCGGCGCGGTTGAGCGCGCCGACCACGTCCTCGGCATGGCCGCCTCCCAGCGGCATGACGAAGGCGGTGGCGTTCTTCAGGTCGGGGCTGACGCGCACCTCGCTCACGGTGATCGAGACACCGTCGAGTTCGGGGTCGCGCAGCTGGCCGTGCAGCAGCGGCTCGGCCAGGACGTGGCGAATTTCCTCGCCGACCCGCAGCTGCCGCTGGGAGGGCATCTTGGCGGAATTGTCGGTCATGTGTCTCTCCTGTCACGCCCTTCCCGGCGGATCGGACATCCGGGAAGGGCGCAGGTCCTTCAGGCGATCGTCTTTCCGGCGATCACGTCGGCGGCAAAGGAGATGGGGATGGGCGCCGGACGCCGGCGCCCGGGATCACAGCTCGCGCCGGACCTCCTCCACCTCGTAGCACTCGATCACGTCGCCGACCTTGATGTCGTCGTAGTTCTCGAACGCCATGCCGCATTCATAGCCCTCGCGCACCTCGCGGACCTCGTCCTTGAAGCGCTTGAGCGTCTTCAGCTTGCCCTCGTGCACGATCACGTTGTCGCGCATCAGGCGCACGCCGGCACCCCGGCGCACCACGCCCTGGGTGACCATGCAGCCGGCCACCTTGCCGACCTTGGTGATGCTGAACACCTCGCGGATGTCGGCGTAGCCGATGAAGTTCTCCTGGCGCGTCGGCGCCAGCAGGCCGGAGAGCGCGTTTCGCACATCGTCGATGACGTTGTAGATCACGCTGTAGTAGCGGATCTCCACGCCGTCGCGCTTGGCGGCATCGCGGGCCTGCGGGTTGGCGCGGACGTTGAAGCCGATGATCAGCGCCCCGGTCGATGCCGCCAGCGTGATGTCGGATTCGTTGATCGCGCCGACCGCCGCGTGCAGCACCCGGACGTCGAGCTCGTCCTCGTCCTCGACCAGCTTGTTGAGCGAGGCGACGATGGCCTCGACCGAGCCCTGCACATCGCCCTTGATGACGATGGGCAGCGACTTGACCTCGCCCTTCTTGGCCTGCTCGAACATCTGCTCCAGCGTGCCGCGGGAGCTTGCCACCTGATCGGCGTCGCGCCGCTTGCGCTCGCGGTACTCGGCCACCTCGCGGGCCCGGGCCTCGTCCTCCACGACGACGAAATCGTCGCCGGCCATCGGCGTGCCCTGCAGGCCCAGCACCTCCACCGGCTTGGACGGGCCGGCCTCGGGGATCTGCTCGCCCCGGTCGTCGACCAGCGCGCGCACGCGGCCCCATTCCGCGCCGGAGACGAAGATGTCGCCCTGGCGCAGGGTGCCGCGCTGCACCAGCACGGTGGCGACCGAGCCGCGGCCGCGCTCCAGCTTGGCCTCGATGACCGAGCCCTCGGCCGGCCGGTCGGGATTGGCCTTGAGCTCGAGCAGCTCCGCCTGCAGCAGGATCGCCTCCTCGAGCGTGTCCAGCCCGTCATGGGTCTTGGCCGAGACCTCGACGGCCTGCACCTCGCCGCCCATGTCCTCGACCACCACCTCGTGCTGCAGCAGCTCTTCCTTGACCCGCTGCGGATTGGCGTCGGGCAGGTCGCACTTGTTGATGGCGACGATGATCGGCACGGCTGCCGCGCGGGCGTGGCGGATCGCCTCCACCGTCTGCGGCATGACGCCGTCATTGGCCGCCACCACCAGGATGACGATGTCCGTGACGTTGGCGCCGCGCGCCCGCATCTCGGTGAACGCCTCGTGACCCGGGGTGTCGATGAAGGTGATCTTGTCACCCGACGGGATCTGGATCTGGTAGGCGCCGATGTGCTGGGTGATGCCGCCGGCCTCGCCGGCTGCCACGTCGGCGTTGCGGATCGCGTCGAGCAGCGAGGTCTTGCCGTGGTCGACGTGACCCATGACCGTGACCACCGGCGGCCGCGCCGACAGGGCGGTCGGATCGTCGTCCTCGCCGCGCATGCCGAGCTCGACGTCGGACTCCGCCACGCGCCGGACGCGGTGGCCGAACTCCTGCACCACCAGCTCGGCGGTGTCGGCGTCGATGGTCTGGTTGATGGTCGCCATCATGCCCATCTTCATGAGCGACTTGACGACGTCGCTGGCCTTCTCCGCCATGCGGTTGGCCAGTTCCTGGACGGTGATGGTCTCAGGCACCACGACGTCGCGGGAGAACTTCACGTTCTCCTCGTCGTCGGTCATGCGCTGGCGCTCGCGCTCGCGGGCCCGCCGCACCGAGGCCAGGGACCGCGTCCGCTCGCGGTCGTCGAGGGC
>JAVKFF010000122.1:0-153136 GCA_040226215.1 Azospirillaceae bacterium
GCATCTACGTGCAGCCGATCAACTCCCCGACCGTGCCGCGCGGCACCGAGCGGCTGCGCATCACGCCGACGCCGCTGCACGACGACCGGCAGATGGACCGCCTGGTCGACGCCCTGGCCGATGTCTGGGACAATCTCGACATTCGCCAGGCCGCCTGAGCGGCGACCCGGCCCCCTCGCGCAAGGAGCTGACGCCATGGAATGGATCGTAATACTGGGGATCGTCGCGTTCTTTCTTTGGCAGGTCCACGAATAGTCGGCCGGTGTGCACAAGAACTGTGCAACCGGTATGACCACTACCGAAAAAGACACGCAATTGAGCCGTTTAGGCCTTGTCCTCCCCCTTGAGTCTCCATAGGCTGCCAAACGTCCTGCCGAGCCATACGCGGCAGACGGCCACGCCAAAGCCCGGCAGGGCGCAAGAAAACAATCCTACGTGGTCGTGAACTGGGGAGGTATCTAGCGATGAAGTTCCGTCATCTCATGGCGTCGACGATCTTGGCCGCCGGACTGGCGGCGACCGGCACGACCGGCGTCCAGGCGCAGTCCATCGAAATGGCCATGGCATCAACCTATCCGGGCTCGCTGACGCAGCTCGGCACGCTCGGCATCCGCATCGCCGACCAGGTGGGGCTGGTTTCCGGCGGCGATATCGAGCTCACCTTCTACGAGCCCGGCGAGCTGATGCCGGCCCTCGAAGTCTTCGACGCGGTCTCCACCGGCGCCGTCGACGCCGGCTGGTCGACGCCCGGCTACTGGATCGGAATCGAGCCGGCCCTGGCCCTGTTCGGCGCCGTGCCGTTCGGGCCGGAGTCGGGCGAATACCTCGCCTGGTACTATTTCGGCGGCGGCCAGGAGCTGTTCGAGGAGATCTACCACCGCTACAACATCCACTCGGTTATCTGCGGCATCATCGCGCCGGAGGCCTCGGGCTGGTTCCGCGAGCCGATCGAGTCGGTCGAGGACCTGAACGGCCTGGTGATGCGGTTCTTCGGCCTCGGCGCCCGCGTCATGGAGCGCATGGGCGTGTCGACCCAGCTGCTGGCCGGCGGCGACATCTTCCCGGCGCTGGAGCTGGGCACCATCGACGCGACCGAGTTCTCGATGCCCGCCATCGACCTGAACCTCGGCTTCTACCAGGTCGCCAGCCACTACTACTTCCCCGGCTGGCACCAGCAGTCGACCCTGTTCGACCTGATGATCAACCTCGACCTCTGGGAGTCGATGAACGAGACCCAGCAGGCGCAGATCGAGAGCGTGTGCGGCGATTCCATCCGCTACGGCCTGGCCGAGGGCGAGGCGATCCAGTTCGCCGCGCTGCAGACGCTGCAGGAAGATCACGGCGTAACCATCCACCAATGGCCTCAGGAGATCCTCGACGCGCTCGAGGCCGCCTGGCAGGAGGAAGTGGCCGCCCTGACCGAATCCGACGAGGATTTCGCGATGGTCTGGGAGAGCCTGGCGACCTTCCGCGAGGACTACGCCATCTGGCGTGAGATCGGCTATCTCGACTAGGCGGCCAGCCGCCGGTTCGTAACCGACAGGCCAGCGGCCGGACGTCGCCCAAGCGGCGGCTCCGGCCGTTTGCCGCTTTATCCGTGGCGCCGCCGCCAGCACGGCCGGCGCGCGTCCCGGGCGCGGGGGTGCGCACCATCATGCAAGGGTTGTTGAAGTTCAGCGACGGGCTGGCGGCGATCGTCATCCGCATCGGCAAGCTGGCGGCCTGGCTCGCGGTGCTGCTGATCGTCGTCATCCTCTACGACGTCATCACGCGGTCCATCAAGTCGAGCTCCTGGATCGCCGACGTGCCCTGGCTGCTCGATTTCTTCAACACCGTCGACCCCTATATCAGCTCGACCAAGCTGCAGGAGCTGGAGTGGCACATCCACGGCGTCCTGCTGCTGCTGTGCTTCGGCTACGCCTATGTCAAGGACGCCCATGTCCGCATCGAACTCCTGCGCGACCGCTTCTCCATGAAGCTGCGCGCCTGGGTCGAGATCGTCGGCATCGTCGTCGGCCTGTTCTTCTACTGCTACGTGGTGATCGCCTACGGCACGGAGTTCGCCATCCGGTCCTTCGAGCGCGGCGAGGGCTCCTCGGCGATGACCGGCCTGTCGGACCGTTGGATCATCAAATCCTTCCTGCCGATCGGCTTCACCGTGCTGGCGATGGCCGGCCTGTCGGTCATGATCAAGTGCCTGGTCTACCTGTTCGGCCCGCCGCACCTGCAGGATGAGGCCGGCGACTATTTCCGCCCCAAGGGCCTGCTCGAGGACGAGGCGGAGACCCTGGACGAGGCGGTGATCGACGTCACCAGCGGCGCCGCCGGACAAAGCCGCTAAGCGCGCGACATCAAGGGATCCCCTATGGAGCTGTTCATCGAACTCCTGCCGGTGCTGATGTTCGCCGCACTGGCGCTGCTGCTGTTCACCGGGTTTCCGGTGGCCGCCGTGCTGGGCGGCGTGGGCATCGGATTTGCCTTCTTCGCGCTGGGTATCGGCGAGTTCCGCGAGGCCTGGATCGGGCTGATCGTGCAGCGTGTCTATGGCGGCATCGTCGAGAACCTCGTCCTCGTCGCCATCCCGATGTTCATCTACATGGGCACGATGCTGGAAAAGTCGGGCGTCGCCAACGACCTGCTGCACGCGCTGCAGGTGCTGCTGCGCCGGGTGCCGGGCGGCCTCGCCCTGTCGGTGACGATCATGGGCACCATCATGGCGGCAACGACGGGCATCATCGGCGCCTCGGTGGTGATGATGACCCTGCTGGCTCTGCCGGTGATGCTGCACCGGGGCTACAACGTGCCTCTGGCGACCGGCACAATCGCCGCCTCGGGCACGCTGGGCATCCTGATTCCGCCCTCGATCATGCTCGTCATCATGGGCGACCTCTTGTCGATCTCCGTCGGCACGCTGTTCCTGGCGGCCATCTTCCCCGGGCTGATCCTGGCCTGCCTCTACTTCGTCTACATCTATATCACCTGCCATATCCGCCCCAGCCTGGCGCCGCCGCTGCCCGGCGACGAGGGCCCGTCGACCCGGGGCGAGCTGTGGGCGATGATCTTCAAGAGCTTCGTCCCGCCCGTCTTGCTGATCGTCCTGGTGCTGGGCTCGATCTTCGCCGGCTTCGCCACGCCGACCGAGGCATCGGGCGTCGGCGCGGCCGGCGCCACCCTGCTGGCGCTGTTCAACCGGCGGCTCAGCTTCAAGGTGCTCAAGGACGTGCTGGAGCGCTCGGCGCTGACCGGCGCCATGCTGTTCTTCATCTTCGTCGGCGCGACCGCCTTCGCCTACGTCTTCCGCCGCCTGGGCGGCGATGAGATGGTGGTCGCCTTCGTGCAGGCCTTCGGCCTGAGCGACTGGGGCATCCTGTTCATCCTGCTGTCCGTGGTCTTCTTCCTCGGCTTCTTCTTCGACTGGATCGAGATCACCCTGATCGTGTTGCCGGTGTTCTCGCCGATCGTGGCGCTGCTGGATTTCGGCGCCCATGTCGAGGCGGCCTGGGTGGTGCCCTGGTTCGCCATCCTGGTCGCGGTCAACCTGCAGACGAGCTTTCTCACACCGCCCTTTGGATTCGCGCTCTTCTACATGAAGGGCGTGGCGCCGCCCTCTGTCCGAATCCAGGCGATCTACCGTGGCATCATGCCGTTCGTATTGCTGCAGTTGATCGGCCTGCTGCTGGTGATGGGTTTCCCCGAGATCGCCTTGTACCTGCCCTCGCTGATCGAATAGAACAGGGGATCGGCGGCCCTGTCCGGCCGTGCCGCAAGAGGACGAGGAATGGTCGTGCACCGCGTCGCCGCCGTCGCGCTCCTGCTCCTGACCGGCAGCCTGCCGGTGCAGGGCGGCAATGGGCCGTCGCACAGCCCCATCGTGCCGGCGCAGGTGGACGAGGAGTCGTTCGCCGAGGGCCGCAGCGTGTTCCAGCGCTGCCAGGCCTGCCATGTGGTCAATGACGAGCAGAACAGGGTCGGCCCGCACCTGGTCGGCCTGTTCGGCCGCCAGTCCGGCAGCGTCGAGGGCTTCCGCTATTCCGACGTGATGGTCGAGGCCGGGATCGTCTGGGACGACGAGACCCTCGCCGCCTATCTTGCCGATCCCCGCGGCTACCTGCCGGGCAACCGCATGGCCTTCCCCGGCCTCGCCGACGAGGAGGCGCTCGCCGCCCTGCTCGTCTATCTGCGCGAGGCGACGGCACCGCCGCAGGAGCAGGCGGAGTAGGCGGACGACCCTCGCTAGGGCGGATTTTTTGCGACCGAATGAACCCGTTCGGTCGCAAAAAATCTGCCCGATTCTCAATAGCCTAGAGCATCTTTACCGCGCCCGTTCGGGCGCGGGATGCTCTAGACAGGATTCACACGGCTTCACGGAGCCGGACCCGGCTCCGTCAAGCTATGATCCGCTCTAGACCAGCATCGCCGTGGTCAGCGCGCTGAGTCGCGCGGGCAGGTCGACGGCCATCTCCGAGAGGATCTCCACCTCGCGGTCCTCGAAGACCGTCTCGAGACCGCGCCCAGCCGCCGCCTCTGCCAGCGCCGCGTCGCGCGCGTCGATCAGGCGGTGGATGTCGCCGGCGAAGGCGGCGACCACGGCACTCACCCAGCGATTGGTCGGCCAGCTCGGCTGCGCGTGCTCGATGGCGAAGCGGTCGACGAGCGGATGCAGCCTTTCGGCGGGCAGCCAACTCTCGCCCGTGACCCACAGATTGGTGGTGAACAGGCGGGTGACGTTGCCGAAGATATCGATGGAGACGGCCACGATGTGGTGGCAGTCCGCGCCCACCTTGCCGTCCGGTCCGACGCCGCGCATGAACAGGTGGAAATGGCCGGCCTCGCCGTCGGGCCGCAGACCCAGGGGATGGCGATGGAAATAATACTGGCCGCGGGTCGTCTCGTCATAGACGTCACCCGAGGGGTAGTGGTGCCAATCGTCGATGGACTCCACCGGCCGATGGAGGTCGCTGGCCACCGTATGGCCGGTGCGCGCCAGCACCGACTGGCACACGAAGGCCTCGCGCAGGGCGCGGTCCATGCGGCGCAGCTCCTCGCGCGGCAGCGACTGCACATCGGTGGGATCGAGCCGGATCGTCACGGAGGTGGCGGGCCGTGCCAGAAACCCGCCCCCATCGGCGCATCCGTCGACCGCGTCCCCCGGTCATTCGCCCCGGTCATTCGCCCTGGTCACTCGCCCTGGGCGTCGGCGAGCGCGGCCACCGCGCCCGGATGCACCTCGCCGGTCAGCGCGGTATCCATCGCCGCCGCCGAGAAGGCCTCGAGCGACGGATGGGCGGCGGCAAGATCGGGCTGGTGGTCGGCAAGTGCGGCCAGGATCCCGGCGATAACCGACGCCGGCACCTCGGGGCTGGCGATCAGGGCCGCCATCGGCCCGACGGTGGCCACAGGCTCCTCGATGCCGGGATAAAGACCGCCCGGAATGGTGGCGGCGGCGAGATCGCCGTTCTCGTCCATCAGGCGCTCCGCCGGCGGGCCGTCGATCCTGACGGCGGTCATCGCGCAGGCATTCGCGGCCTGGAAGACGGTGCCGCTGGGATGCGCGGCGACGAAGGCGATGGCGTCGACAAGGCCGCCGCACAACGCCTCCACCTGCTCCGACAGCGGCACGGCCGCGATCTCGATATCGTCGTCGCCGACCGAGTAGGCATCCAGCACCAGACCGAACAGCCGGCCGGTCGGATTGCGGCCAGGCCCCAGATTGACCCGGTGGCCGATGAGGTCCTCGACCACCGCGATGCCCTCATCCGCGCGTGCCAGGATCACCAGCGGTTCGGGGAACAGCGCGGCGACGACCCGCACATGCTCCGCCCCCGGCGCGCCGTCGAAATAGGGCGGCAGGCCGACGACATACTGCCGCAGCCGGTCGGTCTGCGCGATCGCCAGGTCGGCCTCGCCGACGCCCAGCCGCACCAGGTTCTCGGTCGAGCCCGTCGTCGGGATCACCTCGATCGGAACCGGCGAGACGGCCGCGATGGCGCGCCCGACCGGGAAGTAGATGCCCTGGGGGTCGCCCGTGGCCAGCACGAGCGGACCCTCCACCACAGTCTCGTCGGCCGGCGTCGCGGTCTCGCCGGCCGCCGCCGGCACCGTCTGGTCCGCGGCTGCGGCGACGCCGTCCGCTGCCAGGCCGTCCGCCACCAGGCCGTCCGCCACCAGGCCGTCCGATTGGGCCGCGGCGGCAAGTGGCGCGAGGGCGACGGCGAGCGCTAGGAGGGATGATCGGATCATGGTCGGGTGAGTACGTTCCTTGGTGGTCGGGATGGTGATGCGGGAAGGTGGCATGCCTCAACCGCCCGACGCGGCGTCGGCCTCGCCGGTCCGCAGCGTCCACACGACGATATCCTGCATGACGTCGCCCAATGCCTCGTCGAAGGCAAGGATGATATCGTTGAAGCTGTCGGACGTCGCCGGATGCGTGGCGTCGAAGGACTGGTTGGCGATGATCACCCGCTCCGGCAGCTTGACGAGGCGGGCGGTCAGCGCCGCATGGGTGCGCGGCGGGCCGCTCGCCTGCATCTCGGCCTGGAACTCCCGGAGCTCGAGCTGCAGGGTATAGTCGGCGCGCAGGCCGAAGCCCTCGCGGCCGACGGAGACGATCCTGTCGGAGTTCGAGAAGCTCTCGATCAGCAGGGTCTGCACCATCAGCGGCGCGCGGTCGGTCCAGGCGACGCCGGCGAAATACTGCAACCGGGTGAACCCCTCCAGCACGGCGATTCGGTTGGTGTCGAGACCGGCCGAGGCCTCCGGCTCCTCGACCAGCAGCTGCCAGTCGATGGTGGGAAGGTTGTCCGGAAACGTGCTCTTGGGCGTCAGCGTGTAGAGATCGGGCGGGTCGGGCCGCGAGATGAGCGCGTCCGCGCAGCCCGAAATCGCGCCCGCCGCGCCAAGCAGGCCGATGCCCGCCACGACATGCCGGCGCCCGATGGTCGGAATACGTCCTGCTTGCCTCAACGGATGGGTACTCCCTGGTTTGGATCGCCGAACAGGAATTGCCCCGGATCCCGCTCGATCCGCTCGATGAAGCGGGAGGCGTTCTCCGCCAGCAGCCGGATCTCGGTCACGGCCTGCGAGAATTCGAACAGACCGTAGGAGGTGAATTCGGCCACACCGGGGCGGATGTCGCTGATCAGCGCGTTGAACGAATCGGCCGCGCCATCGATCGAGGCGACGCTCTCGCGCAGCGACTGGGTAACGGATTCGAATTGGGGAGAGATGTCGCTGATTTCATCGGTCGCCGTGGCGAGGAAGGTATCGGCGCTGTCGCTGATGCGGGCGAGGTCGATGCGGAACTCCTCGACCAGGCCGTTGGCGCCGTTCAGGAACGCGGTCAACTGATCGCCGCTGTTGGCGAGATCCGCCGCGACATCGCTGATGCTCCCGCTCGCGGTCGAGACGTTGCCGAGCGTGGTTTCCAGCGAGGCGATGTTCTCGTCCGACAGCACGCGGTTCACCCGGTCCAGCGCGTCTTCCACCCGGTCGAGGATGCTGGGCAGCTGGTCGAGCAGGGAGTCGATCGTGGACGGCCGCGAGTCGATGATCGGCAGCCCCTCCTCGGGCACCGGCAGTTCCGGCGCGTCGGCGGCGCCGCCGGAGATCTCGATATACTGGGTGCCGGTGATGCCCGAGAGCGTCAGCACCGCCATGCTGTCCTGGCGGACCGGTGTGTCGGCGTCGATCTGCACCTCGACCCGGACCCGGCGGAAATTGTCGGGGCTGATGCGGATGTCCGTCACCTGGCCGACCGGCACGCCCTGAAAGCGCACGGTGCTGCCCACCTCCAGGCCGCTGACCGAACCGGAGAAGTCGATGGCGTAGCGGTCGAGCTGCCGGTCGACGCTGAGATTGCCGAGCCACAGCACGAAGAAGACGAGGCCGATCGCCAGCGCGATCACGAATGTGCCGACCGCGATGTAGCTCGCTTTGGTTTCCATCAGGAAGACACCTGCACCGGCGCCTTGTCCCCCAGGGCTGCCCGCATTCTGGGCCCGTGGAAATAGGCCCGCAGCCAAGGGTGGTCCATCGCCATGAGTTCGTCCAGCGTCCCGACAGTGATGCGGCGATCCAGCAGCACGGCGATCCGGTCGCAGGCGGTGACCAGCGTGTCGAGATCGTGGGTCACCAGAAAGACCGTCAGGCCGATGGCCTCGCTCAGCTCCATCACCAGCCGGTCGAAGGCATTGGCGCCGATCGGGTCGAGGCCGGCCGTCGGCTCGTCGAGGAACAGGATGTCGGGGTCGAGCGCCAGCGCCCGAGCGAGGCCCGAACGCTTGCGCATGCCGCCGGAGAGCTGGGCTGGATACTTGGCCCCCGCATCCGGCGGCAGGCCGGACATGCCGATCTTCATGGCGGCGATCTGGCGCGCCAGCGGCGCCGGCACGTCGGTCGACTCGGCGATCGGCACCATCACGTTCTCCAAAACCGTCAGTCCGGAGAACAGGGCGCCGTCCTGGAACATCACGCCGACATGGCGCAACAGGCGCCGGCGTTCGCGGGCCGAGCGGCTGTGCGGGTCGTAGCCGAGGACCCGGACGCTGCCGCCCTGCGGCCGGCGCAGGCCGACGATGGTGTTCATCAGCACCGACTTGCCCGTCCCCGACCCGCCGACGAGCCCGAGGATCTCGCCCCGGCGCACCTCCAGATCGAGGCCCTCGTGGATCGTGTTCCGGCCGAAGCGGGTGACCAGCCCCCTCACCTCGATCACCCGGTCCGGGCTGTCCGCCGCCGCCGTCATATGCCGAGCTCCGCGAAGACGACGGAGAAGCCGGCGTCGAGGACGATCACCAGCATAATGCCCTGCACCACCGCCTGGGTGGTGCGGCGGCCGACGCTCTCCGCGCTGCCGGTCACCCGCAGGCCCTGGAAGCAGCCGACCATGGCGATGATCACGGCGAAGATCGGCGCCTTGACCATGCCGATGAAGAAGGTGCGGATCTCGACCTCCGACTGCAGGCGGATCAGGAAGCTGCCGAAGGAGATGTCGAGGGCGGCCCAGGCGATCACCGCGCCGCCGAGCACGCCGACCAAATTGGCCACGAAGGTGAGCAGCGGCAGCGTGATGACGAGGGCGATGACGCGGGGCACGACCAGCACCACCATGGGGTCGAGGCCGAGCGTGCGCATGGCGTCGACCTCCTGGTTCACCTTCATGGTGCCGATCTGCGCGGTGAAGGCGGACCCGGAACGCCCGGCGACGACGATCGAGGTGATCAGCACGCCGAGCTCGCGGAAGATCGAGATGGCGGTCAGCTCGACCACGAAGATCTGGGCGCCGAATTCGCGCAGCTGGGTGGCGCCCTGATAGGCGATGACGACGCCGATCAGGAAGGCCATCAGGCCGACGATCGGCACGGCGTTGATGCCCGTCGCCTCGATGTGGTGGGAGATCGAGGCGAAGCGCAGCCGGGCCGGGCGGAGCAGCGTGACGATCAGCGTGACGACGAGCTGGCCGAGGAAGCTGGTGAGCAGCACGAATTCCTCGCCGATGCGGATCGTCCGCTCGCCGGTCCGGTTGAGAAGGCGCACGAGAGGGCGTGCCCGCGGTGTTTTCGCGACCTCCAGATTGGTGCGGCCGGCCATCTCGATGAGGCCGGAGAAGCGTTCGCGCACGCCGGCCAGCGTGACGGACGCGCCGCGCTCCGCGAAGCCGCGGCGGCCGCGCTCGATCACCCAGGCGCCGGCGGAATCCATGGCCTCGATGCCCGACAGGTCGATCGTGATCTCCGCCCCCTTCCTGGGCTTCACGCGGTCGAACAGGCGCGCGTTCGCCGTCACGGTCGCGATGTCCCAGCGGCCGGCGAGGCGGACGACGCCGGCCGTGTCGTCCCAGGTTAGAGCTGTTTGGCCGTTCACCGACTGTGATCGTCCCTGCCGTCGGGGGGCGGCGCCATGCGCATTGGGTCTTTACTCACCCGACCGATGCCAGCAAAGCTTCGAGCGTCCATCGAGCAGATCGCATTCTTCCTCAGGCTGCCAAAGAACACGCCGAATCCCGGAGCCGTGCCATGAATCTCAAGGATCACATTAGAGGCATCCCGGATTTCCCGAAACCCGGCATCCTGTTCTACGACATCTCCACCCTGCTGGCGCATCCGGCGGCCTGGCGGGCGACGGTCAGCCAGCTGGCCGAGGCGGTTCGCGAGAGCCGGCCGGACGTGCTGGTCGGAATCGAATCGCGCGGCTTCCTGACCGCAGCACCCCTGGCGCTGGTGCTGGGCTGCGGCTTCGTGATGGCGCGCAAGAAGGGCAAGCTGCCGGGCGCCACGGTGGGCTACACCTACGACCTGTAATACGGCACCGACACGATCGAGATCCAGGAGGACGCGGTCCATCCCGGCCAACGCGTCGTCGTGCTGGACGATCTGCTGGCGACCGGCGGCACCATGGCGGCGACGATCGAGCTCCTGCGCCGGGTCGAGGCCGACGTGGTCGGCGCCGCCTGCATCATCGAGCTCAGCTTCCTCGACGGCCGGCAAAGGATCGACGTGCCGGTGACGACGCTGGTGCAGTACGACCGCTAGGCGGCGGCCAGCGCGGCGAGACCCGGCGCCCAGGCCACGGCCAGGTCGAGCAGCCAGCGGTCGGCACCGCGCGGGCCGATCAGCGACAGCCCGAAGGGCGCACCGGTCGCGGGATCGCGGCCGACCGGCAGGCTGACCTGCGGCAGTCCGGCGACGACCGCGGGCAGGCTGAGCGCCAGGATGCGCGACCGCAGGGCGGCGAGCGTGGCGGTGTCGGCATCCCGCGGCGGGGCGATGTCGGGCGCGGTCGGCAGCAGGACGACGGTGCCGGGCGGGATCGCCTCGGCCGCCCAGGTGGCGAGCCGGGCCCGCTCCGCCCGTGCCGCCTCGGCCTCCGCGTCGCCGACACGCGACGCGCCCTCCAGCCGCTGCCAGGCGTCGGGCTCCAGCACGGGCCGTGTCTCTTCGACCCAGCGCCCAAGCGTTTGCCACACCTCGTGCCATTGCAGCACCCGGAACACCTCGAGCCAGCGATCGGTTCCGCCGGCAAGCTCGAGGGCTTCGCCGGGCACCGGCCGATCCGGCAGGGCCTGCGTCAGCCGGCCGGCGACCCGCTCGTAGCAGCCGGCGACCGCCGCTGCCAGCAGGCCGGGCTCGATGGCCAGGGGCCGCACGGTGATCGAGGCGGCGGCCGGCGCCGCGTCGGGCGGCAGCAGGACGTGGCCGACATCCCGCAGATCGCCGGCGGTCCGGGCGAACCAGCCGACCGTGTCGCAGCTCTGCGCCAGCGGCACCGCGCCGTCGGCCTCGACCGCGCCGTGGCTGGGCCGGACGCCGAAGACGCCGCAGAAGCTGGCCGGGATGCGCACGGACCCGGCGGTGTCGGTACCGAGCGCGATGTCGGCCAGACCGCCGGCGACGGCGGCGGCCGAACCGCTGGAAGAGCCGCCGGTCAGCCGGTCCGGGGCGGCCGGGTTGACCGGCGTGCGCTCGGCGGGATTGCGGCCGGTCAGGCTGAAGGCGAGCGGGTCCATCGCCGTGCGGGCGACGAGGCGCGCACCCGCGGCGAGGAGCGCCGCCACCGCCGGCGCCGTGCGTCCGGCCGGCGGATGCGTCGCTGGCCATTCCGGGACGCCGAATCCGGTGCGGCGCCCGGCGATGTCGAACAGCGCCTTGACCATCAGGGTGCGCCCTGACAGCGGGCCCGTACCGGCCGGGAGCTCGAAGGGCGGTTCCGGCCAGATGGCCTGAAAGGGATCGTGCATGGTCTCGATTGTGGTCTACCTTCCGCACCGCGGCTTTGACTTCCACAGACCATCAGCCCACATCGGCGCCATGCATGTCCACGTGATATTCGCCCATCCCGCTCCCGACAGCCTGAACGGCGCCTGCCTGCAGCGGGTGCTGGACACGCTGGTGATGCACGGCCACACGGTCGACCTGCTCGACCTCTACCGCGACGGCTTCGACCCGGTGATGAGCGAGGACGAGCAGCATGGCTACAAGGCGGGACAGCCGGCACCAATCGCCCGCAGCTATGGCGCCCGCCTGCACGACGCCGAGGCGCTGGTCTTCGTCTTCCCCACCTGGTGGTACGGCGCGCCGGCGATCCTGAAGGGCTATCTCGACCGCGTGTGGTCGCGCGGCATCGTCTTCGAGGAACCGGCCAAGCCCGGGCGTCCGCCAAAGCCCCTGCTGACCCAGCTGCAGCGCTTCGTGGTGATCACGACCGCGGGCGGACCGAAGCTGTTTATGCGCTGGCTGATGGGCGACCCGGTGAAGCGGGTGATGATGCGCGGCGTGAAGCGCATGTGCGCCGGCCCGACCGGCCACGACTTCCTGTGCCTCTACGGCGCGGAGACGGCATCGCCCGCCGCCTATGCCCGCTTTCTCGACCGGGTCGAGGCGACGGTGGCCCGCCTGCCGCGGCCGCGTCCCGTCAAGGCGGCGCACCGGGCCTGACGCGCCGCCCCTCCCCTCGCCTCCACGAATCCGAGCCACACGGCATGACGCACCATACGCCCTGGTGGAAGGGCGCCACGATCTACCAGATCTATCCGCGCAGCTTCCTCGACACGGACGGCGACGGTGTGGGCGACCTGAAGGGGATCATGGCCCGGCTGGACCATGTCGCCGCGCTCGGCGTCGACGCGATCTGGATCTCGCCCTTCTTCGCCTCGCCGATGAAGGATTTCGGCTACGACGTCTCCGACTACCGCCGCGTCGACCCCCTGTTCGGCACGAACGACGACTTCCGGCAGCTGCTCGACGCCGCGCACGGCCGCGGCCTGAAGGTGCTGGTCGACATGGTGCTGGCCCACACCTCCGACCGCCACGCCTGGTTCCAGGAGAGCCGGCGGAGCCGCGGCAACGCCAAGGCCGACTGGTATGTCTGGGCAGATCCGCAAGCCGACGGCACGCCGCCCAACAACTGGCTGTCCTTCTTCGGCGGCCCCGCCTGGCACTGGGAGGCGAGCCGCAGCCAGTACTACCTGCACCATTTCCTGAAGGAACAGCCGAACCTGAACTGGCACAACCCGGCCGTCGAGGCGGCGATGCTCGACGAGGTCGCCTTCTGGCTCGACCTCGGCGTCGACGGGCTGCGCCTCGACGCCATTTCCAGCGTGATCTCGGACATCCACCTGCGCTCCAACCCGCCGGTCGACCCGCAGCACGGCGCCGGCAACGACGATTTGCTCTGGATCAACAGTCCCGACAACAACCCGATGCGCTTCCAGCAGCACATCCACGACCAGAACCAGCCCGAGGTGCTCGGTATCCTGGAGGCCCTGCGCCGGCTCAGCGACCGCTATGACGGCGAGCGCTTCCTGCTCGGCGAGATCATCGACCAGGATGGCGGGCGGGTGGCGGCCGCGTACACCCGCGGCCGCCACCGCCTGCACAGCGCCTACACCTTCCAGCTGACCCAGGACCGCATGGATGCGGGCTACATGCGCCAGGTGATCCGCCAGGTCGAGAAGGAGATCGCCGAGGGCGGCTGGCTGACCTGGACCATGTCGAACCACGACCGGGCGCGCATCATCAGCCGCTTCGCCGCCCTGCCCCATCTCAGCGGCGACTGGCGGGCCCTGGCCCGGCAGATGATGGCGCTCACCCTGACCATGCGCGGCAGCGTCTGCCTGTACCAGGGCGACGAGCTGGGTCTGGACGAGGCGGAGATCCCCCATGATCGCCTGCGGGACCCCTGGGGCATCGTCTTCTGGCCCGATTTCAAGGGCCGCGACGGTTGCCGCACACCCATGCCGTGGCGGGGCGATCAGCCGCATTGCGGTTTCAGCACGGCCGAGCCCTGGCTGCCCTTCGGCGCGAACCATGCCGACCGCGCCGTGGACCGGCAGGAGGGCGACCCGGCAAGCGTGCTCAACGCCTATCGCCGCTTCATCGCCTGGCGGCGCCGCCAGCCGGCCCTGCGGACCGGCGACCTGACGCTCGAGCCGGCACAGGCCGAGAGCGTTCTGGCCTTCCAGCGCAGCGGCGCCGACCAGCGCCTGCTCTGCGTCTTCAACATCGCCAACGAGGCGGCGGAGATCACGCTGGAAGACCGCTGGCGACCGGTCGCCGGGCACGGCTTCGAGGGCGCCGCCTTGGGCGCGGACGGCCGCCTCCACCTGCCCGCCTTCGGCGTTTTCATCGGCGAGGCCGGCTGACTCGCGGCTTGCGCATGGCGCCGGGTATAGGTATTTTTTCCTTCTCAGGCGGCTGGTACACGGCTGGAACCTGCAAGGGGCAAGCGATCAGGTGGCGTGGTGATGTTGTTAAGGAATGTTAAGGAATGTTCATGAAAAAAAAAGCTGCGACCGGCATGACCGGCCCGCTATTCCGGCAATCGGTCTTCGCCGGCGAGCCAGGGCGGCTGGAACGACGCCACCTCGCCCAGCAGGGTCGCCAGGCCCTTGGCCGCCCGGTCGAGGATGATCCGGCCGGTCTCCGCCTCGGCCCGGCCGGCGTCGCCGACCACGCCGGCGGGATTCAGGTCCTGGGCCATCCAGCCGAAGGACGCCTTGCCGTCGGGCGCCAGGAACCGGTTCTCCGCGGCCCATCGGGCGGCGTTGGAGGGGAAGTCGGCCAGCCGCTCCCGGCGTACCCGGCCGGGCGCGATGGCCAGCATCAGCGAGGTTTCCACCGCGCCGCCATGGATGCCGTGCGCCACCTCCCCGGCCGGGAACAGGTCGTCCACGGGGGCGAGGTCGAACCAGCTGGCATGGGCGACCAGCAGCGCATCCTCGACCCGCAGCCGGCGGGCGACCAGGTCCATCACCTCGGGCTGCCCGCCATGGGCGTTCAGGAGGCAGAACCGGCGGATGCCCGTCCGCGCGACCGAGCGCAGGATGGCGGTCCAGTGGTCCGCGAGCAGCGCCGGCGCCACCGACAGCGTGCCGGGGAAGGCCTCGTGCTCGGCGCTGCGGCCGACGGCCTGGGTCGGCAGGACGACCGTGCGGTCCCAGGCGGGGAGGGTCGCGATGGCGGCCTCGACAACCGCCTCGACGATGGCCGTGTCGGTGTCGAGCGGCAGGTGCGGGCCGTGCTGTTCGATCGCGCCTACCGGCAGCAGCGCGACCAGGCGGGCGGTGTCGGCCAGGGACAGCTCGGCGGTTGTCCAATCCCGCCAGAAGCGGTGAAATGGCGGCTCGCTCATTGACGGGCTCCCGAAATGGCCGGCGGCGGACACGATGCTGATTGCCCAGATAACAGATACCCATGTGGTGGCCCGGGGCAAGCGCGTCCGCGACCGCTGGGACACCGGGGCCGCCCTGGAGCGCGCGGTGGCCCGGCTGGCCGACCTGAAGCGCGGGCCCGACATCGTGATCTTCACCGGCGACCTGGTGGATGACGGCGAGCCCGAGAGCTACCGCCACTTCCGGGAGCGCATCGCCGGCCTGGCATCGCCCTTCCTGGCCATTCCGGGCAATCACGACAGCCGCGACGGCCTGGCGGAGGCATTCCCGGAGCTCACCTGGCACGCGGAGGCCGGCGGATTCTGCCAGTTCGACTGGCGCTTTCCCGGCCGGCGCGTGCTCGGTCTCGACACCCTGATCCCGGGCGAGACCCGGGGCGAACTCTGCCAGCGGCGTCTCGACTGGCTGGCGGCGCGGCTGGCCGAAGATGCCGACACGCCGGTGCTGATCGCCCTGCACCACCCGCCCTTCGCGGCGCACATCCCCTTCATGGACGCCTATGGCCTGGCCGGACGCGAGGCGCTGGCGGAGGTTCTGCAGCGCCACCGGCAGGTGGTCCGGCTGATCTGCGGGCATCTGCACCGTCCGGTCGCCGCCAGCGCCGGGGGCCGACCGGTCACCTGCTGTCCCGGCACCTCGCTGCAGGTGCCGCTCTGGCAGGAAGAGGGCTTCCCGCCCGACCTGGTGGACGAGCCGCCGGCGATCCACCTGCACGACTGGCGCGATCCCTGGACCGTGCTCACCCACACGCTCTACGTCCGGCCGCGCGAGCCGTGGAACGGGCCGGACACGCTGTGACGGCGCCGTGCCCGCCCCGGATCAGCCGGCCATTGAACCGGCGGCCCAGACGGGCTATCTGCGGAGGGCATTCCATTCTCGCCGTGGCATCGGCGACTCCCGCATTCCCAAGGACACCCGCTCTCATGGTGAACATCGTAACATCGCGCGCCGCCGGCCTCGCCGACAAGGACGACGAGGAGGAGGAGACCGCCAAGGGCGAGAAGATGCAGGGGCCCGGCCCGCAGCTGGCGCAGATCCTGTTCAAGAACCGCACGATCCTGCTGATGGGCGAGATCGACATGCGCGTGGCCAAGGAAATCACCGCGCAGATGCTGGCGCTCGCCGTGCAGGGCGACGACGACATCAAGCTGGTGATCAACTCGCCGGGCGGTCATGTGGAGAGCGGCGACACCATCCACGACATGATCAAGTTCGTGACGCCGAAGGTGAAGGTGCTGGGCACCGGCTGGGTGGCGAGCGCGGGGGCGCACATCTTCCTCGCAGCGCCCAAGGAGGACCGCTACTGCCTGCCCAACACCCGCTTCATGCTGCACCAGCCGCTTGGCGGTGTTGGCGGCAAGGCCAGCGACATCGACATCGAGGCGCGCGAGATCATCAAGATGCGCCGCCGCATCAACGAGACGATTTCCGAGGCCACCGGCCAGCCGATCGAGAAGGTGGAGAAGGACACCGACCGGAACTTCTGGATGGGCGCGGCCGAGGCCAGGGACTACGGCGTGGTCACCCACATCATCTCGGCCATGAAGGAATTCTGAACCCGCGCTACCAGCGCCAGAAGCGGGGCAGGAACAGGACCAGCACGGTAAAGAATTCGAGCCGCCCGAGCAGCATGGCGACGGCGAGGATGACCTTCGATGCGTCGGGCAGGCTGGCGAAGTTCCCGGCCGGCCCGATGATCGATCCCAGACCCGGTCCGACATTGGCGAGCGCCGTGGCCGCGCCGGAAAAGGCGGTCAGCATGTCGAGCCCGGTCATAGTCAGCGCCAGGCCGACCAGCGACCAGCTGGCCACGAAGACGAAGACGAAGCTCAGCAGCGAGAGGACCGTTTCCGGGTTCACCCGCCGGCCGCCATAGCGCACCAGCGCCACCTGGTTCGGATGGCTGAGCCGGAGGAGCTGGCTGTGCAGCGTCTTGATCAGCAGCATGAAGCGGAATGTCTTGATGCCGCCGGAAGTGGAGCCCGAGCAGCCGCCCAGCACGGTGAACAGGAAGAACAGTCCGACGGCGGTCGCCCCCCAGGTCTGGTAGTCGTCGGTGGCGAAGCCGGTGGTGGTGACGACCGAGGTGACGTTGAACGCGACGAGGCGCAGCGCCGTCGTCCAGGCGAGATCGCGGCTCACCACCAGCCACAGGGCGATGAGCAACCAGACGGCGATCAGCGTCACCAGGAAGACCCGCACCTGCGGATCGCTGATGAGGCCCCGCGGCCGGCCGCGGACCGCGGCGACATAGCGCACGAAGGGCAGTGCGCCGGCGATCATGAAGAAGGTGACGATCCACTGCGCCTCCACCGAAAAGGCGCCCATCGAGGAATCGCTGGTCGAGAAGCCGCCGGTCGAAACCGTCGTCATGGCGTGGTTGACCGCCTCGAAGACCGTCATCCCCGCGAAGCTGAGAAGCGCGGCGCACAGGCAGGTGAGACCGAGATAGACGAGACCGATCGAGAGCGCCAGCGAGGCCACGGACGGGACCACCTTTTCCGAGCGGTCGGAGCTTTCCGTGCGGAACAGCTGCATGCCGCCGACCTTGAGCAACGGCAGGATGGCGATGGCCATGACGATGATGCCGATGCCGCCGATCCATTCCAGCATGGAGCGCCAGAGCAGCAGGCCGGGCGGTGCGGTGTCGAGGCCGGTTATCACGGTCGAACCGGTCGTGGTCAGGCCCGACATGGCCTCGAAGAAGGCGTCGACGAAGGAGAGCCGGTGGACGTCCCAGTGAAAGGGCAAGCTGGCGAACACCGCCATGGCGAACCAGGCGGAGGCGGTCAGCAGGAAGGCCTGTCTGAGGTCGAGCCGGAGCGATGTCGAAAGCGAGCTCAGACTCAGCCCGCCGCCGACCAGCCCGGTGATCGCCGCGGAGACCGCGAACGACACCCAGGAGACGTGGCCGGCGGCGATGTCGGCGATCATCGGCACCGTCATCGCCGCGGCCAGCCCGATCAGGAACAGGCCGACGAGGAAGAGGACCGGCGCACCGCGCCGTTCCCGCACCTGCCCCATGGGCGGAGCCAGATCCTTGAGGATCGACATTGTCGTTCAGCCCGGCGCCGCGACGCCGTGGTATGGCTCCTATTCGGCCATGCCGAGCGCGCCCAGGTAGAGCTCCAGCAGCTCCTCCTGCTCGCGCCGGTCGGCCGTCTCCATCTTTCTCAGCTTGACGACCTGACGCATGACCTTGGTGTCGAAACCGCGCGCCTTGGCCTCGGCGTAGATTTCACGGATGTCCGCCGTCAGCGCCGCCTTCTCCTCCTCCATCCGCTCGATCCGCTCGATGAAGGAACGCAGCTGGTCGCCGGCGATTGCTTCAACCTCAGCCATGAGGGGCCTTTCTTCGTCCTGGTCTGCCTGGAATGGTTGTACCCGCCGCCCGGGACTTTCATGTACGTGCTATCGGGCGCATTCGATCGGGCGTTGGGCGGCGGACGATAGGCCGATTGGCGGCGCCAAGTCCAGTTGCCGAATCCGCGTCACAGATATGGGCTGAACAGCCATACCGCCGCGTCCCGGGCCCGGACGAGCGGGGGCCTGGCGGCGAGCTCGGACTGGGTGATTTCGCGGCCCGCTTGCCGCAGACCGTCGAGATGACGGCCCAGCGTCTCGCACAGCACAGGGTCGTAGATCTCCACGTCGAATTCGAAGTTCAGGCGCAGGCTGCGCGGATCCCAGTTCGACGAGCCGACCAGCGCCCAGACGCCGTCGACGATAACGATCTTCGAGTGATCGAAGGGTGGCCTGGTGAGGTGGACGCGGCAGGCGCCCCTGAGCACCTGCGCGAGCTGGGCGGTCGCCGCCCAGGAGACGAGACGCAGATTGTTGCGCTCGGGCAGCAGGATATCGATGTCCACGCCACGGGAGGCCGCGATGTTGATCGCCGCCACCAGTTGCCGGTCCGGCAGGAAATAGGGCGTGGCGACGAGGACGCGCTCGCGGGCGACCGACAGCGCCCCCATCAGGCTCCAGTGCGTGGCCTCCATATTGCGGTCGGGACCTGAAAGGATGCCGCGCGCCAGCACGCCGTCATCGAGCGCTCGCAGGTCGGGGAACCAGGCCTCGTCGTCGAGGCTTTCCTGGGTGATGAAGGCCCAATCCTCCGCGAAGGCTTCCGCGAGATGGGCGACCACCGGCCCGTCGAAACGGAAGTGGATGTCGCGCTGTGCATCCTCCCCGACCTGGGATCGGCTGAACGAGGCGCGGATATTGGCGCCGCCGGCGAAGCCCGTGCGGCCATCCACCACCATGATCTTGCGGTGATTGCGCAGATTGGCATAGGGCATGCGCCACGGCATGACCGACTCCAGGAAATGCGCGGTTTCGATGCCGCGTTCCTGGAGATAGCCGGCGATGCGCGGGCGCGAATAGCGCGCGCCGAAGCCGTCGATCAGCACCTTCACCGTGACACCGCGGTCGACGGCCTCGCCAAGTGCGTCGGCGAGCCGCCGGCCGACCGGATCGTTGCTGAAGATGTAGGTGGCGATGCCGATCGTCTGTTGCGCGCCCGCCACCGCCTCCAGCATGGCGTCGTAGATGGCGTCGCCGCCGATCAGCGGCTGGACGCGATTGCCCCGTGTCAGATTGCGGCGCGTGACGTTGTCCACCAGCCGGCGCAGCGGCGCCAGATGGGGCTGAATGGCCGCCACGGCTCCCGGAGGCGCTTCCGTCGACTCAGTCAGGTGCGGTGTCGGCCCGTCCGCCCGTCGTCGCTTCAGCCGTGTGGCCCGGCGCTGAATGCGGTTGATGCCGAACAGCAGGTAGAGGACAGGGCCGACATAGGGGCTGAACCAGCTCACCATCGCCCAGCTCACCGCGGCGCGCACGTCGCGCTTGGTCAGCGCCGCGTGCAGCGAGGCGGAGACGGCCATCACCACGCCGATGGCGGCGACGATGATCGGCCAGTAGATGTCGACGAACCTGTCCATGGACCGTGGGGATGGTCGCCGCCGCGCCGGCTGTCCGCGCTAGCTCCGGTCGTCCGAGGCGTGCCCCGCCGTTTGCGCGAAGGCGGCCTTCTGTTCCGGCGACGCCTCGGTCTGGTGGCGCGCCTTCCACTCGGCATAGGGCACGCCGTAGACGATCTCGCGCGCGTCCTCATAGTCGATCGACAGGCCGCGTTCCTCGGCCGCCGCCTTGTACCATTTCGACAGGCAGTTGCGGCAGAAGCCGGCCAGGGTCATCAGATCGATGTTCTGGACCTCCGGATGGTCGCGCAGATGGCCGACCAGCCGGCGAAAGGCGGCGGCTTCGAGTTCGGTACGGATTGTCTTGTCCATTGCTGCGTCCTCGCCTTCGGTTTGGGCATCGCCCCGTTGCATCCTGCCCTGAATAGCTGGCGGCGCCTCGCTCATTCGCAACCCGCCACCGTTTCCTCGATCAGCCAGTCGACCACCGCCTGGAAGGCCTGCCGCTCATCCGCCCCCGCGCTCCGGGCCTCCTCGAAGATGGCGAGTTGGCGGTGGGCGCTGGTCCCGCGAGACAGGATCTCAGGCGCCCGCGCCACCTCCGCCTCGCAACCCAGCACGCGCGCATCCTCCGCCACCAGGCCCATGATCTCGTGCAGGAGGTCGGCATAGGGCACCATCTCGCGACGGCCGAAATCGATCAGCCCCTCGTCGGACCCGTAGCGCATCGCGCGCCAGCGATTCTCGTTGATCAGCAGCGATTTGTAGCGCCGCCAGGTGGTGTTCATCGTACGCAACCGCCACAGCATGCGCAGCAGGCAGGCGTAGAGCGCGATGATGGTCATGGCGTCCTCGATCGCCGTGCAGATGTCGCAGATGCGCATCTCCAGGGTCGGGAAACGGGCGGAGGGACGGATATCCCACCAGATCTTGGTGCCGTCCTCGATGACACCGGTGTCCACCAGCACGGCCAGGTGCTTCTCGTATTCGCCCCAGGTCTCGAAGGCCTCGGGCATGGCGGTGCGCGGCAGCTCGTTGAACACCGAGAGCCGGTAGCTCTTCATGCCCGTCGGCGCGCCCTGCCAGAAGGGCGACGAGGTCGACAGCGCCAGCAGGTGCGGCAGGAAGTAGCGCACCTGGTCCATCAGATCGATGCGCAGGTTGTCGTTCTCGATCCCCGCGTGCACGTGCATGGCGCAGATCAGCAGCCGGCGCGCCGGCGTGCCAATCTCGCCCAGCAGCTTCTCGTAGCGGCTCCGCGACGTGGTGCGCTGCGGCGACCAGGGGGCGAAGGGATGCGTCGAACTGGCGATGAAGGCGAGGTTGAATCGGCGCACCGTCTGCGAGACCGTGCGGCGCAGGTATCCCAGCGCGGCCCTGGCCTCGGCAACGTTGGCGCATTTTGGCGTACCGACCTCGATCTGGCATTGCAGGAATTCCGGCGAGACGCTGGAACCCAGTATGCCGGTGAGCTCGTCGAGCAGAGCCGGCGGCGGCTCGCGCACCAGGTCGCGGCTCTCCGGATCGACGATCAGATACTCCTCCTCGACGCCCAGCGTCAGACTCGGCTCTTCCTGCGCCATTCCGTGATCCTTGGCTTCGTCCGGGATGAGAGACTACAGCGACGCCGTCGTCAGGGCGATGGCGTCGGCAAGCCGCTCTGCCCAAAGCTCGGCAGCCGCCGCGTCGCTCACCAGGTCCTGGCGGAGTTCGACCAGCACATTGGCGAGGCCGCGCGGATAGACGTGCTCCTCCATGGTGTAGCCGTGCGCGTTCTTGCCCGAATAGGGCTCGTTCTCGCCAACCACCAGCGTGCTGTCCCGGCGAAGTGCCGCCGCGATGGCCATCGAGAGATGGCCATCGTCTCCCCACAGCAGGCCGACATGCCAGGGCCGGTGGAAGCCGTTCATCACCGGGGTGAAACTGTGGACGGAGACGATGATCGGCTGGTCGCCGGCACTGCAGCGCGCCTCGATCTCCGCCTCGATCGCCGCATGATAGGGCTCGAACAGGTCGCGTACGCGCCGGGCCCTGTCCTGCCAGGTCAGTCCGCGGTTGCCGGGTATGATGACCCCGTCGGAGATCACGCAGTTGGAGGTCGGATCGATCAGCTGCCGGTTGGGGTCGATCACCAGCCGGGAATTGTTGGCGAAGATCGCGGTGGCGTCCAGCAGCCGGGACAGCGCACGCACCACCGCCTCGACGCCGATATCGTAGGCGATGTGCCGCTCGAAGGGCGGTGCTCCGAGACCGAGGCGACCAAGCACCGCCGGGACTGCCCGTCCTGCATGATCGCCCAGGAGGAGGATGGGCGAGGAAGCGCCCGGGTTCAGACGGGTGAATGCGGGAGGATCGTCGGCGTGCAGCAGCGGCGGCAGCGACGCCCAGTCGTCCCGCGGGGTTCGGCTGGCGATGGTCATGGCGGCGGCATGATAGGCAATCGCTCCGGAAAGGCCAGACGATAGACGGCGCCGATGCCTTGGCCCTCCCCGCCCCGCCCGCTATCGTTGACGCCAACTCCTCGCCCGCCCCTGATGGGCCCAACAAGGCCAGACCACCATCGTGCTGCGAAACATCCAACCCAGCAGGCGTTCCGGCAAGGCGGACACCGTCGCCCGGACCATCATGGCGTGGATCACCGATGGCGACCTGGCGCCCGGCGAGAAGCTGCCGGGGGAGCGTCACCTTGCCGAGACGCTCGGTGTCAGCCGGGTCTCGGTCCGGGCCGCGCTGCAGCAGCTCAAGGCGCGGGGTCTGCTCTCGGCGGTCCAGGGCGGCGGCACCAGGGTCGCCGCGACCGCCGCCAGGCTCGATGACGGACTTTCCACCCTCGCCCGGGCGCGCATCGAAAACCTGCGCGACCTCGCCGAGATCCGCATGGCCGTGGAGAGCTGGGCAGCGAGGCGAGCGGCGGAACGTGCCACGCCCGACCAGGTCGCGGCCATCCGCAACCATCTCGAGCGCATGATCGCCGCCGGCGATGGCCGCGACTCCGGACGCCAGAAGGCGCGGGAGGACGCGGCCTTCCACCTCGCCATCGGCAAGGCGGCCGGCAGCGCGGTCTATGTGCACTTCCTGGCGACCATCCGCGACGTGCTGGCCGACATGCTCGACTTCCACCGCTACCGGCTGTTCAAGCCCGCTGACGATGCCATCGTCGCCGCCCATCACCAGGCGATCTACCAGGCGATTGCCGAGCATGCGCCCGAGGCGGCAGAACGGGCGATGCGCGATCACCTGCAATGGGTCTTGGACTATTACGACCGCGATCAGCCCCGCTCCTGAGCGCGCTCCCCGGCGCCCCTCAAGACACGGCGGCGTCACGGGATTGAGACTGGCGTGACGCAGGGGAATGTGATTACTTCCCCCCCTTGCGTAAGCGTTCGAAAGCTTGCGGAACCAATCTCAAGATCGTCCCAGAGCCCATGACCGCCCAGCAGACCTCCGCCGATAACCGGGTGAAGCGCGACCGCCAGACCAAGATCGTCGCCACACTCGGACCCGCATCGAGCAGCGAGGCGATGATCCGGCGCCTGTTCGAGGCCGGCGTCGACGTCTTCCGCCTGAATTTCAGTCATGGCACGCACCAGGATCATGCCAAGCGCCTGGCGACGATCCGCGCGCTCGAGGCGGAGTTCGACCGGCCGATCTGCGTGCTGGCGGACATGCAGGGACCGAAACTGCGGGTGGGCAAGTTCAAGGACGGTTCGGTCGCGCTGGAGGTCGGCCAGCGTTTCCGCGTCGACCTCGACGACACGCCGGGCGACGCGAGCCGGGTCAACCTGCCTCACCCGGAGGTCTTCGATGCCCTGTCGGAAGGCCAGTTCATCCTGCTCGACGACGGCAAGGTGCGACTCAAGGTGACGGAGCGCGGGACCGACTTTGCCGTGACCGAGGTTATTGCCGGCAGCCGGTTGTCGGACAACAAGGGCTTCAACCTCCCCAACGCCATCCTCTCGGTCAAGCCACTGACCGACAAGGACCTGGTCGACCTCGAATTCGCGCTCGGCCAGGGCGTCGACTGGATCGCGCTCTCCTTCGTGCAGCGGCCGGAGGACGTGGCGGAGGCGCGCAAGCTGATCGCCGGACGGGCCGGTCTGCTGGTCAAGATGGAGAAGCCCTCGGCCATCTATCACATGGAGGAGATCATTCTCCTGGCCGACGCCGTGATGGTGGCACGCGGCGATCTGGGCGTGGAAATGCCGGTCGAGGAAGTGCCCGGCCAGCAGAAGCAGCTGATCCGCCACAGCCGGCGGGCCGGCAAACCGGTCATCGTCGCCACGCAGATGCTGGAGAGCATGATCACCGCGCCGACGCCGACGCGCGCCGAAGCCTCCGACGTGGCGACGGCGGTGTTCGACGGCGCCGATGCGGTGATGCTGTCGGCGGAGACCGCCGCCGGGGACTACCCGGTCGAGGCGGTGGAGATGATGGATCGGATCGCCCGGCGCGTGGAACGCGATCCGCTCTACCGGACCATTCTGGACGCCGAGCATTACGATCCCGAGGAGACGGCGGCGGACGCCATAACCGCCGCGGCGCGGCAGGTGGCGCACACCGTGCGGGCGGCGGCGATCGTCACCTACACCTCGTCGGGCTCGACCACGCTTCGGGCGGCGCGCGAGCGGCCGGAGGTACCGATCCTCTGTCTCACCGCATCGGAGCGCACGGCCAGGCGCCTGACGCTCTGTTGGGGCGTGCACGCCGTCACCACGGCCGATGTCGACAATTTCGCCGACATGGTGGACAAGGCCGTTGCCATCGCCAAGCGGGACGGGCTGGCCAGGGAAGGTGAACGGCTCGTCATTACCGCGGGCGTACCCTTCGGCACGCCGGGCACGACCAATGTCCTGCGCATTGCCTGGGTCGACAAGTGATGGCGGCGCACCGCACCGCCCCTCCCCTGGATAACGCCCTGGCGCAGGCGCTCGGCGCCGCCAATGCCAGCTTCTACGACGCCTTCAGGAAGGGCGACCTGAGGGCGATGCGGGCAGTCTGGAGCGAGCGGGACGACATCGCCTGCCTGCATCCCGGTGTCGCGCCACTGATCGGACGCCGGTCCGTCCTGCAGTCCTGGGCCTCGATCCTGGAAGGTCCGGCCGGCATCACCTTCCGCGCCAGCCACGCCGCCTTCATCGGTGATCGGGGCGGTGTCGTCACCGGCGTCGAAATCCTGGCCGAAACCGAACTCGCCGCGACCAACCTGTTTCGGCTGGAGGATGGCGTCTGGCGCATGGTCGTGCATCAGGGCGGCGCGATCGCCCGTCAGTCCGGTGTTCCCGAGGGTGCCGTCGTCCACTAGCGGCTATCGATGAGCTGGAAGCGCCGGGACGCACCCGGCCGATCGACGGCCGCTCCATCCCGCTGTGGAGAGCAGATGGCGATCGCGCGCGCCGCAGTCTAGATCGGCTCGCCCTCGACGATCGGGCGCAGGCGCTCGATGTTCTGCTGCGCGCCGAGTGCGTAGGGATTGACCTCGACCGTCCGCTCGAAGGCGTCCAATGCCTCCTCCGGCCGATCGAGCTGTAGCAGCACCAGCCCCATGCCGCTGAGCGCCCCGAAATGTCGGGGCTCGAGCGCCAGCACCCTGTCGATATCCTCCAGCGAACCCGCGAAGTCGCCGAGCAGGTAGGCCACGGTGGCCCGCCGGTTCCAGCCCTCCGCGAAGTCCGGCGCCGCCTCGGTGACCAGGGTGTAGTAGCGATGCGCCTGGATCCGGTCGCCGATGCCGTTCCACAGCTGCCCCAGGCGCATCCACTGCTCGACGCCGCGCGCGTCGCCATCATAGCGATGCCAGATCGCCCAGATCTCATCCTCGATGGCGCGCGCCTCTGCCGCGCTTTCGGCCACCTGAAGTTGTCCGAAGAGCTCGTCGAGACGCGGATCCGTCTGGTCCGCCCGGGTCGAGACCGCGAACGCCCCGCCGAGGAGGGCAATCCCCGCCAGCACCGAGGCCACGCGCCGTGCCATCCTCTGCCTGTGCATTGTCCACACCCTCCACAGACCGTCAGGTGAGACAGTCTAGTTCGAATGCCCGGCGCGTCGAGGGATCACGATCTATCCGGAAGATGCCAGCCGCTCGACCGGTGCCGGCCCGCCCAGCGCCCAGTCCAGCAGTTCGACGGTGTGGACGACCGGAAGTTCATCGGTCGAGAGTTGGGTCATGCAGCCGATATTGCCGGTGGCGACGATCCGCGCGCCGGTCTTGCGGATGTTGTCGAGCTTGGCCGCGCGGAGCTGACCGGCGAGGTCGGCCTGCAGCAGATTGTAGGTTCCGGCCGAGCCGCAGCAGAGATGGCCGTCCGGCACCTCACGCACGTCGAAGCCGACCCGGCGAAGCAGGCTGATCGGCGCTGTGCGGATGCGCTGGCCGTGCTGCATGGAGCAGGCGGAGTGGTAGGCCACCGTCACCCCCGCCCCCGTGGCGATCTCGGGCATGCCGAGCGTGTCGACGAATTCGGTGATGTCCTGCGCCAGGCCGGCGATCTCCAGCGCCGGTCCCGCCAGCGCGGGATCGCCGGCGAGGAGGTGACCATAGTCCTTGATGGTGGTGCCGCAGCCCGACGCGTTGATGATCACCGCGTCCAGCCCTTCGCCGCCATGCTCTGCCAGTTCCGCCGACCAGGAGCGGATGTTGCGGGCGGCCGCGGCCTGTGCCTCCCGCTCCCGGCCCATGTGATGGACGAGCGCGCCGCAGCAGCCGGCATCCCGGGCGACCACCACCTCGACTCCGAGCCGGGTGAGAAGCCGGACAGTCGCCTCGTTGATGGCGGGGTCGAGCACCTGCTGGGCGCAGCCGCTGAGCAGCGCAACGCGGGCGCGCCGCGGTCCCTCCGCGGAGAAGGTCTGCGGTCGGTCGACGGCGCTCGGTGCCGGCAGCGATCTCGGCGACATGTCGAGCATGGTGCGCAGTCGGCCGGGCAGGAGGCGCCAGACTGGCCGGCCCAG
The DNA here is from genome assembly GCA_040226215.1 of Azospirillaceae bacterium. Classification (GTDB taxonomy): domain Bacteria; phylum Pseudomonadota; class Alphaproteobacteria; order DSM-16000; family Inquilinaceae; genus JAVKFF01. The sequence goes on from JAVKFF010000122.1 coordinate 27,034, forward strand.
CTTCGCCCCGAGCAGCGCGGCCCGGAACAGCGCCGGACGCGGCAGCACGCGGGCCAGCAGCGCCCGGACCATTCGGTCCTGCCAGGATCTGCGGTAGGTCTTGTGAATGTGCACGCGCGCATGGTCGACGAGATGCATGTAGTCGACGCCGGACGGGCAGGTCGTCATGCAGGAGAGGCAGGACAGGCAGCGGTCGACATGCTTGACAACGGAGGGCGGCGCCGGCCGGTCGTTTTCCAGCATGTCCATGATATGGTAGATGCGGCCGCGCGGGCTGTCGAGTTCGTCGCCCAGCAGCACGTAGGTCGGACAGGTGGCGAGGCAGAAGCCGCAATGCACGCAGGTGCGCAAGATGCGCTCGGACTCTGCGATCGCCGCGTCGGCCAGCTGGGTGATGGAGAAGTTCGTCTGCATGGGTGCCGTCTAGACCCCCGCCCACATGCGCCCGCGGTTGAGCACGGACTGCGGGTCGAAGCCTTGCTTGACGCGCCGGGTCAACGCCGCAAGGGCCGGCGGCTGGGGCTGGAACACCGGGACCGTGCTCCGGACGGGCTCGGGTGCCCGAATAAGCGTGGCGTGGCCCCCCGCCGCCGATGCCGCACCTCGCACCGTGTCGTCGGCAACCTCGTCGAGCAGCAGCCAGATCAAGCCCCCACCCCAGTCGAAGAAGACCTGGCCGCCATGCCGCCCGGCGATCCGTTCCGCCGCGACGGCGGCCTCGGTCGGCGTGACCGAGAGGCGCCAGACGATGCCCTCTTGGCCGACAAAGGGCTGAACGTCGCGAATGCCGCGCCACAACGCAGCCGATGCCTCGTCGTCCAGCACAGTCTGTTCGCCCTCTCGCGCCAGGTCCCGAAGCGACGACAGCCGGTCGTCGACCGAGGGCGCGAATCCGTCGATGCGCAACAACGTGGCGCTTTCCGGTTGGTCGAGCCCGATCGTTCCGGCGAGACCGGCGGGAAGATGCGCCGCGCCCGAAACGTCGTAAGGCCCACCAAGCGCACGGCGCAGCAGGGCCAGGCCGTCGTCCGGAGCGAGCCCGTGCAGCACCAGCGTCGCCTCCCTCTCGGCGCTCGGCAGCACCTTCAGTGTCAGCATGGTGAAGGCGGCGAGCGTGCCGTGGGAGCCTGTCAACAGCTTGCAGAGGTCATAGCCGGTGACGTTCTTCATCACCCGGCCGCCGGTCTTGAAGGTTTCCCCGCGGCCATTGACGCCTCGCAGGCCAAGGAGATGGTCACGCGCCGCGCCGGCCTGGATGCGCCGCGGTCCGGACAGGTTGCCGGCGACCACGCCGCCGATCGATGCCTGGCCCGGCGCATGGCCCAGCAGTGGGCCGAGATCGGGCGGCTCGAAGGCGAAGCGCTGGCGCCGGCCTGCCAGCAGGTCCTCCAGCTCCACCAGCGGCGTGCCCGGCCCGCAGGACAGCACCAGTTCATCCGGCTCGTAGAGCGTCACCCCGGCAAGCCCGGACAGGTCGAGCACCCCCGCGGCCTCGACGGGCCGGCCGAGCGATCGCTTGCTGCCATGGGACACGAGTTCGAGCGGCGCCCGCGCCGACAGAGCCCAGGCGACCGCCTCGGCCACCTGTGTCTCGGAAGCCGCCCGCAGGGTGCTTCGCGCCTCGACGCTCGCCATGGTCTCAGAACCGCGGGATGTCGGGGAACGGTAGGCTGCCGTGATGCACATGCATGCGGCCAAGCTCGGCGCAGCGGTGCAGCTTGGGAAACATCTTCCCGGGATTGAGCAGACCCTTGGCGTCGAAGGCGCATTTCAGGCGCTGCTGGGTGTCGAGATCGACCGGGTCGAACTGCACCTCCATGAGGTCCCGTTTCTCGACGCCCACGCCGTGCTCGCCGGTCAGCACCCCACCGACCTCCACGCACAAGGTGAGAATATCCGCACCGAAGGCTTCCGCCTTCTCCAGCTCGCCCGGCACATTGGCATCGTAGAGGATGAGCGGATGCAGATTGCCGTCGCCGGCGTGGAACACATTGGCGACGCGTAGTCCGTATTGCCCGCTGAGTTCGTGCATCCGGTTCAACACGAGCGGCAGCTGGCGGCGCGGGATGGTCCCGTCCATGCAATAGTAGTCGGGGCTGATCCGTCCGACCGCGGGGAAGGCCGCCTTGCGGCCGGCCCAGAAGGCCTGGCGCTCCGTCTCGCTTTCGCTCACCCGGCTCGAGGTGGCGCCGCAGCGCTCGCCGATCGCCACCACGCGCCCGATCAGGTCGTCGACCTCCACCTCGGGACCATCCAGCTCGACGATGAGAATCGCCTCGGCGTCGAGCGGATAGCCGGCATGGACGAAGTCCTCCGCGGCGTGGATGGCGGGCTTGTCCATCATCTCGAGCCCCGCTGGAATGATGCCCGCGGCGATGATCTCCGCCACGCAGCCACCCCCCTGCTCCGAGCTCGGGAAGCCGAGCAGCACGGCGCGGGCGCTGGACGGCTTGGGAAGAAGCCTGACCGTGACCTCGGTGATCACGCCCAGCAGTCCCTCCGAACCGGTGAGCACGCCCAGCAGGTCGTAGTCGGCCTGGTCCAGGTGCTTGCCGCCGAGGCGGATCACCTCGCCCGTGATCAGGACCATCTCGACGCCAAGGAGATTGTTGGTGGTCAGCCCGTATTTCAGGCAGTGCACGCCGCCGGAATTTTCCGCCACGTTGCCGCCGATCGAGCAGACGATCTGGCTGGACGGGTCGGGCGCATAGTAGAAGCCGGCGGATTCCACCGCGCGGGTGATCCCGAGATTGCTCACTCCCGGCTGGACCCGGGCGCAGCGGTTCTCGTAGTCGATCTCCAGCACGCGGTTGAACTTGCCGAGGCCCAGCAGCACGCCGTCGGCCAGTGGCAGGGCGCCGCCGGACAGCGACGTGCCGGCCCCCCGGGGCACCACCGGCAGGTCGTTCTCGTGGCAGTAGGCCAGAATGCGCGAGACCTGTTCGACCGTCTCCGGCAGGACGACGACCAGGGGCAGGGTCCGGTAGGCGGTCAGGCCGTCGCTTTCATAGGGACGACGTTCGTCCGCGCTGACCTTGACACCCTCGCCGGGGACGATCGCCTGCAACGCCGCGACGATCTCGTCTCGGCGCGCCAGGATCTCATCCTTGGCTTCCGGCATGCGCATTCCAGGCTCTCCCGGAACTGGTAATACCACTTACCGGTATGGCTTGGAAAGGTCCCGAGGCGTCACTGCCGGACAACGCGAACACCGCGTACGGAAGGCTCCGTTCGCGGGTGCGACCATCGAGATTCGGCAGCGGCGCCGGCCGCGACGAGCCGGCCGGGCGCGGTCAGCCCTGGCGGGCCTTGAAGCGCGGATTCTGCTTGTTGATGACGTAGACCCGGCCCCTGCGCCGGACGACGCGACAGGCGCGATGACGCGTCTTCAGCGTCTTGATGGAATTGACCACCTTCATGGGACTTCACCTGGATCGAGATTCCCGGACGGGCCGGGCTGGATTTCATCGAGCGCGGAACCTATGCGGGCGCCTCGCGAAAGTCAACGTCCTGCGGCCCGCATGGCCACCTTCCCCCAAGCGCAGGGCTCCGGCCGCCGAACCTCCTTTCGTGCGACGACCTTCGGATGACGACGAAGTAATGCATTCTGCGAAACAGGAGATTGCAGATCGCAAGGCTAATTGTGGACTTTGATCGCAACTTGCGGCAGTATGCATCCTTAACCTTGTCACATGGTTGTGAACCATAGTTACTGGTACCTTTGTAAGGCGAACAATGCCTTGGCATGGTTTTTGCTGCGTTCCCGTGAGTATTGAACAACCGACACCACCTTTGAGGGAGTGAGCACGTGTCAACTGTCCTAGCCAAGCAAATTGCCCCGCCATCATGGGCGTTGATCCAGATCGGCGGACAATCATGGCTCTGCCTTGGCGACATCGCGGTTCGCTTCGCCCGCGCGGTGGAGCCGACGGCGCCGGTGCGCTACGGTCCGTCGCACGTCACCGCGCAACAGGCACTGCAGCAGCGCTCCTGCGCCGGCGTGATCGTCGACGTGGAACACCCCTCATGCCGACGCCTGCAGGATCGCAGCATCGACGGCGACCTCGGCACCCCCCTCATCGTCCTGATCGACCGCCAGACCAGTGGCGAGACCGCCGAGTTGTTGCGCAACGGCGTGCATTCGATCGTGACACGCAGCACCCCGGCGGCGATTGGCCGTGCGGTGCTGGGTCTGATCTCCCAGGGTGGCCGCTACGCCCCGGTCGATCTGCTGCTGCCTCAGCCCGAGGTCGATCGCCAGGTGATCATCGACAACCTGCCGCTGACCAAGCGCCAGAAGGAGGTTGCCGCGTTGATCGTCGAGGGCCTGCCGAACAAGGAAATCGCCTACCGGCTCGGCCTCAAGGAGACCACCATAAAGGTTTACGCCTCGATCATCTTCCGCCGCATGGGTGTGCGCAACCGGACCGAGGCCGCCGCACGGGTGCTGGCGGCAACCTCCTGACGCCTCTAGGGGCACGCCCCAGGAAGCCCCTTCCCACCGGCAGGATGGGCGCGGGCAGCGGCGCGCCGGTCAATTGCCGATGACCACGCCGAGATGGAGCTGCTCGTCCCGGCCGTTGCCGGCGAAGTCGCCCAGTTCCCAGGCATAGTCGGCGCGCAGCGAAAGCCAGGGGAAGATACTGTAGCGCACGCCCAGGCCGGCCGAGGCGATGCTGACCGGGTGCGGGTCGATGTCGAGCGCTGTGTGCTGGTCGCCATAGGCGTAGTCGAGGAAGGCGAGGAACTGCAGCGAGTCGTTCGGCAGGTCGGCGTCCTCGAACACCGACTCCAACCGCGGCAGCACCTGGATCGACGGCGTGTAGAGCTCGTTGCGAATGACCACGCCGCTGTCGGCCGCATACTGGCTTTCCGGAAAACCGCGCACCCCCGAGGCACCGGTGAGCGGAAGCTGCTGGCTCGACAGCAGATTGGTCGAGGAGACCTGGCCGCTTATCGATGAGCGCCAGACGAAGTCGTACGGCAGCAGGATGTCGCCGGTGACGCCACCATAGATGGTGGCGTAACGGGCGCTGGCGTTGAAGCGCGAGGCGTTGAACACCGCGTCGGTGTTGTCCGAGGTCAGGTCGCCGGGCGAGATCGACAGACCGAGATTGCCGGCAATGACGCCGATCTCGGTCTGCCAGGTCGCCTCGTAGAGCAGTTCCATCAACAGCTGCTCGGGCGCCTGGGTGCCCACCGACACGCCGCCGAATTCCACATCGCTCTCGATGCGCTTATAGGTCAGGCCGATCAGCGCCGAGTGCTGGAAGCCGTCGATCACGTCCGGCCGCCGGATGGGGATGCGGTAGCTGCCCTCCAGGATGATGTTGGTGCCGGTCTGGCTGAAGAACTCGTCGATCTGTACGTCCGTGCGCGAGATCGAGGTGGCCAGGCGGAGCATCTGGTACCAGGGCAGCGGGATCGAATAGGACAGGAAGTGGGAGTGAAAGTCCTCAGGGTCATCCGCCGTGGTGAACTGGTAGAGCAGCCGGTGGTCGAGCTCGAAGGCGTTGCCGTAGTTGATTCCCGCCGACCACAAATTCTCGCCGATCAGATCGTTGCCGGCATTCGTGTATGAGCCGTAGACCCGGAGTGGGAAGCTGTCGTTGACCGCCAGCACCAGGTCGGTGGCGCCGGGGATCTGTCCCGGCCGGTAGATCAGGTCGACGCTGCGGAACGGGTTGTCGTTCACCCAGCGCAGATCCTCCGACAGCCGGTCGGCCTCGATCGGATCGCCGGCATTTGCCCGGATGGCGCTGGCGATCAGCCGGTCGGAGAAATGCTCGTTGCCCTCGACCACGATGCGCCCCACCAGGCCCTCCAGCACGAGGACGACGATACGGTCCTGCTGCAGGCTGTCGCGGGTCAGGAAGACGTCGACCACCGGCCGCTGCCGTTCGCGCAGGAAGGCGATGGCCTCCGCCATCATCTCGTTCAGGTCCTCGAAGGTCAGCGGCCGGTCGAGATAGGGCGTGACTCGGGCAATGAAGTCGGGATCCTGCAGGAGCTCGACGCCGACGATCTCCACCGCCGCGCCGCCCTCCGTCGTGCGCGGCGGCAGGGTATCGGGCACCGCGGTGTCGCCGACGAAGACGAACTGGCGCACGGTCACGGTCGGTTCCGCCGCAGTAGCCGCCGGCGCGGAAGGGGGTGGCGGACCGGCATCGGGAAGGGCGGTGTCGCCCGCGCCCGTTGCGGTCGCCGGCGGACGCAGCGGGGTCGACGCGCCGCCGGCCGTCGCGGCGTCCGCGGTGACCAGGCCAGCGTTCTCGTAGCCGATCGAGCGCAGGGTGGTGAGATCCTGCCCCGCCGTGTCGGGATCGTCATAGGGGCCGATCAGCACCCGGTAGACGGTCGCGCCGCCATCGGCGAACGGTACCACCCGGATCGAGGCGGTCGGAGCGGCATCCGCCGCCGCCGCGGCATCCGCCTCCGCCGCGTAGGAGCCGATCGAGATGAACAGTGCCGGTCCCGAGACGGCGCCGGTCGCCGCCGGCCGGGTGGTCGCGGCGGCCGCGCCCGCGTCGTCCTCCCGCTCCAGCAGCGCCGCCGGATCGGGTGGCGGCGGCACGACGAAGGGGCTCTGCGTGGCGCTCGACCCGCCCGGACCGAGGAGGTCTAGATCCTGCGCCGCCGCCCGCTCGGCGGCATGCGCCAGGCTCAGGGCGGTGGCGGCGAGCAGGGGCAGCCGGGCCAACCGGCTCATAGGCGTGCGCGGCCGCGCGCCGTGTGAAGCGCCGCCCGCCTGCCGTCGCGACCGGCATCCCGACCGTGGCCTGTGCACCGTCCTGCTTACCATTGTGTTCCTGTTTGCTGTGTTCCAGGTTGCGAGCCTATCCGAACACATTCATTAGAGTGCATTCTAAGGTTAAGTTTTACTATCGTATTAAGTCAAATAGAAAACCCTCACATTTTCAGGAACTAGGCGGACGGACTTGATCGTGCACTTCACGACAGAGCCGGAGCACAAGCGGCGGCTCCGCTGCGGGTGCGACATCCGACGGAGGAAGGCAAACGGCCTTACGCCCGAATGGGAGGGGGACGGGGAGAAGACGACCCGGGAGGGAGGCCGGAGCCGCGCTCCCGCCTCCCTTCTCGTACCAAGGGCCTCAGTTGCTGCCGACCTGGATAATCCCGCTGGCATAGGCGGTCGGCTCGGCATCGGCGCCGACCGTCGTGTTCACGAAATTCACCTGCCGCACGGCGTAGAACTGGTCCTCGTTGATCATGAAGCTGTGCTCCGCTTGAACCATGTCCTGTACCGTCGGCATCGGCGCGTCGCGGTCGAACATCAGGGCGAAGTCATAGCCGGCGCTCTCGCCCTCCGGCCCGCCACCGCAATAGTCCTCGATCGTCGTTTCCAGGCAGGTGTCGACAGGCTCCAGCGACGGATCGGGCGGCGGCGGCGGATCGAAATTGATCTCCTTGTAGAAGAGATTGTAGGCCGTGCCGGCGAGCGTGATTCCGGGGTCGTCCTGGTAGAAGACGTACCACTGCTCGGTGTCGGTGTTCAGGTATTCCGGACCGGGGCTGAAGGCCTGGCCGTTGAAGCGCGTCGCGCCGTCGTAGACGAGGCCTGCCGGTCCGCCGTCCTCGGTGCCGTCGCGATTGGCGGCGAAGACGCGCACCAAGCCGTTCCCTGAGGCGAGATTTGCGCCGGAGATGGTGACCACGCCCGGCCCGGGTGCGAAGGGCGACTGCTCGTCACCGACCAGGGTCAGGCCGTCGTCGCCCGCGACCGTCGTGCCCGCGACCACCGTCAGATCGTTGTTTGCGATGCCGAGGATCTCGCCTGCGGCGTCGAGCACGCCGTCGCCGCCCAGGGTGAGATTGCCGTCGCCGGTTTTCGCGAACAGTTCGGCCATGCCAGCGGCGCTCATCCGCGTGACGGTGAGATCGCCGCTGTCGATCACATTGATCAGAACGTCGCCGCCGGACAACTCGTCGACAATGGCATCGCCCCCGCCGATCTGGTGGAAGCTCACATCGCCGCCTGTCTGGGCGATGAGCGACGCCCTCACGGTCGCGGTGTTCGTGCTGCCGATCGAGACGCCGCCACCGGTCGCCGTGGCGTCGATATCGCCGGCGATGATGTCGAGATCGTTCGCCGCCGTGCCGATCGACCCGGCGGTGATGTCCACCTCGCTGCCACGGATGTTCGCGCTGGCTTGCGTTGCCGCCCCGGTCGCGAAATCCGCACCGTTCTGATCGATGACCGCGCCGCCAGCGGTGAGCGTCACCGACTGATCGCCGGCACCGCCGCCCCGGATCTGGTGGACCCCGATATCATCGAGTTCGGCGATCCGCACCGCGTCCGTGCCGCTGCCGGCCTGGATCGTGTCGACGGCGGTGTCGAGGGCATTGTCGGCCCCGATGCCGCCACCGGCGGTGATGATGAGGTTGCCGCCGAGAATGTCCGTGTCGCCGTCGCCATCCTCTCTGACATTGCCGCCGGCCGTCAGCATCACGTCGGCACCGTGGGCATCGGCGAAGCGAACCTCGAGGCTCTCGGTCAGGGAGTCGACCGACAGATCGCCATATACCTGCATCTCCTCCACGACGAGGGTGCCGCCGCCGGCACCCGTCCCGACGATCGACGTGTCGTGGGTATTGTAGGAGGAGAGTGCGCCGAAGTTCAGATTGCCCGCATCGGTGAGGAAGACCCGCGAGCCGTCCCCGGTGTTGATCGTGTTCGTGCCTGGCGCCCCGCCGGCGTCCTGGAAGTTGGTGCCGAGCTTGGCATCGACGGTGATGTTGATGTCCAGGAAGTCGATGGCTTCGCTCTGCCCGAGATCGTAATTGCTGAAGGTGCCCGTCTTGGTCACCGTCACCTCGCCGGTCACTACCTTCAGGCCGCCCAGGATGCTGTTTGCCCCGTCGTTCAGCAGGATCGCCTGGGCGTTGGCAAACCCGCCGACATCCGTGTCCTCGCTGTAGAGCTTGATTGTCACGTCGGCCGGGCGATCGCCGGTGATGTGGCCTTGATCGAGCTCGAAGAGCTGGTCGTCGCCGGTGGCGTAGATGGTGTCGGCGCTGGCGTCCTGGTTCAGCGTGTTGTTGGCGCCGCCGACCGTGGCGTTCTCCGCGCCCCCGACGACATTCCCGGTGGTGTTGACCGTGAAGTCGCCGCCGACCTCGATCGTCGGCTGCACCTCGGCATCGCGATCGCCGAGATTGAGCGTGTAGTCGCCGGCGACGCTGGTGCCCGCGAGCAGGTCCAGTTGCCCACCGGGACTGGTCGCGGTGATGTCGGCCTTGCCGATCGAGGTGTCGCGCGCGGTCCGCAGATAGCCTTCCCCGATCGTCAGCGCCGCGCCGGCGCTCTGCGTGATCGTGCCCGCGGTGTCGAGCTCAAGATAGCCGGTGCCGCCGGTGTTCAGGCCGACGATGCCGTCGATAGTGTGGATGTTGACGCCCGAGGCGTCGTGATAGATCGCCTGGCTGCCATCGGTCAGCAGCGCCAGGTTGACGGTCTCGTTGCCGTCCTCGGCGAGGATGATCTCGCCATCCGCCTCGATGGCCAGCCCCGCCACGTCGACCAGGGCATTGGCGCCCTCCTGGGTGACGTCACCACCGGCGCGCAGCGTGGCGTTACCGCCGGCATGCAGGCCCGCGACGCCGTCGAGCCCGGCGAGTCCGCCGCCGAGCGCGCCGCCGACGAGGTCGTCGGAGAGGTCGGCGAGTTCCACGGCGCCCCCGGCCCTGAGGTCGATATCGAGACCGGCCTTGCCGGAGAACAAGGCGATGTCGTTGACCACGCTGTCGAGAACGACCGAGCCGGTCGCCCGCGTCGACAGTCCATTGGCGGAGAGTACGGCGCTCTGAGTGATGTCGCCCGCCGCCGCCAGCAGGATATCGCCACCGCCGGCGCCGACCGCGGCGTCGATCGCCAGGTCGCCGCCCTCGGTCGTCAGGAAGATGTCGCCGCCGCCGGACCCCACGAGGTCGGTCACCTGCAGCCCGTTGCCGCCGGTGTCGCGCAGACGCAGATCGCCCGAGGTGGTGAAGCCCTCGAGAGCGGCGATCTGATTGGCGCCGTCCATGGTCGCGCTGCCGCCGGCCTGACCGGTCAGCGTGGTCGCCAGCAGCCGCCCGCCGGAGCCCGGATTCGCCGTCGTGATGGCGCCGGCCGCGTCGAGCGCGATCACCCGGTCGATGCCGGGCAAGGGCGCGAGATTGGCGAGATAGCCGGCGGCCACATCGCCGCGGATGTCGATGGCGCCCGTATTGGCCACCGCGCGCAGGTCGCCCTGCACGATCACCTGGCCCAGTTCCAGGTCGTCCTCGTCCGTCAACAGGGTGGTGAAACCGTTGCTCACGTTCACCACGCCGAAACGGTTGCCGAGGCCGAGGGTGATCAGCGCGCCCTCGCCGCCGTTCAGATCGTTGGTCGTCGAGCCGGAGTGGAGCGTGCCGAGATCGGCGTTCACGTTCAGCCCGTCGGCGCCGATGTCGAAGGCGGCCGACTGGTCGAGATTGACGTCGAGTTCGGTCGAGGCGGTGGGATCGACGATGCGCTCCCGCGTCCTGACCGTGAGTTCGCCCGCGACCCGGTTCGAGCCGCTGTTGAGCAGGATCGCGTCCTGCAGGCTGCCGGTCTCGTAGGCAATCTGCTCGGAGCTGAGATTGATGGTGATCCCGTCAATCCCCGACGTGCCCGCCGCCTCGGCCAGCCAGCCGGCAATCTCGCCGTCGATTTCGAAGGTCTCCGCGCCGGTATTATCCACCGCATCGAAAATCCCGTCGTCGACGATGTCGAAATAAAGCTCGACGGGGCTGTCGCCGCCGGCATCGACCGTGCCACCGCCATTCACGAACTGGGTGACGCCATTGATCAGGAAATCGCCGCCAACCAGGATATTCCCGGTGATCGTGGCCTTGGAGGTGTTGATCGCGGTGACGATGTAGTCGCCGGCCACCATGGCATCGCCGAGTTCGAGCGAGTCGTCCGGCGTCCCGTCATTGCCATCGGCCGTGACCGCGACATTGCCGCCCTCGTCATACTCGCTGGTGTCCGCATCGAGCGTTCCGGTGGTGATCGTCCCCGCGAACTGGGCGATCAGATTGCCGGCGTCGAGTTCCAGCCCACCATCGATGGTGGCGTCGAGATCGCCCTCGAGCCGGATCCCGAAGCCGCTGCCGATGCTCTCCAGCCGGATCGTGCCGCCACTGGAGGCGATGTCGCCCGCGCCCGTGGTGACGATGCCGCCACCGGCGATGTCGAGCGAGATGTCGCCGCCATTGGATTGGACGGCGTTGTCGACGACCAGGCGCTCGTCGCCGAGATCGCCGGCCAGGCCGCTGCCGGTACCGGCACCTGCCGTGTGCACCAGGACATCGCCCTGCGCGCTCAGCAGGCCGGAGATCAGCAGGCCGCCATCGATATCGTTGAGCGCGAAGGAGCGCCCGCCGGCATCCGCGCCGCCGGCGCTGAACGTCGCTAGTTCGCGCACCCGGTTGTCGGCGACGGCGAGGTCGGTGAAACCCGTGACCGATTTGCCGGTCAGGATATCGGCGACGACAATGCCGGCGCCGGTTTGCGTGATGTCGGTCTCGGCCTCCAGCGTCACCGTGCCCGCCGCAGCCGTGACCGCGCCCTCCAGCCGGATGGCCCCGTCCGCGCCCACATCCGTCGTCGCCGTCAGCGTGACGTCGCCGCTGTCGGCGGTGGCGCTGCCCGTCCCGGTCACCGTCAGGTCGCCCGCCGTGTCGATGTCGATCGACCCGGCGCTGGCGCCATTGGCGAAGGCGTCGACCGCGCCGACGACGTCGAGACCGCCGCCGATATCGTTCAGCACCAGGTCGCCCTGGGTGGCGAAGGCGTCGAGCCGATCGATCTCGTTGGCGCCGTCCAGGATGGCATCGCCATCCGCCGTCGAGCCGGTGAGCGTTCCGGTGCGCAGCAGGCCACCGGTGCCGTCGATGCCAAGACCGGCCGTCAGCGTCGTCGTCGTGCCGCCGTCCACCCGGGCGCCGTCGGCCGTGCGATAGCCCGCCTCGACCGCGTCGGTCAGAACGATGGCGCCGCCCGCCTCGACGGTCAGATCGCCGGTCACGGTCACCTCGCCGAGCGTGGCGTCGCCCTGCTCGCGGATCAGCGTGGTGAAGGCGTCGTCGATGCTGACGGTGCCCAGCAAATTGCCCGCATTGCCGAGTTCGACCGTCGACCCCCAGCCGAGGTTCAGCGCGTTCGGTCCGGCAACTGCCGGCGCCTGGGCCGCCGGCACGTTGCCGAGCCGGGCGAGCAGCGCCAGGCTGTCGCCGCCGATATCGAGCGCGCCGGTCCCCGTCAGATCGTTCTGCACCAGGTTGACGTCGCGGACGACAGGGTTGTCGATATCGATGTCGGGATCGACCGTGTTCACCGTCAACCGGCCGCCGATCACGTTGTCGCCGCCGAGGCTGATCGCCTGCGCTTCCTGCAGGTTGCCGACATCGTAGGTGTCGTAGAACAGCTTGACCTCGATGGCGTCGATACCGCCCGTCGCCGCCGTTTCGTTGATCACGTCGGCGTAGGCTGAGACATCGAAATCGTCGCCATCGGTCGCCTGGGCGTTGAACTTGCCGTCGTCGCGGATGTCCGCGATCAGGCCGGGCTCATTGGTGCCGCCCACATAGGTCTCGCCATTGCCGGTCTGGGTGATCAGCGTGGTCCCGTCGACGATGAAGTCACCGCCGACGAAGATCTTGCCGTCGATGGTCACACCGTCGCCATTGCCGTCGCCGCCGTCCCAGACGTCGATGACGTAGTCGCCGGCGACCTTGCTGTCGCCCAGCGTCAGGTCGTCGTCGTCTCCGCCGGCCGCGCGAACGCCGACCGATCCGGCGTCGGCATAGTCGGTGGTGTCGGCGTCGAGGTCGCCGATGGTGAGCGTGCCGGCGGTCTGGATGATGGCCTCGCTGCCGCTGCCGAAGCCGCCGCCATGGGCGCCGCCGGCGTCGAGGAACAGGCCGCCCATGGTCCCGCCGGACCCGGTGGCGAGGTCGCCGCCCAGCCGGATGCCGTCCACCACGCTCTCCAGCGACACCCCGCCGCCCGTGGTCGTGGTGCTGCCCAGCCAGTCGAGGTCGCCGCCCCGGGCGATCGCGTTGACCGACAGCGTCGCCGTCGCCGCCGCCGGCGTGCCGTCCGTGCCGATCGCCGCGCCCGCCCGGCCGGCTGCCCCCATCACCGTCGAGGTCGTCTCCTGCCTCACCCCGCCGGCCGCGTCCGCCGTCAAGAGCGCCGTCCCGGCCCCAAGGTCCACGTCGCCGCCCAGCGCGATGTCGCCGCCCGCCAGCGTGGTCAGCGTCACGTCGCCGCCGCTGCTGGCGATGTCGCCCGTCGCCGTGGTCGCGATCGACCCGTCATCGGTCGTCGCCCGCACCTCGCCGCCGCCCGTCGGCGCCTGGCCCGTCAGCACCTGGCCCGCCAGCGCGATGTCGCCGGTCACCAGCGTGCGCAGCAGCACGTCACCGCCGCCACCGCCGCCGCCCGTCGTGATCAGGCCGTCGGCCAGGGTCTCCAGGTCGCCCTCGCTCATGCTCAGCGACACCGTGCCGCCGGCGCCGCCGCCGGCCGCGCTCGTGTCGATCGTGTTCGCCACCCGCAGCACCGACCCGCCTACCCCGCCGGCCGCCGAGGTCACCGTCACGTCGCCGCCGGCGTCGAGCGCCGTGCCGTCGCCATCCGCCGCCGTGTCGCGGATCAGCAGCCCGCCCTCGATGTCGTTCAGCACCAGCGACCCGGCCGTCACGCTGTCCTGCAGCGCCCGCACCTTGTTGTCGCCGTCCAGCACCGCATTGCCCGCGCCCGCGCCCGCCGCGTCGACGGTCAGCCGGTCGGCCCAGACGAAGCCGGTCCCCACATCGGTGGTCACGTCCCCCGCCAGCGCCGTCAGCGCCAGCAGCGCGCCGTCCTCCGCACCGCCGGTCTGGCCCGCCGTCACTTCCGTGTAGCTGCCGCCGCCATTGTCGACGAAGCCGGCCCGGACCGGGCCCGCCACCGCCAGACCGGCGCCGCCGGTCAGCGCCACGTCGCCCTGGGTCAGAACCCCGTCATGGCCCGCATCCGCCGCCGCCACCGACAGGAGGCCGCTGTCGACGACCGTCGTCGTCCAGCCGTTCGCCACCGTCAGGTCGCCGAACACGTTGCCCGCGTCGGCCAGCGCGATGGTCGAGCCCAGCCCGCCATTCAGCCCGTTGGTGCCGCCAAAGCCAGCGCCCAGCCGCGCCCGGATGGTCAGCGCGTCCGCCGTCTCGATCGACAGCGCCGCCGTCTGCGTCAGGTTCACCGCCGCCTCGCCCAGGCTGGTCAGCGTCTCCGCACCCGCCGTGCGCACCGTCACCTGGCCCGCGACCACGTTCGTGGCGCTCGTCAGGAGGATCGCCGGGCCCGCCTCCGTGGCCTCCGCGAAGTCCTCGTACCACAGCTTCACCTCGATCTCGTCGGCACCCCCCGCCGAGGCGTCCGCGATCGCCCCGGCGATCGTCCCGTCGATCTCGAAGGTCTCGGACCCGGTGTTGTCGATGGCGTTGAACGAGCCGTCCGCGATGTCCGCCAGCAGGCCGCCCTGGTTCTCGCCGCCCACCTGGGTCGACCCGTCCGGCGCCACATAGGCCACGTCCGTCGTCCCGTTCACCCGGAAGTCGCCGCCCACCACCAGCTTGCCCTCGATGTCGACCCCGTCGCCGCCCACCGTGGTCACCGTGTAGTCGTCGCCCACCACGCTGTCGCCAAGCCCCAGACGACCGTCCGAACCGCCCGACGCCACCACCTCGGCGTCGCCCGCCACCGCGTAGTCTTGCGTCTCCGCGTCCAGCGACCCCACCGTGATCGACCCCGAGACCTGCTCGATCACATGGCCCGCGTCCAGCTCCAGACGGCCCTCATGGTCCAGGCCGTCGAAGGCCCCCGTCACGTCGCCCGCGAGCACGATGCCGTAGCCCGTGCCCAGCGCCGCCAGCCGCACCGTCCCGTCCGTCGTCGTCAGCGAGCCGCCGTCCAGATGGATGCCGCCCGTCCCCGTGCCGGCCACGTCCGCCACCGTCAGCGTGATGTCGGCGCCGCTCGCATCCGTCCCCGTCGTCGACACCGCCCCCGTCACCAGCAGCGGCGCCGCGCCGATCTCGCTCTGCCCCTGCGCCTGCGCGCCGCCCGACCCCTGCGTCGTCAGCGCGATCGCGCCCGCCGCCGATACCGTGCCCGACACCAGCAGACCGTCCGTGTTGCCCGTATCGTCCAGCGACAGCAGACCGCCCGCCGTGAAGTCCGTCAGCGCCGTCACCGCGTTCGCCAGTACCCCAAGATCGGTGAACCCGACCGACGTGCCCGTCAGCACCTTGGCCGTCACCACGCCCAGATCCGACTGCGACACCGACCCCGACGACACCAGCTCAACCGTCCCCTCGGACGCCGTCACCGCCCCCTGGAACAGCTGGTCGCCCGCCGTCACACCCGACACCGTCGTCACCGACACGTCACCCATGGACGCCGTCAACGACCCCGACATCGTCACCGTCACATCACCCACCACGTCCAAAGCGATGGCGCCGGACGTGGCTGCCGAGACCGCGCCCGTGACGTCGAGACCGTCCCATGCCGCCGGTCCGTTGACGTCGTTGAGGGCGAAGCCGCTCGTCGTCGCAAAGGCACGGAGTTCGCCGATCTGGTTCTGAGCGTCGAGCACGACGTTCGTGCCGGCCGAGCCGGTGAGCGCGCCCGTGCGCAGCAGGCCGGCGCCCTGGTCGAGGATCTGCGACATGGCGGTGAGCTTGCTCAATGCCACGCCGTCGACAAGATGCTCCTCATGCGGCGCGGCAAGCGGCAGCGGGTCGCCGTTCGGGTTGACGGCGCCGCCCGAACTGTCGAGCGCGATACCGCGGCCGAGGCCAACCCCGACATCGCCGTCGATGAAGATGCGCGCCGTCGAGCTGACGGTGAGGTCCGCCGTCGCCGTGTCGCCGTCGCCGGTAATCCAGCTGTCCCCGAGATTGGTGTCGCCGGTCTCGCGCAGGGTGACACGCCGGACATTCTCGAAGCCGATCGCCTCGAACCGGTTGTTGGTCTGGTCAAGCGTGACGTCGGAGCCGAAACCGCCATTGAGGTCGTTGAGCCAGGAGGCGCCGGGCACGCCGAATGCAGCGCCGTGCTGCTGACCCAGGAGCGCGCGGATGGTCACCGCAGAATCGGTCAGCGCCAGTCCGCCGACGCTGGCACCGTCGGCATCGAGACCGCTTTGTACCAGGTTCACATGCCGAGTGACGGGCGTTGCCGGGTCGATGCCCGAGGTGATGGTCCGGACGGTCAGGTCGCCCTCGACCACGTTATTGCGCGACAGGTCGATGGCTGTCTTGAAAGTCGCGGTGTCGGAATCATAGCCCTGGTACCAGAGCCGGATTTCCAGGTCCTGCCCGGCATAGACGCTCTCGATCAGGTCCTGGTAGTGGCTGATGTCGAACTCGCCCGTGGCTGTCTCGCGGGCGTTGAAGATGCCGTCCCCGTCCTGAATGTCGGCCAGGAGCGAGACCAGGTCGTTGCCGGCGACAACGATCTTGCCGTCCGGTCCGATCAGCGCGATGTCGTCGGTGCCGACGATCTTGAAGGTGCCGCCGACCTTGACCACGCCGACCACGTCGACGCCGTCGGCGGTGGTGGTCACCGTGTAGTCGCCGCGCACGTCGGTATCGCCGAGTTGCAGCCGGCCGTCGCTGCCCCCCGCGGCGGTGACGAGGGCGCTGTCGGCGGCGTCGTAATCGCTGGTGTCGGCGTCGAGCGACCCCGTGGAGATGAGGCCCGCCGTCTGCAGGATGGCCACGCCGTCCGCCGAGCCGTCATGGGCGCCACCGGCGTCGAGTTTGACCGCGCCGACCGCGTCGGTGGTGATGTCGCCGCCAAGGGCGATGCCGCCGCCCGAGCCGGCGGCATGCAGGAAGACCGTGCCGGCGCCGGCGCTGATCAGTGAGCCGGCCGCGGTGGTGATGTTCTCTCCGGCCGTGGTGAAGGTGACGCCGGCGAGGTCGTCGGTGAAGACGCGCGAGGTGGTTTCCTGCAGGATTTCGCCCGCCGAGGTCACGGCGACCTCGCCATTGGCACCGACTCCGCGGGCATCGAGATTGCCGCCCAACGTCACGTCGCCCGTGCCCAGCGTGGTGACGGTGATGTCGCCGCCGGAGGCGAGCAGGTCGCCCAGCGCGCTCGAGCGGAAGGCGCCGTCATTGACCAGCAGGTCGATGGCGCCGCCAGCGGAAAGGATCTGCGCGTCGACGAACATCTCGCCGGTCGAGGTCTCGATGCGCACCAGTCCGCCAGCGCTGGTCACCGGGCCGCGCACGGCGAGGCCACCGGCGCCGTCGTCGAGTTCGAAGCTCTGGCCCGCCCCGGCGACGGCATAGCGATAGAGATCGTCGACCCGGGTGGCGGCGTTGTCGAGGATCGTGGCCTCCAGGCTGCGGCCGCCGAGCTGCGCCGTCTTGAGACTGCCGGCCGCGCCCGTGTCGGCGACTCCGCCGGCATCGGCGATGAAGCCGGCCGAGGCGCTGGCGTCACCCGTGGCGACGCCCGCGCCGCCATTCTCGACGAAGCCGACGCGCACGGCATTGGTCAGCGTGATGTCGCCGCCGATGCTCTCAACCGCGAGATCGGCCAGAGCCGGATCGGTGTTGAGGTTCTGGCCGGTACTGGTCAGGTCGCCCGAGATGTTGACCCGGCCGAGGGTGACGTCGCCCGCCTCGACCACCGTGGCGCGCGCGGCATTGAAGATGTTCACCGTGCCGAAGGCGTTGCCCGCACCGTCCAGTGTGGCGACGGAGCCGACGCCACCGTTCAGCGCGTTCGGTGCCGCCGGCACCAGGCCCGCGAAGGCCGTGCCGATGCGCGCCCTGACGGTCAGGTTGCGGGTCACGCCGGCATCGCTGTCTAGCAGCTGCAGGTCCGCCGACTGGGAGAGGTTGACGTCGCGATCCTGGGTCGCCAGCGGATCCCAGACGAAGTCGACCGTGTCGACCGAGAGTTCCTGGCCAACCCGGTTGGTACCGGTCAATGAGATCGCCGGGCCGTCGAGCGGGCCGCCCACGGCCTCGTAGTCGGTGTACCAGAGCGAGACGTCGATGTTCTGGCCGCGCTCCGCCGCGCCCTCGATCGCCGCGGCGAGATCGCCGTCGATGTCGAAGGTGGAGGCGCCGGTATTGTCGATCGCGAAGAAGGTGCCGTCATAGATGTCGGCGAGCAGACCGCCCTGGTTGGTACCGCCGACCTCGGTCGAGCCGCCATCGTCGAACACGGTGCCGACGCCGTTGATGGTGAAATCGCCGGCAACCTTGATCGTGCCGGTGATCAGCGCGACGTCCGAATTCGAGGTGATGGTGTAGTCGCCCGCCACCGTGGCGTCACCGAGATTGAGCACCTCGTCGGCCAGGAAATCGGCGTTGCTGGATGCGCCCACCGCGCCGTCGGCGGTGACCGCGACATCGCCCGCATCGGCGTAGAGCTTGGTCTGGGCGTAGAGCCGGCCGGCGAGGATGATCGATGTGCCGCCAACCTGCTGGATCACGTGACCGCCGTGGAGTTCAACGTCGCCCGCGCCGACCAGCTGCTGGTCGAGCGTGCCGGCGTCGGTGTCCCTGGCGTCGAGATCGCCGGCGAGCGCGATGCCGAAGCCGCCTGTGGCGTCCTCGACGGTGCTGAGGTAGATCGCGCCAGGTGCGGCCCCGGCGGCGGCGATGTCCCCGGCAGCGGTCGTCAGGATGCCGCCGCGATTGTTGACCAGCCGGATGTCGCCCCCGCCGGAGACCACGGTCGCGTCGACGATCAGCGCCTCGCCGATCTTCAGCGGATCGGCGCCGTCATAGGCGCCGTCACCGAGCGTCTCGACCGTGATGTCGCCGCCATTGGAGACGACGCCGGCGCTGATCACCAGGCCGTCTGTATTGCCCCTGTCGCCCAGCGTGAAGGTGTTGCCCCGCGTCCCCTGTGTGCCGGTGGTGAAACCGGCGAGGATGGTCAGCGCGTTGGCCTGGTCGAGCACGGTGTCGCCGCCGGACGTGCCCGTCAGTGTCTCGGCGCTGATCGCGCCGGCGGCGGTCTGGGCGATATCCTCGTCGGCGGTCAACATCACCGTGCCGGCAGCGGCGCCCACCGCGCCCTCCAGGTCGATCGAGCCGCGGCTCACGAGGCCGTCGCGCCCGGCCACGGTCTCGTCCACCGCCGTCAGCGCGATGTCGCCGCTGTCCGCCGTCACCGCGCCCGCATCCGGCGCGGCGCCGTCGACCAGCAGGTTGCCGGCAGTGGTGAGCGATATCGAGCCGCCGGTCGAGCGCACCAGCCCGACGACGGTGAGGCCATCCGCCGCGTCGTTGACCGTGAGGTCCCCGCCGGCCTGGAAGGGGCCGAGATCGTCGATCTCGTTGGCAGCGTCGAGCGTGGTGAGGCCGCCGGAGAGACCGGTCAGGCGGCCGGTCAGCAGCCGGCCCCCGACCTCGTCGGCGATCGGGCCCGCCGCGGCGGTCAGTACCGTCGTGCTGGCCTGGTGCACGCGATCGCTGCCGACGAAGAGTGGCGCGACGGCTCCAAGCACGTCGTTGCCGTCGATATCGTAGGACAGGGTCTCACCCAGGGCGAAGCCCGTCTTGACGCTGCCGCTGAGCCGGATGTCGCCCGCCTCGGAGGTCACCACGAGGTCGTCGCTCGCGGCATTACCGTCGCCGGTGATCCAGCTGTCCGCGAGGTCGACCTCGCCTTCCTCGGTCAGCGCCGCGCCGGCCAGATTGATCAGCCGCACCGTGCCGAATACGTTGCCGGCACCACCGGTGTCGCCGCTCGTGAGGTCGAGGCTGGCCGTGTTGCCGTCGCCGGGGCTCAACCAGAACTCACCGCCCGTCAGACCGGTGAAGGCGCCGGCATGGTCGCTGCCCAGCAGGCCGCGCACGGTGAGGGAGGCGGTGCCGAGACCAAGCGCCTGGCTGCCCGCGGCATAGGCGTCGCCATTCCAGTCGACGGTGCTGGCGCTCTGCACCAGATCGACATGGGCGATCGACCATTCATCCGGGTCGATGCCGGAGGTGAGCGTACGCACGGTCAGCTCGCCGGCGACACGGTTGCCGGCGGCGCCCAGGTCGACCGCCACGGCGTCCGGAATGCCGACATCCGCCACATAGGTCTTCGACCACAGGTGGACCTCGATGTCCGTCAGACCCTGGTCGGCGATGGCGTCCTCGATCGCCTGCTGATAGAGCGTGATGTCGAAATCGCCGGTGCCCGTGGTGTCGATGGCGTGGAAGGTGCCCTCGAGGATCTCCGCCAGAATCGTCACATAGTCGGCGCCACCGACAAGCACGATGCCGCCGGCGCCGGTGTCGATGACGATGTCGCCATTGGAGATGACCTTGAAGTCGCCGCCGACCTTGACCTCGCCGGCGATGGTCACGCCGAGATCCGAGGTGTCGGTGACGGTGTAGTCGCCGCCGACATCACTGTCGCCGAGCAGCAGCGCGCCGGTATCGCCGCCCGCCTTGACGTTTGCCGACGCCGCCGCCGCGTAGTCCGAGGTGTCGACGTCGAGCGTGCCGACGTCGATGGTGCCGTTGGTCTGCACGATCGCCGCCGTGCCGGCGCCCGCGCCGTCGTAGTCGCCGCCCGCATCCAGCTTCAAGCCGCCAGCAGACCCCGTCGCGATCGCCCCGTTCGCCAGGATACCCCCGCCCGCGCCCTGGCTGTGCAGGAAGATCGTGCCCGACGACGCCGTCAGCGACGCGCCGTTCGCGGTGGTTATATTGCGGCCCGTGGTCAGGTAGGTGATGTCCGCGCCGCCGCCGGTCGAGACCGCCGATCCGGCCAGCTGCAGGATGCCGCCGGTCTGCGACTGGACGGTGATGTCGCCATGGCTGGCGCCGTCGCTGGCGGTGATGTCGCCGCCCAGGGTGACGTTGCCCGTGCCGATGGTGGTGATCGCCACGTCGCCGCCGGCCGAGGCGATGTCGCCCGCCGCCGTCGCGGTGAAGCCGCCGTCCCGCGCCGTCAGCTCGACCAGCCCGCCCAGCGAGGTGATCGTGCCGTCGAGCGTCATCGCCCCGGTGGTGTCGTAGCGGATGTCGCCGCCTGTCGACGCAAGCGGCCCGGAGATCAACAGCCCGCCCTCGCTGTCGATCAGCACCTGCGCCTCGGCCACCGCCGCGGTGGTGGCGTAGGTCAGCACCTCGCCGATCCGGTTCTGGCCCAGCAGCCGCGAGGTGGCGATGGCGCCGCCCCGGTCCACCGTGCCCAGCCGTGCCGCCCAGACGAAGCCGTCATCCGCGTCGCCGTCCACCTGGTCGGCGTCCAGGTCCGAGGTCACCGCGATCGCGCTGCCGGCCGTGGCGCCGAAGAAGACCGCCGCGCCGTCCTCTGCGTTACCGGTCTGGGCCGCGGTCACTTGCGTGTAGGTGGTGTCGCCATTGTCGACGAAGCCGGCGCGCAGTGCGCCGGCGATCTCGATGTCCGCGCCGTCGCCGACCAGGGTCACGTCGCCCTGGGTCAGGATGTCGGTCACCGTCAGCGTCCCGGACTCCTGGATCTCCGTGGTCCAGGCGTCGGCCACCGCGAGGTCGCCGAAGACGTTGCCCGCCTGGTCCAGGAGGATCGTCGAGCCCAGGCCCGTGCCCAGGCCGGCCAGCGGGTTGAGCGCGTTGGGACCGCCGAACCGCTCGCCCAGCCGCGCGTCCAGGGTCAGGTTCCGCAAGCCCGCCGACTGGTCGAGGTCGAGCGCCACGTCCTGGGCCAGGTTCACGTCCGCCGCCAGGGTGCCGTCGAAGGCGACATCGCCGGTCCTGACCGTGATCTCGCCCTCGACCACGTTGCCCGCGCCGGTCAGCAGCACCGCCCGGCCGGTCTTCAGCGTGGAGGTCAGGACGTCCTGCTCCTCCCACAGCCTGATCTCGATGTCGTTGCCGCGGTCCGCCGCCGCCTCGATCGCCGTCGCCAGGTCCGCGGTGATGGTGAAGGTCGCGTCCTCCGCCCCGTCGGCCCCGTCCACCGCGTTGAACGAGCCGTCATAGATGTCCGCCAGCAGGCCGGCGCCGTTGTCGCCGCCCGCCTGGGTCGAGCCGCCGCC
This sequence comes from Azospirillaceae bacterium, assembly GCA_040226215.1. Taxonomy (GTDB): domain Bacteria; phylum Pseudomonadota; class Alphaproteobacteria; order DSM-16000; family Inquilinaceae; genus JAVKFF01. The sequence continues at coordinate 49,101 of JAVKFF010000122.1, forward strand.
GACCTCCCGCACATCCGTCGTGCCGTCGATGGTGAAGTCGCCCGCCACGTCCACGTCGCCGGTGATCTCCACCGGCTGGCCCGACTGGCTCGTCACCCGGTAGTCGCCCGACACCGACGCGTCGCCCAGCTGCAGCGCCGCGTCGCCTTGGTCGCCGTCCAGGCTCGCCCCGCCCGAGGCGGCGATATCCGCGTCACCCTGCTCGCCCCAGGCCACCGTGTCGGCGTCCAGCGAGCCGATGGTGATGGCGCCCGCCGTCTGCTCGATGATGTGCCCCGCCAGCAGCTCCAGACGGCCCTCATAGGCGCCGCCGCCCGTCAGATTGCCGGTCACGTCGCCGGCCAGGCGGATGCCGAAGCCCACCGTGTCCACCGTCAGCGCGATGGTGCCGTCGACCAGCTCGATGCGCCCATTGGCCGTCAGGTCGATGCCGGTCTTCGACGCCGTCAGCGCGATGTCAGCGCCCGATCCCGTGGAGAGCACGCCGGCGTCCACCACCAGGGCCGCGCCGCCCACCTCCGCATGGTCGAGCACGCCGTCATTCTCGTCGTCCAGGTCGTCGCCCGAGGCCGTGCCGTCGCCCAGCGTCGTCACCGCGATCGTCCCGGCCGCTTCCAAGCCGATGGTGTCGGCATTGCCGTCGGCGATCACCAGCCCGTCCGTGTTGCCCGTGTCGTCCAGCGTGAAGGACCCGCCCGAGACATAGTCCTGCAGCACCGTCACCGCGTTCGCCGCCTGACCCAGATCGGTCAGACCGCCCGACGCGCCGGTCAGCACCCCCGCCGTCACCACGCCCGCCGCGTCCTGACCCACCGTGCCCGCCGCCGTCAGCGACACCGTGCCGGCACCCGTCACCGCGCCCCCGAGCCCGATCGACCCGGCATCCCCGCCGCCCGCCGCCGCCGTCAGCGTCACGTCGCCCGCCGTGGCATCCAGCGTGCCCGCGGCCTCCACCAGCAGGTCGCCGATCGTCGAGATCGCCACCTCGCCGGTCGCCGCCGACACGTCGCCGACGACCTGCAGGCCCGTATAGGTCACCGGCGTGCCCACCGGCAGCGTGCCGAGGCCGTCCACCAGGGTGAAGCCCGACCCCGTCGTGACGTCGCCGAGGCGCTGCACCGCCGCCAGGTTGTCCAAGACCGCCTGGCCGCCGGCCGAACCGGTCAGCGTCCATGCCGTCAGCCGGCCGGCACCCGCATCCGCGATGTCCCCCGCCGCCGTCAGCACCGCCGTCGACTGGGTATCGCCCTCAACCGTCGTCCCCGACAGATTGCCGAAGCCGACCAGAACCTCGCCCGTCAGCGTCACGCCGCCAGACGTCCCCGCCGCCGTGCCCAGCGCCGTCGCCGTCAGATCCGCCGTGCCCGCGTCCCCGTCGCCGGTCACCCAGCTCTGACCCAGCGACAGATCGCCCGACGACACCACCGTCGCCTGGCTGGTGTTGCGGAACGACGCCAGGTCCAGCAGGTTCTCCGCCAGCCCCAGCGCCGCCGTCGAGCCGGTGCCGCCGTTCAGCGTCGACACCCCGCCATAGCCGGCGCCAAGACGCGCCACCACCGACAGGTCGCGCACCACGCCGGCGCTCGTGTCCGTCAGGTCGAGGCCGATATCCGGCAGGCCCTGCGCGTTGCCCTGCCAGTCCGCCGCGCCCGCCGACTGCACCAGGTTGACGTCCGTGATCGTCGCCGCCGTCGGGTCGATCGCCGAGGCCCGCGTGCGCACCGTCAGCTCGCCCGACACCAGGTTGTTCCGCGTCAGGTTGACCGCCAGCGCCTCGCCCGACTGGTCCGCCCCGAAGCGCTCGTGGAACAGGTTGACCGTGATGTCCTTGCCGTCCTCGGCCGCCTGCTCGATCAGCGCCTGGTAGATCGAGATGTCGAAGTCGCCCGTGCCCGAGGTGTCGATGGCGTTGAACGTGCCGGTCAGGATGTCCGCCAGGATCGACACATGGTCCGTGCCGCCGGTGTAGACGCCATCGTCGACGCCGCCGCCGCTGATCACGATCGTCCCGTCCGTCAGCACCTTGAAGTCGCCGCCGACCAGGATCTGCCCGACAATGTCCACGTCCGAGCCGTCCCACACATCCACCGTGTAGTCGCTGCCCACGTCGCTGTCGCCAAGCTCCAGCGCGCCCGTCCCGTCGCCCGCCGTCACATAGGCCGACGCCACGTCCGTGTAGTCCGAGGTGTCCACGTCCAGCGACCCGACATCGATCACCCCCGCCGTCTGCAGAACCGCCTCGAAGCCCTCGCCCAGAACCCCCGCCTGCCCGTGCGCGCCGCCCGCGTCCAGCCTCAGCGTGCCGGCCGTCGTCACGGTGCCGTTCAACAGGATGCCGCCGCCCGCGCCCTGGGTGTCCAGCGTGATCGCGCCGCTGCCCGTCGTCAGCGACGTGCCGTCCCCGGCCAGCGTGATGTCCTGCATGGCGCTCAGATAGGTGATCGACGCCGCGCCGCCGGTGGCGACGTCCGCGCCGCTGTCCTGGCGGATCGAACTCGCCGAGGTCACCGCCACCGATCCGTGATTGGCCCCGCCGTCGCTGGCCGTGATGTCCGCGCCGATGGTGATCGCCCCGCTCGTCACCGTGCTCAGCGCCACATCACCGCCATCCGTGACGATGTCGCCCGCCACGCCGCCCTGGCCGGCATCGGCCTGCGTCGACAGGGCCCCGGACGTCATGCCCAGCGTCACCGACCCGCCCGGCAGCGCCCCGGTCGTGTCGATCGCGCCCGTCACGATCAGCTTCGACCCGGCCACGCCACCAGACGCGCTGGCGATCTCCACAGACCCGCCATTCGTCGTCACCGCCGCGCCATCGCCATCCGCCGCCGTGTCACGGATCAGAAGACCGCCCGAGATGTCGTTCACCACGAGGTCGCCTAGGGTGACCACGTCCTGGAGGATGGTGATCTTGTTGTCATCGCCCAGGATCGCCTTCCCGGCGATGTCCATGGTCAGGGTATCGACATCGACCATGGCGCCGGCTTCCTGGTCGACATCCCCGCCGCTGCCGCCATCCGTGGTCGTCAGGTCGAAGATGCCGCTGGTCGCGGTGACGCCGACAAGTCCGTTGACCCCGGCAAGCGCGCCGGTGCCGACAAGTTCGGCGGCGTTGTCGGCGATCGTGAGCGGTCCCTCATTGGCGAAGAAGATGTCTCCCCCCGCCATGGCGGAGAGCGTGTTCACCTGATGAATTTCATCACCCAGGAAAATGCTGCCCGACGCCTCGAGCGACAGATTGTCGGCCCTGATGATGGATGTTCCGGCCGGCTGCACCTGCTGAACGATGTCGCCACCGGTGGTTCTCAGAAGGATGTCGCCGTGAAGATCGCCGACACCGAAATTCTGGGAGCGCGGGACGGAAGACATGAACATATCACCGCCCGCGGTACTGACGATGATGTCCCCCGGACGGCCGTTGAATCCGTACGCGTTGATCCGCTCGTCTTCCAGAATCAATCCGCCCGCGACGTCGTTGATGATCAGGTCGCCGCCCAGGAAGGACTGGATGGCGAACAGCGAATCTATCTCGTTCGCGCCGTTCAGCACGAAGCCGCCGGAATTCGCATTGCCCGTCAACTGGCTGGTGAGCAGGCGTCCGGCGCCCGAGGTGTCGACGCCGTCGGTCGCGCCGCCATTGTCTCCAATCGCGTAGAGCTTGGTGGTGCGATCGACCATCTCGGTGCCATCGCTCAGATATCCCACGCCGACCGTATCGGTGAACTCGATCCCCGAGTCGTTCGACGACACGACGAGATCACCCAGGACGTTGATCGCGCCCAGCACGACCTGGTCTTCTTCCCGGATCGAGGTCTCGCCGCCGTTGAGGATGTTGATCGTCCCGAAGGTGTTGGAATCGAAACTGTTGACGGACGGATCGTCCTCGGTGGCGGCGAGATTGATGATGGAACCGACGCCGCCATCGCGATCGTTCGTGCCGCCATAATCGCGACCGAGTTCCGCGACGATGTTCAGCGTGGCGTTGCCGAGATCCATGATCCCATCGGGCACGAAGAACGTGTTCGACAGGCTTTGGCTGAGATTGACGTCCACGGTCCGCGCACCGGTTTCGACACGGTCGACGGTGCGAACGGTCAGAAGACCGGCGATGTCGTTGCTGGCGTTGTCCAGCAGAACGGCGTCGTCCCAGTTCTCCTGATAGGTGGTCTCCGAATACCGGAGATTGATCGTGATCTCTCCGAAATCGGCAGCTGCCTGCTCGATCCAGCCGGCGATCTCCTCGTTGATGTAGAAGGTCGTATCGCCGTCATTGTCGGAGGGATCGGGCGACGAGCCCAAATTGGCCAAGGCGGAAGCCAGTCCCGCGACACCGCCACCGGTGAAGCCGCCGCCGCCACCACTGCCGGCAACAGTCGAGCTGTTATCCCGCGCGTCAAAGATGCCGTCATTGACGATATCGACGAAGAGTTCGAACAGGCTCTCGCCGCCGGCGTCGATACTGCCATCGGGTCCGACAATCACGCCCTTGTTCAAGCCGGTGAAGGTGAAATCGCCGCCGGTCAGGATCTCGCCGAGAATGGTGATGAAGTCGTTGGAATCGGTGTCGACGTAGTAGTCGCCCGCCACGATCGAATCGCCAAGATCGAGGGAGTCATCCGAGCCTCCACCGGCCCGGATCGTGACATGCCCACCGCTGGCATAGTCAGTCGTGTCCGCGTCGAGGAAGCCGGTATCGATGCGGCCGCCCGTCTGCTCGATCCGGTTACCGGCGTCGAGTTCGATCCCTCCCGCCTCGGCGGTATCGAGGTCACCACCGATGTCGATCCCGAATCCGGAGCCAATCGCCTCGAGGCGGATGGTTCCGCCCGCCGTCGTGATGTCGCCGGCGCTGTTGGTTTCGATGCCGCCGCCGGCGATTTCGATCGTGATATCGCCGGTGCCGGCATCGATGGCGTTGTCGACAATGATACGGGTGGACCCGAACGTGCCGCCGCTGCCGTCGCCCGCGGACGTGATCAGGACATCGCCATTGGCCTGAAGCGCGAAACTGCCGGAATCGGCGCCGTCGTCTATGAAGAGACCGTCATTGGCCAGCAGTGTCGGGTGCTGGCCGGTGTCGTCGAGCGCGAAGCCGCCCCCGGACACATAGTCCTGCAGTTCCTCGATAGCATTTGACGCCTGATAGAGATCCGTATCGCCCGTCGACGAGCCGGTCAGCGTCTGCGCGATGATCTTGCCATCCACGGTCTGGCTGACCGTGCCGCCGCCGGCGTTCAGCGCGAGAACGCCGAGATTGGCGTTGGTGTTGAGCGCGCTGACCGCGCCTTGCAGATCGATCGATCCGGCCGTGGAGGTAAGCTCGAGGTCCCGGCCGGTGGCCGTCGCCGTCGCGGTTCCGGTCACGAGGAGGTCGTCGATCGTCGTGATCCGTCCCGCCCCCGCGTTCACCGTCAGGTCGCCGGCGATGGTCAGGCCGCCGGCGGTATCGTTCAGGGTGAAGCCGCGGAAGAAGACCGGATCGGAATCGTGGCCGCTATTGGTGAAGTTCTCGAGAACCGCGACTTCGTTCGCGCCGTCGAGGATGGTGTAGCCGGCCGAAGAGCCGGCAAGGAAAATGGTGCGCAGCCGACCGCCATCGTCGGTGATGTTGCCGCTGGAGGTGAGCGTCGCGCGGGCATCGAGATCCCGCAAGGTCTCATCGCTCGACCGGCCGACGGCGACGTCGCCGACGAGGCTGATGTCGCTGCCGGACTCTGTCGTGAGAATGAGGTCGCTGTTGCTATCGACTTCATCGCCAGTGATGTAGCTGGTGCCGATGACGAGGTCCTCGACCGACTTCGCGTTGACGCGCGCGACATCCTCGAAGCGCAACTCGTGCTCGAACCGGTTGCCGCTCAGGTTCAGCCTCACGACGGAACCAGCGCCACCATTGAGATTGTTGTCGCCGCCCCAGACCGAGCCGAGCGTGCCCTGGAAGGTCATGGAGTCGAGATTGTCGAACTCCACCAGCGCGTCCTGGAAGACGTTCACGTACTGGGTGCCGGTCGAAACCAGGTTCGGATCGGTCGTCCGGACCGAGAGCTCACCCGCAATGATATTGTTGCCGGCGAGATTGACCGCCTGGTCGGTCAAGTCGTTACCGCTGAAGCCCTCATAAGAAAGATCGAAGGTGACGTCGGTCAGACCGTTATCGTCGACGACCTGCTGGATGAGGTCGGCGACCTCGGAAATATCGAATGTTGTCGCTCCATCGTTGCCGATCACATTGGCCACGCCGTCATCGGCGAGGTCGGCGAGGAATCCGGCGATGTCGATGCCGCCCGTGGTCACCGTCCCGTTGTTCGTGATAATGGTCGCGCCGTTGATCATGAAATCGCCCGCGACGTTGATCGTACCGATGATCTCGGCGTCATCGCCGTTCAACACGGTGATGGTGTAGTCGCCCGCCACATCCGCATCGCCCAACACCAATGTGCCGTCTGCACCGCCATCGGCCGTGATGTCGACCTTGCCGATCGTGTCGTCACGCTCGGTGATGAAGGTGCCGTTCCCGATATCCAGAATCGCCCCGGCGACGAGCTGCTGGTCGATCAGCCCCGCGGCATCGATGGTCAGGGTGCCGCCGGCGGTCGACACACCGCCAACGGCATCCGCATCCGTCGCGTTCAGGTCGGCGACGGTCACCCCGTCGGCATCGGTCCATTCGACATTACCGCCGGCCGTCTCGGCCGCGAAGAGGGTGACGTCGTTGGGCGTGGTGTCATCGGTCGTGTCACCGAGTGTGCCCGCATCGTCGCGCAGGTTCAACAGGATGTCCGAATTGGCCCCGGTCACCGCGACGGAGAGGGCGTTGCCGCTCACGCCAGCGGACTGGGACACGTCGCCAGCGGCTGTCAGGATGATGGCGTTGCCGCCGGCAGCGAGGCCGTTCTGGCCGTTCTGCAACGCGGACAGACTGGCAATCTCGAACCCGTCCACGTCGTCGTAGCGGAAGTTTCCGCCGGCCACCGAGCCCGCCAGCAGGTTGACGTCATTGGCGGCGCCGTCGAGATCGACCGCACCGTTGACCGTCGTGGCCGACAGCCCATCGGCGGTGATCCCTTCGCTCTGCACGATGTCGCCGGAGACATTGCGCAGCACCACGTCGCCGCCGCTACCCACTTTCGCGGCGTTGTGCGTGGTGAGCCCCGACAAGGAGCCGAAGACGCCGCCGGAATCCGCCACGCTGCCGACCGTGATGTCCCCGGCGCCCGCTGAGGTAAGGTTGATCACGCCGTTGCCGGCGGTGGTTTCGCCGGCGATGGTCAGGCCATCGAGTTCCTCGAGGTAAATGTTGCCCGCCGCGGAAACACCGATCGTGTTGACGAAGGTATCCAGATCGTCCGTGCCGGTTCCCCCGATCGTGCCGCCGGAACGAATTCGAGCATCGTCGCCCCAGATGTTAGACCCCTCCGGATCGCTGTCCACACGGGCGTCGAAAACACTGAACACCGATGTCAGGTAGATGTCGGCAGCGCCGTCGTCGGCCTTCAGCCGATCGATGCGGGCCGCCCCGGTGGCGGCCAGATGGATATCGCCGGCATTGGCGCCTGACGTGGTGGCGGCGATGCGTGTGTCGGCGTCGAAGCGCACGAGGCTGTCGGTATCCGCGCCGATCAGACCATTGGCGGTCATCGTGATGACGTCGCCGGAGACCAGGTGACTGGCGCCGTCCCCGAGGATATCGCTGGACGAGGTCAGCGTGACGTCGCCACCGGTGTCGACCACCTTGGAGAAACGGATATCGCCGTTCTGGGTGGTCAAGCTGATATTGCCCGAGACCGAGCGGAGCTGGGAAGCCGTCAGTGTGAGGCCGTAGGCCGACACCGCATTGCTGACCGTGAGATCGCCATCGAGCGCCGTGACCGTGATGTTGCCGGCCTTCGACGCATTGCCGCTTCGGGCGTCGCCATCACGGTTGTAGGCAAGCCCGCTGCCGCGGACGTCCACGGCGCCATCATTCTCGATGATCATCCCGCCGTCCTGCGTGCCGACGAGCAGGATGTCGACATCGGTCCGGATCGGATTGCTGCCCGATCCGGCGCCACCCGTTACGTCATCGAAGCCGGAGACGATCTCTGCAACCTCGCCGCGCATGCGGGCATCGGTATCGGTCTGGCTGATCAGCCGATCGGCGCGGACAAGGATATAGCCGGAATCGACCGTATTCAGACCGCCGTCCAGGGTTTCCGCCACGATATCCTGGTTGATCACGATGTCGTCGTCGGCGATCAGGCGGACATAGCCGTGCTTGCCCCCCTGAATGCCGGAGGCGAGACCGGTGGTGTTGAGCTCGATATCGCCCGCTTCGGCCACGCTGGCGTCGACCGACCCAATCGTCTCGATCGAGATGGCGCCGTCGCTGATGATCGCCGGGTTGATGACGTCGCCCAGTACCTTGATATAGGCGCCGTACCCGGCGGTATCGCCGCCCTGCGCGGTGACATTGATAGAACCGCCGGCGAAGAGGTCGAGATCGTTGGTCACGGCCGAATGGCCATAGGCCGCATCGTCCAGGCCGACCGTCTTCGCGATCAGCGTGATATCCCCGCCCGCGGACAGCTTGAGCCCGCTATCGTCGCGGGCCGGATTGGAGCCATGGGCGAGTTCGGCGCCCAGCGTGTCGCGGATCTGCCGGCCGGCCTCGGCACTGATGTCGCCGCCTTGCGTATAGGCGGTGCCGCCGAACAGCACATCCGACGCAGCGTCGAGCGCGAGCAGGTCGATATCGCCGGTGCCGCTGACCGTGATGCCAGCCGCGCCGACGGCCAGGCGGCCGGCCGTCGCATCCGCCACACCGTCATTCAGCGTCTCGACCGTCACGCCACCCAAGGCGCCGGTGGTCGCCGTCGTCCCCGAGACGACCGCCCCGCGATCGTTGACGATGTCGACCGAGGAGTCGGTCGTCGTCAGCGTGCTGTCGGTGGAGAAATCGATATTGACCGCGTAGGTCTTGAAGCTGCCGGTACCGCCGCCGACCTTGCCGTCATCCGCGTTCAGACTGACGCGGTTCGCGATCACGCGGCCGGCCACGTCGGCGTCGATGTGCAGCAGGTTATCCGCCGCGTTCAGCGTCACCGACTGGGTCACCGTGCCGGCATCGACACCGGTCGCGTCGCCCAGCTTGATGTTCGCGTTGATCAGCAGATCGTCGGTGGTCGTCGTAACCGTCACGGCCCGGTTATCGGTGGCGATCCCGTCATAGACGACGGCGCCCGATCCGTCGGTCTCAACGCCCATGTCGGTGAAGCTGATCACGCCGCCCGAGCGCGCATCCGACAGATCGGTGATGGTCAGCGCGCGGTCGTTCGTGACAATGAACTTGTTCAGCGCCGAATGCGGGCCGAAATTCCAGCTGGCGTCGCGCCCGACAAGGGCGCCGCCGAAATTGTTGGTGTTCGTGCGGATGTCGACGCCGCCGCCGGCCACCGCGATCACATTGTCGGCCTGCACCTTGCCGCTGCCGGAGGTGGTGATGTTGCCGCCGGCGGCCAGCATGACCGTGGTGTCGAAGCCGCTGTCGATCGACGAGAGGATCTCCTGTTCGATCGTCAGGTCGCGGGCGACATGGATGAGCGTGTCGCCGGTGGTCGAGCCGTGATCGGCCGCGGCGGAGCCGGCAAGGCGCAGATCGGTGAATCCCCGGACCGTGTAGTCGCCGCCACCAGAGCGCGCGTAGAGCGCGTTCGTCGCCGCCTGATCGGTCAGGGTGAAATTGGCGATCGCGCCCGCGGTGTGCCCGCCGGCTGTCTCCGCGTAGCGCTCACCGGACAGGAGCTTCAGCGTCCCCGCCTGGGTGGTGAGCCGACGAACCTGGCTGGTGTTCGCCCAGATCGCGCCCAGGCCATCGCCGCCGCTTCCCGGGCCGAACAGCGACGAGAGATCCGCATCGGCCTCGATCAGCGCCGTGTTGCTGCCGGTCAGCGCGATGGTGCCGGTGAAGCCGAGATTGATGTCGCCCTGCGCCTGGATCGCGAGATTGGCGTTGATGGATCCAGCGTTGTTGCTGGTGAAGGTAAGGCTGTCCTCCTCCTGGGCGGTAAAACTGCCGCTGCCCACCGTGGTCAGCGTGAGCGTGTCGACATTGGTCTTGATGCTCGACGCCGTGACCCCTGCCGCGTGCGACAGGTTGCCGATGACGAGGCTGGGGGCGATCAGCGCCCCTTTCGCGGTGTCGCCGGCATCCGGCCCGGTCGCGGAATTGACCGAGGCGAGGTTGGTCAGCGTGATCGAGGCGGTCGACTCCAGGGAGTCGAAAAGACGCAGATCCTCGATATTGTTGAGCGTGAAACCCGCCTGGGTGGTCAGGGTCTGCGAGGCCTCGGCGTCGTCCATGAAGATGTCGACGTCGCGGAAGCCCGTGAGGTTGACCGGACCGGTGTAGAAGTCATTGGCCCCGGCATAGGCGAAATCGACGTTGGTGAAGTTGGACTTCGCTCCCCCCGTCTCACCACTCTCGATGGTGATGGCGTTGGTGGCGGCGATGGTGTTGCGACCGGCCGGCTGCGGCGTGCCGAAGAAGATGACCCGCCCTTGCCCGAAATCCGTCGCGGTGCCGTCATTGTCGACCGTGTCCAGAGTGACCGACTGGCCGGAGATGTCGATCGGGTCGCCGGTTCCCTGCACATTGATGCCGGCATAGGATCTGAGGTCGATATCACCGCCCGTGGCGATCAGGCTCGAACGCACCTGAGTCAAGTCCTCGACCCAGAGATTGATGTCGCCCGTGGTCCGCAGGGGGCCGCCCGACGTGGTGTCGATATCCATCGACTTGAAGCCGCCGATGTCGATCGAGGCGGCCGTATCGGACCCCGCGCCATCATAGGTGAAGCGGTGGGTGCCGATCTGTTCCGACCGACCGCCGAAACTGCCGGAACGGATAAACAGATCAGTTTCGTCGGCGAGGCTGATCTTGCTGCCAACGCCACCGGTCAGGCTGACAACGCCAGCTTGAAGGAAGTCCGCCTTCGCGGCAGCGCTGGCGGCGTTCCAGTTTCCGGCCAGGATCGTGGCGTCGTCGCCGGCCACCACGTCGCCGCCGAGCGTGATCGACTGGCCGGAGTCGAGTTCAATCGTCCCGCTGGCGACAAGATCGCCCACGATGACGATGTCGCCGGCATTTGCGTAGCCTGGCGCGGTATCGATGAGGATCGCGCCCCATGGGTCGCCCGCACCGGGATTCACCGCCGTCGTGGTGACGTCGCCCTGGAAGGTCACCTCGTTGGCTCCGGCACCGTCCAACAGGTCGAACACGCGCACCGAGCCCAACGAAGCCGGGCTGTCCGCGCCGGGCGATACGATTGACGCGCTGTTGATCACCCTCAGCGAGTCGACAACTGTCAGATCGCCGGAAATATTGTGAACAAGGAAGTCGCCATCGACTGTTGCTTCCGTCACTCCCGGATCGAGATCGAAATCGATCAATACATCGTCAAATCCCGAGAACTCCATCTTTGTCGTCGCGGCCGATGTAGAATCCGAACGATAGGCGAAGGTGACGTTGGAGAAATCATTTCGCGTTGTACTTCCTTCGGTCTGGACGCCTTGTCGCCAAGAATTATAGGACTGCAACGTACCGCCACTAACGCCCCAACTCGAAGGATTACCCTGGGCCAGCTCGACCCTGAGCGGCTGGTTGATGTAGATATTACCTTCACGGGTGTAATCGAACACCCCGCCCACGGAGAGGCCAGCGGCGTTCACGGTAACCCTGCTGCCTGAAAAATTCTCCGTATCAATGAATATGTCCCGACCCGCATTCAGAATAATACTTCCATTGATTGAATCCGTAGTCAGATCGTTCGCATACAAATCATCGTTGATATAAATATTATTGGCCGACTGAATGATAATGTACGTGCCTTCAATCAGCGTTTCGCCAGGGGCCGCCTGAATATAGGTGTCGCCGAAGCCACTCATGCGCAATTGATCGGTGACCGTCCCGGGTCGCTCAATGTCTACATGTTTGAATATTGGCGCCTGATAAAGCGTTACGGTGGCGCTTATGTCGGTAACCTGATTGTTGCTGCGGATATTCATGTCGCCGCTGGCGCTCAGCAGCTGATGATCCCCGGCGGATGCGCCGCTGAAAAGTATCGCGCCGTCCACCCTTCCCGTGGTGGGCGTGTCGCCGGCCCAGACATAGAGATCGTCAACGGCGACAAGGTCGCCCGTGATCTCGACATCGTTCGAACCCAGAAGATAGATACCTCCTGCCTCGATCGACTGAACCAGAATGTCCGCCCGATCATGCTCGTCCGCCCTGCCGGTCCCCTCCTTGTCGAGATCGGCATTGAACGTCAGGACATGCCCGCCGGCGGCGACGTCCGAATTGATGGTGATCGCCCCATTGGTGATGAAATCGACATCGCCACCGACGTCGATGCTTGCCCCCACGGCGACGGTGATCGTCTTGTGCTTCGATTTGTCGGCGTCCAGATCGACGTAGACGCCATTGATCAGGTCATACAGCGCCTGCGATATCGTGCCGCCTCCGCCTGGATCGTCGGGGTCGGGATCGTCGACCACGCCGCCATTGCCGCCGATCCATCCGGCATAGAAGTGCAGCCCGCCGCCGCCATTGTTGGTGATGGAGCCGCTTACCGTGATGTTGCCTTCGGCGAGGAAATAAAGCTCGTTCGCGCTGGCGTAGGTCACGCCGTCGACGATGGTGATGTTTCCGGCAGCCAGACTGCCGCTGACCGTATCGATCTGAACGTCGCCGCTGCCCAACGCCGTGGTGATCGCGCCCCAGCCGATCGTGGTGTTCGCGCTTGTCGGGTTCCAGTTGTTGGCGATGAACGTCCCGCCCGACGTCCCGCTACCCGCGACGATGTTCACGTTCGATGGATCGAGCAAGAGGAGGCCCGCCTCGCCGGCCCCCGCCGCCGAGAGGTCGACCGTGCCGTTGTAGTCGAGCCAGTCGCGGCTCGACACCTCGACCAGGCCGCCGTCACCGTCCGCGCCGGCGCCCTTGACGCTGGCATGGCCGAAGAAGTGGGTGGCCTCCTCCGACCAGAAGATGATCTCGCCGCCATCGCCGTCCAGACGGGCATCGGCCAGAAAACGGGACTCCTCGTTCACGCCGATCGCGGACGCGTTTCGGATGGCCGGATCGTTGCCCTGGAAGCCGCCGCCGAAATAGATGGCGCCGCCGTCCGTATCGCCGGAGGCATCGAACAGCGCCGCCTCCAGCGCACCGACCTTGTCGCCCTCGACCCGAATCTCGCCGCCGCGCGTGCCCGTACCGGCCGCACCCGAGGCATCGACCGTGCCGCTGACGAGGACGGTGCTGTCCGCACCGCCGTCGATGCCGATATAGCCGCCGGAGCCATCCGCGTTGCGCGCCTCCACGACGCCGGAAATCTCGATGTCGCCACCGTCGGCGGCGATCCTCACCTGCCCCATCATCTCGCCCAGGCCGGTCGCCCGAACGAGGCCGCTGTTGTTCACGGCGAGCGAGTAGATATTGCCGCCCGCGGCCCGCACCTCGGCCGCCGCCGCCTCGACCACGCCGGCATTGTCGACGCCGGTGCCAGCGGTGGCGGTGCCGGCCTGGACGAAGACGCGCTGGCCGTTGACGCCGGTCTCCTGCAGCAGGATTTCCTGCCCCGCGGCAAGACCGGCGACGCCGCCGGCGGCGATCGAGCCGGAATTCTGGACCTGGCGAGCGAACATCATCACGTCCTGTCCGGCCGTGACCTGGCCGGCATTCGTGATCATCGATCCGCTGGCGCCGGCGAAGCGCTGGTCGCCGCCGTTGACGAAGTCATCGTCGGAGATGTCGAGCGTCGAGGCGACGAAGCTGCCGCCGGTCGACACCACGCCGCCGGCGCCGATGACGATGCCGTTCTCGTTGATCAGATAGGCACTGCCGGTCGCGTTGAGGGTGCCGTAGATCTCCGACAGGTTCTGGCCGGTGACGCGGTTGAGGGTGGCGCCCGCGCCGTTGTTGATGTTGACCGTGCCGCCGGCGCCGATCGAGAAGCTGTTCCAGTTGATGATGCCGGTGTTGCTGGACTGGCCGACATCCATCACCGGCCCGCTCTGGCCGATCGTGCCCTGGCCGTGCACGAACTCACCGCCGGTGGGCAGTTCCTGGGCGCCGGCGAGCGGGGAGAGCGAGAACGGCAAGAGCGCGCCGCTGACGATCGCCGTCGTCGCCCACCACAGCCGGCGCGGCAGACGGCGCGGGCGTGTCACGCCGTCCGACACACCTGACGGTCCTGACGCGCGGGCATTTGCCGCGCGGACAGGTACGGGATCGCACTTCTTCGGCACAGTGCTGAATCCGGACATGGTCAATCCACCTTAACGATCGCGCCTCAGCCACCCCCATGGCAGAACTAGGCGCACGGTACGCCAATCCATACATTCAGAGATCGGGCCAGTTTAGTCAATAATTTAGCGACAACTGCCAAATTATTGTGAAGTCAACAGAACTGGTGATTTCATAATTATTGCGATTCGACATCGAGTATAATCGACTATTTATTTTGCTCTTGTGAATTAATACTCGGACAAGGGACGCTGGTTCTGTCGGTTGTGGGAATGAACGCAAAGAAATATGCTATGGTATTAATTATTTCGTTATTAGATTGCGGACGAAAGGTACAGAATCTAGGTTAATATTCCTATGTTAATCTCGCACCGAACGCTTACTTTAGACGATGTACTTAATGAAGTCTGTCTGATCGCATTTGGACGGGGCAGCCCTCGCCGCCGGCGCGAAGCGCACATGAGGGCCCGACATCAGACGTGCTGGATCTGCGAGGTTCCTGGCCTAAGCCGGGATGACCTGGGATGCCTCGCGGCAGTGCCGGACAATCCGGGAAGGGAGAATCTGGGAAGAAACGAGGCCTGTGGTGGGCACGAGAGGAGTCGAACCTCTGACCTCCGCGATGTCAACACGGCGCTCTAACCAACTGAGCTACGTGCCCGATAGGCGCCCGAGGCGGGATGATGCGGTGGCGTCGCGCTGCCGGCCGCTTGTGCGCTGTCGAGGCTGCGGCGGTATACCCTCGAAAGACCCACCTTGCAAGCGCCGAATAGGCGCGGGCGAGACAGCCATTCGGGGCGTCCGCGCGACCGTCGGCACGGCTTCTGCGCTGGTCATTGCCCGACCGCTATGGCTAGGATGGCGCACAGCTTCTCCAGCCGCGCGGGCGAGCCCTTGCCATTGCCTTTCAAGCCGGACGCATACCGATGAACGCGCCCCACGATCCGTTCCATCCGTTCGGTCCCGCTGCGGCGCGGTCGGGCACGGCCACCGGCGCGGTCACGGTCAGGCGGCCACAGGTGCCGCGCTATCCCGTGGTCTTCGCTTCACCGCATAGCGGACGGCACTATCCCGCCGACCTCCTGGAAGCCTCGCGACTCTCCGCCCAGGCGTTGCGGCGCTCGGAGGATGCTTTCGTCGACCGGCTGATCGCCGCCGCTCCCGCGCAAGGCATGCCGACGATCAGCGCCTCGTTTCCGCGCGCCTATGTCGATGTGAACCGGGAACCGCTGGAACTCGACCCCGACATGTTCGAGGATCCGTTGCCGGCCAGCACCAACACGCGCTCTCCTCGCGTCTCGGCCGGACTCGGCACGATCGCGCGCATCGTCGGTCATGGCCAACCGATCTACCGGCGAAAACTGCGCTACCGGGAGGCGGCGCGCCGGCTGGAGACCTGCTATCGCCCCTACCATGCGGCGCTGCACGCGATCATCGCCGAGGTGGTTCAGCGGTTCGGCGTCTGCCTGCTGATCGACTGCCATTCCATGCCGTCGGGCAGCGGCATCACCGCCAAGCTGGCCGGGCGCGACCGGCAGGTCGACTACGTCATCGGCGACAATTACGGCGCGGCCTGTGCCCGGGACCTGACCGAAGCGGCGGTGCGGCAATTGGCCCAGTTGGGACATCTGGTGACCCGCAACACGCCCTATGCAGGCGGCTATATCACACGGCATTACGGCAAGCCCCAGGACGGTATTCACGCCATCCAGGTGGAGATCAATCGGGCGCTCTACATGGACGAGGCGGCGATCGCACCCCATGCGGGTTTCGCCCAGGTGGCGCATAGCCTGGTTGACCTCGGACGCACGCTGGGCTCGATCGTCTCGACCGGCGAACCGCTGCGCGACGCCGCTCAATAGGTGACGTATCGGTCAACGGCGGAGGGGAAGGTGGCCGGAGGACTGGCGGCGGCTGCCGTATCGATCGCAGCCGGCGCGTCTTGTCGTCGAAGGCGCGGCGAACCCCGGCGGCCGGACGATCCTGCGATCCCATGCCCAGGCGACGCCGCCCACATGGCCGCAGGGCAAAAGAAAAGGGCCGCGGAGAACCGCGGCCCAAGTTTAGGGAGGAAACGCCCAAGAAGTGCGCTACGACAGCGGCGTCAACCGCATGTCGCACTGCAAAATATGCATATTGCGGCGCATCAATTCAAGAACAAAAGAGCGGATCGTGAAATTTTCCACGCGCGCTTACGTTTGCATAATAATGCGTCAGGTGCACAGCCCGTGGGCCGCGGATTCCCTGGACTGCCTCGCATTCGCGCAGGCGCTGCCGCATTGTTGGGCGCTACGGAAACGGCACTTTAATGCCTATACGTGACGAGAGTCGATCGATAGACCCTTTCGCAATCGATGTCCGGCCGCGGGACATCGCCGTCTTTCTCGACGTCGATGGCACCCTGATCGACATCGCCGAGAGCCCGAGCGCGGTGCATGTGCCCCACTACCTGCCGACATTGCTGGCGGATCTGCTCGGCCGTCTCGGCGGCGCCATGGCGCTGGTTTCCGGGCGGCCACTCGCCGAAATCGACGACCTGTTTCGGCCGCTCGCCGCTCCGGCAGCCGGCCAGCACGGCCTGGAATGGCGCCGCCCGGACGGCACGGTGGATCGGGATGTCAGGGAAATCAGGGCACTCGACGCGATCGACGGTCGCTTGCGCGCCTTTGTCGCCCGCCATCCGGGCCTGCTGCTGGAGCACAAGGGTATGACCATCGCCCTGCACTACCGGGCAGCGCCGGAATTCGAGGCAGACGCCCGGTCGCTGGTCGGCTCGATCAGGCAGGCCTTTGCCGACGAGCTTGACGTCTACGACGGCAAGATGGTGTTTGAGTTCAAACCGGCCGGCGCCGACAAGGGCAGCGCGGTGCGTCGCTTCATGGCCATGCCGCCATTCGCCGGCAGGCGGCCCGTCTTCGTCGGCGACGACACGACCGACGAGTACGGCTTCGCCGCGGCACGGGAGGCGGCTGGCATAGCCGTGATGGTCGGCGACAAGGCAAGCGCGCAGGCAAATGCGTGGCTCGCCGATGTCCGTGCCGTGCACCGGCTGCTTGCCCTCTGGTCGGGCCGGCCGGACCTGTTGGCGGAAGTGAGCAGAAGGAAGTAGATGAGCAGTCTCGACCTCGCCGTGATCGGCAACAGCGCCATCGCCGCCCTGGTGGACAGGCAGGCCCGGATCGTCTGGTGCTGCTTTCCGCGCATCGATGGCGACCCGATCTTCAACGCGCTTCTCAACGATCCCGACGACCGTGCGGAGAGCATCTCCGAGCAGGGCCTCTTCGCGATCGAGATCGCCGATTTCGCGCGAAGTGAGCAGAGCTACGACCGCAATACCGCGGTCCTGCGCACACGCCTGGAAGACACCCATGGCCAGGCCCTCGAGATCATCGATTTCTGCCCGCGCTTCCGCCAGTTCGGCCGATACCACCGCCCGACCTCGATCTTCCGCATCGTCAGGCCGGTCGCCGGCTATCCGCGGATTCGCGTCACCTGTCGGCCGACCTTCGACTACGGCAATGTGCAACCGACGATCACCCGCGGCAGCAATCACATCCGCTTCGTCGACGACACGGTGCAATTGCGGCTGACCACCACCGCGCCGGTGGCCTATGTGGTCAACCGCCAGTGGTTCGTGCTGGAGAAGGCGCACCACCTGATCCTCGGCGCCGACGAAAGCCTCACCTCATCGGTCGAGGAGACCAGTCGCAAGTTTCTCGGCGAGACCACCGCCTACTGGCAGGAGTTCAGCCGCATGCTGGCCCTGCCCTTCGAGTGGCAGGACGCGGTCATCCGCGCCGCAATCACCTTGAAGATGTGCGCCTACGAGGAAACCGGCGCCATCGTCGCCGCGCTGACCACCTCGATCCCCGAGGCCCCGCATACCGAGCGCAACTGGGACTACCGGTTCTGCTGGCTGCGCGACAGCTTCTTCGTGGTGCACGCGCTGAATAGGCTCGGTGCGACCAAGACGATGGAGGACTATCTCTCCTACATCACCAATATCGTCGCCGCCTCCAAGGAAGGCTATCTCGACCCGCTGTTTCCGATCACCCTCGACCCGTCGAACCTGGTGGAGGGAACCTGCACGGCGCTGCGCGGCTATCGCGGCATGGGCCCGGTGCGCATCGGCAACGCAGCTCATTCGCAGGTCCAGAACGACGGCTACGGCTCGCTGATCCTGGCCGTCGCCCAGACTTTCTTCGATCGCCGGCTGGAACGCCCGGGCGACATCAACCTGTTCCATCGGCTGGAACTGCTGGGCGAGCAGGCCAAGGCACGATGGAACACGCCCGATGCCGGCCTCTGGGAACTGCGTACCCGGGCCCGGGTTCACACATTCTCGGCGCTGATGTGCTGGGCGGCCTGTGACCGACTGGCGCTGATCGCCTCGCAGCTCGACCTCCCGGATCGCGCCGGCTACTGGCGAAACACCGCGGACGAGATCCGCGACGAAATACATATGCGCGCATATAATAAGGAAATCGGCAGCTTCGTGGAGAGCTTTGGCGGCGAGCATCTCGACGCCTCGCTTCTTCTGATGCCCGAACTGCGCTTCATCGACGCCAAGGACCCGAAATTCATCGGCACCATCGAGGCCGCGGAACGCTACCTTCGCAAGGGCGATTACCTCTACCGCTATCACGCCGCCGACGACTTCGGCGAACCGGAGACCGCGTTCAACATCTGCACCTTCTGGTACATCTCGGCACTGGCGCAGGCCGGGCGCGAGACAGAGGCGAGGGAACTGTTCGAGCACATGCTTTCGCGGCGCAACCCGGTCGGCCTGCTGTCGGAGGACATGGACGTGAAGACCGGCGAGCTGTGGGGAAATTTTCCCCAGACCTATTCGCTGGTTGGTATGATCAATGCCGCGATGAAGTTGAGCAAACCCTGGGAGGAAGCGTTTTGAGTCGACTTGTCGTCGCCTCCAACCGGGTCGCTCCGGTCCGGGGGAAGAAGGCAGCATCGACGGGTGGCCTCGCGGTCGCCATCCAGGCAGCCCTGAAGCAGACCGGCGGCATCTGGTTCGGCTGGTCGGGCGAGGTCAGCCCCGATACCCGCTCCGAGCCTCAGCACTTCCAGTCCGGTCAGGTGACCTTCGCCACCATCGACCTGTCGGTGCGGGACTATGACGAGTACTACAACGGCTTTTCGAACAAGACCCTGTGGCCGCTCTTCCACTACCGCCTCGACCTTGCCGCGCTCAGCCGCCGTACCCAGGCCGGCTATGCCCGCGTGAACACCCTGTTCGCCACACGGATCGGGCCGATGCTCGAGGCGGACGATCTCATCTGGGTGCACGACTACCACCTCATCCCGCTCGGCGATCAGCTGCGCCAGATGGGCTTCACCCAGCGCATGGGCTTCTTCCTGCACATCCCCTTTCCACCGCCGGAACTGCTCGTCGCCCTGCCCCATCACGAAACGCTGGTGCGTTCGCTGTGCGCCTACGATGTCGTGGGATTCCAGACCAGTGGCGACTGCAGGGCCTTCCTGCGCTACCTCACCGAGGAGGCGGGCGCCGAGGTGCTGGATGACGGTCTGGTCAGTGCCTATGGCCGCATCCTCAAGGTCGCCGCCTTCCCGATCAGCATCGAGACCGGAGAAATCGTCGAGCAGGCCGCCCGCTCGGTCGAGGCGCGGCAGGCACAGCGTCTGAGGGCCTCTCTGCACAAGCGGGACATGATCATCGGCGTCGACCGGCTGGACTACTCCAAGGGGCTGCCGCAGCGCATGCAGGCATTCAGCGCCCTGCTGGAGAACTATGCCGGCAATCGCGGTCACGTCATCTTCATGCAGATCGCCCCGCCCACGCGAGAGGATGTCGAGGAGTACCAGGAGATCCGGCACCAGCTCGAGACGGTCGCCGGCCATATCAACGGTGCCTTCGCCGAGTTCGACTGGATCCCGATCCGCTATCTCAACAAGAGCTTCAGCAGGGCCAACCTCCTGGCGTTCTACCGCGCCGCCAAGGTCGGCCTCGTGACCCCCTTGCGCGACGGCATGAACCTGGTCGCAAAGGAGTATGTCGCCGCACAGAACCCGAAGGATCCGGGCGTGCTCGTCCTGTCCCGTTTTGCCGGCGCGGCGGAGGAGATGGCGGGCGGCGCGCTGATCGTCAATCCCTACGACATCGAGGGCGTCGCCGAAGCCTTGCAGCGGGCTCTGACGATGACCCGCGACGAGCGTCGCGAACGGTACGAGGCCATGATGGCGGTGTTACGGGAGAACACGATCGAGCGCTGGCTGCGCGATTTCTCCAGGGCCCTGCACGAGGCACCCTATGCCGCCTGACGCCACCCCGCCCGGCGCGTGGCCGCGGAGATCGTTGGAGGCCTGAGCGATGTGCCCGGATCTGCCTGAAAGCGCTCCCTCCTCCCCGCGCCGGCAGCAAGGCCCGTCCCTGCTTGCCGATCTCGGCGGCACAAACGCCCGCTTCGCCCTCGTCGGGGCGAATGGCGCGATCCGGCACGAATCAGTGCTCCGGGTGGCCAGCTACCCGAGCCTGGCGAGTGCCATCGGCGCCTATCTCGACGAAGTGGATCCCGACCGGCCACCGCGCGAGGCCGCACTCGCCATCGCCTGCCCGATCCGCGGCGACTGGGTGGAGATGACCAACCATGCCTGGGCGTTCTCGATCAGCGAACTGAAGGAAGCCCTGGCCTTCGACCGGCTCGAGGTGATCAACGACTTCTCGGCCCAGGCACTCGCCATCCCGCATCTCTCGCCCCGTGATGTGGTGCAGATCGGCAATGGCGAACGCCTGCTCGACTATCCGATCGGCGTGCTCGGCCCCGGCACCGGACTGGGCGTCGGCTCGCTGATCCCGACCAAGACCGGCTGGCGCGCGATCCCCGGCGAAGGCGGCCATGTCACCATGGCGCCGATCGACGACCGCCAGGCGGACGTGCTGGCACACCTGCGCCGCCGCTACACCCATGTCTCCGCGGAACGGGTGCTGTCCGGGATGGGCATGGTCAACCTTTACGAGACTTTGGCGGCGCTGGACGGCATCGACGCACCGGTGCGCGAGCCCGCCGCGATCACCGAGGCGGCACTGGCCGGCAGCGACCGGCAGTGCATCGAGGCGGTCGCGATGTTCTGCGCCATGCTGGGCACGGTCGCCGGCAATCTCGCCCTCACCCTCGGCACCTTCGGCGGCGTGTTCATCGCCGGCGGCATCGCGCCCCGGCTGGGCCAGCACTTCATCGACAGTTCGTTTCGCGAGAGCTTCCTCGCCAAGGGCCGGTTCCGCGGCTATCTCGACCAGATCTATACCGGCCTCGTCGTCAACCGGACGCCGGCCTTTCTCGGCTTGCGCGGGGTCCTGCAGGAATAGGATGGGTCGACTGTCGAAATTGATGGGTGACAGGGGCGCCGCCCGGTCCCATAGTCTTGCCGTCTGAAACAACGTACTTCACTCGATGACACCGATCATCCTGGCGGTTTCCGCCACCGGCCTCGTCTTCGTCACCGCGCTGCTGGTGCGGCGCGGCAGCTGGGCCAAGCGCCCGAGCAGGGCCCTCCGCCGCTGATCCGGCGCCACCGGCGCCCGTCACTGCAGAGCTTCCGGTCATGACGATCGATATCGCGCGCGTGCGTGCCGACACGCCGGCATGCGCGGACATAGTCCATCTCAACAATGCCGGCGCCGCGCTGCCGCCCCTGCCAGTCACCCGCGCCCAGATCGCGCATCTGGAGCGGGAGGCGGCGATCGGCGGCTATGAGGCCGCGGCGGAGGCCGCCGAGGCGCTGTCGAACACCTACCGCGCGCTCGCCCGTCTGCTGAACGCCGATACCGCCGAGATCGCCGTGGTGGAGAACGCCACGCGTGCCTGGGACATGGCCTTCTACGCTGTCGACTTCCGCCCCGGCGACCGCATCGTCACCGGTATGGCGGAGTACGCCTCCAACTACCTCGCCTTCCTCCAGGTGGCGCGCAAGACGGGGGCGGTGATCGAGACCGTGCCCGACGACCGCTTCGGCCAGATCGATCTCGGCCAGCTGGCCCGAACCCTGGACGATACCTCGAAAGGGCCGGTCCGCCTGATCGCGGTCAGCCACGTGCCCACCAATGGGGGCCTCGTCAATCCGGCCGCCGGCATCGGCCGCCTAGCGCGCGAACGCGGCATCCCCTTCCTGCTCGACGCCTGCCAGTCGGCCGGGCAGATGCCGCTCGACGTGCAGGCCCTGGGCTGCACCATGCTGACCGCGACCGGCCGCAAATATCTGCGCGGGCCGCGCGGCATCGGCTTCCTCTACGTTGCTCGCGACTGGATCGACAAGCTCGAGCCGCCCTTCGTCGACCTGCACGCCGCGGAATGGACATCGGCCGACAGCTACGTGCTGCGCGACGACGCGCGCCGATTCGAGAACTGGGAGATCAATGTCGCCGCCAAGATCGGTCTCGGAGTCGCCGTCGACTACGCGCTCGACCTCGGTCTCGACGCCATTCGCTCCCGCGTCACCGGCCTGGCAAGCCGCGCGCGGACAGCACTGGACGCGGTGCCCGGCGTTGCCGTGCTGGACAAGGGCATGGCCAAGTGCGGCATCGTCACTTTTCTCAAGGTCGGTGAGGAGCCTCGGCAGACCAAGGGGCGCCTGGCGGCCGCCGGCATCAACGTCTCCGTCTCCGGCCGCTCCTCCACCCGTCTCGACATGGATGACCGCGACATCGACGATCTGGTCCGCGCCTCGGTGCACTACTACAACACCGAGGAGGAGATCGACCGCCTCGCCGCGGTGGTGGCGGAGGGGTAGACTAGGGGGCTGATCAGGCGCCGTCGTTTCCCCACAGCGCCGCGGAGGGCGGCTGCGCCTCGGTATCGATATAGGCGAGCGGCGTCTCCACGTCCTCGGCCAACCAGAGCGGCGCGTCGAGGTCGACAATCTCCGCCCCCTGGGCCGCCAGCACCCCCGGCGCCATGGACAGCGAACTTCCCATCATGCAGCCCAGCATCACCCGGAAACCGGCCGCCCGGGCGGCGTCGCCCAGCGCCAGTGCCTCTGTGAGACCGCCGGTCTTGTCCAGCTTGACGTTGACCATGCCGTACTTGCCGGCCAACGCCGGCAGCGATTCCCGCGTGTGGCAGCTCTCATCGGCGCACAACACGACCGGACCGTCGTAGTCCTTCAGCTGATCGTCCTCCGCCGTCGGCAGGGGCTGCTCGATCATCTCCACGCCGAGATCGTGGAAGGCGCCGGCGTACTGCTCCAGATGGCGCATGGACCAGCCCTCATTGGCGTCGACCACGATCGCGGATTTCGGCGCGGCCGCGCGCACCGCCGTCACCCGGTCCAGGTCTCCGTCGCCTGTCAGCTTCAGTTTCAGCCGGGGAAGATGGGCCCATTTCGCGGCCGCCGCCGCCATGGCCTCGACCGTATCGAGGCTGATGGTCATGACCGAGGTGACCGGGCGCCAGCGCGGGCGGCCTGCCAGTTCCCAGACCGGCTTGCCGGTGCGCCGTGCCTCGAAATCCCAGAGCGCGCAGTCGAGCGCGTTGCGGGCCGCGCCGGCCGGAAGGGCTTCCTGAAGCGCTGCCCGGTCCATGCCGTCGGCTATCCGGCCGCGCACACCGGCGATCTGTGCCTCGACCGACTCAAGGCTCTCGCCGTAGCGCTCGTAGGGCACGCATTCGCCCCGCCCGGTCACCGCGCCGTCGCTGATCGAGACGATGAGGGTATAGGCCTCGGTCTTGGCGCCGCGGGAGATGGCGAAGCGGCCGCGCAGCTTGAAGGCGTGCCGCGCGACCGTGACCGCCAGCATCTAGAGTCGCTCCATGGCGTCGACCAGCGGCTCGACTCCGGTGCGCACCGGATCGACGGCGGGTATGCCGAACTCGTCCTCGTAGCCCTTCAGGATATCCCTTGCCTCGGCTTCGGACAGCTTCGAGGTGTTGGCCGCGATGCCGATCACCGTCGCCGCCGGATTGGTCAGCCGGGCGCAGCGCTCGTTGAGCTCGATACACTCCGCGATTCCGGGCAGCTGGTAGCCCGGCAGGCCGCGCATGTGCGGGCGCCCGGGCTCCGTGCATAGCACCAGGGCATCGGCCTGCGCGCCGTGCAGCAGGCCCATGGAGACGCCGGCGAAGCTGGCATGGAACAGCGAGCCCTGCCCCTCCACCAGGTCCCAGTGGTCGGGATCGTTGGCCGGCGCCAGCCACTCCACCGCACCGGAGATGAAGTCGGCCACCACCGCGTCGACCGAGACGCCCTCGCCGGCGATCAGGATGCCTGTCTGGCCGGTGGCCCGGAAGGTCGCCTTCATGCCGCGCGCCGCCATCGCCTTCTCGCAGGCGAGCGCGGTGTACATCTTGCCGACCGAGCAGTCGGTGCCGACGGCCAGCATGCGCTTGCCCGGCCGCTTCTCGCCGGTGCCGACGTCGAAATCGCGGGTCGGGTGGCGCACGTCGAAGATCTGGCGGCCATGGGTGCGGGCCGATTCCGCCACCATAGGCAGGGAGGTCACCTTGTTGTGCAGCCCGCTGGCGATGTCCATGCCGTGCTCCAGCGCGTGCATCATCGTGTCCTGCCATTCGACCGAGATACGCCCACCGCGGTTGGCGACGCCGATCACCAGGGTCTTGACGCCAGCGGCCGCCGCTTCCTCGATGGTCATGTCCGGCAGTCCCAGATCGGCGTTGCAGCCGGGCAGGCGCAACTGGCCGACGCACCATTCCGGGCGCCATTGGCGCACGCCGGCGGCCGTCTTGGCCGCGAGCAGGTCGGCCGCGTCACCGAGGAACAGCAGATAGGGATGCTGGATCAACACCGCTTTCGAACTCCCAAAAAGGTCATGGCCAATTTCAGCCCGGATCGGCTAGGACAATCCTCACGCGCCGATCCGAACGCAACTCGCCGTTCAGGTAAAGCCTAAACATCGGCGGTCAGCCAAGCCGCAGCCGACACGAAATCAGGGACGTCCCGCGCATGTTCACCACCCGTCCGGAACTCAAGGGCAGCTTCGGCATGATCGCCAGCACCCACTGGCTGGCCACGGCCGTCGGCATGGCCATGCTGGAGCGCGGCGGCAACGCCTTCGACGCCGCCGTGGCCGCCGGTTTCGTGCTGCACGTGGCCGAGCCGCACATGAACGGGCCCGGCGGCGACCTGCCGGTGATCTTCCAGCGCGGCGACGCCGACCGGGCCGAGGTGCTGTGCGGCCAGGGTCCGGCGCCGGCCGGGGCGACCATCGCCCGTTTCCGCGAACTCGGTCTCGACATCATCCCCGGCACCGGCCTGCTGCCCGCCGCCATACCCGGGGCGGTGGACGCCTGGCTGGTGCTGCTGCGCGATCACGGCACCATGGATCTGGGCGAGGTGCTGGCGCCCGCCATCGGCTACGCCCGGGACGGCTTCCCGGTGCACCAGGCGGTCGCCGCCGCGGTCGAGCAGTGCCGAGCCACCTTCCGGGACGTCTGGCCGACCAGCGGCGCCCAGTGGCTGCCAGGCGGCGAGGGGCCGCGAGCCGGCGGCTTCTTCCGTCTGCCCGCCCTGGCGGCGACCTATCAGCGCCTCGCCGACGCCGCCGGGGGCAGCGGCCGCCAGGCCGGCATCGAGGCCGCCCGCCGCGCCTGGCGCGAGGGCTTCGTGGCCGAGGCCATCGACCGCTTCTGCCGCGAGGAGGAGATCCTCGACGTCTCCGGAAGGCGCCACCGCGGCCTCCTGACCGGCGACGATCTGGGCCGCTGGCAGCCCGCCTACGAAGCGCCGCTCACCGTCGACTATCACGGCCTCACCGTCGCCAAGACCAGGACCTGGACCCAGGGCCTCGTCTTCCTGCAGCAGTTGGCCCTGCTCAAGGGTTTCGACATCGCCGCAATGGACCCGGCCGGGGCCGACTTCGTGCACACGGTCGCCGAGTGCGCCAAGCTGGCCATGGCCGACCGGGAGGCCTGGTACGGCGACCCGGACTTCGCCGACGTGCCTGTCGAGGCGCTGCTGTCGGAGGCCTACAACGCCGAACGCCGGGCGCTCGTCGGCGCGGACGCCTCGCACGACTTCCGCCCCGGCGCGCCCGACGGCCGGCAGCCCTATCTGCCCGCCTTCCTCGACCATGCCGAGGGCCAGCGTCGCATGGAGGCGAACCTGACCCCGTCCGACCCCAATGCCGGCCTGCCCGGCGGCCTCGAGCGGCGGGACAGCGGCGCCATGGTGGACGGCGATACCGTCCATCTCGACGTCGTCGACCGCTGGGGAAACATGGTCTCGGCCACGCCGTCCGGCGGCTGGCTGCAGAGTTCGCCGACCATTCCGGAGCTGGGATTCTGCCTCGGCACGCGGCTGCAGATGCTGTGGCTCGACGAGAACAGCCCGTCGGCGCTGGCGCCTGGCAAACGCCCGCGCTCGACCCTGACGCCTACCCTGGTGCAGCGCGAGGGCCGGCCCTGGATGGCGCTCGGCACGCCGGGCGGCGACCAACAGGACCAGTGGACCATGCTGCTGTTCCTGCGCCACCTGCATCACGGCCTCAACCTGCAGGAGGCCATCGACCTGCCCGCCTTCCACAGCGCCAACGCGCCGACCAGCTTCTGGCCGCGCACCCGCCAGCCCGGCGTGCTGGTGATCGAGGATCGCTTCGACGAGGCGGTCTTTGCCGAACTGGAGCGCCGCGGCCATATTCTGGAGCGCAAGCATCCCTGGTCGCTTGGCCGCCTCGCCGCGGTCAAGCGCAGCGAGGAGACGGGCGGCACCATGCTGCGGGCGGCGTGCAACGCGCGCTACATGCAGGGCTACGCCGCCGGCCGCTGAGACTGCCGGCACACCAACGATCACAAAGGGCACCACGCTCGACCGAGGGAGACCGCCGCCATGAACCAACCAGCCAGGGCGCCGCTCGGCGTCGTCGGCAGCATCGGGCCGCTCTATGCCCGGGTGCTCGGCAACCCCATGGTGCATGTCCGGCTGGGCGCGCCCTTCCTCGTCGTCCTCGTCGTCCTCGACCTGCTGTTCTTCGCCTGGCTCGGCCCGGCCGGTGTCGCCGGTCCGGCCGGTGCCGGCCAGGGACAGGTCATGCTGGCCCTGTTCCTGTTCCTCATCGTGACGGTGTGGGTATCGACGCTCTACGCGGTGCGCTGGCACCGCCACTCCCTGCTCGGCGAGAGCGATTTCGGCTTTCTCGACATCGCGCCCAGACAGCGGGACTGGGCCTATTTCGGCTACTCCATCCTGGTCGGCCTCGTGCTCGGCGTCGCTGCCTTCGTGCTCTCCTTCGTGGCCAGCATGGTGCTTGGTCTGTTCAACCTGCGCGGCGACTTCATGATGCAGATGTCCAGCCGTGGCGAGCAGGCCTTCTTCCTGTCGGCCGGCGGCCTCTTGATGCTGGCCATCATCGGCCTGCCCTGCCTCTACCTCTTCGCCCGCTGGTGCCTGGTCTTCCCGGGCCGGGCGATCGGGATGCCGATGACGCTGACCCATTCCTGGCTCGTCACCCAGGGCCAGGGCTGGCGCATTGCCTTCCTGATCCTCGCCATGGTGCTGCCCGTGCAGCTCCTGGCTTCCCTGGTGCCGGGCCTCATCCCCTTCGCCGCCACCGGCTTCGTGTGGACCACCCAGCTCATCGCCTCGGTGGTGGTCAACCTCTTCCTGCTGATCACCATCGCGCTGGGCCAGAGCGCGCTCAGCCACACCTACGCCCATCTCGGCCGCATGCCGCGGGGGCATAGCAGCTAACGGCGTCGGTCAGGCACCCCGGGCAACCGACCGGATGTTCATGCCGGCACGGAAAACCTTAGCAAATCTTAGCATTCCTTAACATTTTAGACACCCTGGGGCGCTCGCCCACCCCCTACCGGGCCGCGTATTGCGCGTCGCCGAAGAGGTTCTTGCGGGCCTCCTCGCTGGTGATGGCCTGGCGGCGCTCGGCGAGGACCTGGAGGCCGCGCTCGACGGCCGGGCGGGCGTTGATGGCGTCGAACCAGCGCTTGAAATTGGGGAACTGGTCGGCGGTCCAGCCCTGGTTCTCGATCGAGCGGGACCAGGGGAAGGTCGCCATGTCGGCGATGGTGTACTCGTCCCCGGCCAGGTACTCCGCCTCGCCCAGGCGCTTGTCGAGCACCCGGTAGAGCCGGCCCGCCTCCTTGGTGTAGCGGTCGACGGCGTAGTCCAGCTTTTCCGGCGCGTAGCGGCGGAAATGGTGCGCCTGGCCCAGCATCGGGCCGAAGCCGCCCATCTGCCACATCAGCCACTTGACCGTGTCCCAGTGGGCCGGATGGCTCTGCGGCCAGAAGCGGCCGGACTTCTCGGCCAGATACATCAGGATGGCGCCCGATTCGAACAGGCTGAACGGCTTGCCGTCCGGCCCCTCGGGATCGACGATCGCCGGCATCTTGTTGTTCGGGCTGATCTTCAGGAAGTCCGGCTCGAACTGGTCGCCGGCACCGATGTTTACGGCATGCACGTTGTAGGGCATGCCGATCTCCTCCAGCAGGATGGAGACCTTGAAGCCGTTCGGGGTCGGCCAGGTGTAGAGCTCGATGGGCGCTGCCATGGGGGGTTCCTTGCCTCGGTTTTCGATTGAGTCCGCGCTGGGGAGTGGGGAGCGGATCGATAGACGCCTCTTCATTTAGGCGATCGGGGCTGGCAGACAAATCGCGAAATCTTGAGCGCCGCCGGATTCTTTGATCCAGGTCAATGACCGGATTGTTTGTAGGGGCAACAATCTCCCCGTACCAAGCGAGGAGACCAGCGCCATGTCGGATTTCGAGATTGCCTACCTGGCCCTGGTTCTCGCCGGGTTCATCCTGTTCTCCGTGGTGCTCGCCTACGCGACGACCATCGCCGGGGAACGCTAGCCAGAGACGCCCTCCTGGCATCCCAAACTTGACGGCCCGCCGAAACCCTCGGCGGGCCGCTTTTATGCGCCCGGGTGGGGACCGAGTGACGTGCGGTAGGGCGTCCAGTCCTGCCCCCCGCCGGCGCGCGCCAGGTCGCATTCCAGACAGCCCTCGCCGGGCGGGTGCAGGAAGATGTCGGGCTCCGCCCGCAGCCGCTCCAGCGCCACCGCCACGACGTCGCGCGCCCGGACCAGCCGGGCCATCGCGTTGCCGACCGCGCCCTCGCGCTGCAGGCCGCGGCCGCGCAGCCAGTCGTCGGCCAGGGCGAAGCGCTGGCAGCAATGGTCGGTCTCGCCATAGTCGATGCGCACGGCGTGCCCGTCCTCCGCCACGGTGATGTGATGGGCGACACGGTAGCCGACGCCGGCCAGCACCTCCGCCAGGTGCAGCGTGGTGTCCGCCTCGTGCCCGACGCCCAGCAGCAGCACCTGACCGTCCGCCTGCCGCACCCGGTCGACCGGGCTGTCCGGACCGTGCGGCGGCAGGGGCAGCCCCGTGTCGACGATCTCGGCGGCAAGCGGCCCGCGGGCGGCGAAGGCGAAGGGATGCGGGCTGCGCACCACGCCCGGCAGGCGCCTGAACATGCGCGGCAGCACGCCCAGGTCGTCGGCCGGCTCGCTGGCACACGCGTCGAAGACCGCTTCGTCGTCGCCGGTCCAGCACGGCATCACCAGCGTGCCGTCGGGGCCGAGCGCCGCGG
The DNA here is from genome assembly GCA_040226215.1 of Azospirillaceae bacterium. GTDB lineage: Bacteria > Pseudomonadota > Alphaproteobacteria > DSM-16000 > Inquilinaceae > JAVKFF01. The sequence continues at coordinate 78,916 of JAVKFF010000122.1, forward strand.
ACAGCGCCGCGATCAGGCCTTCCGGCCCGCCATCGACCGGTCGCACGGCGCGGAACGCGGTATGGACCAGCAGGACCCCGCCGGCACGCACGCCCAGCGCGCGCAGCTGCGCGATCAGTTCGTCCCGGCTCCAGACGGTGGCGGTCATCGCCGCGCCTCCCGAGCCCGGCAGGCTCACAGGACCTTGTTCAGCTCCTCCTCCAGCGCCGGAATGGCCTTGAACAGGTCGGCGACCAGGCCGTAATCGGCGATCTGGAAGATCGGTGCCTCCTCGTCCTTGTTGATGGCGACGATCACCTTCGAGTCCTTCATGCCGGCCAGGTGCTGGATGGCGCCGGAGATGCCCACGGCGATGTAGAGCTCGGGCGCCACCACCTTTCCGGTCTGGCCGACCTGGTAGTCGTTGGGCATGTAGCCGGCGTCGACCGCCGCCCGGCTGGCGCCGATCGCCGCGCCCAGCTTGTCGGCGATGCCGTTCAGGATGGCGAAGTTCTCCGCCGAGCCGATGCCGCGGCCGCCGGAGATCACCACGCGGGCCGAGGTCAGCTCCGGCCGCTCGCTCTTCGACAGCTCCTGGCCGACGAAGCTGGAGAGTTCCTGGCCATAGCTGCCCGAGCGGGTCTCCACCTCGGCCGAGCCGCCGTCGGCCGCCACCGCGTCGAAGGCGGTGGTGCGCACGGTGATCACCTTCTTGGCGTCGGTCGACTTCACCGTCGCCAGTGCGTTGCCGGCATAGATCGGCCGCACGAAGGTGTCACCGGCCTCCACCGCCATGATGTCGGAGATCTGCTGCACGTCCAGCAGCGCCGCGACGCGCGGCATCAGGTTCTTGCCCGCCGTCGTCGCGGGGGCCAGCAGGTAGTCGTAGTCGCCCGCCAGGTCGACCACAGCCGGGGCCAGCGCCTCGGCCAGATTGTGCGCCAGGCCGGCGTCGTCGACGACGATCACCTTGACCACGCCGTCAACCTTGGCCGCCGCCTCGCCCACCGCGCCGCAGCCGGCACCGGCCACCAGCAGATGGATGTCGCCGCCGCCCTTGGCCGCGATCTCCTTGGCCGCCGCGACGGCCGCCAGGGTCGCCGGCTGCAGCACCGCGTTGTCGTGTTCGGCCACCACCAGGATGCTCATGGGACTTCTCTCCAGCTTGCCGTCAGATCACGCGGGCTTCGTTCTTCAGCTTGTCGACCAGCTGGGCGACATCCTCGACCTTCACGCCGCCGGCGCGCTTGGGCGGCTCGGCGACGCTGACGGTCTCCAGCCGGGGAGCGACGTCGACGCCGTAATCCTCGGGCGCCTTGGTGTCGATCGGCTTCTTCTTCGCCTTCATGATGTTCGGCAGCGAGGCGTAGCGCGGCTCGTTCAGGCGCAGATCGGTGGTGATCACCGCCGGCAGCTTCAGGGTCAGCGTCTCCAGCCCGCCATCGACCTCGCGGGTGACCTGGACCTTGCCGTCGCCCAACTCCACCTTGGAGGCGAAGGTGCCCTGGGCCCAGCCCAGCAGGGCCGCCAGCATCTGGCCGGTCTGGTTCGAATCGTCATCGATCGCCTGCTTGCCGAGGATGACGAGGTCAGCCCCCTCCTCCTCGACGATCGCCTTCAGGAGTTTGGCGACGCCCAGCGGCTCGACCGCTACGTCGGTCTGCACCAGGATACCCCGGTCGGCCCCCATCGCCAGCGCGGTGCGTATGGTCTCCTGCGCCTGGGCGACGCCGATCGAGACGGCGACGATCTCCTCGGCCGTGCCGGCCTCCTTCAGGCGGATCGCCTCCTCCACCGCGATCTCGTCGAAGGGGTTCATCGACATCTTCACGTTGGTCAGGTCGACGCCCGATCCGTCCGCCTTCACCCGCGCCTTGACGTTGTAGTCGATCACCCGCTTGACGGGCACAAGGATCTTCATCCGCTCGGTCCTTCCTCGCCTGCCCTCCGCGGCGGCCGCCGTCGGTCCGCGAAGGCTTCGATGGTCCTGTCGCTCGGCCATGGGTGATAAAGTGCGCCCGGCAAAACTTCAAGCGGTCCCCTGTCGCGCCGTCGGGCGCGATACCGTGGCGGCGAGGCGTGGAACGGGGCGGGACGGGGTGGGGCGGGACGGACGGAACGATGGGACAGGCCGATCACGGCTGGACGGGGCGCCACCGCATCCGCATCGCCCGGATCGACGGGGCGGTGGTGCTGCACTTCACCCGGGTGACCAGCCAGGGCGGTCGTGTGCGCACCGATATCGGCGACTTCTTCCGCAAGGACTACCCGCGCATCCGACCCAGCATGGACCGCTTCGCGGTGCGTATCTGGATCGTCGGCGGCACCGGCCGGCTCGACGTCGACAACGTCGCCAAGGCCTGCCTCGACGCGCTGACCGGCGCCGTCTGGCACGACGACCGGCAGGTCGACGAATTGCGGGTCACCAGGCTTGGCACGGATCCCGGCGACGCGGGCGGTGGTATCGGCGGCGACCCCGCGCTCTATCTGGTGGTGCGGCCGCTGGCCGGGCCGCCTGATGCCGGCGCCCTGGACACGCTCCTCACCGCCATCGCCGTTCTCGGCTGATCAGCCGCCAAAGACGCAGTTGGCGAAGATGGCCTCGCACTGGGCTGTGTTGCCGCGCGAGGAGACCGGCGTGCGGAAGCTGGCCTGGGTGACGATGCCGCCTTCCACGGTCACCGTCGCCTCGCACTGGTAGTCGCGGGCGATCACTCGCGGCGCATAGGCGAAGCCGGGCCAGGAATAGCGACCATAGGGCCAGAAGGGGTCGGCATAGGGATGCACTTCCTGATACCGGTAGGCGCTCTCGAACGTCATGAACTCCCGCCCGCCCTCGCTGGCGACCCGGGGCGGCACCCCGGCGCAGGCCATCAGCGAGCCGACCGGATAGCCGATCAGCTGCCCCTCGAGACCGGCAATCCTGTCAGCGACGTCCTGGCCCGGGGGCTGGCAACCGACCAGCAGGCCCGCCAGCGGCAGAACGGCGAGAAGGCGCGGGCGCCCTAGAGGCAGCTTGAGACGATGTCGTAGCATTGGCGGTACTGACCTCCCAGTCCCCCGCCCGTCGGCGTGTAGTAGTCTAACCCCACGACCTGGCCGTTGACCACGCTGAACGTCGCCTCGCAATAGTCCGACCGCACCGTCTCGTAGAGCCCGACGCCCGAGCCGACGCCCTCGAAGCTGGTGCTGTCGGCGAACACGTTGGAGCTCGACGCGAAGCCGGTGCCCTGGATCGGGTTGTCCGCCTCGGGGATCGCCTGGTTGGCGTAGGTCAGGAAATCGATGCCGCCCTGCTGCCGGCTGCGATCGGGATTGCCGGCGCAGGCCAGCAACTCCGCCTCGCTCAGGCCGACCAGCTGGCTGCGCGCCTGGGTGGCCAGTTCGCCGCGATTGTCGTTGAAGCCGGTGACGCAGGCCGCAAGCCCGCCAGCCAGGGCGAGCGCCAGGACCAGGGGCATCCGCGTGGCAACCATCATCTTCCTCCTGCGTCGGCAGCGCCAGGCGCCCGGCCGGGTGCCGGCGCCGAATCTGTCGACATAGTGAGGGATTCGTTCGCCCCACGCTAGAGTGCGCTGGCCCCCAAATGGCGGGTTCCGGCTCCGGCCGCTCAGGTCGACGGCTGGTAGGACGCCACCGCCTGGCGGATGCCGTCGGCCATGCGGTCCGGCGCCATGCCGTAGGGGAAGACCGCGGCGTTCTCGCCCTCCGGGTCCATCAGGTAGACATAGGAGGAGTGGTCCATCAGGTATTCGGCGAACTCCGCGCTTTCCACCCGCTGGTAGAAGACGCGGTAGGCCCGGGCGATCCGGGTGATCTGCTCCTCGCTGCCGGTCAGGCCGACCAGCTCGTCGCTGAACAGGCCGACATAGTCCGCCATTGCCTCGGGCGTGTCGCGGGCCGGATCGATGGTCACCAGATAGGGCTGCACCCGCCCGCGCAGATCCGGGTCGAGCTGGCCGAGCGCCGCCGTCATCACGCCGAGTTCGGTGGGGCAGACGTCGGGGCAGTAGGTGTAGCCGAAATAGATCAGCGAGAAGTCGCCGCGCAGATCCGCCTCGGTGAAGGGCTGCCCGGTGTGGTCGACCACCTCGAACGGCCCGCCGACATCCGCCGTCGCCACGCCGGTGGCTCCCGACGGGCCGACCGCGACCGTGCCCTCTTCCCCGCCCCAGGGGTCGGTTACCAGCAGCACCACGCCGCCGATCGCCACGGCGGCTGACAGGACGAGGACGATGCGAAGCACGCGGTCGAGCAGCATGGAAAGCCTTTCAAGGGCCGGCTGAAGGCACGATATCGAGAACTGGCCTCGATGGCTGGCCGTCTAGATAGGCGATGGGAGCGGCCGGTGGAAGGCTTCACCCTGTCGCAACCCCGCCCCGTCGCATCCCACGAACCAGGTTTCCGACCCATGACCGGCAACAATCGAGACAGCTTCCGCAACCCCGGCGCCGCCCAGGCGGACACCGATTCCGAAAGCGGCATCACCGGCGAGGAGGACACCGCCCAGGCCCTGCGCGCGCTGGAAATCATGCGCAAGCGCGGCCTGATCGCGGAGGACGAGTATATTCGCCGCAAGGCCGAGATCGAGGCGCCCGAGGAGGGCTAGAACTCCTCCGTCTCGTGCGCCATCAGCGTCGCCGCGCCGCCCGACAGCATCGCCAGGCGGGCGCCCGCCTCCGGCAGCATGCGGGCGTAGAAGAAGCGCGCGGTCTTGATCTTGCCCTCGTGGAAGGCGGGACGCCCCCGGCCCTCGGCCAGTGCCGCCGACGAGGCCTTGGCCATGCGGGCCCATATCCAGGCCATCGCCACCAGCGCCAGCAGGCGTAGATAGTCCGACGCCGCCGCCGCGCCCTCGGTCGGGTCGGCCATGCCCTTCTGGGCGATGAGGCCGGTCGCCTGCTGCAGCCGGGCGGTCATCTTCTCCAGCGGGCCGATGAACTCCTTGACCGCCGGGTCGGCGCGGTTCTCCTCGATGAAGGTGGTCAGCGGCCGGAAGAAGCGCCGGAGATAGCGCCCGGCATGGGCCGGCAGCTTGCGGCCGACGAGGTCGAGCGCCTGGATGCCGTTGGCGCCCTCGTAGATGGCCGAGATGCGCGCATCGCGGACATACTGCTCCACCCCCATCTCGGCGATGTAGCCATGGCCGCCGAACACCTGCAGCGCCCGGTTGGTGCCCTCGAAGCCCATGTCGGTCGCGTAGGCCTTGAGCACCGGCGTCATCAGCTGCGCCAGGTCGTCGGCCGCCCGGGCGCGCGCCGGATCTGGATTCCGGTGCGCGTGGTCGATCTCCGTGGCCACCCAGTAGGCCAGCGCCCGCGCGCCCTCGATGAAGGCCTTCTGGATCAGCAGCTCGCGGCGTATGTCGGGGTGGACGATCAAGAGGTCCGCGGGCTCGTCGGGCGAGCGGGCCCCCGTCAGCGCCCGGCCCTGGCGGCGTTCCAGCGCGTAGGCCAGCGCGTTCTGGTAGGCCGTCTCGGCGATCGAGATGCCCTGCATGCCAACGGCGAGCCGGGCGGTGTTCATCATCACGAACATCGCCCGCATGCCCTTGCCCGCCTCGCCCACCAGGTAGCCCTCCGCACCCTCGAAGGCGAGCTGGCAGGTGGCCGAGGCGCGGATGCCCATCTTGTGCTCGATGGCCGTGGCCCGGACGCCGTTGCGCGGCCCCGGCACCCAGCCCTCGCCCTCCGGCCGGGGCAGGAATTTCGGCACGGCGAAAAGGGAGAGACCGCGCGTGCCCGGCGGCGCGCCGGGCAGGCGGGCCAGCACCAGGTGGACGATGTTCTCCGTCAGGTCGTGCTCGCCCGCGGAGATGAAGATCTTGGCGCCGTCCAGGCGATAGCGTGCCTCGCCCGTCGCCTCGTCCTCGCCGTCCGGCGCCGCGCGCGTTCGCACCAGACCCAGATCCGTGCCGCATTGCGGCTCGGTCAGGCACATGGTGCCCGACCAGGTGCCGTCGACCAGGCGCGGCAGGAAGATCGCCTTCTGGCGCTCGCTGCCATGGACGGCGAGCAGGTTGTAGGCCGCCTTGCTGAGCCCGGAATACATGGTGAAGGCCATGTTGGCGCTGGAGAAGATCTCCTCCATCACGAAGCCCAGCACCCCGGGCAGGCCCTGGCCACCATAGTCCGGGTCGGCGGAGATGCCGGTCCAGCCGCCCTCGATGAAGCAGCGATAGGCCTCGGGGAAACCCGTCGGCGTGCGCACCACGCCGTTTTCCAACCGGCAGCCCTCGCGGTCGCCGGTCTGGTTGAGCGGAAAGACGACCTCCTCGGCCAGCCGGCCGGCCTCGCCGAGGATGGCGTCGACCAGGTCAGGCGTCACCTCGCCATAGGCCGGCAGCGCCGCCAGTCCGTCGAGGCCGGCGACATCCCAGAGCGCGTAGCTTATGTCTTCGATCGGCGCGGTGAAGCGGGGCATGGCGTGGGGCGTTCTCCGGGTCAGTTGCGCAGCGGCTTGCCGGTTTCCAGCATGTGCTCCATGCGCTCGAGCGTCTCCTCGCGGCGCACCAGGGTGGCGAAGACCTGCCGCTCCAGCCCGGCGATTCGGTCCTCGCCGATCGCCTCCGTCAGGTCCGTGTCGCCACCCGACAGCACCGTGGCCAGGCCGTCGGCGACCACGCGGTCGTGGGGCGTGGCGAGGCCGCGCTTGGCCAGCCCGTCGACCGCCAGCATCAGCGCCGTGCGGGCGCTGGGGCCGGGCAGGCGAATGGGCGCGGGCGGCTGGCGTGGCGTGAAGTCCTCGGCCAGGGCCAGGGCCCGCGCCTTGGCGTCGGCCAGCAGGCGGTCCCTGTTCATGGTGATGCCGTCCTCGCGCCCGAGATAGCCCAGCGCCCGCGCCTCCTTGGCCGAGCGCGCCACCTTCGCCAGCGCGATGGTCTCGAACACCCGGTTGACCGCCGGCATCGGCCCGCCCGGCCGCCGCTTGTCGGCGAAGGCGCGCAGCAGCATCTCCTTGCAGCCGCCCCAGGCCGGCACGATGCCGACGCCGACCTCCACCAGCCCGCAATAGGTCTCCGCATGGGCCTGCACGGCGTGGGCGTGCAACAGGATCTCGCAGCCGCCACCCAGCGCCATGCCGGCGGGTGCGGCGACCACCGGGATGGGGGCGTACTTGATCGCCTTGTAGGCGTCCTGGCCGGCCTTCACCGCCCCCTCGATCTGGCCCCAGAGCCCGATATTGGCGGCGAACAGCACGTAGCCGAGATTGGCACCGACGGAGAAGTTTTCGCCCTCGTTGTAGATCACCATGGCCCTGTGGTTGCTGGCCGTGATCGCCAGCGCCTCGGCCAGCAGTGCCATGGTCTGCTCATCCAGCGTGTTCATACGGCTGGTGAACTCGAAGCAGGTGACGCCGTCGCCGATATCCCAGAGCGCGGCGCTGGCATTGCGGGCCAGCGGCTTCGCCCCGCGCTTGACGTCCGCCAGCAGCAGCACACCGGCCGGCCGCGCGACCGCGTGATAGTCGCCATCGCTGCCGAGGAAGGCGACACCGCCATCCGGTTCCTGCCGATAGAAGCCACGACCCCGTGCCGCTTCCAGCAGCGGCGGCAGCGCCGCACCGTCCGCCTCCAGCCGGGCGATCACCCGGTCGACGCCGATGCGGTCGATCAGCTCGAAAGGCCCGTAGGTCCAGTTGTAGCCGAGCCGCATGGCGCGATCGACGGCGGCCACGTCGTCGGCGATCGCCGGCACCAGCGAGGCCGCGTAGGCCAGCGTCGGCCCCAGAACCGCCCAGGCATAGCGCCCGGCCCGACTGTCATGGTCGATCAGCGCCGCCGGGCCGCCCGCATTCGCCGCCTGCACCGCGGCGACGGACGGCCGCTCGGCCGGATGGTACTCGCCAGTCACCAGGTCGATCGCCTGCTTCTCGCGCCGGCCGCCTGCACGGTCCAGCCGGTAGAAGCCGCCCTTGCCCTTCCGGCCGGTGAAGCCGTCGGCGATCATGCGGCCGATCAGCGCGTGCTCGCGATAATGCGCGCGATAGGCATCCCCCTCGGGCAGCGTCGCCAACAAGGAGGCGGAGACATGCGGCATCAGGTCGATGCCCACCAGGTCCATGAGGCCGAAGACGCCGGTCTTGGGGATGCCGAGCGGCCGGCCCATCACCGCGTCCGCCTCCTCCACGCTCAGACCAAGGCCGAAGGCGGCGTTCACGCCGGCCTGGATCCAGAACGTGCCGATGCGGTTGGCGATGAAGCCCGGGGTGTCGTGGGCGTCGACGAAGCCCGTGCCGAGTAGCCGGTCCGCCGTCTCGCGCACCGCCTTCACCACGGCCGGCTCGGTCTCCGGCCCCGCCACCAGTTCCATCAGCCGCATGTAGCGCGGTGGGTTGAAGAAATGGGTGACGCAGAAACGACGCCGAAAGCCGGCACCCCGCCCTTCGGTCAGCATAGCCAGCGGAATGGTCGAGGTGTTGGAGGAGACGATGGTCTCCGGCCCGATCGCAGACTCCAGCCGTTCGTAGAGCGCGCGCTTGGCCGCGACGTCCTCGACGATCGCCTCGATCACCCAGTCGGCTTCGGCGACCAGCCCGAGATCGGCGTCGACATCGCCGGTGGTCACCAGATCGGCATCCCGGGGGCTCATTAAGGCAGCGGGATCGGCCTTGCGCAGGCGTTCCAGGGCGCGCGCGGCGAGGTCGCCTCGGTCCAGCAGCGTGACCGGAATACCGGCATTGGCGACCTGCGCGGCGATGCCGCCGCCCATCACCCCGGCGCCGATCACCGCGACCCTGGAGATGCGCTCCGCCATCGCCGTCATGCCGCTTCCAGCACCGTGGCGATGCCCTGGCCGCCGCCGATGCACTGGGTGGCGAGCGCCAGTTCCTTGCCCTCGCGCTTCAGCAGCGCCGCCGCCTTGCCGGTGATCCGCGCGCCCGTGGCGCCCAGCGGGTGGCCGAGCGCGATGGCGCCGCCGTCGAGATTGGTGCGCGCCCGGTCGAAGCCCATCTCGCGCTCCACCGCCATGGCCTGCACCGCGAAGGCCTCGTTCGATTCGATGATGCCGAGGTCGGCCACGCCGACGCCCGCCCTCGCCAGCGCCTTGCGCGATGCGGCGACGGGGCCGATGCCCATGATCGTCGGGTCGCAGCCGGCCACCGCCACCGACCGGATGCGCGCCAGGATCGGCAGGCCCTGGGACTTGGCGAAGGCCTCCGTCGTCACCAGCGCCGCCGCCGCCCCGTCGGTCAGCGGCGAGGAGGTGCCGGCGGTCACCGTGCCGTCGGCGAAAAAGGCGGGCTTCAGCCCCGCCAGCCCCTCGGTCGAGGTGTCGGGACGGATGCAGCCGTCCTGGTCGATCGTCTCGCCGTCGACCTCGATCGGCACGATCTCGTCGGCGAGGCGGCCTTCGGCGCGGGCGGTGGCGGCCTTGGCCTGGCTCTCCAGCGCGAAGGCCTCCTGCTCGGCCCGCGGGATCTGGTACTTGCGGGCCAAATTCTCCGCCGTCTCGCCCATGGTCATGTAGGCGCCGGGTACGCCGGCGGCGAGGTCGGGATGCGGCAAGGGGTTGAAGCCCATCATCGGCACCCGGCTCATGCTCTCGACCCCGGCGCAGATGAACGCCTCGCCGGCGCCCATCTGGATCGCCCCGGCGGCGGTGTGGATCGCCTGCATGGAGGAGCCGCAGAAGCGGTTCATCGTCACCCCGGCGACCGATTGCGGCAGGCCGGCCAGCAGCACCACCAGCCGCGCCAGGTTCAGCCCCTGCTCGCCTTCCGGGAAGGCGCAGCCGAGAATCAGGTCCTCGATGGCGTCGGGATCGACGCCGCTGCGCTCGACCAGCGCCTTGACGACGGTGGCCGCCAGCGTATCCGGGCGCACCTTCCTCAGGGCGCCCTTCTCGGCGACGTGGAAGGGCGAGCGGGCATAGGCGGCAATCACGACCGGCGTGTTCATCGAACGGTTCCTTCCTCCTCGGCCGGGATAAGGTCGACCCTGCCCGGCACGCGCCCCCTGATAGTGGCGGTTGCCCCTGTCCGGTTCAATGCGGCCGGTTCAATGCGGCCGGTTCAATGACGACCCAATTACGCCCACTTCCTTTGCCAGGATCGTCGCCCGCAATGCCGCAGCCGGCAATGCCGTAGAAGGAGTCGCCGCATCATGACCATCCGCGCCGGCACGCCAGCCGCCCGCCTTTGCCGCCAGCTTCCGATTCTCGGCCTCCTGGCGCTGCTCGCCGCCCCGGCAGGCGCTGCCGACATGCCGACACGCGCGGACCTCGTCGGCACCTGGCAGTTCATGCCCAGACCCTGCGCCTCGGGCTACGGCATGGGGCTGAGCGACGACGGCACGGCCTGGCTGTTGGAAGGCTACAACGGCACCTGGGACTACGAGGACGGGGAAGTCACCTTCACTGTGGTGGAGTACGAACTGGGCCTGGGCAAGCCGGTGACGGGCGAGGTGGAGCGCTTCACCATGGAGATCACGGCCTATCACGGCGACCGCTTCGACTTCGCGTGGGATGCCGGCGACGAGAACACCGCCTGGCGCTGCCCCGACGGCTAGTCTGCCCTGGCCGCGCCGGTGTCGGCGGCTCCGGCGGCGGCACGCGCCGCCTCCTCGGCCAGCAGGGCCTTGCGGTCCAGCTTGCCGATCAGCGTCTTGGGCAGCGGCTCGGTGCGGAACTCGACCTGCTTGGGCATCTCGATCGGCGACAGCTTGTCCTGCAGGAACGCCTTCAACGTTGCCGTGTCGAGCGTGTGGCCCTCGCGCAGCTTCACGAAGGCCTTCACCGTTTCGCCGCGATAGGGGTCGGGCACGCCGGCCACCACGCATTCCTCCACGGCCGGGTGCAGGTAGACCGCCTCCTCCACCACCCGGGGATAGACATTATAGCCGCCGGCCAGGATCAGGTCCTTGATGCGGTCGACGATGAAGGTATAGCCGTCCTCATCGACATAGCCGACATCGGCCGTATGCAGCCAGCCGTCGCGCAGGGTCTCGGCCGTCTCCCCCGGCTGGTTCAGATAGCCCGTCATCAGCTGCGGGCCGCGGATGCACAGCTCGCCCCGTTCGCCCGGCGCCACCTCGCGGTCGCGGTCCTCCAGGTCGACGAACTTGATCTCCGTTTGCGGCAGGGGCAGGCCGATCGAGCCGGTCTTGTTCATCCCCACAAGCGGATTGGCGTGCGTCACGGGCGCCGCCTCCGTCAGGCCATAGCCCTCGACCAGCACGCAGCCGGTCATCGCCTCGAAGCGCTGCTTCACGTCCAGGGGCAGCGGCGCCCCGCCGGTGATGCACATGCGCAGGCTCGACAGGTCGTACTTGCCGATATCGTGGTGGTTGTTCATCGCCGCGAAGATCGTCGGCACGGCGGCGAGATAGCTGGGCCGGCGCGCCGTGATGGTCTTGAGCATGCCGACCAGATCGAACCGCGGCATCATCACGATCGTGGCGCCGATACGCACCGACAGGTTCAAGAGCACCGTCATCGCGAAGACGTGGAAGAAGGGCAGAATCGCCAGCGTCGTCTCCTCGCCATACCGCGCCGGCGTGAACCAGGCGGCGCTCTGCGCCACGTTGGCGGCGATCGCGCCGTGGCTCAGCATGGCGCCCTTGGGGATGCCCGTCGTGCCGCCGGTATATTGCAGCACGGCGAGATCGCCGTCCGCGACCGCCACCGGCGCCGGCCGGCCGTCATTGCGGACCAGCCGGGCGTAGCCGATCACGCCGCCGCCCTCGGCCAGATGCGCCCGCTCGCGCCGCTTGAACAGGCGGAACAGCAGGCCCTTCGGCCAGGGCAGAATGTCCGCCATGGGACAGATCACGATATGGCGCATGGCGCCCTGGCCAAGCAGCGGCGAGGCCTTGTCGGCCAGCACCTTCAGGTCCAGCGTCACCATGATCTCGGTCGCGGAATCGGCCGCCTGCCGCGCGATCTCGCGCGCCGTGTAGAGCGGGTTGAAGTTGACCACCGTGCAGCCCGCCAGCAGGCTGCCATAGAAGGCGATCAGGTAGTAGGGACAGTTCGGCAGCAGCAGCCCGATCCGGGTGCCCTTGCCGAAACCCGCCTGCTGCAGCCCGCGGGCGAAATGCCGCACGTCGCGCCACAGCCGGGCATAGCTGGTGCACCGGCCGAGAAAATCGGCACCGGCACGGTCGGGAAACCGCTCGGCGGTGCGCCGCAGGTTCTCCACCACCGGCGCAGCGTCGAGTGGCTGGTCCCAGGCGATGCCCGGCGGATAATGCGCCTCCCAGGGCCGCCGGCCGGCCTCGACGCCGGATGACACGTCACCTCCAGCCATGCGCTTGCGCCCTGACATTGGTTTCATGGCTGGGTCCCGCCCTGGGATCCGCCATTTCCTTGTTGTCCGGAAGCGTGTAGGGAGCGGCCTGATCATTCAAGTGAATTCACCAGCGGCCGGCTGGCCAGACCCGGTCGCTTCGCTTGAATGCCGGCCGGCGCACCGTTATCTACGCGCAGACCTGATCGTCCTCCCACGGGGAAGTGTATCGCGGCTGTGAGCGCAATTTTCGAGATCACCCGGGAAGACAGCCGTGCCCGCAAGCTGATACGGCGTGTCTTCTGGAAGTATATCTGGCCAATGCGCTGGAAGTTCCTGGTCGCGCTCCTCTGCATGGGTGCGGTCTCGGGCACGACCGGGCTATCCGCCTGGCTGATGCAGCCGGCCATCGACGGCATCTTCGCCCAGCAGCGCCGCGACCTCGTGCTGCCCATCGCCATGGCGATCTGCGGCGTCTTCGTGGTCAAGGGCCTGGCGACCTTCTTCGTCGGCATCATCATGAACGACATCGCCCGGCGCAGCGTCGCCCGCATCCAGGGCGAACTGTTCCGCAAGCTGATGGATGCCGACTTGGCGCGGCTGCACAGATCCTCCTCCGGCGCCATGATCGCCCATCTGACCAACGATGTCGGGCTGATGCAGGGCATGGTGTCGAACGGCGTCACCGCTCTCGGCAAGGACGCCACCTCGCTGGTCTTCCTGGTCGCGGTGATGCTGATCCTCGACCCTGAACTGTTCCTGATCGCCGGACTCGCCTTCCCCCTGGCGGTGCTGCCGATCATCCTCATCGGCCGCTTCACCCGGCGCTATACGCGGCGCCAGCAGAACGCGATCTCCGGCCTGATGAGCCGGTTGACCCAGGTCTTCCAGTCGGTGCGCCACGTCAAGGCCTACAACGCCGAGGAGCGGGAGACCGCCCGCGCCTACGACATGATCTGGAACCTGGCGCGCATCTCCCAGAAACAGGCCCGGGTCAGCGCCTCGGCGCACCCGCTGATGGAGACGCTGGCCGGCCTCGCCATCGCCGGCGTCATCGCCTATGGCGGCTATCAGGTGATCGACGGCGTGCGCACACCGGGCACCTTCATGGCCTATATCACCGCCGTCATCCTGGCCTACGAGCCCCTGAAGCGCCTCGCCGGCATCAACGTCGTGCTGCAGAACGGGCTGATGGGTGCGGAGCGCGTCTTCGCCACCCTCGACAACAAGCCGACGATCACCGACAAGCCGGGCGCTCTCACCCTCGGCCGCGTCGAGGGTCGCATCGGCTTCCACAACGTGCATTTCGCCTACGGCCCCGACATCCCCGCCCTGCGCGGCGTCGACTTCGAGATCCGGCCCGGCGAGCGCATCGCCTTCGTCGGCCCGTCGGGCGCCGGCAAGTCGACGGCGCTGAACCTGATCCCGCGCTTCTACGATCCCGATCTGGGCGCGGTCCGGATCGACGGGCACGATCTGCGCGACGTCACAATGCACAGCCTGCGCGCCAACCTGGCCCTGGTCAGCCAGGAGGTGGTGCTGTTCGTCGACACGATCCGCGAGAACATCCGCTACGCCCGGCCCGACGCCTCGGAGGAGGAGGTCCTGCGCGCCGCCAAGGCCGCCGCCGCCCACGACTTCATCGTCGACATGTCCGAGGGCTACGACACAAGGGCCGGCGAGCAGGGCGTGCGCCTGTCGGGCGGCCAGCGCCAGCGCATCTCCATCGCCCGGGCGATGCTGAAGGACGCCCCGGTGCTGCTGCTGGACGAGGCGACCTCGGCGTTGGACACCCAGTCGGAGCGGCTGGTGCAGGAGGCGCTGCGCACGCTGATGAAGGGCCGCACCACCGTCGTCATCGCCCACCGCCTGTCGACGGTGGTGGACTGCGACCGCATCTTCGTCTTCAACGAGGGCCGCATCGTCGAGGCCGGCGCGCATGGCGCGCTGATCGCCGACAACAATCTCTACGCCCGGCTCTGGCGCATGCAGACCAGCGACGATCCCGAGGCCATCGGGACCGAGCCGCAGGCCGTCGCCGGGGAGTAGTCGAGCCACAGACCGGTTTGCGGTCTTCGAGCCGTCGTCATAGGCTGTCCGGACATGGACAGCCACGCCCACGACATCACCGCCCTCGCCCTCGCCGTCGGCATCGCCGTCGTCTGCGGCATCGCCATGACCCGCATGCGCCAGCCGGCCATCGTCGGCTACATCCTGGCCGGCGTGGTGCTGGGGCCGACCGCGCTGGGCCTGGTGGAGAACACAGGCAGCGTCAGCATCCTGGCCGAACTCGGCGTCCTCATGCTGCTCTTCATCATCGGCATGGAGCTGTCGCTGCGCGCGCTGCTCTCGGTGCTGACCGTTGCCCTGCTCTGCATGGTGCTGCAATTGACCGCGGCGCTCGGCATCGGTTTCGGCATCGGCTGGCTGGCCGGCTGGTCGACCGCGCAGTCGCTGGTCATCAGCTTCGCCATCTCGCTGTCCTCCACTGCCGTCGCCATCAAGATCCTGGAGGAGATCGGCGAGCTGCGCACCCAGATTGGCCGGATCACGATCGGCGTGCTGATCGCCCAGGACCTGGCCATCGTGCCGATGATCCTGATCGCCTCCTCGCTCGGCGAGGCCGTGCCGATCGCCGAACTGGCCGTCAAGATCGCCGCCGCCGTCGCCGTCCTCGCCCTGGTCATCTGGCTGCTGAACCGGCGCGGGCGCAAGATCGACCTGCCGATCAGGCACTGGCTGCGCGGCCAGCACGACCTGGTGCCGCTGGTCGCCATGGCGATCTGCTTCATCGCCGCCACCCTGTCGGGCCTGCTCGGCCTGTCGGCCGCCTACGGCGCCTTCATCGCCGGCCTGGTCATCGCCAACACCACCGACCGCAAGGTCATGCTGCGCGCCACCCAGCCGATCCAGGCGGTCCTCCTGATGGTCTTCTTCCTGTCGATCGGCCTCTTGCTCGACCTCACCTATATCTGGAACAATTTCTGGCTGGTGGCCGGCCTGCTACTCGCCACCATCCTCGCCAAGTCGGTGCTCAACGTGGTCATCCTGCGGGCGCTCGGCGAACCGTTCGAGCGCGCCTTCCCAGCCGGCCTCGCCATGGCCCAGATCGGCGAGTTCTCCTTCGTGCTGACCGGCGTGGCGCTGGCCAACGGGGCGCTCGACCAGGACTTCTACCGGCTGGGCATCGCCATCATCGCGCTCAGTCTGCTGGCCAGCCCGCTATGGATGATCTCGGCCCGGCGCTTCCACGTCAGCGCCGCGCGCGGCATCTCCGGCGCCAGGCTGCTGCTGGTCCACGTCTACCGGCGCGAACTGCGCGGTTTGCGCCGGGTGCGCCGCCTGGTACGCACGGCGCTGAGCCAGCTCGGCCACGCCCTCTACTGGCTGTTCCACCTCGCCGTATACCGGCGCCGGCCTCCGGCCCGCGACGCCCGGCCGGCGGGGCTGCTGACCGGGCCGGCGACGGGGGAGGCGCCGCGATCCCCCGGGGATGGGGAGGAACGGGCCTAGGCGTGGTCGAGGGGCTTCTCCAGCCGCACGAAGAGCGGCTCGAAGCCGGCCCGCCGATAGGTCGCTATCGCCGTCTCGTTGCGGGCCAGCGAGGCGATGCGCAGCCAGCGCGCGCCGGCCGCCCTCGCCCGCTCCTCGCAGACCGCCAGCAGGGCACGGCCAATGCCCTTGCCCCGGCAGGGCGCGGCGACCAGCAGATCCATGACATGGGCGTAGTCGTAATCGACCTCGTCGATCTCGTCGACGGCGCTCACCCGCGTCAGGATCACCGCGTAGCCGACCAGCGCGCCGCCCTGTTCCGCCACCAGGATGTAGCCATCGCACTCCCGGCAATTGCGCTCGAGATGCTCGACATACCAGGCGCCGATGGCCTCGGGCGGCTTCATGCGGTCGAAAATCGTTCCCTCAAACGCCTGCAAGGCCCGCACGAGGTCCAGCAGCGCCTCGAGGTCGGTCGGCCGGTAGTCGCGAATCGCCAGCGCCGCGGGCGCGCCCTGGTCGCGCGGGCTCATCCGCCGCGGCCGAAATGTGCCGTCAGCCGCTCGATCGCCCCGTCCAGCACTTCCGGCTGCTTGGCGAAGCAGAAGCGCGCCACGCTGGTCACCGGCTCCTCGACATAGAAGGCCGAGACCGGGATCGCCGTCACGCCGGCCTCCGTCGTGATGTGCCGGCAGAAGTCGACGTCGCGCCCGGCGAAGTCCGTGCCCTCGAGGTCGATATTGACGAAATAGGTCCCCTCGCAGGGCAGCACCGTGAAGCCCGCTTCCGCGAGCCCCCTGGCGAAGTGGTCGCGCTTGGCCTGCATGTCGGCCGTCAGCCCGTCGAAATAGGCGTCGTCCTTGGCCAGGCCGTAGGCGACCGCGGCCTGCAGGTTGGGCGGCGTGGTGAAGACCAGGAACTGGTGCGCCTTCATCACCGGCTCCAGGAGATGCGGGGCGGCGGTGATGTAGCCGACCTTCCAGCCGGTCAGCGAGAAGGTCTTGCCAGCCGAGCCGATCTTCAGGCAGCGCTCGCGCATGCCGGGCTGGGCCAGCATGGTGCGGTGCTGGCGGTTGCCGAAGACCAGGTGCTCGTAGACCTCGTCGGCGATGACGACGGCATCGTGGGCGACGACGAATTCGGCGATCAGCGCCAGCTCGGCGTCGGTGTAGACCTTGGCCGCCGGGTTGAGCGGGTTGTTCAGCAGCACCGCCTTGGTGCGCTCGCTGAACGCGGCTTCCAGCATCTCCCTCGTCAGCCGCCAGTCGGGCGCGCGCAGGGTGACGAAGCGGGGCGTCGCGCCGGCCCGCCTGACCATCGGCGCGTAGGCGTCGTAGAGCGGCTGGAAAAGCACCACCTCGTCGCCCGGCTCGACCAGGCCCAGCAGGCAGGCGGCCAGCGCCTCGGTTGCGCCGGAGGTCACCAGCACCTCACGCTGCCAGTCGGCCTCGATGCCGTAGAAGCGGCGGTCGTGCTGGGCCACCGCCTGGCGCAGCTCCGGCGTGCCCAGCATGGAGGGATACTGGTTCCAGCCGGTGAGGATGGCGTCGGCCGCCTTTTCCAGCACGTCGGGCGGGCCGCGATCGTCCGGGAACCCCTGGCCGAGATTGATCGACTTGTGCTCGCCCGCCAGCCTCGACATCACCTCGAAGACCGTGGTGCCGAGCCCGGACAGGATGGCGTTCGCCGGTTTCACCTGATCCTCCTCCCTCAGAGCGGCCAGGCGAGAAGGATTACCGGCACACCCACCGCCACCACAAGCACTTCCAGGGGCAGCCCCATGCGCCAGTAGTCGCCGAACTTGTAGCCGCCCGGTCCCATGATCAGCGTGTTGTTCTGGTGACCGATCGGCGTCAGGAAGGCGCAACTGGCACCGACCGCCACGGCCATCAGAAAGGGGTCGGCAGAGACATCGAGGCGGCCGGCGATGGAAATCGAGATCGGCGCCATCACCACGGCCGTGGCGGCGTTGTTCATGACGTCCGACAGGGTCATCGTCACCACCATGATGATGGCAAGGATGGCCCAGACCGGCAGCGCCCCCGCCACCGACAGGATGGCGCCGGCGATGATGTCCGTCGCGCCGGTGGTGGACAGCGCCGTGCCGACCGGGATCATCGCGCCAAGCAGCATGATCACCGGCCAGTCGATGGCCTCATAGGCGTCGCGCGGCGTGATGATGCCGATCAGCACGATCACCAGCAGCGCCGTCAGCAGCGCGATGGGCAGCGAGACCAGCCCCATGGAACCGGCGGCGATCGCCGCGGCGAAAACGCCGATCGGCACCAGGTTCAGCCCGAATGTCAGCTTCAGCTCGCGCTCGGCCAGCGGCAGGCAACCCAGGAAGCGCAGAGTGTCCGACAATGTCGACCGGTCGGTCTGGATCAGCATCACGTCGCCGGGACGGATAGTCGTGTCGCGCAGGCGCCTTCGCATGGGCTGGCCCTCGCGCGCCAGGGCCAGCAGGTTGACGTTGAAGCGACGGCTCAGCGCCAGTTCGCGCGGGGTGCGGCCGGAGACCCGGGCGCCCGGCGCCACCACCGCCTCGACCAGGGCATTCTCCTCGTCGCGCAGCTGTTCCGCCGTGATGGCGACTTCCGGCACCAGGGTCAGCTTGTAGTCCTTCTCCAGTTCGCCCAGCACGTTGGGTTCGTCGACCGCGGCCAGCAGCACGTCGCCTTCGTGGATGCGCTCGAGCCGCGCCCCGATCAGCGGGCGCTCGCCCCGGAACAGGCCGATGATGTGGAAACCGCCAGCCTCGATCTCGCGCTCGGCGGTGGCGATGGCCTTGCCGATCAGCGGACTCTCGGCCTCGACGCTGAGTTCGGTCACGTAGTCGGCGATCTCGAAGGTCGTCGTGTCGTCGCCGCCGGTACGACCCTTGGGCAGAAGGCGCCAGCCGATCAGCACGATATAGGCGAGCCCGGCCAGCAGCACGGCCGCGCCGACCGGCGTGAAGTCGAACATGCCGAAGGGGCTGCCCTCCGCGCCGCCGCGATAGGTGGCCACGATGATGTTCGGCGGCGTGCCGATCAGCGTCACCATGCCGCCGAGGATGGATCCGAAGGCAAGCGGCATGAGGATACGCGAGGGCGGATAGCCGCCATCCCGCGCCGCCTTGATCGCCACCGGCATCAGCAGGGCCAGCGCGCCGACATTGTTCATGAACATCGACAGCACCGCCGCCAGCGCGGTCAGGGCGGCTGTCTGCCGGGTTGCGCCCCTGACCCATTGGCCAAGCATGCGGGCGATGCGATCGATGATGCCGCTGGCGATGAAGGCGCGGGTCAGGGCCAGTACCACGGCGACCAGCACCACCGCCGGGTGACCGAAACCGACGAAGGCGCTGTCCATGGGAACCAGGCCCAGCAGGGTGGAGGCCGCCAGCGTCGCCAGTGCCACCACGTCGAAGCGGAACCGGCCCCAGATGAACATCGCCATGGCCACCGCGAGGACGCCGAAAATGAGGTACTGCTCGTTGCTCATGCGCGATCCATTGAGGGATTCGACGCGCCAGCTTAGCGGACCATCGGGCACGCGTCTTGTCGGGCATCTGCGGGAAATCCGCCGGGGTGTGATGAATGACACAGCCCGCGGGCGGCAAATCGCCGAATGTCGGTGATGACAGGGCTGTGCGCCTGTCATTGGGGAAAGCGCAAGGATCCGGGTGGCCGCCACGTCTCGAACTTCGGGGGGATCGGTGGCCGCCCGGTCCTCCTTCGTCGCCCCGTTCAGGCCAGCTTCAGATCGAAGACCAGGATCTCCGAATAGAGGTGGTCCTGCTGGCGCGGGCTGAGCCAGGGCGACTTGCCGTAATACGGCACACCCAGCACCTCCGTTTGCGCATCCACATCCTCGGCCAGAAAACGCCGGTCCACACCCAGCACCTCGCCCGCGCCCAGTACGCGGTCGGCGAAGGTCTGGGCCGCCTCGGCGAAGACCGCCGGCGCGGTGATGTGCAGGGCGTCCCAGTAGATGCCGCCGCCTTTCGCCTTCACCTGGAAGAAGGCAAGGCAACCGCCTTGCGGCGTCTCCAGCCAGACGGGCGTGATCGCGAGGTCGCGGTGATCGGCGATCAGCCGCCGCCCGACCGCGTCGGTGCGGGCGGCGATCGCCTCCCAGTCCCCGACGATGACCGCCAGCCGGCCGGACCCCGTGTCCCGCCTCGTCCAGCGGTAGCGCTCGCGGTCGAGCACGCGGTGCCCGGTGGGAATCAGCAGCTTCTCGCTGTTGGGCGAGGCGCCGATCACCGTGTAGCTGATTTCGGAATCGGCCGTCGTCTCGGCCATCAGGGCCTTGCCCAGGCCGAGCCCGCGATAGGATTTCAGCAGATACATGCTGGTGATCGAACCAGTGCGGGCGTGCCGGCCGTCGAACTCCCGGTCGGCGATCACCACGCCCAGGAAGCCGACGATGCGCCCCTCGTCGACGATCACCTGGCCGTAGTCCGGCGGGCCGTAGGCCGGGTCCACCCAGCGCTGGGTGAACAGCCGCGCCCATTTCTCCCGGCTCCAGCTCGCCTTCATATGGGTCTTCAGATGGTCGATGATTTCCGGGAAATCGTCCGGCGTGACCGGTCTCAGATAGGGTTCGCTCATGCGCCCGTCTCCGCCGGCCAGATCACCGGCGCCGACAGCCAGCGCACGGCCGGATGGCCGGTCACCGTCGCCAGCAGGCGGTCGAGATAGGCCCAGCAGGCATCGTCGGTGTCGAGGTGATGGGTCAAGAGCCCAGTCGGCTCCTCGGCGTCGACCGTGCCGGCACGCCGCGCTGCCAGGTGCTCGACCAGGTCGCCCAGGCTTTTCGCCACGCCCTTGAAGCGGGCGCCGCCCTTCCACCGGATCGGGTCGGCATGGGCGTTGACCTGGGTCAGCCCGTCGACCGGATGCGCCGTCACGCGAGGCTCGCCCGCCGTCAGTCCGCGATATCCCAGCGCCGGCAGCCGGGCCACCACCGCCGCGGCGATGCGGTTCCAGGGTGGCGCCACGACGGGCACGAAGCGGTCGCCGAAGAGGCGGACGAGCGTGTCCGCGCCGGCGGCGAGATCGGCCTCCACCGCCGCCAGGCCGCGATGCAGGCCTAGCTCCCAGGCACCCAGCCCCTGCCCCCGCGGCGCGTGATTGGCATGGGCGAAACCGTGCTGGATGACCGCGACCTGTCCGGACTGCAGGACCCGCCTGGCCAGCGCCTCGGTTGCCGGCATCGGCACGGTCGCCAGGGTCAGCGGCGCGGCATGCCGGTCCGCCAGCGCGACCAGCCGGTCGAGGGCCGGCACCGCGTCGGCGGCGTCGTCGTCGCGCCACCACAGCGTCGCCACGCGCCCGGCGCCGGCCCAGGCGTCGAGTTCGCGCACCAGGCCGTCCCAGGCGGCGGCATCCGCCGATTCGTTGTCGTTGGTTTTTCCGACCGCATCCATGGCCGCAACAGGTGGCATCGGGCGCCACGCCAGGCAAGAAAAAGGCGGCGCCGGTGTCGCCGGCGCCGCCCCTTCTCAGCCTGATGGCGGATCCCCGCCTGCCGCCTCACATGTGGTCGCGCGCGGCCTCATAGGCCTCGTGCGTCCAGGCCGCATCGCCCGGATCCTCGGTGATGACCGGGTCGCTGTCGCTGGCCAGCAGCACGTCGACCGTGCGCTGGAAGGCCGCCGGGTCGAGCAGGCCGAGCTCGCCGTCCTGTTCGATCAGCGTGGCGATGTTCTCCATCTGGCGCAGCTGCACCTCAAAGTCCGCCACGCCCGCCGGATCGGCCTCGACGATGATCTCCGCCGCCTCCTCCGGGTTCTCGATGGCGTACTGCCAGCCCCGCATGGAGGCTGCGATGAAGCGTCCCAGGCGCTCGACGAATTCTGGATCCTCGAGGTCGGAGGCCAGCGCGTAGAGCCCGTCCTCCAGCGTCGCCACGCCCTGGTCCTCATAGAAGAAGGTGACCAGCTGGTCCTCGGGAATGCCGGCGTCCACCACCTGCCAGTACTCGTTGTAGATCATGGTGGAGATGCAGGCCGCCTGGCCGTCAAGCAGCGGGTCGACGTTGAAACCCTGGCGCAGCACCGTGACGTCGGCGTCGGCACCCTCGGTGGAGTAGCCGAGCTGGCTCATCCAGGAGAGGAACGGATACTCGTTGCCGGCGAACCAGACGCCGAGCGTGTTGCCTGGAAAGTCTTCCGGGGTGGCGACACCGCTCTCCTCGGTGCAGGTCAGCATCATGCCCGAGCGGTCGAAGACCTGGGCGACGTTGACCAGGTCGACGCCGCGCTCGCGCGCCGCCAGGGCGGCCGGCATCCACTCGACGATGACATCGGCGCCACCGGCGGCGATCACCTGCGGCGGGGCGATATCGGGGCCGCCCGCCTGGATGGTCACGTCGAGGCCGGCATCTTCGTAGAAGCCCTGGGCCTCGGCCACGTAATAGCCGGCGAACTGGGCCTGGGTGACCCATTTCAGCTGGATGGTGAACGGATCCTGTGCCTGGGCGGTACCGGCGATGCCGGCAAGCACCGAGGTGGTGGCCAGGAGAGTAAGGCTGCGCTTCATTTTTCTGCCTCCCATCTAGAGAACTAGGTTGCTGGTCTCGGGTTGATCCACGGGGTCGCGGCCCTGTCGGGACGTCACCCTCCCTTCGTGCCGGCCCTATCCTTCTCCGCGTTGGGACGGGTGCCAGAACGTCGCGACGCGCTCGGCGATGGTCAGCACGCCATAGCTGAGCGAGCCGACCACGGCGGCCACGGCGATCGTCGCCCAGACGACGTCGAGATTCAGCCGCTGCTGTTCCGATACGATACGAAAGCCCATGCCGACAATGGGGCTGCCGAAGAACTCCGACACGATGGCGCCGATCAGCGCCAGCGTGGAATTCAGCTTCAGCGCATTGAACATGAACGGCAAGGCCATCGGCAGGCGCAGCCGCCACAGGGTCTGTGAATAGCTGGCCGCGTAGGAGTGCATCAGGTCGCGCTCCATCGCGCCGGTCGACCGCAGGCCGGCCAGGGTGTTCACCAGCATGGGGAAGAAGGTCATGATGACGACGACGGCCGAACTCGCCGGCCAGCCCTGGCCGAACCAGCTGATCAGGATCGGCGCGGTGCCGACGATCGGCATGGCCGAAACCGCGCTGCCGATCGGCAGCAGACCGCGTTGCAGGAAGCTTGAGCGGTCGATCAGCACGGCGACGAGGAAGCCGGCCGAACAGCCTATGGCGAAGCCGATCAGCGCCGAATGCGCGATGGTATGCTGGAAGTCGAGCCAGAGAAGCGCCCGGTGGGCGATGATCGCCTCAAGGATGTCCGTCGGCGGCGGGATGATCACCGGCGGCACGCCGAAGCCCACGAAGGTCAGCTCCCAGAGATAGACGATCAGCCCGCCGAACAGGAGCGGCACCAGCACCCGCGTCAGATTTGTGCGCTGCTGGGCGAGCCGGCTCATCCCGGTCCAGACCAGGAACACGACCAGCGCCAGCACCACCCAGAACCCGAAGTCGGCGGCGAGGTCGAGCCCGGCCCAGACCTTGCGCAGCAACAGCAGGCCGAGCGTGGTCCCGGCGCCGGCGATCAGCGCGCCGCTGCCGGCGCCGCGCGGGTCGAGCGCCATGCCCAGCGCCAGCGCGGCCATGGCCAAGACGAGGTAGACCACGGCGTCGAGGGCGATGACGCCGCCGGCGCCGACCAGCGTCGCGCCGGCGCCGCCGATCTCGCCGACCGGCAGCAGGGCGGCGGCAACCATCGCCACGCTGGCGATGAAGACGCCGCCGAAGGCATGGCCGCCTCGCACCTGGCGGTCGGCCCCGTCCGCCGTCCGGACCATGGCGCTCACGCCGTGCCGCCGCGGCTGCGCACGACCATCCGCTCGATGAGCGTGATCACCGCGATCGCGGCGATGGCCAGAGCCGAGGCGAAGAACAGCGCCCCCCACATGCGGAAGACCAGGCCGTGATAGCTGCCCTGCAGCAGCCAGGCGCCAAGGCCCGCCTGGGCGGCGGTCGAGACCTCGGCGACGATGGCGCCGACGATCGACAGGGCGATGCCGACCTTCAGCGCCGGAAACAGGAACGGCACGGCCGAGGGCCAGCGCAGCATCCGGAACACCTGGCCGCCGGTGGCCGAATAGGTGTGCATCAGATCGCGCTGCAGGATATCCGGCGAGCGCAGGCCCTTCACCATGGCGATGGTTACCGGGAAGAAGCTGAGATAGGTGGCGATCAGCGCCTTTGGCCAGACCCCGGTGACGCCGAGCTGTCCCAGCACGACGACGAAGATCGGCGCCAGGGCCAGGATCGGGATGGTCTGCGAGGCGATCACCCAGGGCATCAGCGAGCGCTCCAGCGTACGCACATGCACGATGCCGATCGCCAGAATGATGCCCAGCGCCGTGCCGGCGAGGAAGCCCACCAGGGTCGACCAGATGGTGACGCCCATATGGTGCACCGCGCTGCGGTTGGAGGTCACCGGCTGCCCCGTCGCCTGGTCCCACATCGCCTCGGCCAGCTGGTGGGGCGCCGGCAGGGCCGGGCGCTCCATGTTCCACACCGCCGTGGCGTAGGCGACGATGCCCTCCTCCCCGGTCTGGCCGATCAGCCGTTCCGCGCGGTCGGCGTTGACCCACAGCGCGGCGGCGTACCAGAACGCGACCAGCACCACCAGCACGGTCAGCACCGGGATGGTGCGGCCCCGCGCCCGGTAGGCCGACCAGGCGCGGCGGACGGCCGAGGGGCGTCTGGGCAGCGGTGCGGCCGACACCGCGTCAGTCATAGGAATGGCCCTCGCGCAGCGCCTCGCGGACCCGGTGGGCGATATCGAGGAATTTCGGATTCTCGCGGATGTCCAGCGCGCGCTCGCGCGGCAGGTCGCTGTCGATCACGCGCAGGACGCGGCCCGGCCGTGGCGACATGACGACGATGCGGGAGGACAGGAACACCGCCTCCGGGATCGAGTGGGTGACGAACACCACCGTCAGGTCGGTGCGGTTCCACAGGTCCAGCAGGTGGACGTTGAGGTTGTCGCGGGTGATCTCGTCGAGCGCGCCGAACGGCTCGTCCATCAGCAGGATCGGCGGCTCCAGGCTCATCGCCCGGGCGATCGAGACGCGCTGCTGCATGCCGCCGGAGAGCTGCCACGGGAACTTGCGCTCGAAGCCCTGCAGGCCGACCACTTCCAGCGCCTTGCGGGCGCGCACATTGCGCTGGCCGGCCGGCACGCCCATCACCTCCAGCGGCGTCTTCACGTTGCGGATCACGTTGCGCCAGGGGAACAGGGCGGGCGCCTGGAAGACATAGCCATAGGCGCGGGCGCGGCGGGCCTCCTCGGCCGTGCCGTTGTTGACGGTGATGCGGCCTCCGGTGGGCCGTTCGAGGTCGGCGATGGCGCGCAGCAGCGTGGTCTTGCCGCAGCCGGACGGGCCGATCAGCGAGACGAAGGAGCCTTTCTCGATCATGAGATCGATATTGTCGAGGGCGTGAACCGGGCCGTCCGGCGTCCGGAAGGTGAGCGAGAGCGCTTCTGCCTCGACCACCGTCTCGGACGGTTGCCGGGACGCCGGCATGGCGTCCGCCGGCGCGTCTGCGGGACGCCGGTCGTAGACGCCCGGCGCCGTGTCCATCAGGCCCGTGTCCGTCATGCCCGTGTCCGTCATGCCCGTGCCCGTCATGCCCGTATCCGTCATGCCTCGCCCCCCGCCAGCGATAGGTCGACCGGTGCCAAGCGTCCTCCTGTCCCGCGTTCCATGGTCGCGGCCGCGTCCGCGCTCTCCCCCGCGGCCGGCGCGTCGCCGGGCGTCACCGGCATGGCGCACCCCCGGAACATCCGCTCGCCGCGGGACTCCTGGCCGCTCGGCAGGCCGCCTCGTTCGACGGCTATCGGAGCGAAACTTGACCGATTAGTCAAACCATAAGCCAATCGCAATTCGATATGCATTCTGCAACTTTTCCGACTGATTCGCCTCACCGTTGTCGGATGCCGACCGACATAGCGGCTCGCGGGTGGCCGGGCGGCGTTTATCAGGCTGCGAGAATCGTTCTAATCAGTGCAAGATAACGGTAATATTACAGCAGGTTAACGCGACCGCCAAGCCATGCAGGGCACGCATGGGTGGGTTATCCTGTTCACTGTGGAACCGCTCAGTGCACTGCACATATCCTCTACATGTTCGCTGCATCGCAGCAACAGGCTGGGCTCTGCCCAGAGGGGCATTCGCTCTTCGAATGTCCTACGTCTCCCAGACGTGAAGCCTCCCTGTTCAACTGCGGGCGGAACCGTCAGGCTCCGCCCTCTTTTTTTGTGCGGTGCCGGGCGGCGATCGAAACCGGCAGCAGGTCCAGAACCGGCAGACGCCGAGACCACGTTTTCCAGAATCCCAATTCAGGCGTCGGGCAGCAGCCGGTCAAGAACGGACCGGGCGGCTGTGCCGAGATGTCCCATCAGATGGTCCAGCGCTCGGGCGGCGCCATCCCGATCGCTGGCGGAGATCGCCTCCGCCAACTCCCAGTGGGCCGCCGCCGCCGGTACCAGATCCCGGTCGCCGAGGAAGCGGCACCAGAACCAGCGGGAATAGAGCTGAAGCGGCGCCACCGCGCCGGCGGCATGGCGGTTGTGCGCCGCTTCCCCGACGATGCGGTCGAACAGCCGGTCAAGCCGCAGAAAGGCGTGCAGGCGCGCTCCGCCGAAGCCGGCCGAAGCGCCTGCGCCGGCATGCGCCGCCCGATCGCTCCCCCGCCCGCCTTCCGGTCTACGCCCGAATTCTGCACCTGGCTCATCCGCGGCGGCGCAGCGTCGCATGGATGCAGCACAGTCGCGCAGCGCCTGGCGTTGCCGTGCATCAGCCAGCGCCGTGGCACCGGCGACCAGGATCGCTTCCAGCGGGGCCCGGGTCTGCAGCACCTGCAACTGGTCCATGGGGTTGGGATCGCCAATCTCGATCCCCAGCCGTGCCCGAGGGCGCAGCACGCCGAAGCCGGCAAGCCGCTGAATGGCCTCCCGTGCCGGCGTGCGACCGACCCGGGCCATGGCCATCAGCCGCTGTTCGGTGACGATGCTGCCGGGCGCCACCGTCAGCGTGACGATGGCTTCCTCGATGCGTTCATAGGCGCGATCGGCCTGGCTGGTCGACACCCCGCCGTCCTCGCTCCCATCGGTTGTACCCGGTCGGGACTCTCCTGGCTGATCGTCAACGCCGCCACTGCCGCCCTGGCGACCGGCTCCGCCAAGCCTGCGCGAAGGCGCTGCCGGGCGCGTGTGGGGCTGCGCGTCCGAAGCCGATGGGCCGTCGGTTCCATCCCGCGTTCGCGATCGACCATCTTGCTGTTTCATCTCTGATATATTAATAGAATACCAGAATGTTGACAACCAGATCGTGGTCCGGCAGGCCGGGTGCGGTCCAGCAGCGGAGCGGCAAACCATGTGGCAGGGCGTATTCCCGGCGGTGACCACCAAGTTCAAGGAAGACGGCACGCTCGACCATGAGGAGATGGCGCGCTGTTTCGCCCTGCAGGTCGAAGCCGGGGTCGACGGGCTGATCGTTACCGGCTCGCTGGGCGAGAACCAGACGCTGGAGCGTGACGAGAAGCTGGCGATCCTCGGAACCGCGCTCGACGTGGCCGGCGGCCGCGTGCCGGTGCTGGCGACCATCGCCGAGAGCGCGACCCACGTTGCCTGCCGCCAGGCTGTCGCCTCGGCCGAGGCGGGCGCGGCGGGCCTGATGGTGCTGCCCGGCCTGCCCTACAAGTCCGACCGGGCGGAGACCCTGGCGCATTACCGCGCCGTCGCCCGTGCCGGCGGCCTGCCGGTGATGATCTACAACAACCCGGTCGCCTACGGTGTCGACCTGACGCCCGAGATGCTGGCCGACCTGGCGGCGGACGATTTGTTCGTGGCGGTCAAGGAATCGAGCGACGACGTCCGCCGGGTGACCGACATCGCCAACCTGCTCGGCGACCGCTACGCCCTCTTCACCGGGGTCGACAATCTGGCGCTGGAAAGCCTGGCCGTCGGCGCCGTCGGCTGGGTTGCCGGCCTGGTCTGTGCCTTCCCGAAGGAGACGGTGGCCGTCTACCGCCTGGTCCGGCAGGGCCGTCTGGCCGAGGCGCTGGCCATCTACCGCTGGTTCCGGCCGCTGCTCGACCTCGATGTTTCCACGAAGCTGGTCCAGAACATCAAGCTGGCCGAGGCGCTGGCGATCGGCAGCAACGACCGGGTGCGCCCGCCCCGGCTGCCCCTCTCCGGCGCCGAGCGGGAGCGCGTCACCGCCATCGTCGAGAAGGCGCTCGCCAGCCGGCCAGCTCTGCCCGACCTCGCCGACGCCGCATGATCCCTGCCCCGCCGCCGGGGCGCCGGGTGGCCGTGGTCGGCGCCGGCATCGTCGGCCTCTCGACCGCCCACGCGCTGCTCAAGGACGGCGCGGCGGTGACCCTGATCGACCGGGCCGGCATCTGCGCGCTGACCTCGGCCGGCAATGCTGGCTGCATCGCCGTCACCTCGGTACTGCCGGAGACCCGGCCTCACCTGCTGGCGAAGCTGCCCCGCTGGCTGCTGTCGCGCGGCGGCGAGGTGACGGTGCGTCCACGCTATGCGCTGCAGGCGCTACCCTGGCTCGTCCGCTTCGCGCTTGCCGCCCGCTCCGCGCCCCGGGCCCGGGCGACGGCGGCGCTGACGGCACTGAACGCCACGGTCTACAGCCATCTGATCCCGCTGCTGCGCGAGGCGGGGGTGGAGCCGGACCTGCATCGCGCCGGCTCCCTGGAACTGTTCGAAACAGAGCGGGCCTGGCAGGCGGCGCAGGCGGAATATGCCGAGAAGCGGCGGCTGGGCGTCAGCGTCGAAACCGTGCCGGCGGCGGAACTGCCGCAGCTCGAACCGGCGATCGCCCGCACCATCCGCCACGCCGCCTTCTTCGAGGACTGGAGCCATGTTTCCGACCCGCGCCGGATCGGCCTGGCGATCGGCGACCTGATCCGGCGCCTGGGCGCCACTTTCCAGCAGCGAGAGGTCGTCCGTGTCGCCGCCGACGGTCGCAGCGCCACCCTCGCCTTCGCGGACGGCGAGGCGGCTCGCTTCGACCAGCTGGTGATCGCCGGCGGGGTGTGGTCGCGCGCGCTGGCGGCGCAACTGGGCGACCGCCTGCCCCTCGATACCGAGCGCGGCTACAACATCACCGTGCCCGATCCCGGCATCGCGCTGTCCCGCAACCTGCAGTTCCCCGAGCACGCCTTCGTCGCCACGCCACTGTCGGTCGGCCTGCGGGTGGGCGGCCTGGTGGAGATCGCCGGCACTCGGCTGGCGCCGGACTTCCGGCTGATCGACGGCATCGTCAAGACGACCCGCCGTTTCCTGCCGGGGTTCCGCCGCGACGGCGGGGTGACATGGATGGGCATGCGCCCTGCCCTGCCCGACAGCCTGCCGGTGATCGGCCTGGCGACCCGCCACGGCAACGTCGCCTACGCCTTCGGCCACAGCCATCTGGGGCTGACCCAGGCCGCACCCACCGGCCGACTGGTCGCCGACCTTCTTGCCGGCCGGCCGCCGATCGTCGATCCTCACCCCTTCCGCCCGGATCGCTTCTGAGGTTCCGCCCCGAATGGCCAGCCACACCTTCTTCTGTCTCGACGGCCACACCTGCGGCAACCCGGTCCGGGTGGTGGCCGGCGGCGGCCCCTTCCTTGCCGGCGCCACGATGTCCGAGCGGCGCCAGGCCTTCATGCGCGACCATGACTGGATCCGCACCGGCCTGATGTTCGAGCCGCGTGGACACGACATGATGTCGGGCACCATCCTCTACCCGCCCTGTCGCGACGACTGCGACGTCGCCCTGCTCTATATCGAGACCTCGGGATGCCTGCCCATGTGCGGCCACGGCACCATCGGCACGGTGACCATGATCGTGGAGCGCGGGCTGGTGACGCCGCGTCAGCCGGGCGTGCTGCGCCTCGACACGCCGGCCGGCCTGGTGGTGGCCGAGTATCGCCAGGAAGGCGCGCATGTGGAGGCGGTGAAGATCACCAACGTGCCGTCCTACCTGGCCGCGAGAGACGTCACGGTGGCGGTCGAGGGGCTGGGAGAAGTGACGGTCGACATCGCCTATGGCGGCAATTTCTACGCCATCGTCGAGCCGCAGGCGGCCTATCCGAGCCTCGCCGGGGTCGGCGTTTCAGACCTGCTGACCTGGAGCCCGCGCCTGCGCCGGGCCCTCAACGAGGCGGTGGAGATCGTGCATCCGGAGAACCCGACCATCCGCGGCGTCAGCCATGTCGAATGGACGGGCGAACCGACGATCGACGGAGCGGATGCCAGGAACGCCGTCTTCTACGGCGACCGGGCCATCGACCGCAGCCCCTGCGGCACCGGCACTTCGGCGCGAATGGCCCAGCTCGCGGCCCGCGGCGAGCTTGGCGTCGGCGACAGCTTCGTGCACGAGAGCATCATCGGCAGCCTGTTCACCGGCCGGGTCGAGGCGGCGGCGACGGTCGGCGACCACCCCGCCATCGTGCCCTCGATCGAGGGCTGGGCCCGGATGACAGGGCTGAACACCATCTTCATCGACGACCGCGACCCCTTCGCCCACGGCTTCGTGGTGAAGGACTAGGCGACAGGCCTAGCGGTAGAGCCGGTCGCCAACCTCGGCCTCAATGCCGGCATACATGTCGGCGACGTATTCGCCGTAGCCGTTCCAGATCTCCGTCGGGATGCGCTCGTCGGAGCCCAGCACGCGCTCGGTCGCCTGGCTCCAGCGCGGGTGCGACACCTCGGGGTTGACGTTCGCCCAGAAGCCGTACTCCGAGGCCTGCAACTCCTCCCAGAAGCCGAGCGGCTGCTCGTCGGTGAAGGTGAAACGGACGATCGACTTCAGTGACTTGAAGCCGTATTTCCACGGCGTGTGGAGCCGGATGGGCGAGCCGTTCTGCTTGGGCAGCGGCCGGCCGTAGAGGCCCGTCACCATGAAGGTGAGGTCGTTCATCGCCTCGGCCATGGTCAACCCCTCGATATAGGGCCAAGGGTACCAGAACTGGCTGAAGCCGGGAGCGCTGTCGTTCTGGAAGGTCTCCATGCGGACATAGCGCGCGTCGCCGAGCGGCCGGGCGTAGTCGACCAGATGGCGCATGGCGAAGCCGGACCACGGCACCACCATCGACCAGGCCTCCACGCAGCGGTGGCGGTAGACGCGCTCCTCCAGCGGCATGTCGCGGATCAGCGTGTCGATGTCGACCGTGCGCTCCTCTTCCACCAGCCCGTCGAAGGTCACCGTCCAGGGCCGGATCTGGAGTTCCTGCGCCGCACCCCAGATCTCCTTGTGCGACCCGTACTCGTAGAAGTTGTTGTAGGTGGCGGCGTCCTCATAGGCGGACAGCGGCCGGCCGGCATCGGCGAATTCCGGGTTCGTGCCGACCGGATAGAGATCCTGGGTCGGATCCTCCGGCGGCGAGAAGTCCTCGCCCTGGGCGAAGACCCGCGCCGGCATGGCAAGCCCGCCTCCCAGCAATCCCCCGCCGATAAGTCCCCCGCCGATACCGGCGAAGCCGGCGGAGCGCAGGATCTGCCGCCGGTTGAGATAGACGTGTTCAGGCGTGACCTCCCGCTCGGGAATCTCCCAGCCCTTGCGTCGCTTGATCAGCATTGCAGCACTCCTTTCCCAACCGGGCATCGCCGGACGGACATGACGGGGCGCGCGCCCGGCCTGCCGCTCCGCCCCAAAAAACTGTCGACGACCGCCCCGAACCCCAAGTCACGATGGCGTGAGACCCCAAGGCGTGAGATCCCGGCCCCGGCAGGGGGCCTTCCACATTGGCATGGACCATCGGGACGTCGATCTTCTTCCTAGCTCCCATTACGCGTGACAAGCCCTTCCGGTTTCGGCAGCGTCCAGGCGAGCCCGGCCCCCGAGGCGGCGAGCACGACCAGCAGCACGACGGCGCTGGCCGGCCCTGTGAGATCGGCGAGCAGGCCCAGCAGGCCGAAGGCCAGCGCCACCAGGCCGACCGCGGTGTTGGCGAAGGCGACCACGAGCGGCCGCTCCGCCACCGGGGCGCCGTCTACCAGATAGGTCTTGCGGCCGAGCCTGGCACCGGATTCCGCGACGCCGAGCGCGAAGAAGACGGGCATGAACAGCCAGCCGATCAGGCCCGCACCCTCGGCCAGGAAAACGATCACCAGCGCCGCCAGGCCGGCCAGCGTGCTGAGGCCGCCGGCATAGGCCATGACCCGCCGCGAATCGCTGTCCGACAGGGCGCCCCAGAGGGGGCTGGACACGATGTTGGCGAGGCCGACGGCGAAAACCAGCAGGGCCAGGCTGGAGAGACCGCCGCCCGCCGCCTGCTGGGCCAGCACCACGACGATGGGCATGCCGATTTCGGCCGACAGCAGCAGACTGCGCGCGCCCAGATAGCGGCGATAGGCGGCGTTGGCGCGGGCGATCGCCAAGCCCTGGCGCACCGATTCCCAGGCGTTGCGGCCGCCCTCGGTGGCGCCCGGCAGTTCGGCGATCCGGGCAAACAGCAGGGCCGCGGCCGCCCACAGGCCGGCGGCGACGCCGATCAGCAGGGCGAAGACGCCGACACCGGCCTCGCCCGAGACGACCAGGCGCAGCAGCACCGCGGCGACCAGCGTCAGGGCGCCGCCGATGGCCGCGCGGCTGGCCAGCAGGCGACCACGGCGCCCCTTGGGGATGGTCTTGCCGGTGACGTCCTGGAAGGCGACGGAGCCGCAGCCCGAGGCGATGGCGAACAGCGCGAACAGCGCCACCACCGCGATGCCCGCCGCCATCCCCGGCAGCAGCAGCAGCGCGGCCAGCATGGCCGCCAGGCAGAGGGCCTGCACGGACCCCGCGGCGACCCACACGGTCTTGCGGATGCGTCGCGCCCGGATCATGCCGGCCACGAAAAGCTGCGGCAGCAGGCTGCCGACCTGCTTCAGGGGTGCGAGCAGGGCGGCCAGGGCCGCCGGCGCGCCAATGGCGGTCAGCATCCACGGCAGGGTCAGGGTCGGGCTCGCCAACTGCTCGGCCATCTTGGTGCAGGCGCCGTTGGCGACGTTGAGCAGGTAGTTCGCCGGGACGTCCGTGCAGGCCGCACCCGGAATTGCCTCGCAGGCCCGGTCCTCCGCATCCTCGCCGGTCAGGATCGCGTAGACCCGATCGACCGCCTCGGCATTGCCCGGCCGCCGGCCGTCGGCCTCGATCTCGCCCACCATGCTCGTTCTCGTTTCTTGCACCCGCGACCCAACTTAGGCGGTCCGCCGCGTGCGTCCAGCGATGTCTTTCCTTATCCGCCCGTTTTGGTTACACAGCGCCAGCCGCGGGGTGCGGGCGTTTGTGGATGGACCGCCTTATCGATGCTGATTCTGAAGAATGTCGAGGAACTCGCAGCCTATGAGGGCAAGGAGCTCGGGGTCAGCGACTGGTTGCAGGTCGACCAGGCGCGCATCGATGCCTTCGCCAAGGTTACCGAGGACTTTCAGTGGATCCACATGGACCCCGAGCGGGCGCGCGCCACGCCTTATGGCCGCACCATCGCGCATGGCTACCTCATCCTCTCGCTGATCCCGGCGCTGGGCGACCAGGTCTACAGGCTCGAGGGCATCGACTTCGCGCTCAATGCCGGGATGAACTGGCTGCGCTTCAACCATCCCGTGATCGAGGGCTCGCACATCCGCGCCCGGCTCGCGGTGAAGCAGGTGCAGCGCCGCAAGAACGGCCCGTCGCGCGTGCTGGTCGACGCCGTGGTCGAGGTCAAGGAGACCGGCAAGATCGCCTGCCAGGCGGAAATGGTCTTCCTGATCAATTGAAGACCGGTGCCCGGTTCGGTGTGTCCGTTCAGATCGGCACGCCGTAATAGCCCAGCGCCTCCTCCAGCTCCGCCTGTTCGTAGCCGAAATGCGAGGCGACGACCGGCTCCAGCGTGTCGTAGACCTCGCGCAGCCGGTCGAAACTCTCCGGCCCCGGCGCGGCGATCGCCGCCCGGGCGGCGCGCTCCAGGTCTTCCAGCAGGGCGTGGATCACCTCGTGCTCGGCGCGCAGGCGTTCCACCACCGCCCGCACCTCGGGCGCGGCGTGCTCCAGCAGCGGGAAGATGTGCTGGTCCTCGATGGTGTGGTGGAAGGTCAGCATCATGCAGCCCTGGCCGCACAGCGCGCCGAAACGGCGGTAATTCTCCAGCATCTGCAGGTTCGAGACGGCGGCGCCCAGATCCGCCGCCCGCGCCCGGCCCTCGGCGACCAGGTCCAGCATGTGGCGGATATGCGCCAGCTCGCGCAGATGTGCGGCGTGGAACAGCGCGAGGCGCTGGCCGTGCCGGCGCTGGGCCTCGCTCACGCCTTCGATCTTCCGGGCTTTCGGTCGGGTCGCGTCGTCGAGGAGCTTGACGTCGGGGGACATGGGCATGCGTCTGGGCTGTCGGGACTCGGAAACGGCGAACGCCCGGGCGCGATCAGCGCTCCGGGCGTCCGGAACATGCAGTGGGAACCGGCCGGCCGCAAGGCCCGCCGGACCGGCTCAGGCGAGCAGGCTGCGCAGCATCCAGGCCGCCTTCTCATGCGTCTGCATGCGCTGCGTCAACAGGTCGACCGTCGGCTCGTCATGCGCGTTGTCGGCATCCGGGAATACCTCGCGAGCGGTCTTGGCCACCCGCTCGTGCCCGTCGACGAGCTGTCTGATCATCTCCTCGGCCGACGGCACGCCATCTTCCAGCTTGATGCTGGAAAGGCGGGAATAGGCGGTATAGGTGCCCGGTGCCGGATGGCCGAGGGCGCGGATGCGCTCGGCGATCTCGTCAACCGCGGTGGCAAGCTCGGTATACTGCCCCTCGAACATCAGGTGCAGCGAGTTGAACATCGGACCGGTGACGTTCCAGTGGAAATTGTGGGTCTTCAGATAGAGCGTGTAGCTGTCTGCCAGCACCCGGGACAGGCCGTCGGCGATCTGCTTGCGGTGTTCGTCGTCGATGCCGATATGGATTGGCGGTGCGTCCGATGCCATGGGTCAGGTCCTCCTTGGTTGTCGGCACTAGACATAGGCATTTCCCGAACGACCGCAAGCACAATCTAGAAGCTTTCCAAAAAGGCTCACAAGGCACTTAGGAAAAAGAAAGACCGACGTCGCCATACGGGCCGAATTCAGCTCTTGCGATGGCCTCGGGACCGGCTTCGACATAGCCCGTGCAGGTGCCCGTGGAGACGATGGCGCCGGCAGGCAGGACCGCGCCCCGGCCGGTCAGGTGATTGGCCAGCCAGGCCAGCGCCGCCAGGGGGTCGCCCAGCACCGCGCTGCCCTCGCCCTCGCCGGTCACCGTGCCGTCGATGGTGACGCGCACCCGGGCCTGTCGCAGGTCGGGGCAGCGCTCGACCGGCACCGCTTCACCCAGCACCAGCGCGCCATGCGCCCCGTGATCGGCGATGGTCGCGGCGGCACCGACCTCGCGCCAGTTGGCGAAGCGCGGCTCGATCACCTCGATGGCCGGGATCACCGCGTCGACCGCGTCGCGCAGGCCCTCCGCGTCGAACGGCCCGTCCGCCGCCGTCAGGTCGCGGCCGAGCCGGAGCGCGAACTCCCCCTCGATGCCGCGCTGGCGGAAGGCCCTGGCCGACAGCCGCGCCGGCGAGGCATGGATGTCCGCCCTGTGCACCGCCCCGGCGAAGGGATGCCCAATGCCCAGATAGGCCTGCGCCATGGCGCTGGTGCAGCCGATCTTCCAGCCGGCAACCGGACCGCGGCCGGCGGCGACGATGTCCTGCACCCGGTAGGCGTCGTCGACCGTCAGGACTTCCGTCAGCGCCGCGACCCTGGTGCCCGCCGCACGCGCCGCGAGCAGGGCTTCCGCCACCCGCTCGAGCGGGTTGATGCCGGGACCGGCGCTCATGTCCGGCCTCCATCCGCATAGGGCAGCAGGATGGCGTGGATGAAACGGTGCACCGGCGTGGCGATGCCGTGGCGCGCGCCGATGCGCTGCACCGCGCCGGACAGCCAGGGCAGCTCCAGCGGCTTGCCGCGCTCCAGATCCTCCTGCATGGAGGAGCGCATCTCCGCCGGCAGCGCCTCCACAAAGGCCAGCACCTGGTCCTTGGTGTCGGCCGGCAGCGCCACGCTCTCGGCCTTGGCGACGGCGATGGCTTCCGCCACCGCCTCGGCCAGGAGCTGGCGCAGCTCCGGCGTCGATCGGATGGTGCCGACATCGCTACGGGTCGCCGCGGTCAGCCCGCTATTGGCGGCCAGCAGCACGAACTTGCGCCAAAGCTCCACGCGGATGCCCTTCGTCGCCACGGCGTCGATGCCGGCCGCGTTCAGGGCCTCGGCCCAGGCGGTCGCGCGCTCCGAGGCCCGGCCGTCGAGCTCGCCATGCACGAAGCGCTGGAAGGTGCCGGTCTGACGGATCACGCCCGGCCGGTCGATGACGGCCGAGACATAGGCCACACCCCCCAGCACATTGCCGGCCGGCAGCGCCGTGGCCAGCAGCTCCGGCGCCTCGACCCCGTTGAGATAGGGCACCACCGCGGTGTCCTTGCCCACCAGGCCCGTACAGCGCCGCGCCGCCACCGCCGCGTCGCCCATCTTCACGGCGAAGGCGACCACGTCGACCGGGCCGATGGTCGCGGGATCGTCGGTCGCCTGGACGGTGTCCAGCGTGAGGTCGCCATTGGGGCTCAGCAGTTCCAGCCCGTCGCGCCGCAGCGCGTCGAGATGGGCGCCACGGGCGATGAAGTGCACGTCGTGGCCGGCCGCCGCCAGCCGGGCGCCGAGTACGCCGCCGACGCCGCCGGCTCCCATGATCGCGATCTTCATCGGCCCTCGATGCTCCTCGCTGCAGACCGCACCCGGCTCAGGTCAACTTCTCCGCCGCCTGGCGGATGCGCGTGCAGGCCTCCTTCAGCACCTCGGTCGCGGTGGCGTAGGAGATGCGGAAGAAGCCTTCCTTGCCGAAGGCCGAGCCCTGGACGACGGCCACCCGGCCTTCCTCCAGAAGATAGGTCGTGACGTCCGTGTCGTTGGCCAGCACCGCGCCCTTCGGCGTCTTGCGGCCGATCATGCCCTCGCAGGAGGGAAAGACGTAGAAGGCGCCCTCGGGCTTGTGACAATGGATGCCCGGCGCCTCGTTCAGCATGTCGACCACCATGTCGCGGCGGGCATGGAAGGCCCGGGCCCGCTCGGTGATGAAGTCCTGCGGTCCGTTCAGCGCCTCGACCGCCGCGTACTGGCTGATCGAGGTCGGGTTGGAGGTGGACTGGCTCTGCACCATGGCCATCGCCTTCACCAGCGGCTCCGGCCCCGCCGCGTAGCCGATGCGCCAGCCGGTCATCGCATAGGCCTTGGAGACGCCGTTCACGGTCAGCGTGCGGTCGTAAAGCTCCGGCGTCACCTGGGCCGGCGTGGTGAACTGGAAATCGTCGTAGACCAGGTGCTCGTACATGTCGTCCGTCATGACGTGCACATGGGGGTGGCGCTTCAGCACCTCGCCGATCGCCTTCAGCTCATCCGCCGTATAGGCCGCGCCGGTCGGGTTGTTGGGGGAGTTCAGGATCACCCACTTGGTCTTCGGCGTGATCGCCTTGTCCAGTTCTTCCGGCGGCACCTTGAAGCCGGTCTGCGAGGGGCAGTCGACGAAGACCGGCGTGCCGCCGGCCAGCAGCACCATGTCGGGATAGCTGACCCAGTAGGGTGCCAGGCAGACCACCTCGTCGCCGGGATCGAGCGTGGCGACGAGCGCGTTGTAGAGCACCTGCTTGCCGCCGGTGCCCACCGTCACCTGGCTCGGCTTGTAGCTGAGCGCGTTCTCCCGGGCGAACTTGTCGACGATGGCCTGCTTCAGTTCGGGAATGCCGTCGACGGCGGTGTACTTGGTCAGGCCGTCGCGGATGGCGCGGATGCCGGCTTCCTTGATGTTGTCCGGCGTGTCGAAGTCCGGCTCGCCCGCGCCCAGGCCGATGACGTCGACGCCCGCCGCCTTCAGCTCGCGCGCCTTCTGGCTGACCGCGATCGTCGGCGACGGCTTGATGCGGGCAAGGGACTGGGCAAGAAACGCCATGGTCGGATTTCCTCGAGGACTGGGTCGCGCGGGGGCGGCGGAGCGGGCGACGAACGCCGGGTTCGAAAACTAGCCCTAGCAAGGATGGGGCGCAATGGGCCCTGCCGTGGCCTCAACGCTGCCCCGCCGAGGCCGCAATTGCGCGGCCCCGGCCACAGTCTGCCGGAAATCACCCCAATACGGACCCACCCCCGCCGCTCCGCGCGAGAAAGCTGGGCCTCTCTGCTACCGACATCGTCATCAGGGGAGGCTCCAGCCATGACACGCAGCGGTTCGCTCGACAAGTCCGCCTGGGACATCGTCCAGGCCCTGACCGCGCTGCGCGCGCTGGTCGTCTTCCTTGCCGCCCTCGTCGGCATGTGGGCCATCGGCACCGTCGCCGCCGCCCTGGCGGAGGTGGGCGAGACCGGTCAGCCGGTGGAGGTCCCTTACGACGTGATGGACGATGGCGGCCTCTTCCTGCCCTCGGAGCGCCCCGGCTACGTGGTGCCCGCCACCACGGTGGCCAGCGACGTCGCCATCGACGTTTCCGGCATGGTCGCCCGGGCGCGGGTCAGCCAGACCTTCGTCAACCCGACCGACCGCTGGATGGAGGGCGTCTACGTCTTCCCGCTGCCGGAGAACGCCGCGGTCGACCGCCTGCGCCTGGTCTTCGACGACCGCGTGGTCGAGGGCATGATCATGGAGCGTGAGGCAGCCCGGGAGGCCTACGAGACCGCGCGGGACGCCGGTCAGCGGGCCAGCCTGGTCAGCCAGGAGCGGCCGAACATCTTCACCAACGCCGTCGCCAACATCCCGCCGGGCGGGTCGATCACCGTGGAACTCGAATACCAGCAGTCGCTGGCCTTCGCCGACGGTGCCTTCCAGCTGCGCTTCCCGATGGTGATCATGCCGCGCTACATCCCCGGCACGCCGGTCTCGCCCGATGCCGGCCTCGACCTGGGATCGGGCTGGAGCCGCGACACCGACCAGGTCCCCGACGCCAGCCGCGTCACGCCGCCTGTCGCGCTGCCGGGCGGCGCACCGATCAACCCGGTGTCGCTGACGATCGAACTCGACCCCGGCTTCCCGGTCGCCGACATCGAGAGCCCGTTCCACAATGTCACCGTGACGCCGCTCGCCGACAGCCGCTACCGCGTCGCGCTCGCCGCCGGCCAGACCTTCGCCACCCGCGACTTCGAGCTCGTCTGGCGGCCGCAGCCGCTGGCCGTGCCGACGCTGGGCGTCTTCCAGGAAACCGTCGGCGCGTGGGACCACTACCTCGTCATGCTGATGGCGCCGGCCGCGGAGGCCGGGATCGACCGGCCGCGCGAGGTGATCTTCATCATCGACCGGTCGGGCTCCATGGCCGGCGACAGCATCGTCCAGGCCCGCGAGGCGCTGCACTACGCCCTCGACCGGCTGGGACCGGAGGACCGCTTCAACATCATCGCCTTCGACGACGAGGCCACCCAGCTCTGGGACGGCGCCCGCGAGGCCACCGCCAACGCCATCGATCGCGGCCACCGTTTCGTCGACCAGCTGACCGCCGATGGCGGCACGGAGATGGCCGCGGCCCTCGACCTCGCGCTCGACGGCAACACCGAGAGCGACCGGCTGCGCCAGATCGTCTTCATCACCGACGGCGCGGTGGGCAACGAGGCGGCGCTGTTCTCGATGATCCACGACCGGCTGGCCGACAGCCGCCTGTTCACGGTCGGCATCGGCTCCGCGCCCAACAGCTTCTTCATGACCGAGGCGGCGGAGATCGGCCGCGGCGCCTTCACCTATATCGGTTCGACCCGCCAAGTGGCCGAGCGCATGGCCTCTCTGTTCGAGCGGCTGGAGGCGCCGGCCCTGACCGATGTCGAGATCACCTTCGACGGCGCCGGCCGGGCGGAGATCTACCCGGCCATCGCGCCCGACGTCTATGTCGGGGAGCCGGTGGTGGTGACCGCCCGGCTGCCGCGCGGCAGCGCCGGCAGCCTGCTGGTCACCGGCCGCCGCGACGGCCAGGCCTGGGGCGAGACGGTGCGTCTCGACGGCGCAACGGCACCCGGCGTCGCCGCCCTGTGGGCCGGCGACAAGATCACCGCCTTCGAGCGCCAGCGCTATCGCGGCGCGGATCCCGAAAGCGTGCGCCGCTCGATCATCCAGACCGCGCTCGCCTACCGGCTGGTCAACGAATACACCAGCCTGGTCGCCATCGACGACGAGGTCGTGCGGCCGCCGGAGGAGACCATCGCCAGCGAGACCGTGGCGACCAACGCGCCCGACGGCACGGAAATGGAGCTGGTCCTCGGCCCGGTGATGCCGGACCAGGCCTTCCAGCCGGCCGAGCCGCTCGGCCAGCCAACCAGCCTGGCGGCCATCCGCAACATGGCGACCACCGGCTCCGTCACCATCGCCCAGTTGCCGGCCACCGCCACGTCGGCGCCGATCAACTGGCTGTTCGGCATCGCCTCGCTGGTCATCGCCACGCTGCTCCTGATGCTGGCGGCCCGGCGCCGGCGGATGCGCCACGTGATCAGCGATCTCGGGGCCGTGCGGTGAGGGCGCGCGGTCGCATCAGGGCGCGGCCGCGCGTGGGGGG
Source organism: Azospirillaceae bacterium (assembly GCA_040226215.1). GTDB lineage: Bacteria > Pseudomonadota > Alphaproteobacteria > DSM-16000 > Inquilinaceae > JAVKFF01. The sequence continues at coordinate 119,171 of JAVKFF010000122.1, forward strand.
AGGATGGTGGCGCCGCTGGCCCCTGTGGGTCGCGGCGCCCCTCTTCGCGCTCGGCGGCTGGCAGATCGGCGCCGCCGTGGCCATCGAGGCCAAGGCGAGCCTCGCCCAGTACCTGCTGCAGCGCGCCAGGGACCGCACCCTGTCCGGCGAGGCGGAAGTCAGGCCCTGGCCCTGGGCGGACACCTGGCCGGTCGCCCGCCTCAGCGTGCCGGAGCGCGGCGTCGACCTGATCGTGCTGGCCGGCGGCCATGGCGAGGCGCTGGCCTTCGGGCCCGGCCTGCTGCCGCAGTCGAGCCCGACGGGCGGCCCCGGCCTGACCATCATCTCCGGGCATCGCGACACCCATTTCCGCTTCCTCGCCGAGCTCGAGCCCGGCGACGGCGTGATGCTGGAGACCGCCGACGGCCTGTCGCAGTCCTTCACCGTCGGCGGCAGCGTGGTGGTCGACTACCGCGACGTTTCCCTGGCCGTGCCGCGGGATGGGCGCATGCTGACCCTGGTCACCTGCTACCCCTTCGACGCGCTCGATCCCGGCGGTCCGGAGCGCTACCTGGTCTCCGCCATGGCCAACTGAACCGCACCGGCCCGAATACGCGTCCCTCGCCGCACTGTTTCATATGATCGCGCTTCCCGTTCTCGTGAACGGCGCCCGCCAAGGACGGACTTGCGCGAAAGCGGGCGTCGCGCGCACCATCCGGGGGCCATGGCCGATATCCACTTCACGCCGCAGCTCGAGCGCTTCCTCGCCTGCCCGCCGGCCACGGTGGCGGGCGAGACGGTGGCGGACGTGCTGCACCGCCTGTTCGACGACCGGCCGCGCCTCAGATCCTACATCCTCGACGATCAGGACCGGTTGCGGCGGCACGTCGCCGTCTTCGTCAACGGCCGGCCGCTGAAAGATCGCATCCGCCTCAGCGACAAGGTCGGCCCGCGCGACCGCATCGACGTGCTGCAGGCGCTCTCGGGAGGTTGATCCATCATGTCCGACACCATCCTCGTGGCCAGCCGCAAGGGCCTGCTCACCCTCGACGCCTGGTCCGGCGCGCTCGAGGACATCGCCTTTCGCGCCGACCCGGTCTCCGCCGTGCTCGACGACCCGCGCGACGGCAGCCGCTACGCCGCCCTCAAGCTCGGCCATTTCGGCGTCAAGCTGCACCGCCGCGACCCGGACGGCGCCTGGAAGGAGGTCGCCGTGCCGGTGCTGCCGAAAGGCGACGCCGAAGACGCGCCCAGCCTGGAGATGATCTGGACCATGGAGACCGGCGGCGCCGACCAGCCCGGCACGCTGTGGGCCGGCACCCTGCCGGCCGCCCTCTTCCGCTCCGACGACCGCGGCGAGAGCTGGCGGATCGTCGAGAGCCTGTGGGACCTGCCGGAGCGGCCGAAATGGTTCGGCGGCGGCTACGACCATGCCGGCATCCACTCCCTGCTGGTCGACCCGCGCGACCCGGACCGGCTGACCATCGGCATCTCCTGCGGCGGCATCTGGCGTTCGGCCGATGCCGGGCGGTCCTGGCGGGTCGCCGGCAAGGGCCTGGTCGCCGACTACATGCCGCCCGAGCAGAAGGAGGACCCGAACATCCAGGACCCGCACCGGCTGCACGCCTCGGCCGCCGATCCCGACGTGGTCTGGTGCCAGCATCACAACGGCATCTTCCGGTCCACAGACGGCGGCGACAGCTTCGAGCGCCTGCACGCCCCGGTCAGCAGCTTCGGCTTCGCCGTGGTGGCCGACCCCAACGACCCGGGCACCGCCTGGTTCGCCCCGGCGGAGAAGGACGAGCGGCGCATCCCGGTGGAGCAGCGCTTCATCGTCAACCGCGCGCGCCAGGGCGGCAAGGCCTGGGACAGCTTCGACGAAGGCCTGCCGCAGCCCCCCGCCTTCGACCTCGTCTACCGCCACGCCATGGACATCAGCCGCGACGGCGCCCTGATCGCCATGGGCTCGACCACCGGTTCGCTCTGGCTCGGCGAGGAGGGCGGCTCGCGCTGGCGCCAGCTCTCCGCCAATTTGCCGCCGATCGCCCAGGTGGCGTTCGGGAAGTAACAGCAGCCATCCGGCTGACCAAGGATGATGGGAGGCGTGGGTACTCGCAATAGCCGTGAGCCAAGGGCAACGACGACTCGCTGCCCATGTCAGCTGCCCATGTCATAAATTGGTCGTTTCAACTATGTTCTAAAGTATGCTATTTTCGCGGCGACGTGAGTTTGGAGGACGACGAAATGCAACGATTGCTGGTCGCCGCTTCCGTTTTCTTGGCGACCTTAACCGTGAGCGCCACAGCGGACGCCTTTGTCCGGTGCATCAGCTTCACTCATGTGCACCACGGGTTCACAACCGTCTGCTCGGAGGACGGTCGCGTTATCAGCATCATCCACCAGTATCCCTGACGGCAGTTTCCCAAGGACTGCTGGGTCGGTGAGTTGCCGACACCGGCGATAGCAAGAATATTCATCCGTCACCGAACCGGTTCGACTCGTCGGTCGGTCGCGCCGAATGGTGCCGTTCGGTGAGGAGAATGGAAGCCGTTTCGCGATATCTCGGCGGAGAGGATTGGGCGCCACACGTCACTCCTGACACCTGCTGACAGTAGTGTCGCCGCGGCCCTCTGGAACCGGACCCCGGCGAGGCGATATAAGGGGGCATGGATAGCGCCGCGAAAACCGCCCCGACCAAGTCCGCCCCGACCGAGTCCGCCCCGACCGAGTCCGCCCCTACCGATCTCTCCGGCGCCCTCGCCGCCCTGCGCCCGTCCCTGCCGGAGACGCGCATGGTCAACCCGTTCCGGATCGTCTCGGACTTCAAGCCCGCGGGCGACCAGCCGGAGGCCATCGCCGAACTGTCGCAAGGGCTGGAAAAGGGCGAGCGCGACCAGGTGCTGCTCGGCGTCACCGGCTCGGGCAAGACCTTCACCATGGCGCATGTCATCGAGACGCTGCAGCGCCCGGCCCTGGTCCTGGCGCCGAACAAGACGCTGGCCGCCCAGCTCTACGGCGAGTTCAAGAGCTTCTTTCCGGAGAACGCGGTCGAATACTTCGTCAGCTATTACGACTATTACCAGCCCGAGGCCTATGTCCCGCGCACCGATACCTATATCGAGAAGGAAAGCTCGATCAACGAGCAGATCGACCGCATGCGCCACGCCGCCACGCGGGCGCTGCTGGAGCGCCGCGACACCATCATCGTCGCCTCGGTCTCCTGCATCTACGGCATCGGCGACGTTGAAACCTACCAGGACATGGCTTTCCCGATCGCGGTGGGCGACCGCACCGACCGGCAGGGCCTGCTGCGCCGACTGATCGAGATCCAGTACCGGCGCAACGACACCAATTTCCAGCGCGGCACCTTCCGGGCGCGCGGCGACACGGTCGAGCTGTTCCCGGCCCACCTGGAGGACCATGCCTGGCGCATCTCCTTCTTCGGCGACGAGATCGAGGCGATCCACGAGTTCGACCCGCTGACCGGCGAGAAGTACGGCAGCCTGGAGCAGGTGCGGGTCTACGCCAATTCGCACTACGTCACGCCCAAGCCGACACTGGCCCAGGCCATCCGGCAGATGAAGGAGGATCTGAAGGCGACGCTGCGCCGCTTCGAGAGCGAGGGCAAGCTGCTGGAGGCGCAGCGTCTGGAGCAGCGCACCACCTTCGACATCGAGATGCTGGAGGCGACGGGCAGCTGCAACGGCATCGAGAACTATTCGCGCTACCTCACCGGCCGCCGGCCCGGCGAGCCGCCGCCCACGCTGTTCGAATACCTGCCCCGGGACGCGCTGCTGTTTGTCGACGAGAGCCACGTCATGGTGCCCCAGCTCGGCGCCATGTATCGCGGCGACCGGGCGCGCAAGCAGACCCTGGCGGAGTTCGGCTTCCGCCTGCCGGCCTGCGTCGACAACCGGCCGCTGAAGTTCGAGGAATGGGAGGCGATGCGCCCGCAATCGGTGTTCGTCTCGGCCACCCCGGGCCCCTGGGAGATGGAGCGCACCGGCGGCGTCTTCACTGAGCAGGTGGTCAGGCCCACCGGCCTCACCGACCCGCCGGTCGAGATCCGGCCGACCGCCACCCAGGTCGACGACGTGATGGCCGAGGTCAGGCTCTGCGTCGAGCGCGGTCAGCGGGTGCTGATCACCACCCTGACCAAGAAGATGGCCGAGGCGCTGAGCGAGTACATGCACGAGACCGGCGTGAAGGTGCGCTACATCCACTCCGACGTGGAGACGCTGGAGCGCATCGAGATCATCCGCGACCTGCGCCTGGGCGTCTTCGACGTGCTGATCGGCATCAACCTGCTGCGCGAGGGGCTGGACATCCCGGAATGCGGCCTGGTGGCCATCCTGGACGCCGACAAGGAGGGCTATCTGAGGTCCCGCACCTCGCTGATCCAGACCATCGGCCGGGCGGCGCGCAATGTCGACGGCAAGGCCATCCTCTACGCCGACACCATGACCGCGAGCCTGACGGCGGCGCTGGAGGAGACCTCGCGCCGGCGCGAGAAGCAGGTCGCCTACAATGCCGAGAAGGGAATAACGCCGGAGAGCATCCGCAAGAACATCGGCGACATCCTGGAGAGCGTCTACGAACGCGACCGGGTGACGGTGAAGGCCGGCTCCGGCGACGTGGTGCACCTCACCGGCAAGACGCTGAAGGACCATGTCGGCGACCTCGAGCGCCGCATGCGCGAGGCGGCGGCGGATCTCGAGTTCGAGGAGGCAGCCCGGCTGCGCGACGAGATCAAGCGCCTGGAGAATGCCGAGCTCGGTCTCGGCGGCGAGGGCGCGATGGCGATCGAAATTCTGCCTGGTCGCGCCGGCGGTGGCACCCACCGGTCGACCGTCGAGAAGCGCGACCGCAAGGGCCAGGGCCGCTCACGCCGCCGCAAAGCATCGTGATGCCCCTTTAACCCTACAAACTTTCCGCCATATAGAATTACGGGCCGCGGTCGGCTCGCGGGCTTGGCCGCGTCCCTCGATCCCTGGGTCAGCCATTCCCGGCACCCGCGTCTCCTCCGTGACGACCGCCGAGCGGGATCGCTCCGGCGGCGCCGTCGTGTCGGGGACCTTCGATGACGAACCGCAGCCGGTGACGGTACCGATGGCCTTCCGACCTCCCCGACAAGGACGATCCCGTGCTCGTTGACGGTGTCCTGCTCCTCGTCGGGTTCGTCCTGCTCATCGTCGGCGCGGACTATCTCGTCCGCGGCGCCGTCTCGATCGCCGAGCGCCTTGGCGTCTCGCCGCTGATCATCGGCCTCACCATCGTCGCCTGCGGCACCTCCCTGCCGGAGCTCGTCGTCTCGGTGCGGGCGACCCTCGCCGGATCGGCGCCGCTGGCCATCGGCAACGTCGTGGGCTCCAACATCTGCAACATCCTGCTGATCCTGGGTACCGCCGCCCTGCTGGCGCCGCTGCGCTGCGACCGCGTGGTGCTGCTGCGCGACGGCTCGATGATGCTGATCGCCACCGCCTATTTCGCCGGCGCCACCCTGGTCGGCGGCTACGGGCCGGCCTACGGCATCGTCGCCATCCTCGGCCTCACCGGCGCCATGCTGTTCTCCTACTGGCACGACAAGCGCAGCGGCGATGACCTGCACCAGCTCGAGGCCGAGGAGGTCTCGCCCATCCAGGGCTCCTGGGCGCTGCTGATCCTCGCCGTCGTTCTCGGCCTCGCCGGCGTGATCGGCGGCGCGGAACTGCTGGTCGAGAGCGCCGTCTCGATCGCCCGTGGCGTCGGCGTGTCGGAGGAGGTGATCGGCCTGACCCTGGTCGCCTTCGGCACCTCCGTGCCGGAGCTGGCGACCACCGTCGTGGCGGCGATCCGTCGCCACGCCGACGTGGCCATCGGCAACGTGCTGGGCTCCAACCTGTTCAACCTGCTGGGTATCCTCGGCGTCACCAGCCTGATCGACATCATCCCCACGCCGCCGGCAACCGCCGCCTTCGACGTCTGGGTGCTGATCGCGGTCAGCGTGCTGATGATCGTTTTCATGCGCACGGGCTGGCGCCTCGGCCGCCGCGAGGGCGCGGTCCTGGTCGTGCTCTACGTCGTCTTCGTCATCGCCCAGTTCCTCGGCATTGGCCAGATGATGGTGGAGGAGGTCGGGCCTGTCGTGATCACCTGACGCCCCCACGCCGCCACTGGCGAAGCGCGCATCTTTGCCCTAAGTCTCGTGCCCATGAGCGACACGCCACAGCCGAACTCCGCGCGACCGGGCGTGCTGATCACCGGCGCCGCCCGGCGCCTCGGCGCGCATCTGGCGCGCGGGCTGGCCGCCGATGGCTGGCATGCCTTCGTGCACTACCACCGCTCGGCAGACGCTGCCGAGGCAGTTGTGCGTGCCATCGTCGAGGCGGGCGGCAGCGCTTCCGCGCTCGGCGCCGACCTGACCGACCCCGACCAGGTCGACGGCCTGATCGGCCGCGCGCGGGCCGACGGTGTGCAGCTGCGTGCCCTGATCAACAACGCCTCCAGCTTCCTGAACGACGACCTCGCCAGCCTCGACCGGGAACGCTGGCGCATCAACCACGCCACCAACCTCGAGGCACCGGTCTTTCTCGCCAAGGCGTTCGCAGCAGCCCTGCCGGCCGGGACGGAGGGCGTGATCGTCAATATGCTCGACAACAAGGTCTTCGCGCTCAATCCGGACTTCTTCTCCTACACCCTCGCCAAGGTCGGGCTGCGCGGGGCGACGGAGATGCTGGCCATGGCGCTGGCGCCGCGCATCCGGGTCGCCGGCATCGCGCCTGGCGTGACCCTGATCTCCGGCAAGCAGACGCACGCGAGCTTCGAGCGTGCCCAGCGCATGACCCCGCTCGGCCGCGGCGCCACGCCCGACCAGATCCTCGCCGCCGCCCGCTTCATCCTGGCCAGCCCCGCCTTCACCGGCCAGGTCATCACCATCGACGGCGGCCAGGTGCTGGAGAAGCTGCCGCGCGACGTCGCCTATCTGGCCGAGCGCTGAGCCCGGCCCATGCCCTACATCCGTCGCCAGATCGTCCTCGAGGGCCTCCGCCTGCCCGCCTCCATCGGCGTCTACGACCACGAACGGGCGGCCCCCCAGCCGGTCAGCATCTCGGTCACGCTCGACATCGATCCCGCCGCCCGGCCGGCGGACGACCGCATCGAGGCCGTGCTGGACTACGACTTCCTGCGCGACGGTATCAGGGGCCTCGTGGCGGGCCGGCACTTCGACCTGCAGGAGACCCTGGCCGAGGCGATCCTGCAGCTCTGTCTCGGACATGCCAGCGTGACGCGTGCCCGCGTCGACCTGCGCAAGACGGCGGTCTATCCCGACTGCGACGGGGTCGGCGTGACGCTGGTGTTCGAGCGCTGACGCGGCCGGCCAAACCGTCCCGACGCACCGTCCGGCATCGGGCCCGGATGGCTATTTCATTGCCGATCAACGCCTTGTGGTCCGGCGTTGAGAAGACGCAAGTTGTACACACCGGTCGCCTGCGCCAGATGGGAACTGCGAGTCAAGGCCAGGAATCATCGAACTGCAACAATCTCGTGCCCTTGACATTAAATTTATGACGGAAAATCAACGCTATATCATTAATGCACACTTTTTGTGCAATCAAGTCCAACCCTTGGATTCGTGCCGATTCGCCCCCTCCCACCCCGCATTGCCAACAGAGTTATCCACAGGATTCGTGGATGAACCGAAATCGTCTTGGATTCCAAAAGGCTAGTACGGAATTCTCGGTATGGGTGAAGATCGGCGCGGCGCGCGCGCCCTGACGATGCCGCGCAATCATGCTATCGGGCAGCCATGAGCGAGACCACCAGCACGCCGGACGGTTCGACCACCGGGACGGCCACAGAGACGGCCACAGACACGGCCACCGGGCCCGGTGACGGGACGACCGAGGACCGCGCCCCGCGATCCCGCGGCGGGCGGCGGGTGCGCGCCGATCTGGAGCACGGCCTCGCGGTCATCAAGGCCGAGGTCAGACGCCTGCCCAACCGGCCCGGCGTCTACCGCATGCTCGACGAGCATGGCGAGGTGCTCTATGTCGGCAAGGCGCGCGAACTGAAGAAGCGCGTGACCGCCTACACCCAGGCCGGACGCCAGCCCGCCCGCCTGCTGCGCATGATCTCCGAGACCGCGGCGATGGAGATCGTCGTGACCCGCTCCGAGGTCGAGGCGCTGCTGCTCGAAGCCAATCTGATCAAGCGCCTGCGGCCGCGCTACAACGTGCTGCTGCGCGACGACAAGACCTTCCCGCACATCCTGATCGCCGAGGATCATCCCTATCCGCGGATCACCAAGCATCGCGGCGCGCAGACCAGAAAGGGGGCGTATTTCGGCCCCTTCGCCTCGGCCGGTGCGGTGAACCGGACGATCAACGCCCTGCAGCGCGCCTTCCTGTTGCGCAACTGCTCCGACGCCGTCTTCAGCCAGCGCACGCGGCCCTGCCTGCAGTACCAGATCAAGCGCTGCACGGCGCCTTGCGTCGACTATGCCAGCGAGGCGGAGTACCGCACCCAGGTCGACCAGGCGCGCGCCTTCCTGGCCGGCCGCAGCACGGCCATCCAGAACGAGTTCGCCGCGCGCATGCAGGCGGCCTCCGACGCGCTCGACTTCGAGAGCGCGGCGCGCTGGCGCGACCGGGTGCGCGCGCTCGCCGCCATCCAGTCGAGCCAGGACATCAACCTCGAGGGCCTCGGCGACGCCGACGCCATCGCCTGCCACCAGGAGGGCGGGCAGACCTGCGTCCAGGTCTACTTCTTCCGCGGCGGCCGCAACTACGGCACCCGCGCCTATTTCCCCAGCCACGACAGATCACTCGAACCGCCGGAGGTGCTGGCCGGCTTCATCGGCCAGTTCTACGACCAGCGCACGCCGCCGGCCCAGTTGCTGCTCAGCCACGCGCTGGAGGAACAGGACCTGCTGGCCGAGGCGCTGACCGTGCTGGCAAGGCGCAGGGTCACCGTGGCCGTGCCGCGGCGCGGCGAAAAGCGTCGGCTGATCGACCACGCCCTGGCCAACGCCAAGGAGGCCCTGGCCCGCCGCCTGGCGGAAACCGCGAGCCAGGGCCGGCTTCTCGGCAAGCTGGCCGACGTCTTCGGCCTCGACGCCCCGCCCCGGCGCATCGAGGTCTACGACAACTCCCATACCGGCGGCAGCAACGCGCTGGGCGGCATGATCGTCGCCGGACCGGACGGTTTCGAGAAGTCGGCCTACCGGAAGTTCAACATCAAGGACAAGGCGATCGCGCCCGGCGACGACTATGCGATGATGCGCGAGGTTCTGACCCGGCGCTTCTCGCGCGCCCTGAAAGAGGATCCCGAGCGCGCCGGCGAGACCTGGCCCGACCTGGTGCTGATCGACGGCGGCCAGGGCCAGCTCGGCGTCGCCGCCGAGGTGCTGGCCGAGCTCGGCATCGACGACATCGCCATTGCCGGCGTCGCCAAGGGACCGGACCGCAATGCGGGGCGCGAGCGCTTCTTCCTGCCCGACCGGCCGCCCTTCTCGCTCGAGCCGCGCGACCCGCTGCTCTACTACATCCAGCGCCTGCGCGACGAGGCGCACCGCTTCGCCATCGGCAGCCACCGCGCCCGCCGCCAGAAGGCCATCGGCCGCAACCCGGTCGACGAGATCCCCGGCATCGGGCCGAAACGCAAGAAGGCGCTGCTGATGCATTTCGGGTCGGGCCGCGCCATCGCCCGCGCCACGGTCGAGGATCTGGCCAAGGTCGAGGGCATTTCCGAAGCGGTCGCGAAACGGATTCATGACCACTTCCAAAACAGCGGTTAGAATGCCGTGGTGAGGCCGCCTGGTCGGTTGCACACCGTTCTCGTCCGACAGCGCCGTTGGGTCATGGCATGCAGAACCTGCCGAATCTCCTGACACTGAGCCGGATCGCCGCGATCCCGGTGATCGTGGCGCTGTTCTTCGTGCCGACGCACTGGGCGCGGCTGGTCGCCACGGCCCTGTTCCTGCTGGCCGCCGTGACCGACTTCCTCGACGGCTATCTGGCGCGCCGCATGGGCATCGCCTCGCCGCTCGGCAAGCTGCTCGACCCGATCGCCGACAAGATGCTGGTGAATGCGCTGCTGCTGATGCTGGCGGCGACCGGCGACATCTTCGGCTGGCACGTGATCGCCGCCATCGCCATCGTCGGCCGCGAGATCCTGGTCGCCGGCATCCGCGAATTCCTGGCCAGCGGCGGCCTTCCGGGCCTGCCGGTCAGCTATCTGGCGAAATGGAAGACGACCGTCCAGCTCGCCGCCCTGGCGATCCTCATCGCGCACCCGGCGTTGCCCGGATCGGCGGTGATCTGGGATGTCGGTCTCGGCGCCTTGTGGCTGTCGGCCGCCTTGACGGTCGTGACCGGGGTTGACTATGTCTCGACCGGAATGCGGCAGATCGCGCGCCCGCAACCGCGATGAAGCCCGATACCCGCCCGGCGCCAGGGAGCTGACCCGTCGATGCCGCGAACCTATCTGCGACGCCAGTACCGGCGCCGGTTCCTGCGGCCGGTCATTCGCTATCGGTTGAACGGGCCGATGCTGGCGCGCACCTGCTTCTGGGGCGTCGCCTGGGGGCTGACGCCCTCGGTGGGACTGCAGACCCTGTTCGTGGTGATCACCTGGTGGATCGTCGACCGCGTCATGGGGTTCCGCTTCAACTGGCTGATCGCGCTGGTGCTCACCTTGATCACCAACCCCATCACCATGGCGCCGATCTACGTCTTCTATCTCGGCGTCGGCTGCACCATGACGAACTGCACCATGCCGACGGCGGAGGTCGACCGCTTCGTCGCGGCGCTGGTCGACTTCAACCTGCTGGAACTGGCAAGCAGCGCCGGCCTGCTGGTCGGCGAGCCCTACGCCCTGATGTGGCTGGGCAGCCTGCCCTTCGTCATCATCCTGTCACCCATCGCCTATTTCTTCGGCCGCAAGCTGGGCGACCGGATGGAGCATCGGCGCCAGGAGAAGGCGGCGCGCCGGCGCCAGAGCGCCCAGCGGGCAGAGGCGCTCCGGAATGCCGCGGTGGCGCCGGTGAGGCAGGCGGGGATCGGCGGCTCGGAAAGCGTCTGAGCGCCGGACGGGAGACCGGCGGAAGGGTCGGAACGGAGCAATGAGGATCCTCTACTTCGCATGGGTGCGCGACCGCATCGGCCTCGCCGAGGAGCGCATCGCCCTGCCCGAGGGCGTCGCCACGGTCGGGGCGCTGAAGGACTGGCTGATCGCCCGGGGCGGCGGCTATGCCGCGGCGCTCGACACCGGGCGCGCCGTGCGTTTCGCCGTCAACCAGCGCTTCGCCAAGGAAGGCGACGCCATCGCCGAGGGCGACGAGATCGCGGTCTTCCCGCCCGTCACCGGCGGCTGAGGCGATGGCGGTCCGGGTCCAGGAGGAAGCGTTCGACCCCGGTACCTGCCTGGCGGAACTGACCGCCGGCCGGACGGATATCGGCGGCGTGGCCAGCTTCACCGGCCTGGTGCGCGCGGAGCACGAAGGCACGCCGGTCACGGCCATGACGCTGGAGCACTACCCCGGCATGACCGAGGCCATGCTGGCGGAGATCGAGACCGAGGCGCACCGCCGCTGGCCGCTGCAGGCCAGCCTGATCGTGCACCGATATGGCCGCATGCTGCCGGGCGAGCCCATCGTGCTGGTGGCTGTCGCCAGCGCCCACCGCCAGGCGGCGCTGGAGGCCTGCGCCTTCCTGATCGACTGGCTGAAGACCAAGGCGCCTTTCTGGAAGCGGGAGGAGACGCCGGCGGGCGAGCGCTGGGTGGAGGCGCAGGCCAGCGACGACGACGCCACCGCCCGCTGGGAGCGCGACTGAGGGCCGGATTGATGGGCGGACTGACGGCCAGACTGACGGCCGGACCGCATCGCGGTCCGGCTCCCGTCGGCGCTGCCGGTGCCTATTCCGCCGCGGCGACGGACGCGCGCGGCGCCCGCTCGGAGACCGGGGCCCGCACCGCCGCGGTATAGTCGTCCATCAGCGCCTGGCAGACGCGGCCCGGCGTGAAGCGGTAGTCGGCGATGCGGCCGACCGGCGTCACCTCCGCCGCCGTGCCGGTGAGGAAGACCTCCTGGGCCTGGCCCAGGTCCTCGGGCAGGATGGTCCGCTCGATCACCTCCAGGCCGCGGGCGCGGGCCAGGTCGATCACCGTGCGGCGGGTGATGCCATCGAGGAAGCAGTCGGGATCGGGCGTGTGGACCTTGCCGTCGATGACCAGGAAGATGTTGGCGCCGGTCGCCTCGGCGACATGGCCGCGCCAATCCAGCATCAGGGCGTCGTGAAAGCCCTGGGACTCGGCCTGATGCTTGGACATGGTGCAGATCATGTAGAGGCCGGCCGCCTTCGATTTGACCGGCGCGCAGGCCGGGTCCGGGCGGCGCCAGGGGGCGATGGTCAGGTCGATGCCCTTCATCTTCGCCTCGGGCGAGAAGTAGCTCGGCCACTCCCAGTTGGCGATCGCGACGTTGATGCGGTTATGCTGGGCCGACACGCCCATCATCTCCGAGCCGCGCCAGGCGACGGGCCGGACATAACCGTCGACGATGCCGTTGGCCGCCAGCGTGGCCTGTTTCGCCCGCTCCAGCTCGTCCACGCCATAGGGCAGCCTGAAGCCGAGGATCTCCGCCGAGGCGTGCAGCCGCTCGGTATGCTCCCGGCTCTTGAAGATCCGGCCACCATAGGCACGCTCGCCCTCGAACACGCAGCTTGCGTAATGCAGCCCGTGGCTTAGAACGTGAAGCTTCGCGTCTCGCCAGGGGACCAGCTCTCCGTTAAACCAGATGACCCCGTCCCGATCATCGAAAGGCAGCACCGACATGATGTGTTCCCACCCCAAACATGCAGTTGAATAATTTCGTTTCGCACATCCCGCGGGACACATTCGTCTCCGGGACTTGCATCACCCGTAACATTCGGACCAATATACGTCAACATCTATGACGTATTCATCATCTACATGGGTGCCATGAGCGACGTCAAGTTCGGAGCCAACCCCTTGTTTCTGCGGGAAGAAGACCTGCGGCAGGGGATCGAGCTCCTGTTCTACGCCTATCGCGACTTCACCGCGGAGCCCGACCAGATGCTGTCCGGGCTGGGGCTCGGCCGGGCACATCACCGGGTCATCTACTTCGTCGGCCGCAATCCAGGCATCATGGTCAGCGACCTGCTGACCATCCTGAAGATCACCAAGCAGAGCCTGAGCCGCGTGCTGAGCGTGCTCGTCACCGAGGGCTATATCGAGCAGCGCCAGGGCAGCCGCGACCGGCGCCAGCGCCTGCTCACCCTCACCGACCGGGGCCGCGAGCTGGAGGAGAAGCTGACCGAGAGCCAGCGCCGGCGTTTCGCCAAGGCCTACCGGCTGGCCGGCGCCGAGGCGGTGGAAGGCTTCCGCCGCGTGCTGGTCGGCCTGATCGAGGATCCGCCGGCCGAGTACCGCCAGCTGCTGACCGCCGAACGGCGCCCCGCGCGCGGCAGCCGGTTCTAGAGGCAGGCCCCGTCCGCGAACTGGCGGGCGTCGACGGCGCTGGAGTATAGTCCTGGCGGCATGCGACACGACGATCCGCACATTCTCGTGGTCGACGACGACCAGCGGCTCCGCAACCTGTTGCGCAAATACCTGGCGGAGCAGGGCTTCCTGGTGACCACCGCCAACAACTCCGCCAGCGCGCGGGCGCACATTCGGGGCCTGAAATTCGACCTGATCGTGCTCGACATCATGATGCCGGGTGAGAGCGGGCTCGATTTCACCCGCACCATGCGCCTCGACCTGGACACGCCGATCCTGCTGCTCACCGCCATGGGGACGAGCGACGCGCGCATCGCCGGGCTGGAATCGGGCGCCGACGACTATCTCGCCAAGCCCTTCGAGCCCAGGGAACTGGTGCTGCGCATCAACAACATCCTCAAGCGCATCCCGCCGCAGGCCGAGGCGCCGGCGGAGGTCCGCTTCGGCGCCTTCGCCTTCGACACCGTCCGGGGCGAGCTGACCCGGGAAGGCGCGCGCATCCATCTGACCTCCGCGGAGGAGGCGCTGATGAAGGTGTTCTGCGCCCAGCCGGGCGAAACGCTGTCGCGGGAGGATCTGCAGGCGACCGCGGGGCTCGGCGGCAATGCCCGCACCATCGACGTGCAGGTCACGCGGCTGCGGCGCAAGATCGAGCAGGACCCGCGCCTGCCGCGCTATCTCGTCACGGTACGCGGCGAGGGCTACGTCCTGCGGCCGGACCGGGCATGACCGCGCCGGACGAGGCCACACGCACCCGGCGCGCGCGCCGCCGCACCGACCTGCCGCGCCTGGCACGCCGGCTCTGGGCCCGGCTCTGGGCCTCGATACGCGGACTCTCCGGCAGTTTCGGGCTCAAGCGCTACCTGCCGCGCACGCTGTTCGGCCGCACGCTGCTGATCATCATCACGCCGATCCTGCTCGCCCAGGCGATCGCCACCTACTATTTCTACGACCAGCACTGGGACCGGGTGACCATGCGCCTGTCCCAGGCCATCGCCGGGGAGATCGCGCTCGTGATCGACGAGTTGACGGGTCTCGAGCCGACCGCCGAGACCGGCGCCATCATCACCCGCGCGGCGCGCCGCCTCGACCTGGTGATCGCCATGCAGCCGCAGCGCAACCTGCCCGAGCCGGAGCCCATCGGCACCTTCGACATCCTGCGCCACCGGCTGACGCAGGCCCTGGCCAACCGGGTCGGCCGTCCCTTCGCGGTCAATCTCGACCTCTCGGAGGAATGGGTGGAGATCCTGGTCGCCCTCGACGAGGGCGTGCTGCAGATCCTGGTGCCGCGCTCGCGCCTGTTCACCACCACGAGCTGGCTGTTCGTCGTCTGGATGACCGGCTCCGCCTTCCTCCTGCTGATCGTCGCCATCGTCTTCATGCGCAACCAGATCCGGCCGATCCGGCGCCTGGCCCGGGCGGCCGACGCCTTCGGCAAGGGGCGCGAGGTCAGCGACTTCAAGCTGGAGGGCGCGGCCGAGGTACGCCAGGCGGCGCGCGCCTTCCTGGCCATGCGCAACCGCATCCAGCGCCAGATGGCGCAACGCACCGCCATGCTGGCCGGCGTCAGCCACGACCTGCGCACGCCCCTGACGCGCATGAAGCTGGAGCTGGAGATGCTGGGCGACGGGCCGGAGGTCGACGATCTGAAGGCCGATGCCGCGGAGATGGAGCGGATGATCGAGGCCTATCTCGCCTTCGCCCGCAACGAGGGCGCGGAGCGCTCGGAGACGGCCGATCTCTCCGACCTGATCGAGACGGTCTGCATCCGCGCCCGGCGCGAGGGCCACCGGGTGCGCGTCTCCGTCGAACCCGGGCTGACCCTGCCGGTCAAGCCGCAGGCCTTCCAGCGCTGCCTGACCAACCTGGTCTCCAACGCCGGCCGGCATGGCCACGACATCTGGGTCACCGCCCGGCAGGTCGGCGACGTCATGGAGATCATGATCGAGGATGACGGGCCGGGGATCCCGCCGGAGCACCTGGACGACGTCTTCAAACCCTTCGTGCGCCTGACCCACGGCCATGCCGACGACGCCTCTGGTACCGGGCTCGGCCTTACCATCGCCCGCGACATCGCGCGCAACCACGGCGGCGACATCCTGCTCGGTCCGTCCGCGCGCGGCGGGCTGAAGGCGACGGTCCGCCTGCCGATCTGACGGCCCCGGCGGGCGAAGCCGATACCGGTCAGTAGAGCCGGCCGCCGAGCGGCACCGCCTTGTCGGGCGCGATCATCACCACCTCGCCCGCGCCGTCGGGCACGCCCAGCACCAGCACTTCGGACATGAACTTGCCGATCTGCTTGGGCGGGAAATTGACCACGGCCAGCACCAGGCGGCCGGGCAGTTCCTCCAGCGAGTAGTGCGTGGTGATCTGGGCGGAGGTCTTCTTGACGCCGATCTCCGGACCGAAGTCGACCTTGAGCTTGAAGGCGGGGCGGCGCGCCTCCGGATAGGGTTCCGCCTCGACGATGCGGCCGACGCGGACGTCGACCTTGAGGAAATCGTCGAAGCCGATCGGGCTGCTCGCAGGCGTATCGCGTGCCGGCGTGTCGCTCATGGGGAAGGCTCCACTGGGATGTCGGTCTGCTGGGACCGGGGCTGCTTAGAGCGGATCATAGCTTGACGGAATCGCGGAAGCGCTTCCGTCAAGCTATGTGAATCCGCTCTAATTGATTGATAATAGCCAGGATTCACACGGCTTCACGGAGCCGGAGCCGGCTCCGTGAAGCCGTGATCCTGTCTAGGCGATCGCCCGCGGGCAGGCAAGCGCGCACGCGAAAAAGCCCGCACCGCCGGAGCGGTACGGGCTTCATCATCGTCCGTCGCGCGCCCGCCGAAGCGGGCGCTGCGCCGTGACGGGCCTTACGCGGCGGCGAGCGCCTTGAACTCCTCGAAGGAGTCGCTGATGCGCTTGGAGACCACGTTGGCGGCCTCGGTGTTCGACTTCGCCAGCATCTCGGACATTTCCCGCATGTTGGCGAGCATCTTGTCGAACTGCGACTTGGCCATGTCGGCCTGCTTGGCCACCTGGTCCTTCGGCGCGCCCGGCTTGAAGACGTCGCCGCCCATGCCGGAGACTTCCTCGACCGTCTGGCGCACGACCTCGAGCTGACGCTTGGCGACGGCCTGCATGCCCTCGACGGCCAGCTTGTTGGCCTCGGCGAAGGCCTCCATGGTCTTCTTCTGCGACGCCATCACGGCGTCGAAGCTGACGGTGGGCCACTTGTAGTCGGCCATGAACTTGGTGAAATCGAAATCCCAGGTCGGGAACTGCTGCTTGGTCGCCATCTGATCTCTTCCCCAGCAAGTTGGTGTTCCATCGTTGCCGGAGCAGTTTTTGCTGCACCGCAACATGAACGCCTATATGGACTCCCTTCGCGACCGCGTCAAGGGGTTTGCTGCGATGCAACAAAATTCTCGGGCGGGCGTTGCTGGCCGCCGCTCACCCGGTCAGTCCCGCGCCCCCTCGGCAGTGTCGGCCGCCGGCTCTCCATCCGCCGCCGGCGCCGTCTCCGTTGCCTCGCGGCGTCGGCGGAAGGGGTTCAGCCCGCCGCCGCGGCCGGGCCGCTCGAAGGTGTTGGCCCACTGCTCCGCCTGGTTCAGCCGCCGGTCGAGCGCCTTCATCGTCGCGGCCATCTCGCCGCCGTCGTCGCCCCGCCAGGTTCGCGCCACATCGAGATAGATCAGGGTCAGCGCCCGCGTCTTGACGGCGCCGAGCAGGCCGTGCGGCGGCATGCCGGCGAGATCCAGCATCAGCGCCATGGACCCCTCGATCGGCCGCACCTGCCTGAGCGCCAGGCCCGGATCGCGCTCCAGCGCGCCCATCAGCGCGACGAAGCCGGCGCGGTTGTCCTCGAGAAAGTCGAAGCGGCGCATCATCACCTCGAACAGGCGGTCGCGGGCGGACTCCGACTCGTCCACCGGTCCCTCGGCCAGCCCGGCCTGGTCCACCGCGGCGCCGATCAGGTTCAGCAGCCCCTGCCGATCATGGGCCAGCGCCGCCACCTCGGCGAGCTTCATGCCGGCCGCCGCCGCGACGCGGGTCACGCTGACGGCCTGCCAGCCCTCCTCGGCGATCAGCCCGAGCGTGGCACGCACGATCTTGGTCGCGGGATCGATCTTCTTGGCCATGGCCTTCCTTCCGGTCTTCGCCCAAGCCTGTGCACCCAAGGGTAGGGCAGCCCCGGGGACTTTCCAATCCCGGTTCCGGCCGCCGGTCGGGCCGTGTTCCGGTCAGGCGATGGAACCGACCGTGCCGCCGGTCAGCCGCACCAGTTCCTCGAAGGTCAGCTTGAACACCGTATTTGGCGATCCCGCGGCAGCCCACAGCGCGCCGTGCCGCGCCAGATCCCGGTCGAGCACGGTTACCGGCGGCGTGGCGTGGGCGATCGGGGCGACGCCGCCGATGGCGTAGCCCGTTGCCTGGCGCACGAAGGCGGCATCCGCCCGCACCACGGGATCGTCGCCGATGCGGTCGGCGACCAGGGCCGCCACCTTCGCCGGATCGACGCGGCTGCCGCCGCAGGCGACGACCAGGATCGGTACAGCCGCGCGTTCGGTGCGCATGACCACGGACTTGGCGATCTGGTCGACATGGCAGCCGATGGCCGCGGCCGCCTCCGCCGCCGTGCGCGTGCCTTCGGGAAAGTGCGCCACCCGGGTCGGAACGCCCGCCGCGTCGAGCGCCGCCTGCACCCGCGCGGCCGAACCGGTGAGACGCTCCGGCGACGGGGCCGGCGCGCTCACTGTGCCAGTTCCCGCGAGCGCGCCGTCGCCGCGGCGATGGCCCGGTCGAAGAGCGGCTGGATCCCGTCTTCGGCCATCAGCACCTTCAGCGCCGCCTCGGTCGTGCCCCTGGGGCTGGTGACGTTGCGGCGGAGCTGTGCCGCTTCCTCGTCCGAGCGGTCGGCCAGGACACCGGCGCCGATAACCGTGCGCCGCGCCAGGCGCATGGCCAGATCAACCGGCAGTCCGGCCTTGCGCCCGGCTTCCGCCAGCGCCTCGATCAGCAGGAACACATAGGCCGGCCCACCGCCCGACAGCGCGGTGACGGCGTCGATCAGGGCCTCGTCCTCGACCCATTCCACGCTGCCGACCGCCGACAGGAGCGCTTCGGCCACGGTGCGCTGGTCCTCGCCGGCGGCATGATTGGCGACCAGTACCGAGACGCCCTCGCCGACCGCCGCCGGCGTGTTGGGCATCGCCCGGACGATCGGCCGGTCGGCGCCGTACAGGCGCTCGAACCCGGCGATGGTCTTGCCCGCCGCGATCGAGATGATCAGCGTGTCCTGGTCCGCGAGGGGAACGAAGGCGGGCGCGACATCGTCCATGACCTGCGGCTTGACCGCCAGCAGGATGACGTCAGGCCGTGCGGTCACGCTCGCGGCCTCCGTGTGACGCGTCACCAGGGGGCTTTCCGGCACCGGCGCCTCGCCCGGCTCGACCACGTCGACGGCGGCCACCTGGCCGGCCGCCAGCCAGCCTTCCAGGAGGGCGCCGCCCATCTTGCCGCACCCGACCAACAACAACCGTCCAGCCATCCGTCCCCTTCCCGTCCCGTCGCGGCGTATGTGACGCGGCCGAGCCTGCCAGCAGGCGGCCGCCGCAGTCCAGAATCAGGGCGGCTCAGGCCTCGGCGACGGTGTCGAGGATGGCGGCCGTGACCGCCTCCGAGGCGGTCTTGCCGCCCCAGATGACGAACTGGAAGGCCGGGTAGTAGCGCTCGCACTCGGTCAGGGCGATATCGACCAGATCCTCCAGCACCTCGACACTGGCCGCCTGGATGCCGCGCAGCAGCACGGTGTGCCGGAACATCGGCACCTGCTCCTCGGCATCGACGTCGACATGGCCCAGCCACAGCCGCTCGTTCACCGTGGCGAGCAGTTCGTAGACCGCCGGCAGGCGTGCCGCGGGCACCTTCATGTCGTACTGGCAGGAGAACTGCATGGCGCTGAACTCGTCCTGCCAGAAGAAGAACATGCGGTAGTTGCACCAGCGCCCGGCGACCTCGACCAGCATCTCCTCGCGGCTCGCCCGCTCGAAGATCCAGTCATTGGAACTGACGATCTCCTCCATCAGGTCGAGCGGGTTCTGCGTGAAGCTGCTGCTCTCCAACATTTCAAGGGACATGGATATCCGTCCTCCCGAACGCCGCCATCAACCGGTTCCGCATGGCCGGGAAACCCGACCCCGCACCACCGTTCCCGCCGGACAGCGTTCCTGCATTTCCTCGCGCGTCGAAATCACCGAGCAGTCGCATGTCCATCGAAATGTAGTGGCGGAAACGAAAGAAACCACCAGATCGAGGGTGGCATGCCCCGCGACGGCGTGCAACTGGGTTTATCGCGACAGATTGGTGACGGCCATGGGGCCCGCGGATGCCGGCCGCCGGGCCGTGAGGCCGCGACCGTCAGGGGGCCGACTTGCGGCGCGTCGCCTCGGTCCGCCTGCCCTTGGCCGTCGATTTCCTGGCGGCCGTCCGGGGTTCCTGGCCGTCCGCCTTCTTGGTCTTGGTCGCTGACTTGGCGCCAGACCTGGCGTTCGCGGATTTCGCCGCGGCACCGGCCGACGTCCTGCCGCCCGCCGGCTTCTCCAGCGCCGCGAGGCGCGACTCCAGCGCCGCTACCCGCTCGGTCAGCTTCTCCTGCTCGCTCCTGGCGGTCGCCGCGACCTCCTTCACCGCCTCGAACTCGTCCCTGCCGACGATATCGGCACGCGCCAGAATACGCTCGAAGCGCTCGCGCATCTGCGCCTCCACCTCGTCGCGCAGGCCGAAGACGGTGCCCGCCGCACTGCTCGCCGTGCGCACGAGATCGTCAATCAGTCGACTGGCAGCGGCCATCGCTCGGCTCCCGGGCTCTCGGGCACGGCCGGACAGGCCGTACCCCGGTTGAATTCCGAGTGGACTATGGTGACGCCGCCGGCCCATTGCAACGGCATCGACGTCCCACCGCCCTGTGCCCCGCCCCCCCGGCCCCATTGTCACGACCCCGCCGGCTTCCTATAACCCGCCCCACGGCTGTCGAGACGGACCCGCGGCGGTAGCGCGCGACAGACCTGCGGCAGTGGCAGGCACGGATGGAAGGCCCATGATCGTCGTCACCGGGGGCGCCGGCTTCATCGGATCGAACCTCGTCGCCGGGCTGGAGGAGGCCGGGGCCGGCGACATCGTCGTGGTCGACCGCTTCGGCCGGGACGACAAGTGGCGAAATCTCGCCAAGCGTGCGCCGGCCGACATCGTCCGGCCGGAGGCGCTGGGCGCGTTCCTCGCCGCCCATGCCGACGCCATCGACACGGTCTTCCACCTCGGCGCGATCTCCGCCACCACCGAGCGCGACGTCGACCTCATCGTCGCGGAGAATATCCGCGCCACGCTCGACCTCTGGGGGCATTGCCGCGACCATGGCGCGCGGCTGATCTACGCCTCCTCCGCCGCCACCTATGGCGACGGCTCCGCCGGCTTCGAGGATGACGAGCAGAGCCAGTCGCTCTCCCGCCTCCTTCCGCTCAATCCCTATGGCTGGTCGAAACATGTCGTCGACCGGCGCCTGACCCGGCTCGCCGCCGAAGGCCGGCCGACACCCCCGCAATGGGCCGGGCTGAAGTTCTTCAACGTCTACGGCCCGAACGAGTACCACAAGGGCGAGATGCGCTCGGTGATCGCCAAGATCACGCCCGACCTCGCCCGGGGCGCGCCGGCACGGCTGTTCCGGTCCCACCACGCCGACTATGCCGATGGCGGGCAGATGCGCGACTTCGTGCATGTCGACGATTGCGTGGCGGTGATGCTCTGGCTCTGGCGCCACCCCACCGTGTCCGGGCTGTTCAATGTCGGCAGCGGCGAGGCGCGGTCGTGGAACGATCTCGCCCATGCCATCTTCGCCGCCCTGGGCCGGGTGCCGGCGATCGACTATATCGAGATGCCGGAGGTCTTGCGGGACCGCTACCAGTACTTTACCCAGGCCAGCATGAGCAAGCTGCGCCAGGCCGGCTATGACCGCCCGTTCCGCAGCCTGGAGGACGGGATCGCGGACTACGTGAAGAACTACCTCATCGCCGACGACCCCTATCGCTGACCCCACGCCCAGCAAGAAAGCCGCGACGCCGCCGTGTTCACCCTGCCCTTCCCCGCCATCGACCCGGTGGCCTTCGAGATCGGACCGGTGGTGGTGCGCTGGTACGCGCTCTCCTACCTCGTGGGCTTCGTCGCCGGCTGGCGCCTCGCCATCGCCCTCGCCCGGCGCGGGCCGATCCGGCCGACCGGCGAGGACATGGACGCCTTCATCACCTGGGCGATCATCGGCATCATCCTGGGCGGGCGCCTCGGCTATGTGCTGTTCTACAACCTGCCGGTCTACCTCGACGATCCGCTCGCCGTCTTCCAGGTCTGGGAAGGCGGCATGGCCTTCCACGGCGGACTCCTCGGCGCGGTGCTGGCGATCCTGCTGTTCGCCTGGTCGCGCGGCATCTCGCCCTTCGCGGTCGGCGACCTGGTTGCCGCGGTGGTGCCGATCGGCCTGTTCTTCGGACGCATCGCCAACTTCATCAACGGCGAGCTCTACGGCCGGGCGAGCGACGTGCCCTGGGCCATGGTCTTCCCCAATGGCGGGCCGGAGCCGCGCCATCCAAGCCAGCTTTACGAGGCCCTCCTGGAAGGCCTGGTCCTGTTCGTGGTGATGATGGTCCTGGCCACCAACCGCAAGGTGCGCCTGCGCCCCGGCACCATCGCCGGCGTCTTCTTCATCCTCTATGGCAGCTTCCGCTTCCTGGTGGAATTCGTGCGCGAACCCGACGCCCAGCTCGGCTTCCTCTGGCTCGGCGCCACCATGGGGCAGCTGCTGTCGCTGCCGATGATCGTCTTCGGCGTATGGCTCGTGTGGCGGGCCCGGCCGGTCGACGCAACGCGCGACGCCACTGCGGAGGCAGGGTGAGCACGCCGCTCGCCACGATCATCCGGCAGCAGATTCGCCACGACGGGCCGATCAGCCTGGCGCGCTACATGGCCGCCTGCCTCGGCCATCCCGAGCACGGCTACTACATGACCCGCGATCCCCTGGGCGCGCGGGGGGACTTCATCACCGCTCCGGAGATCAGCCAGATGTTCGGCGAGCTGCTGGGCCTGTGGTGCGCGGATGCCTGGATGCGCATCGGCAAGCCCGATCCGGCGGTGCTGGTCGAACTGGGCCCTGGCCGCGGCACGCTGATGGCCGATGCGCGAAGGGCCGGCCGGCTGATCCCCGACTTTATCGAATCGGTCGCGACCTGGCTGGTGGAGACCAGCCCGGCGCTTCGCCGACGCCAGACCGAAACCCTGGGCACCGACGGGCTCGCCTGGGCCGACAGCCTGGGCGAGGTGCCAGAGGCGCCGCTTTTCCTGATCGCCAACGAATTCTTCGACGCCCTGCCGATCCGCCAGTTCGAGCGGACGCCGGCGGGATGGCGCGAACGCCTGGTCGACTGGGACGACGCCGCCGGCCGCTTCCGGCTGGTGGCCGCCGACCATGCCGACATGGCCGAGGCCCTGCTGCCGTCCGCCGCCGGCCTGGCGTCGGGCAGCGTCGCCGAGCTCTGCCCGGCGGCGATCTCGATCGTCACGGACATCGCCCGGCGCGTGGCGACCCATGGCGGCGGCGCCCTCATCGTCGACTACGGTTATGCCGATGGCGAGACCGGCGACACCTTCCAGGCCCTGGCCGGCCACCACCCGGTCGATCCGCTGCTGGCGCCCGGCGAGGCCGATCTGACCGCCCATGTCGACTTCCAGCGCCTCGCCCAGGCGGCGCGGGAGGCCGGCGCGGCCGTGCTCGGACCCTGGCTGCAGGCGGATTTCCTCTCCGCCATCGGTTTGCCGCAACGCACAAGGACATTGATCGCCGCCAATCCGGCGGATCGGGCGGCGATCGAGGCGGCGCGCGACCGCCTGACCGACCGGGCGCCGGCGGGCATGGGTCGCCTGTTCAAGGTCCTGGGCATCGTCCACCCGAACCTCGCCGAACCGGCGCTGGCAGACGGAGCCGACCGAGCGTGAACGTGCTTGCCGCCGAAATCCTGACCGCCCGCCGACTGGCGGCCCAGGACCCCATCGCGCACGGCTTTTTCACCCGCCAGGGCGGTGTCAGCACGGGCATCTATGCATCGCGCAATGTCGGTCTCGGCTCCGGGGACGACCCCCAGGCGGTGCGCGAGAACCGCCGCCGCTGCCGTGCCGATCTCGACCCGCACGCGCCCGCCCTGGTCACCTGCCACCAGGTGCACAGCGCCCACGCGGTGGCGGTCGACCGTCCTTTCGTGGGCACGCCGCCGCAGGCCGACGGGCTGGTGACCAGGACGCCGGGCCTGATGCTGGGCATCCTCACCGCCGACTGCGTGCCGGTGCTGCTGGCCGACCGTGCGGCCGGGGTGATCGGTGCCCTGCATGCCGGCTGGGGCGGCGCCCTGAAGGGCATCGTGGAGGCGACGGTGCGGGCGATGGTGTCGCTCGGCGCCGAACCCGACCGGATCGAATCGGCGATCGGCCCGGCCATCCGCCAGCGCTCCTACGAGGTGGGGGCGGAGTTCCGTGAACGCTTCGTCGCGGCCGATCCCGGCACCGCCGATCTGTTCGTCGGCAGCGTGCGCGACGGCCATTTCCAGTTCGACCTGCCGGGATTCGTCATCCGCCGGCTGAAGGCCACCGGCGTGCGGGCCGTCCAGGACACCGCCCACGACACCTATGCCGACGAGGAGCGCTTCTTCTCCTACCGCCGCAGTGTGCACCGGGGGGAGCCGGACTACGGCCGCGCCCTCTCGGCCATCGTCCTGCGCCGGTGATCGGGCGGCAAGGTCAAGAGGAAATGCCCTATCTCATCATGCTGCTCGCCTTTTCGATGCTCGGGCTGATGGTTTCCTGCGTGCTAATATGAACGCCCCCGCCGGTAATGTGACGGTTTGGTGATCGCTCGGTTGATATGCCCGAAACCGGTTGATACAAGACGGCGCCCGCTGGCTTGCGCATCCTTCCGAGGCCCTCATACATGAAGATCATCGCCGGGAACTCCAACCGCCCGCTCAGCGAGGCGATTTCCGCTTATCTTCAGGTTCCCCTCTGCAAGGCCTCGATCCGGCGCTTCGCCGACATGGAGGTGTTCGTCGAGATCCTGGAGAACGTCCGCGGCGAGGACGTCTTCGTCATCCAGTCGACGAGCTATCCGGCGAACGACAACCTGATGGAACTGCTGGTGACGATCGACGCGCTGCGGCGTGGCTCGGCCCGGCGCATCACCGCGGTCATCCCCTATTTCGGCTATGCCCGCCAGGATCGCAAGACCAGCCCCCGGGCACCGATCTCCGCCAAGCTGGTCGCCAACCTGATCACCCAGGCCGGCGCCGACCGGGTTCTCACCCTCGACCTGCATGCCGGTCAGATCCAGGGCTTCTTCGACATCCCGGTCGACAACCTGATCGCCGCCCCGGTGTTCACCCGCGACCTCGAGGATCGCGACTGGGCCAACAGCGACCTGACCATCGTCTCGCCCGATGTCGGCGGCGTGCTGCGCGCCCGCAACATCGCCCGCCGCGTCGATGCCGACCTCGCCATCATCGACAAGCGGCGCGAGCGCGCCGGGGTGTCGGAGGTGATGAACATCATCGGCGACGTCGCCGGCCGGCGCTGTGTACTGATCGACGACATCGTCGACAGCGCCGGCACGCTCTGCAACGCCGCGGAAGCGCTGGCCGAGGCCGGGGCGAAGGAGGTCAAGGCCTATGTCACCCACGGCGTGCTCTCCGGAGGCGCGGTCAGCCGGGTCTCCGCCTCGCCCTTGGCCGAGCTGGTGACCACCGACAGCATCCTCGCCACCGAGGCGGTGCGCGTGTCCAGCAATCTCCGCCAGCTCACCATCGCCCCGCTGATGGGCGAGGCCTTGCGCCGGATCAGCGAGGAACGCTCGGTCTCCAGCCTGTTCAACTAGGCCCGCTCCGCCCGCGTCCTCGCCGACCGGGGCTTCGCTCGACGGGCCTTCGCTCGACCGGGGCATCGATAAGTGTGATGATGTTCCCTGCCACGATCAGAAATCATGGTGGGCGGAGTGGAGATAGAGGCGTGGCTCGAGACCCTTGGACTCAGCCAATACGCAACGGCGTTCCGCGACAACCAGATCGATCGCGAGGTCCTGGCCCACCTCACGGCGGATGACCTGAAGGACCTCGGGATCGACGCGGTCGGCCATCGTCGCAAGCTGCTGACCGCGATCGCGGACCTCGCGCGCGACGAGGTGGAAACGCCGGCCCCGGCGTCGCCGGCACCGCGGATGCCAGCCCCCTCACCCTCGCCAGGCGACGCGCAGCATGACGGCGAGCGGCGCTATGTCGCCGTCCTGTTCGCGGACCTCACCGGCTTCACGCGCCTGACCGAAGCGATCGGCGCGGAAGCGATGCACGATGTGCTCAACACCTTCTTCACCCGGGTCGACGCCATCGTCGAGCGCATGGGCGGCCGGGTCGACAAGCATATCGGCGACTGCGTCATGGGCGTGTTCGGCGCGCCCGTTGCGCGGGGCAATGATGCCGAGCGGGCGATTCTGGCCGCGATGGAGATTCGCCGGGCGATGCCAGACATCGCCAGGGAGGCCGGTCACCGCATCGACGTGCATATCGGCGTGACCACCGGCATCGTCATCGCCAGCTATGTCGGCGCCGGGGCGACGGCCGAATACGCGGTCACCGGGGAGTCGGTCAACCTCGCCTCGCGGCTCAGCGATGCCGCCGAGACCGGCGAGATCCTGATCTCCGACGGGCTGAAGCGCGCGCTCGAGGACCGCTTCAGTTTCGAGCCCGCCGGCATTCTGGAGGTCAAGGGGCTGGCGGCGCCGGTCGCCGCCTGGCGTGTCGAGACCGTCAGTGCGCAGCCGGGCAGGCGGGGCACGTTTGTCGGACGCTCGGCGGAACGCCGGCAGTTCACCTCGATCCTGCGCGATTGCCTGGAAAACCAGGCCGGTCACGTCGTCGTCCTGCGCGGGGAGGCCGGTCTCGGCAAGACGCGGCTGAGCGAGGAGTTCGAACGCAAGGCTCTCGAGATGGGTTTTGCGCCCCATCGTGGCCTGGTCCTGGATTTCGGTGCCGAGACCGGACGCGACGCGATCCGCGCCATCATCCGGGAGATTCTCGACATCGATCCCCACGCCCCGGCCGATGCGTCCGCAATGCGGATCGAGCGGCTGGTGGGCGAAGGCCGCATCCCATCGCATCTCGAGGTTCACCTCTACGACCTGCTGAATGTCGGCAAGCCGGAAAGGCTTGAGGCGCTCTACGACGCCATGGACGACCCGCGCCGCCAGCATGGACGCGGGGAGGCGATCTCGGCAATTCTCGACAGCGCGGCGCGGCGAACGCCGCTGCTGCTGATCGTCGAGGACGTCCACTGGGCAAAACCGCCGCTCCTGCGCGCTCTGGCCCACATGGCGCAGGCGATCCGCGACCTGTCCGCGATCCTGCTCGTCACCACCCGGGTCGAGGGCGACCCCGTCGACCGCGCCTGGCGGGCGCTGGCCGCCGGCCCTTCGTTCATGACACTCGATCTGACGCCGCTGCGCGCGGAGGAGGCCAGGCAGGTCTGTGAGTCGACGCTCGCCGATGCCCCGCTGATCGAGGGCCTGGTCGAGCGCGCCGGCGGCAATCCACTCTTCCTGGAACAACTGCTCCGTCACGCCCGCTCGGGCGATCCGGACAGCGTGCCGGGAACCATCCAAAGTCTGGTGCAGGCGACCGTGGACAAGCTCTCACCGGTCGATCGGCGGACCATCGAGGCGGCGTCGGTGATCGGTCAGCGCGTCGACACGTCCCTGGTCGCCCACCTGACCGGGAGTCAGCACGTCGAAACGGCGCAGCTGATCGAGAAGAACCTGCTGCGACCGCATGGCGGGGACTTCATCTTCGTCCACGCGCTGATCCGCGATGCCGTCTACGTGTCGCTGCTCGGCAAGCGCCGGCGGGATCTTCACGATCGCGCCGCCATATGGTTCCGCAGCCGCGATCTCCGCCTGTGCGCCGAACACCTCGCCCTGGCCGGATCGGCGGCGGCGGCGCAGGCCTTCCGCGTCGCCGCAGAGGAGGAACTCGGCAAGTACCACTACGAAACGGCGCTCGGCCTGATCGAGCGCGGGTTGTCGGTCTCGACGGATGCTGCCGAGGGTGTCCGCCTGCTGCTTCTCGAGGGGCAGTCATGGCACGATTTCGGCCGCATGGCGGAGGCGCAGCGCGCGTTTGCCCGGGCGCTCGAAATCGCCGCCGAGCCGCTCGACCGCTGCCGGGCGCGCATCGGGCTGGCCTCTGTGAAACGGGTGACGGAGGACATCGACGGCGCGCTGGAGGATCTGGAGACCGCGCGCCTGGACATTCGGGACAGCGAGGCGCCCACCGAACTGGCCCGGATCTGCTTTCTGCGCGGCAATCTCCAGTTTCCCCGTGGCCGGTTCGACGATTGCCTGCGCGAGCACGAAGCGGGATTGCGCTTCGCGCGCCTGGCGCGGCGGCCCGATCTCGAGGCGGCCTCGCTGGGCGGTCTGGGAGACGCGGAATATGTCCGGGGGCGGATGGCGAGCGCGAAGTCCCGACTGGAGGCCTGCGTCGCCCTTGCGGCCGAGCAGGGGCTGGGCCGCATCGCGGTCGCCAACCGGGCGCAGATCGCGCACACCCTGCACTACGCGGGCTCTCAGCAGGAGGCCCACGCGATGGCGTGTCGGGCGATCGAGGAAGCCGCCCAGGTGGGTCATTCCCGCGCCGAGATCAACGCCAACGCGGCACTGCTGAAATGCCTGTTCGCCATGAGGCGCTTCGAGGCGTGCCTGGAGGCGGTGCAGCGCTACGAGAAGCTTGTCGAGCGCATTGGCGCCCTGCGCTTCCGGCAGGTCGCCCACCTGGTGACCTCCCGGTCACTTCATGGCCTGGGCCAGCGGGAAGCGGCGGAAGCCGCCGCCCTCGCCGGCGTGGCGTTCGCGAAGGAAACCGGATACGCCTTCCACGGACCGGCGATGAGCAGCGCCGCGGCGGTGATCGCGACGGAGCCGGCGCGCAAGCACGCGCTGACGCAGGAAGCGCTGCGCGGCGTCGCCGATGGATGCGTCGGACACAACCAGTTCAGCGTCTACGCCGACGGCATTTCGGTGGCCTTCGATCTCGGGGACGAAGCGATGTTGGAATCGTTCATCGAGAAGGCGGAGGGCTTTCCCGGCGACGAGGAGGTCGCCTGGAGCGGTTTCCATGTGCTGCGCGGCCGGGCCCTGCTGTCGCGCCTCCGGTCAGGCGGCACGGCTCGGTCCGAGGCCCTGTGCGCCGCCGCGAACCAGCGGGCCGAGGAGCTGATGCTGCTGGCCTGGCCGATCGGCTGAACGGACCATCCCAACGCCGGCCGGGGATGTCGGGCGCGGCAGACCAGACCTGCCGACAAAGCGCCGGCGCGGGACTGGACGCTCCGCCCCGCCACTGCTATACGCAGCGCCTTCCGGTCGGCGGCATGCTGGCCGGGCGGCCCGTCGGCACCCCTGGAGGCGGACGGGCATACAACTGACTGATTCCCAAGGAGCAGCCTCATGAGCACGCAAGAGCTCGCAGCCGAGGCGCGCGAACGGGCCGGCAAGGGGGCAGCCCGGGCACTGCGTCGTGAAGACAAGGTTCCCGCTGTCATCTATGGCGACAAGCAGCCGCCGGTCTCCATCGCCGTGTCGAAGCGCGAACTGAACCGACTGATCCACGCGCCCGGGTTCTTCACCCACACCTACGACGTGAAGGTGGGCAAGGACAGCCACCACGTGATCGCCCGCGACCTGCACATGGACCCGGTCTCCGACCAGCCGCTGCATGTCGATTTTCTGCGCGTCAGCGACCGCACCGTCGTCACTGTCGAGATCCCGGTGCGCTTCCTGAACGAGGAGAAGTCGCCCGGCCTGACGGCGGGTGGCGTGCTGAACGTGGTGCGCTACGCCATCGAGGTGAACAGCCGCGCCGGCAGCATTCCCGACCAGATCGAGATCGACCTCACCGGTACCGAGCTCGGCGATTCGATCCACATCAGCCAGGTCACCCTGCCCGACGGCGTGAAGCCGACGATCACCGATCGCGACTTCACCGTCGCCACCATCGCCGCGCCGTCGGCGGTGAAGGCCGAGGCCGCGGAGGAAGCCGAGGCCGAGGCGGCCGAAGCCGAGGCCGAGGAGGAGGAAGGCGAGGAAGAGGAAGGCGAGTCCGAGGAGAAAGAGGACTGAGCTTCCGCGCGCCGCACGACCGACCGCGAGACCATCGAACGGGGCGGCATCGACCGCCCCGTTCGTGCATGAGGGCTGGGGTGTCATGCATCTGTTCGTCGGCCTGGGCAATCCGGGCCCACGCTATGCCTACAACCGGCACAATATCGGCTGGATCGCGCTCGACGAGATCGTCGAGCTGTTCCGCTTCCAGCCCTGGCGCCAGAAGTTCCAGGGTCTGATCGCCGAGGGCACGCTGGGTGGCGAAAAGGTATTGGCGCTGAAACCCCAGACCTTCATGAACGAGAGCGGCAGGTCGGTCGGCGAGGCGGTGCGCTTCTACAAGATCCCCGTCGACAAGGTCGTCGTCTTCTACGACGAACTCGACCTGGCGCCCGGCAAGGTGCGTGTGAAGCAGGGCGGCGGGGCCGGCGGCCACAACGGCATCCGCTCGATCGACCGCCATATCGGCCCCGACTACTGGCGGGTCCGGATCGGTATCGGCCATCCGGGCGACAAGGCCCGGGTGCACGGCTACGTGCTGTCGGACTTCGCCAAGGCCGACGAGGCCTGGCTCGACCCGCTGATCGAGGCGGTGGCGGATTCCGCGCCGATGCTGGCGCTGGACGCGCCGGACAAGTTCATGAGCCGGGTGGCGCTGGACATGTCCCGGGTGGGCGAATAACGGACGGGCGAATAACAGAAGAACGGCCGGACGGGGTCCTCCCGGCCCAGCCGCCATCGGACAACCGGGTTTCCCCGAAGACGGATCGAAGGTCATGGGCTTCAACTGCGGCATCGTCGGATTGCCGAATGTCGGCAAGAGCACGCTGTTCAACGCGCTCACCTCCACCCAGGCGGCGGAGGCGGCGAACTACCCGTTCTGCACCATCGAGCCGAATGTCGGTCGGGTCGGTGTGCCCGACGAGCGGCTGGAGCGGCTCGCCGCCATCGCCAAATCCGCCAAGGTGATCCCCACCCAGCTCGAATTCGTCGACATCGCCGGCCTGGTGCGCGGCGCCTCCAAGGGCGAGGGCCTGGGCAACCAGTTCCTCGCCAATATCCGCGAAGTCGACGCCATCCTGCACGTGCTGCGCTGCTTCGAGGGCGAGGTCACCCATGTCGACGGCTCGGTCGACCCGGTGCGCGACGCCGAGACGGTCAACACCGAGCTGATGATCGCCGACATGGAGAGCCTGGAGCGGCGCATCGTCAGCACCGAGAAGAAGGCGCGCGGCGCGGACAAGGATGCGGCCGCCCAGCTCGCCGTCATGCGCGCGGTGCTGGCGAGGCTGGAGGCAGGCGAGCCGGCCAGAAGCTTCACGCCCGCCAGGGAGGACCAGCGCATCTTCCGCGAACTGCAGCTGCTGACCGCCAAGCCGGTGCTGTATGTCTGCAACGTCGCCGAGGAGGAGGCCGCCACCGGCAACGCCCACGCCGAGGCCGTCGCCGCGATGGCCCGGACGGAGGGCGCCGAGTCGGTGGTGATCTCCGCCGCCATCGAGGCCGAGCTCGCCCAGATCGCCGACCCGGCGGAGAAGCAGGAGTTCCTGGAGAGCCTGGGCCTGACCGAGCCCGGCCTCAACAAGGTGATCCGGGCCGGCTTCCGCCTGCTCGGCCTGATCACCTTCTTCACCGTCGGCCCGAAGGAGGCACATGCCTGGACGCTGGAGGAAGGCGGCACCGCGCCGGAGGCCGCCGGCGCCATCCACACCGATTTCCAGCGCGGATTCATCCGGGCGGAGACCATCGACTACGACAGCTATGTCGCGCTCGGCGGGGAAAATGGGGCCAAGGAGGCCGGCAAGATGCGCCAGGAGGGCAAGGACTACGTCGTGCGCGACGGCGACATCTTCCACTTCCGCTTTAACGTATAGCGGCTGTGACCGAAGGCTGAAGGCCTAGCGCCGCGGCCCCAGCGGCGGCAGCAGCGGAAGGATCGGCTGGCCCGTGCTGCCCGGCGCGCCCTGCAGCGTCCCTGTCAGGGGAGCGTTGCCGAGACCCAGGCCACCCGGTAGCGGCACGGTCGACGGGCCGATATCGGTGACGAGGGGAGAAGCGCCGCCCGCCCGCTGCTCGTACTCCCAGTCGCAGCGCTCCAGCCGGCCGGAGCGGATCAGGCCCGTCTCCTCGTCCTCGAAGTTGCAGGTATAACCGTTCAGTCCGCCACATGAGCCGCCGACCGGCTGATAGCTGCCGGCGCCCATATTCGTTCCGCTGTTGCAGAAGCAGTAGCAGCGCCCGGTGGCGACCGTGGAGTTCGGCACCTGCGCCAAGGCGGTGCTGGCAATCCAGAGGGTGGCAGCCGCCAACGCGGTGCCGAGCCCGAGTTCAAGCCTGTTGGCAGCCTGTCGGCCCATTGCCCTTGCTCCTTCTACCGGGGCGCCAGGACGCCGGGCGTCGGCGCCAGCTGGAGCGGCTGGAAGATGGTCCCCGGGGGCGCCGTGCCGAGTGACGGCGACGGCATGATGGTCAGCACCTGGTTGTTGAAGACCTGCCCACCGGGCAGAACGGTCCCGCCGCCGGGCGGGTTCGGGTCGGCCGTGTCCGCGCGCTGCCCCGCCGCGTCCGAACTCTGCTCCAGATCGCACAGCAGGACCCGGCCGCTCCGGATCAAATGCGTCTCGGAATCCTCGACATTGCAGGTGCGGTTCAGCAAGCCCCCGCAACTGCCGTTCACCGGGGTGTAGTCGATGAATCCCAAGTTTCCGTCCACGGTGCTGCAGACGCAGGCACACGACGCGCCGCCGCCCGAGCCGGGTGGCACCTGAGCGTTTGCCGAGGACGCCGATAATGCGGAAAATGTGGTGGCGGTAACGACGAGGATTGTGCGCAGCATCGAGGCCTCTCCCGTCTTATGGAAAAAATCAGCCTAGACCCGCCGCAGCCGCCGGCGCGCACGCTATCTTCGCTGGCAGCGTCCCGCGCTTTGAACATGCCATGGTGCCGGTTCGGGTCGCGCCACCTTCGCCCAACCCACTGAAATTCCAGCCGCCATTGTCCGGTTTCGCTCACACGGTCCTGTGCCATTCGTGAATTGCCGGTGACCTCGCATACGACTATGGAACATCGTCTTTCGACGTATTCCCTGCCAGGCACCCGCCTCCTTGCCAGCCCGCACCGACCGATCGCCAACCTGCCGCCGCCGGGCCGCCATCCTGGCGACCCTGCTCGCGACCGCCCTCGCCGGCACCGGCCGGGCCGATCCGGTCGACGGCCTCGAGGGCTTCGCCTGGGGGCAGGTCGGCGCGGATGGCGACGGCTGGTCGGGCGCCGGCGGCGTCTTCGTGCCGCTGTCGGCCGAGGGCGGCACGCTCAGCTATCTCGACGCCCGCCTGCGGGGCGGGCCCGACGTGGCGACCTACGGGCTCGGCCTGGGCGCTCGCGGCCTCGTTGACGAGGCCTGGATCCTCGGCGGCAGCGCCTTCATCGACGCCCACGACCTGGACGCGGCCGGCTGGCATGTCCGGGCCGGCCTGCAGGTGGAGGCCATGGGCCCGGCCTGGGACGCCCGCCTCACCGGCTATTGGGGCCTGAGCGACGTCGACCGCACGCTGGAACGGCGTCTTGGCATCGCGGGCGGCCATGCCGACCTCTACCGCGACCATGCCGCCTATCACGGCGTCGAGGGGGAGGTCGGCCTGCGCCTCGACGCCAGCGACGGCCAGGCCCGCGAGTGGCGCGTGTTCGGCGGCGGCTACCACGCCTGGCGGGACGGCTTCGAGGACCGGTCGGGCGCCTTCGCCCGGCTCGAATTCCGGCACTACGACCTCGACGGGCTGCCGGCCGGCTCGCGCCTGCACGCGGAACTGGAGGTCGATTGGCGGGCGACTGACGACGCGGTCGGCGTCGCCGGCTTCCTGCGCCTGCGCCTGCCCTTCCAGGAGACCGGCCCGGCGCCCGGTGTGCCGCTCGGCGACCGCGACCGCCGCTTCCTCGACATCGCCCGGCGCGACCACGGACCAGCGGTCGGCGACCGCCAGGTCTGGATCGTCCACATCGATGGAGCCGACGGCAGCGGCATCGACATCGACGACCCATCCGATCTGGGCATCCCCGCCTGCGCGGACTATGCCGGCGAGCCGACCGGCATCACCTACGACCTGACCGGCCATGAAGTGACCTGCGTCCACTACGTCGCCCAGGGCGGTGTCGGAAACGGCGCCACGGCGGACCAGGCGGCGGCCTATGACGACATCAATACCGGAACCCTCCTGCCCGACGGCGCGCTGATCGTCGTTCTCGACACGGGCGGCACGATCGCGCCGGCCGCC
>JAVKFF010000123.1:0-64567 GCA_040226215.1 Azospirillaceae bacterium
GCTCGGCGAGTCGCGGGCTCGGCTATGCCTGCGCCACGCGCCAGGCGCTGGAGGGCGTCGACGAGGTGATGGCCGCGCGCACCAGGGATACCATGGAGGAGGCCGCCGACCGCATCCGGGCGGAGGCGCCGGGAGTCACGATCGGCACGGTCGCCGCCGACGTGACTGCCGATGACGGCATCCAGGCCCTGCTGGCCGCCTGTCCCGAGCCCGACATCCTGGTCAACAATGCCGGCGGCCCGCCGCCCGGCGACTTCCGCGACTGGGACCGCGAAACCTGGCACAAGGCGATCGACGCCAACATGCTGGCCGCGATCTTCCTGATGAAGGAAACCGTCGACGGCATGATGGCGCGTGGCTTCGGACGCGTCGTCAACATCACCTCAGGCGCGGTCAAGGCGCCGATATCAATCCTCGGCCTCTCCAACGGCGCCCGCGCCGGTCTGACCGGCTTCGTCGCGGGACTGTCGCGCGAGACCGTGGCCCGGGGCGTGACCATCAACAACCTGCTGCCGGGGCCATTCGACACCGACCGCCTGGCCTCAAACTTCGCCGCCCGGGCCAAGCGCGAGGGCAAGACGCCCGACCAGGTGCGCCAGGAATCCGCCGCCCACAACCCGGCCAGGCGGTTCGGCGACCCGGACGAGTTCGGTGCGGCTTGCGCCTTCCTGTGCTCGGTTCACGCCGGCTTCATGACCGGCCAGAACATCCTTCTCGACGGCGGCGCCTTCCCGGGGACCCTTTGATGACCCGATGGGCTTCAGAAACCCTGCTTCCGCCACATTTCAGGTGAGAAGGATCACAGGAGGCGGCGGTTGTCGGCGCTAGTGTCCGTGCATCGTTAATCGCTGCCGCCTGCCCGGCAATGGGGATGACGGGGGACGGCAGACCGGAGGAGGAGAAGTGAGATGACGAAATCGATCACGACGAAGTTCGTTGCCATCGTGCTGGTCGCCGGCGCCCTGGCCGCCTGCCAGCAGACGCCGCGTCCCAATACCGCCGCCGGTGTGGCGCTCGGCACGCTTGCCGGCGCGGGTGCCGGTGCCCTGGTCGGCGGCAACGACCAGCAGAACATCCTGTGGGGTGCGGGTATCGGCGCGGTCGCCGGCGGCATCGGCGGCGCCCTGGTGGACAACCAGTACGGCTACTGATCGCCCGGGCGCGCATCGCCAGCCGATCGAATCGGCTTAGCGATGCGCGCCGCCCACGGGCACACCACGGCAGGACGCGGGCCGCCCCTTGCGGGCGGCCACTTGCTTTGGGATATGGTTCTCCGGGCCTGAAGATACTCGTGATGTGAGAATTGCGGGAATCGGCGTAAACTGCTGATTCATGATCAACTGCACGCTGATCGCCGCCTTCGGCATGGTGACGTCGGTCCACTCTCTCGACCTGTCGACCGACGATCTGGCGCGTGCGGAGTTCATCGCCGCCATCGAGCTCGGCCGCATTCATGCCGACATGGCGATCGGCCGGCCGGCCTTGGCCGCGCGGCAGCGCTCGGGCTCCATCCTCTGCCAGGGTGGCGCGTGGCTGGCCTGGGGACCGGACGCCACGGGCATCGTCGCCGCCGGGTCCTCGGACGGCGAGGGGCCCACTCACCCGTAGGCCGGTTGCGGCCAGCCCGGGCACCTCGCCCCAGAATCGCCCTGGAACAGGGTGACGACAACGGGTGATTACCCGGACACGGCGTGTCGCCTGCCGCGCAGCTTGCCCCAGCGATACTGCCAGTAGCGGCGCATCGGCGAGGTGTAGAGGAAGTCGGCCCGCGCCAGCGCCAGCCCCTTGGCCGCCAGCTCCGCGGCTTCCGGATCCTCGCCCCGCTCGAAGACGATCTGGGTCGGGGCGATGACCGACACGGGCCTCAGCCCCACCCGCGCGGCGGCCAGCCGCAGGTTCCAGTGGTTGAAGCCCAGCACATGGGCGAAATGGAACCAGCCGATACCCTTGCAGGGGCGTTCGGCCAGATTCGGCACCTCGAGATAGAGCCGCCCCGCCGGCGCCAGCCAGCCCAGCATGGCGCGCAGCGCCTGCAGCGGGTCGCGCAGATGCTCGATCACCTGGAAGGCGGTGATCAGGTCGAAGGGCGCCTCATAGGCGACGTCGGACCAGCCGGCCACGGTGATTCGCCGGCCGAGCCGGGTTTCGGCCGACGAGCCATAGGTCTCCCCGGGCTCGAAGCCGTGCGCGTCGAAGTCGCGGGCCAGCATGGCGGAGACGAACTCGCCCGAGCCGCAACCGAAATCGAGCACCCGGGCGCCGGGCGCCAGCAGGCTGGCCATCTGCACCGCGCGCCCGACCGCCTCGCGCTCGCGCTTGCGCACATGGCGCGACCACGGCTTGCCGATCGCGCCCTGATAGGTGAAACGGTAGTCCTCGCGGTAGAACCGGGCGAGCTCCGCGTCGGTCGGCATCGGATTGGTGTAGAGCAGGCCGCAGGTCGCGCACATCGCCGTCGGCAACCGCTTCCAGCCGCGATCGAGGGAGGCGACGGCCCGCCTCTCGCCCCCACCGCAGGCCGGGCAGTCTACCGCCTCGCCGCGATAGGGGTGCCGGGTCAGCGGGATCAGGTGCCTGGCGGTTCGGATGAGGTTGGCCACGGATGCGTGTCTGTCGTCTCTGCCTGGGTTGGGGTCGGCGCGGGGCCGGTTCGCCGATCGGCGCTGCCCGGGCAATGACTGCCGCCGGCCGATCGCCTGCGAAAGACAGTGCCCTCCGCCGGGCGAAGCCTTATACCCGTCCGCCGCCGTCTGCAACCGGTTGGCGATGGTGGATGCCCGTAGGCAGTGCTTGGAAAGATCGCTTAGTATCATCGGCGCTTGGATGGAGCCGCGGTCATGGAAATCGAGACCAGCTCGGTTGTTGAGCACTACACCCGAAACAATCTGATGGAGCGCATTCGCAGCGCGCTCACGGCGGCAGGACACGATCCAGACAGGCCGACCGTGGCGATGCTGAGCGAACTCGATCATCTGCATGGCGGAGGCTTCGCGACCACCGAAGTTCAGGTGGAACTGGCCGACATTCCCAGGGGATGCCGCCTCCTCGATGCCGGCTGCGGCATCGGCGGGCCCAGCCGTTTCCTGGCTGAGAGCTACGGTTGTGCCGTTGAGGCAATTGATCTCACGCCGGAGTATGTGGCCGTCGCCGATGAACTGAACCGGCTGGTCGGTCTCGCGGACAGGATCGCCGTCAAGGTCGGCAGCGTCACCGATATTCCCTACGACGATTCGTCCTTCGACGCGGTTCTTTGCCAGAACGTATCGATGAATGTCGCCGACAAGCGCGCGATGTTCAGAGAGGCGTTTCGGGTCCTCAGGCCGGGCGGGATATATACATTGAGCCATCTGGCCGAGGGTCCCGCCGGGCCGCCGATCTACCCGCTTCCCTGGGCGCTGACACCTGAGGTGAGCTTTCTGGAGACACCCCGGAAGATCATCGAGATGCTCTCACAAGCAGGGTTCTCCGAGATCGAGGACAGAGCGCCGCAGGCCCGGTCCAAGCCGGGCGGCGGACCCCAGCCGGGCACGATCGGTGGCGCCCCGGCAATGGGGGACGACATGCCCGAGAGAACCCGCAACAGCGCGCGATCCGTTGAGGAAGGCCGGCTGGTCTCGATGATGATCGTCGCACAACGGCCATCTTAGCGGCCCTGACGGGTGAGCTCCGCTGTGGTCGGTCGGTATCGGGTTGGTCAGGGAGAGGCCGCGGGTCGCCGACTGCAACCGATTGGCGGCGGTGATTGGCCGCATTGGCCACGGGAGAGCATCGCGGGCGACGGACCGCCGATCCCGTCCGCCGGACCGCCGATCCCGTACGCCGGACCGCCGATCCTGTCCGCCGCGACCGGCGCCGTCAGTCTATCGCCTTGAAGTACCGGGCCACCGGCCAGGGCACGTAGCCGAAGGACTCGTAGGCGCGGCGGGCCGGCTGGTGACCCGAATCGCCGACCGTCTCGACCATCACCATGGCCATGCCGTGCGCCCGGCAATGCGCCTCGGCGAAGCTCATCAGCCGCCGGCCGATGCCCCGGCGCTGCCAGGCAGGATCGACCGCGATGATATGAACCTCGCCCATCCGATCCTCGACGAGCAGCCTGACCCCGACGAAGCCGGCCAGATCCTCTCCCAGCAAGGCCAGCCAGACCCCCTCCGGCTCCCCATCCAGCAACGCCCCCACATCCGCCGCCTGCCGCGCCTCCCAGCCCTCGGGATAGAACGCCTCATAGATGAACCCCGGCACCTCCGCCGCCGTCCGCGCAAACACCGGCGCCGTTTCCAGCAGGGTGGCAAAGACCACCAATTTGCGGAGCTGGATCGGCCAGTGGCATGGCTGTCATCCGGTCGAGTCGTAGGGTGAAGGAAGATCGTCAGGATGAGCGACCGTGGTGAAGGCATAGCCGGCTTTCAGAAACGGCACGCGAACCTCGCGGTCCCACCGGTCGCCGAGCAGATCGTAATCGGCAGCGCGATCGAACACCCGTATCGCCCCGAGCAGCGACCGCGACAGGTCGGCAACCAGCCATGGCATGCCCACGGCCTCGCTGCCTGACCGGTGGGCGCTCAGATGGGCGATCTCTGTATTGATGCGCCTGAAGGCGCCCTGATAGTCGCTGCGGATCGGCGGTGGCGCCGCGCGCCACGCCTCGGGATCGCGAACATACTCGACGGCCAGCCTGTCGGTGGCGAACACCGTCATCCCTTTCCCCGCTGAGGTCTGCCCCCATAGGAACCCGGACAGCAGCCGCAGGCGGATGGCCCACGATTCCAGCATGGAATTGCCGACGATGGCGAAAGTCGCGGATGTCCGGTCGTTCGGGTGGAAATAGTCGGCGAGGCCATCGCTCAAGGCCCGCCCCTGCGCGCACAACATCTTGACCTCGTACGTCAGGTGCAGGGCAGCATAGTCGCGGAGAACATCGGGCGATGGCGGCATGGGCAACAGCCTATGCAACACGAATTGGCGCGGCAAGCGGGACGGGTGGGGGAGGAATCAGCCGAAGACGGCGCCGCCGATGAGGCCGAGCACGATCATGTCTGCGGTCCACCCTCGATCAAACCATTTGTCCCGCGTGGTGCGGCGGCGGTCGACCTGCTGCTCGCGCTCGGCGCGGATCATTTGCACCACGGCCTGCACAGACTCCCGATCATAGTCGTTCGCGGTGAAGCCGGTGTAGGCGAGCAGGCGCAAGGTGTCCTCGTCGGCGTTGCTGATCGCCTCCATAAGTTCCCTGCCGCGCTGGTTCATGACGAACGCACGCTTATCGGGCTGCGCCTCCAAGGTGACAAGATCACCCTTGCCGTGAAGGCCGATTGTCGCTGTTCCTCCGGACACCTTGATCTTGCGCGATCCGACATTCGCAACGGTCGAGCCGGACTCGTCGGGCTGAGTGGGCTTGTCGTCATCCGCCATGGTCATCGCCTTTCCGAGCGGTCCCGGCAGTGCGGATGGGGAGGGATTCGAACCCCCGGAGGACTCGCGCCCTCAACGGTTTTCAAGACCGCCGCATTCAACCGCTCTGCCACCCATCCGCACTGCCGGGACCGACGCGCCTACCCCACCGGAGCGCCTGGTGAGGTAGCGGTGGTGTATATCGGGGCTGCGGAGTCCTCGAAAACTCATGCAACACAACATGGTGTGCCGTGTTGCCAGACGATTTTCAAGACCGGTGCCTTCAACCACTCGGCCACCCATCCATCCGGTTGCCGTGCCTCAATGGATCTTGGCGGCGACATGGCGAGGACGTGTATGACCAACTCGCGGCGTCAGTGCAAGAGAGGGCGCGGGCGTCCGGCCTCAATCCTGGTCTGGCGCACCGCCGGACTAGGCGCCTTCCTTCCCCCCGTCCTGCCCGCCATCCTTCCTGCCGGCCCGTCGCGCCAGCGCCATGGCCTCGCGGAGGACCCGGCGGTCGGCGATCTGGTTGGCCAGGATCAGGATCAGGCGGGCGTTGAGGCGCTGGCTTTCCGCCTCGCTCAGGCCCTCGTGCAGCTGCAGGAGCTCGGCGTAGAAGCCGTCCGGGTCGTCGAGGCGCGGCTCGGTCGTGAAATCGGCCATGGCTGTCATCCCTTCGCGCCGGCGAGGCCGATGGCCCGGGCCAGGGCCTGGCCGACCGCGCCTTCGTCATAGTCCCGCCAGCGCGCCGCCACGTGCTGGTCGGGGCGGATCAGGTAGACCGCCCGCTCGGCGTCGCCCAGATAGCGCCCGGCCAAATGGTTTTCGGCGAGCTGGTTTTCGGCCAGCTGGTTTTCGTCCGGCGCGGCAGGCAGGGCGAGACCCTCGACGGTGACACCGTGCGCCGTCAGCACCTCCGGCACGTCGACGTTCAGACCCAGCAGGACGAAGCGGCCGCCGAGATGGTCGAGCAGCCATTCCTGGCCCAGCGGCGCGTCGGGGCAGGGGGCGCCCGGCCTGGTGCGGTCGGGCAGGGCCGGGTCGTCGGCGCCGTTCAGGGGCGAGCCGTCATAGACCGCCGGCACCGAGAGCCGGCCGGAATTGACCATGGCGCGGGCGAAGGGGGCGTGCGGCGCCAGGTCGAGGAGCGCGTCGCGGAACAGCCGGCTGGTGGCCGATTTCGGGGTGATGAAGTCGGTCGAGCGGGTGGAGGCGACGATGTTCTCGTCGGCCGCGGCGATGCGCTCCCGGTCGTAGCTGTCGAGCAGCGACGCCGGTGCCAGGCCGTCGAGCACCAGGGCCAGCTTCCAGGCCAGATTGTCGGTGTCCTGGAAGCCGGAATTGGCCCCGCGCGCGCCGAAGGGCGAGACCTGGTGGGCGGCGTCGCCGGCGAAGATAACCCGTCCGTGGCGGAAACGCGCCATGCGGCGGCACTGGAAGGTGTAGATCGATACCCATTCGAGGTCGAAGCGCGCGTCCTCGCCCAGCATGCGCCTGAGCCGGGGGATCACCCGTTCGGGCGCCTTCTCGGCCTCCTTGTCGATGTCCCAGCCGAGCTGCAAGTCGATGCGCCAGACGTCGTCGGGCTGCTTGTGCAGGAGGGCGGACTGGCCGCGGTTGAAGGGCGGGTCGAACCAGAACCAGCGCTCGGTCGGGAAATCGGCCTGCATCTTCACGTCGGCGATCAGGAAGTTGTCCTCGAACACCCGGCCGACGAAGTCGAGCCCCAGCATGGACCGTGTCGGCGACGCGGCACCGTCGCAGGCGATCAGCCAGTCGCAGTCGATGCGGTAGGGGCCTTCCGGCGTCTCGACGGTGAGCGCGACCGACTCCGCGCCTTGCTCGATCCCTGCATCGATGTCCGCCAGCCGGTTGCGGCCGCGCAGCTCGACCGGCGCGCCGCCGGCCCGAAGCGCCTCCAGCCGCTGGTGCAGGAAGAGTTCGAGATAGTATTGCTGCAGGTTGATGAAGGCCGGGCGCTTGTGGCCGCTCTCCGGCAGCAGGTCGAACCGGTAGACCTCCGCCTCGTCGAAGAAGACGCGGCCCTTGCTCCAGGTCACGCCCTAGTCGACCAGCGCCTGGCCGCAGCCCAGCCGATCGAGGATCTCCAGCGGGCGCTTGGCGAAACAGATGGCGCGGCTGCCGAAGCTGACCCGGTCGTTGTCGTCGATCAGCAGCACCGGCACGCCGTGCTGCGCCAGGTCGATGGCCATCGCCAGGCCGACCGGCCCGGCGCCGACCACCACCACCCGGTGATGCGCCGGCGTGACCGCATCCTGGTCGGGCGAGCGGCGATAGGGGTAGAGCGGCTCCTCGAAGATGCGGGACATGGGAGAGTCCTTGCTGGCGCCGGAACGGTGATCGAGGCTCAGGCGCCCTGCAGGGCCTCCCACATCTCGCGGTCGCGCTCGGCGGTCCAGATCCTAGGCGTGTCGATGCCGTTGGCCTCGTCATAGGCCCGGGCGACGTTGAAGGGCAGGCAGTGCTCGTAGATGGCGAAGCTCTCGTATTTCGGGTCGCAGACCTCGCGGCAGGCGGCGAAGGCGTCCTTCAGCGGCCGGCCGGCGGCCGCCGCGCGCTCCACCGGGCGCCAGGTGTCGGCCAGGAAGCCGGTGGTCAGCGCGAAGGCCTCCCGCACCGTGTCCCGGTCGGTCAGCGCGTCGCCGCGGCCGGGCACCAGGGCCTGGGGCTCGAAGGCGTCGATCCGCGCCATGGTCTCCGGCCAGTCGAGGAAGTGGGCATCGCCGCAATAGCAGGCCGAGCGGTATTCGACGATGTCGCCGGTGAACACGGTATCGGCGTCCGGCACCCAGACCACGATGTCGCCCGCCGTGTGGGCGCGGCCGAGATGCATCAGCTCCACCCGCCGCCGGCCGAGGTGGATCGTCATGGAATCCGAGAACGTCATGGTCGGCCAGGTCAGCCCGGGGATCGACCCGGCGTCCTGGAACAGGCGGGGGAAGCGGGCGTACTCGCTCTCCCAGTCTTCCCGGCCGCGCTCGTGGATCATCGCCCGCGTGGTGGCCGAGGCGATCACCTGCTCCGCGCCATAGGCCGAGGCGCCGAGCACGCGCACGGCGTGGTAATGGCTGAGCACCACGTATTTGATCGGCTTGTCGGTGACGGCGCGGACCCGCTCGATCACCTTGCCGGCCATGGCCGGCGTGGCCTGGGCGTCGACCACGATGACCCCGTCGTCGCCGATGATGACGCCGGTATTGGGGTCGCCCTCGGCGGTGAAGGCGTAGAGCCCGTCGCCGATCTCCTCGAAGCTGATGGTCTTCTCGGCGGTGTCGCCGACCGAGGCGAAGCCCTTGGCCATGAAATTCCTCCCCTGAGCTGCTCTGCGGTGCCCCTGAACGGGCTATTCGGCGGCGATGGCGCGCTTGGGCGGCCTGGCGCCGATCGAGCCCGTCCAGCTCTCCGCATAGTCGGTCTGCTCGGTCGCCTCCGCCAGGGGGCCGAGTTCGAGCGGCATGCGCGTGTCGATCATCACCGCATACTCGTCTGTCATCGGCTTGGCCTGCTCGAACATCCGCTGCAGCGCCTTGGGGTGTGGGCCGTGCGTGAAGCCGCAGGGGTGGAAGGTCACCATGCCGGCGTCGATGTTGTCGCGGCTGAAGAAGTCGCCGTCGTGGTAGAAGATCACCTCGTCATAATCGTCGTTATTGTGGAAGAACGGGATCTTCAGCGCGTCCTCGCCGGTCTCGAAGGGCCTGGGCACGAAGGTGCACACCACGAAGCCGTTGCCGACCCAGGTGGTGTGGGCCGAGGGCGGCAGGTGATAGCGGTGGGACATCAGCGGGCGGATGTCCTTGACGTTGATGCGCACGACCGAGAGGTCGCCGTGCCAGCCCACCGCGTCGAGCGGGTTGAAGGGGTAGGTGACCTCCGACAGCGCGCCGCAGCGCTTCACCCGCACCAGCGTCTCGTTCTCGCCCTGCTGGGCGCGGAAGGCGTCGTCGATTGCGGGTGCGTCGAGCATGCCGGGGTCGAAGATGGCGTGCCGGCCGACGATGCCCTTGTCGGGCAGCATGTAGGTGCCGCCGGTATTCTCGATCAGCAGCGCCTCCATCGGCTCCGCGGTCTCGACCCGCCACATGGTGGAACGCGGGATGACGACATAGTCGCCGCGGCCGATCTCGAGATGGCCGTAGTCGCAGAAGAAGTGGCCGCTTCCCCGGTGCACGAACAGCAGCTCGTCGCCATCGGCGTTGCGCGCCAGGTGCGCCATCGGCCGGTCCAGGCGCCAGAAGCGCATCTTGCAGGTGGCGTTGTGCAGGAAGGTGCCGGCATCGAAGGGGCAGGGGTCGCCGGTCGGCGCTTCGGCCCTTGTCAGGTCGAAGGCGCGTGGCCTGAGCGGGCCCTGCCACTGGGTCCAGGCCGTCGGCGGATGACTGTGATACATCATGGTCGCCGGGCCGAAGAAGCCTTCCTTGCCAAGCTCGCGCTCGAACGTGTCCTCGGGGAAGCTGGCATGGGCCTGGCGCGATGTGCGGCCTTGCGCACGGGTGGCGGTAATGTACTGCCGATGGGCCATGGGGTTCCTCCTCGGGCGGATCGGACGGACGGTGAGCGGGCTTGCCGCCGCCGGCACCGATCCAGGTCTCCAGCAGGGGCGCGGCACCGTCGCTGGCAAGGGACTGGCCAAGCGGCACCGGATCGCCTATCTTGCGCGAACCATATCATTGCAAATGAAACGAATGTCAAGCCGCCATCCGCCGACCGACTTCCGACTCGATGCCTTCCTGCCCTATCGCATCAGCGTGCTGGCCAGCCGGGTCAGCCGGCGCTTCGGCCGCGTCTATGGCAGCCGCTTCGACCTTTCCATCCCGGAATGGCGGCTGATCGCGCATCTGGCCCAGAGCGGGGCCGTCTCGGTGCGCGAGATCTTCGACAAGGTCGACATGGACAAGCCGAAAGTCAGCCGGGCGGCGCGGCGGCTGGAGGATGCGGGTCTGATCGACAAGCGGACCGATACGGGCGACAGGCGGCTCGTGCAACTCTCGCTGACGGTGGACGGCGAACGGCTGTTTCGCGAGATCGAGCCTCTGGCCAAGGCCTTCGAGGCGAGCCTGCTGGCGGATCTGACGGATGACGAGGTCCGGGTCTTCGAGCGCGTCATCGACCGCCTGATGCGCCGGCTTGATGAG
This sequence comes from Azospirillaceae bacterium, assembly GCA_040226215.1. GTDB lineage: Bacteria > Pseudomonadota > Alphaproteobacteria > DSM-16000 > Inquilinaceae > JAVKFF01. The sequence goes on from JAVKFF010000123.1 coordinate 10,548, forward strand.
ACGGACGACACCGATATCGCAGCGCCCGAGCGGCCGCTGGCCGTGCCGGCGCTGTCGGGCGACTGAGGCAGGCGGCGAAGCTGCCGCCTGCCCCGGGAGAAAGTTGCCTCGTCTCTCAGCCGCCGACGTTGAGGTCGCGCACGTGCTCAGTCAGGTCCTGGCGCGCCTGCTGGGCCGCCGCGCGCTGCGCCTCGATGTCGCCGCGCAGTTCGACCAGCCGGTCTTCCTGCGCCTGCAGGTCGGCCATGTAGCGCTGGAAGAGGTCGCTGTCGCTGGGCACCGTTGAGAGGTTGCGGCGGATGCGGTCCTGGTCGGCGACGATGCGATCGATCTCCTGCTGGGTCTGGCGCACGTCCTGCTCCAGCGCCTCCACGGCGTCCAGCCGCTCCACCAGGTCGGCGAAGGCCGCCACCACCTCGTCGGGCAGCGCGCTGGCGCTGGCGAAGAAGCGGATGCGGTCGCGCGGCAGCGTATTGATGTCCACCTGGTCGAGGGTCGTGCGCTCCTGCACCACGTCGTGCTGCACGGTCTCGCCCGCCGGCACGGCGACGGTGACGCGGAAATCGCCGCCCGCGAGTTCGACATCCTCCTCGCCGACCAGCTCGAAGCCGCCGCCCAGGCGCGTCTGCTGCAGGATCACCTCGTGGTCGCGCCGGGCGTCGCCCTCGATGGTGTAGCGCGTGATGCGGCGGTCGAGGATGGTCTGGCGCAGCACCCCGCCGGTGATGGCGACGCGCAGCACGTCGTTGCGCGACAGTTCCTGGCGGTCGATCGCGACGGACTGCTCCACCGCGAAGGGCAGCAGCCGGTCGTCGCCGACCGGCAGGGCGTCCATGCGGGCGTCGCCGAGATAGGAGATGAGGCCGGTCTCCGCGTCGCGCTGATAGATCGTCAGGATGCCCGGCGGCAGGCCGCTCTCCCCGTCATTGGAAAGCCTGACCGTGGCCAGCGGGTGCGTGGCATGGGTGTTGGGCTGGTAGAGCAGAGGGGTGGCGAAGCTCTCCGAGCGGCTGACGATGGGCAGCAGCGCGGAATGCCCGCTCTCCACCGTGACCGGGTTGGGGAACTGGAACAGCACCTGCGCTGTCGCCTCGTCGCTTTCGGCGGCAACGAGCTGCGCCTGGTCGCGCGGCGGCGGCGGCGGGGCGGACGGCATCGGCGCCGCGAACCCGCCTGTCGCCAGTCCGGCGATCGCGCCCGGCATGCGCTCGGCCTCGGCGAACTCCTCGCGCGGCCGAATGCCGTCGTCGACCAGTGTGATGCCGCCTTCGTCCACCGGCGGCAGCACGCGGCCCAGCACTTCCACCGGGATCTCCGGCCGGTCGACGAAATAGGCGTCGTAGAGCGCCTGGCTGAAGGTCACCGGGTTGCCCGAGGCGACGGTCAGTTCGATGCCGTCCCAGTCCTCGCCGGAGAGGTTCTCCAGGATCGCCCAGCCCTGCAGGTTGCCGGGACTGCCATCCTCGGTAATCGTCAGCCGGTAGGCGGTCTTCCACAGCGGCACCTCGACCACATAGGCGACCCGCGCCTCGCGCACCCCCTCGCCGTTGAGGCGGATGGTGAACTCCCGGCGGTCCTGTTCGTTGTTGGAGGCCAGCGCCGCCAGGGCGGTTCCAATCTGCTCGTTCAGGTCGGCCGAGACGAAGTCGACGCTGTCGGTCTCCTCAAGGATCAGCTGGCGGATGCCGTCCTCGGTCATCAAGCTGACCCGGTGCACCGTCTCGCTGCGGCCATCGCCGAGGTCGCGGACCTCCTGGTTGACGGAGATGATGCGCCCGCTGATCGCCCGCGGTCCGGACGTTGCGATCTCCACCCCGCGCAACGCGTTGAGGAGAGCGGCCGGCGACTGCAGATCCTCCGGCGCGAAGGGCATGTCGCGGAACACCTCGCGCAGGGGTTGCTGTCCCGGCAGGCTGATCTCGCCCAGCGTCCCCAGATCGTCGAAGACGACGATGCTCTTCAGCACGTCGTCGACCTGGTCGAGCCGGACGTCCAGCGTCAGCGAGACATTGCCATCGACCGGCGTGGCGTACTCGAAATAGCCGACGCCGCCTGTCGACAGCAGCACCCGGCGCAGTTCGAGATCGCTGCCCTCCGTCTGGGCGAAGGATGCCGGCGCGCTCGCCAGGACGGCCAGCGTGCTCGTCGACGCCAGGATGGCGGCGCGGCGGATGAGTGATGTCATGGTTTCCCCCACTTGATGCAAATCGACCGACGCGCCGCGGAATCGGCGATCCGGACCCGGTCAAGTTGACCCCGACGATCGGGGCACATCTACCATTTGCGCGATTCCAGGCCGGCACGCGACCGAATCGTGGAAAGGCTGCGGCAACGACAGGCTGCGGAATGCGCCGTCTCGCGAAATGGTGTATCGCCCGTGGGCCACATGATCGTGTAAGTTGGCGGTTGTCCTCAGCTAGATGTGGGGCGTCCGGGACACCGGTCCGGCCCTGTCCGGGCATATACATCCTTGTCGTCAGGTGGATTTCCGACGTCATGAGTTCACGAATTGAGCGGATTGTCGAGCGCGGATCGCCCGCCGGTGCCACGGCCGCACGGTGCCAGACGTGGCACCGGCGCCTCTGCCTGCCCGCGCTCCTGTGCGCCATTCCGCTCGCCGTGGCTGCCTGCACGCCGTCCTCGCCCGTGGCGCTGCTCACCGGTTCCGGCGGGGAGGAGTTCGCGCACGCCCAGGGCGGACTCGTCATCCCGCCCGTCGGCACGGTATTGCCCTCGCCTGGCGGGGATGGAGATGGCGCGCCGGCTGCCGCTGCAGGCATTGAAAGCAGGGCGCTGGCACCGGTACCGGACCGGTCCGCCGAGCCGCTGCCATCGGTCGTGCAGCAGACCGCACAGACCCCTGCGCCAGTCGCGCCGCCGCCCGCACCGCCGCCCGAGCCGCCGCCGCTGCCGATCGAGCCCGTGGCCGGCGCGCCGCCCGCCATCCTCGGCAATGCCTTCTGGATCCAGGCCGGTGTCTTCGCCGTGCAGGAGAACCTGCAGCGGGCGCGCGATCGGCTGCAGGCGCTGGGGTCGCTCGATCTGCGGCCGGTCACGCTTGGCGGTTTGGCGGCGACCCAGGTCATGCTCGGCCCATACGTCGATGTCGACAGCGCGCAGCAGGTGCTGCCGGCGGTTCGCGGTGCGGGCTATCCCGAGGCTTGGATCCGGCGTCTGTGAGCCCGCCGCGGCCGTTCGGCCCCCGGCCGGAGGCTGGACGCGTGCCTTGCTTCAGCCATAGGCTTGGGGCAGCACTGGATACCCCGCCACCACCGATGCCACGGACCGAATCAGCGATGAAGCTTCTTGCAACCCCGCGTCGCGCCGCGGCGCTCGCCTTCGTCCTCCTCCTCGGCCTCGTGGGCCAGTCCGCCGCCCAGAGCATCGAGACCCGGGCCCGCGAAGCCATCGTCATCGACATGACCTCGGGCACGGTCCTCCTGGAGCACAATGCCGACGACCGCATGCCCACCGCCTCGATGAGCAAGCTGATGACCATGTACATGGTCTTCGAGGCCTTGCAGAGCGGACGCATCAGCCTCGACGACCGGCTGCCGGTGTCCGAGCGCGCCTGGCAGATGGAAGGCAGCCGCATGTTCGTCGAGGTCGGCGACCAGGTTCGCGTCGAGGACCTGGTGCGCGGCGTCGTCGTGCAGTCCGGCAATGATGCCAGCGTGGTGTTTGCCGAGGCGCTGGGTGGCACGGAGGCCGAATTCGCCCGCCAGATGACCGAGCGGGCGCGCGAACTGGGCCTCGAGAACTCGAACTTCATGAACGCGACCGGTCTGCCGCACGAGGACCACTATTCCACCCCGCGTGACCTCGCGCTGCTGGCCCAGCGCATCATCGAGGACTTTCCGGATCTCTACGGCTATTACGCGGAGACCGAGTTCACCTGGAACGACATCACCCAGGGCAATCGCAACCCGCTGCTCTATCGCGACATCGGCGCGGATGGCCTGAAGACCGGTCACACGGAGGAGGCCGGCTACGGCATGGTCGGTTCCGCGGTGCGCGGCGACCGGCGCGTCATCATCGTCGTCGGCGGTCTGGAGAGCGCCCAGGCGCGGGCCGACGAGAGCGCGCGGCTGATCGAATGGGCGTTCCGCGAGTTCGATACCTTCTCCCTGTTCGAGGCCGGCGAGGCCATTGCCCATGCCAGCGTCTGGCAGGGCGAGCCGGCCGCGGTGCCGATGGTCGTGGCCGAAGATCTCGTCGTCACCCTGAACCGCGCCAGCTGGGATGATGTTTCCCTGCGCGCGGTGACCCAGGAGCCGCTGGCGACGCCGGTGGTGGAGGGACAGGAGATCGGCATGCTGGTGATCAGCGCTCCGGGCATGCCCGACAACCGCGTACCGCTGCTCGCCGGCGCCGCTTCGGACACCGCGGGGTTCCTCTCGCGCGTCACCTCGGGGCTCGGTCATATGGCCCGTTCCGTGATCGATTGACGGCGCGATGACGCGCGGCCTGTTCATCACCTTCGAGGGCGGTGAAGGGAGCGGGAAATCGACCCAGGCGGCGCGGCTCGCGGCGCATCTGCGCGAACGGGGCCTCGCGGTCGTGCTGACGCGCGAGCCCGGCGGATCGCCCGGCGCCGAGGCGATCCGCAAGCTGCTCGTGGAAGGCGACACCGCCCGCTGGACGGGGCGCGGAGAACTGTTCCTGCATTTCGCCGCCCGCGCGGACCATGTTGAGCGCGTGATCCAGCCCGCCCTCGCGCGCGGCGCCTGTGTCGTCTGCGACCGCTTCACCGACAGCACCATGGCCTATCAGGGCTACGCCCATGGTCTCGGCCGCGAAGCGGTGGAGCGGCTGGCAGATGTGTGTCATCCGGGCCTCAAGCCCGACATCACCTTCCTGCTCGACATTCCCGTCGAGGTTGGAATGAAACGCAGTGGTTTACGGGATAGTGCTGAAAATCGATATGAGAGAATGCCGTTAGAGTTCCACGAGAGAATAAGAAACGCCTTTCTGGATATCGCCAGCCGGGACGCCGAGCGGATTCGCCTGATCGACGCATCGGCCGATATCAGCGCCTTGGAGAAAATTATTAGACTTAATGTTGATGAAATGCTCGTAAAGCATAGCGGCGCATGACGCCGGCCGAAACCCACACGCTCATCGGCCACGCCGCGGCAGAGCGCGCCATGTTGCAGGCCGCGCAGGCCGGCCGGGTACCCCATGCCTGGGTGATCGCCGGGCCACCGGGGGTCGGCAAGGCGACGCTGGCCTTTCGCTTCGCCCGTTTCCTGCTGGCGCACGGTCTCGATCCGGCGGAACCGGCGCTGGCCGGGGCCACCACGCTGGAAACGCCGGCCGACCACCCGGCCAGCCGTCGCGTCGCGGCGGGCAGCCATGGCGACCTCCTCTACCTCTCGCGCGAAGGGCTGGCGGACGGCGACAAGGTGCCGCGCGACCTGCCGGTCTCGGCGATCCGGCGCATCCGTCCCTTCCTGGGCATGACGGCCGCGGAGGGCGGCTGGCGCATTGCCATCGTCGACGAGGCGGAGACCATGACGCGGTCGGCCGCCAACGCCATCCTGAAGGTGCTCGAGGAGCCGCCGCGCAACTGCGTGCTGATGCTGCTGTCCTGCAATCCGGGCGGCCTGCTGCCGACGATCAGGTCGCGCTGCCGGCTGCTGCGCCTGTCCCCGGTCGGGGAGGCCGCGCTCGCGCCGGCTTTGATCGCGGCCCGGCCCGGTCTCGCGGAAGAACGGGCCGTCGCCTATGCCAGACTGGCGCAGGGCTGTTACGGCACCGCCCTGGCCCTGCACGACGACGACGCGCTCGACCTCTATCGCGGCATGGTGGAGATGCTGGCCGCGGCGGTCGGCAACGCCCGCGACCGCGACCAGACCCTGATCGCCTGGGGCGAGGCACTCGCCGGACGGGGCGGCGAGTTCGACCTGACCTTCGACCTGATGCAGGGCTTGCTGGAACGCTGGGTCGACGCGCTCAGCCGCGGCCTGCGGCCGGTATCCGTCGTCGCGGAGGAGGCGGATTTGCTCGACCCGATCATGCGTCGAGGCGGGGTTGATCGGCTTATTGCGGTGTGGGACAAAACGCGCCTTCTATTGGATCGTGCCGCGCGGGCCAATCTCGACCGGCGATTGACGGCCGTCCAGGTGATGACCGCCTTCGCGCGATCCTGAACGGTACCGATCGAACGACTCCGCTCCCACCCGAAAGACGTCACCCGACAATGGCCACCGCGCAGCCTTACTACATCACCACGCCGATCTACTATGTGAACGATCGGCCCCATATCGGGCACGCCTACACCACGCTGGCCTGCGACGTGATGGCCCGCTTCAAGCGTCTGGACGGCTTCGACGTCTTCTTCCTGACCGGCACGGACGAGCACGGGCAGAAGGTCCAGAAGGCGGCGGAACGCGCGGGCATGGACCCGCAGGCCTTCTGCAACCAGGTGAGCCAGAATTTCCGCGACCTGGCGCCGGCGATGAATGTCTCCAACGACGCCTTCATCCGCACCACCGAGGCGCGTCATGCCGAGGCGAGCCGCGCCATCTGGCAGGCCATGGAGCGGGCCGGGGACATCTATCTCGGCAAGTATGCGGGCTGGTACGCGGTGCGCGACGAGGCCTTCTGGAGCGAGGACGAACTCAGCGAGGTCGACGGCAAGAAGATCGCCCCCTCCGGCGCCGAGGTCGAGTGGGTGGAGGAGCCGTCCTATTTCTTCCGGCTGTCGGCCTGGAGCGAGCGGCTGCTCGCCTTCTACGAGTCCCATCCCGACTTCATCGCCCCCGTCAGCCGCCGCAACGAGGTGGTCAGCTTCGTCAAGGCGGGCCTGCGGGACCTTTCGATCTCCCGCACCACCTTCGACTGGGGCGTGCCGGTTCCGGGCGCTCCCGAGCACATCATGTATGTCTGGGTCGACGCGCTGACCAACTACATCACCGCACTCGACTATCCCGACCGGGACAGCGCCAGCTTCAAGCGTTTCTGGCCGGCCGACCTGCACATGGTCGGCAAGGACATCCTGCGATTCCACGCGGTCTATTGGCCGGCCTTCCTGATGAGCGCCGGGCTGGCGCCGCCCAAGCGCGTCTTTGCCCATGGCTGGCTACTGAACCGCGGCGCCAAGATGTCGAAGTCGCTCGGCAACGTGCTGTCGCCCTACGAACTCAAGGAGCGCTACGGCCTCGACCAGACGCGCTACTTCCTGCTGCGCGAGGTGCCGTTCGGCTCGGACGGCTATATCAGCCACGAGGCCATGGTGAACCGGATCAACGGCGATCTGGCCAACGACCTCGGCAATCTGGCCCAGCGCGTCCTGTCGATGATCCAGAAGAACTGCGCGGCGCAGGTGCCCGAATGCGGCCCCCTGACCACCGACGACCAGGCGCTGCTCGGCAAGGCGGAAGCCCTCTTGGGAAGCGTGCGCCAGCAGATGGACGAGCAGTCCTTTCACCGCGCTCTGGAAGCCATCTGGCTCGTGGTCGGCGACGCCAACCGCTATATCGACGCCCAGGAACCCTGGGCGCTGCGCAAGACCGATCCGGCGCGCATGGCGACCGTGCTCTACGTGCTGGCCGAGGCGATCCGCCACATCGCCCTGATCGTGCAGCCCTTCATGCCCGAGGCCATGGCGCGCCTGCTCGACCAGCTGGCCCAGCCGGCAGAGGCGCGCGACTTCACGGCCTGGGGGGAGGCCGGGCGTCTCGCCACCGGCTCCGCGCTGCCCAAGCCGGTCGGCATCTTCCCACGCTTCGTCGAAGAGGAGGCCGGCGCCACGGCCTGAACCGGCCTGGTTCCGGATTGGTGAGCGACCATGCTGATCGACAGCCACTGCCATCTCGACTTCGACGCCTTCGCCGACGAGCTGGAAGAGGTCGTGGCGCGCGCCCGGGCGGCCGGCGTGGCACGCCTGCTGACCATCTGCACGCGTCTCGACCGCCTGGAGCGCAACCTGGCGATCGTCGAGCGTTTCGACGACGTCTTCCTGGCGGTCGGCGTGCATCCGCACGAGGCGGCCGACCATCCGGACGTGACCGCCGGGGCGCTGGTCGACATCGCGCGGCATCCGAAAATCGTCGGCATTGGCGAGACTGGACTCGATTTCTACTACGAGCACAGTCCCCGCCAGGCCCAGGAGGATTCCTTCCGGGTGCACATCCGGGCGGCGCGGGCCAGCGGCCTGCCGGTCATCGTCCACACCCGTGACGCCGATGACGACACCATCCGCATCCTCGCCGATGAAGGGGCGGGGCAGGGCGAGCCGCCACTGAATGGCCTCATACACTGCTTCAGCAGCGGGCGACAACTCGCGGAAAAAGCGGTTGAATTCGGCTTCTATGTGTCCCTCTCGGGGATCCTGACCTTCAACCGGTCGGAGGACATCCGCGCCACCGTCCGCGACCTGCCGCTGGACCGGCTGCTGGTGGAGACCGACGCCCCCTACCTGGCGCCGGTGCCCCGGCGCGGCAAGCGCAACGAACCGGCCTTCGTGGTCCACACCGCCAAGGTGCTGGCCGAGGTGAAGGCGCTCGACCAGCGCACGGTCGAGGCCGCCACGACGGAAAACTTCCTCAGGCTCTTCGACAAGGTGCCGCCGCCCGCAGCCGTCTCCAAGGCGGCGTGATGACGGGGCCCGGCCGATCGGCGCGACCGGAGGGCGGGGAGGCCGCGTCGCTCAGGATCACCATGCTGGGTTGCGGCGGTTCGCTGGGCGTGCCGCTGGTCGGCGGTTCCTGGGGCTCGGTCGATCCCAACCACCCGCGCAACCGGCGGCGCCGACCGTCCATCCTGGTCGAGGGGGCGGGGCAGTGCGTGCTGGTCGATACCTCGCCGGATTGCCGGGCGCAGCTGCTGGATGCGGCGGTGACCCATATCGACGCCATCGTCTTCACCCATGCCCATGCCGACCATCTGCACGGAATCGACGACATCCGGCCGTTCATGTTCGACCGCACGGCGCTGATCCCGGCCTATGCGGACCGGGAAACCATGGCGCACCTGGAAGCGCGGTTCGGCTACATGCTGAACACGGTCGACATGGACCGCGGCATCTACCGGCCGCTCCTGGAGCCGCATCTGATCGAGGGCAGCTTCGCCATCGGCGATCTCGAGATCGTGCCCTTCGAGCAGGAACACGGACCGGTGCGCTCGCTCGGCCTGCGTTTCGGCCCCTTCGCCTATTCGACCGACGTCTCCTTCCTCGACGAGCACGCCTTTGCCCTGCTCGAAGGCGTCGACACCTGGATCGTCGATGCTGCCCGGCACAAGCCGCATCCGAGCCACGCTCACCTGACGCTGACGCTGGAATGGATTGCGCGCGTCCGCCCCCGCCGCGCTATCCTCACCCACATGAACCACGAGATGGACTATGCCGACCTGCTCGCCACCCTGCCGGCGGGCGTGGAGCCCGGCTATGACGGCATGGTGATCGAGCTGCCGGCGCGCAGTGACGCGCTTGCCGGAGCGACCGCAAGGTGAGCGCGCGGCTGGAGAGCATCGCCCGGTTCATCGATATCGACCGCGAGGTCGGCCTGGAGATCGGGCCGCTCGACCGGCCCGTGGTGACGCGCCAGGGCGGGCGCCGGATCTACTACGCCGACCATCAGGCCCCCGAGGCCCTGGTGGAGCGCTGGCGCTACGAGCAGCCCGGCGGCAGCGCTGCCGGCATCGATCTGGTGCCACTCGACTACCGGATCGACTCCACCGATCTGAGCGGCCCGCCGGAAGGTCATTTCGACTATCTCGTCGCCTCCCACGTCATCGAGCATCTGCCGGACCCGATTCGCTGGCTGCAGGGCGCCAGGCGCCTGCTGAAGCCGGGCGGACATCTTTGGCTCGCCGTGCCGAACCGGCGCTTCACCTTCGACGTGCTGCGGCCCTTCTCCACGGCCGGCGACTGGCTGCAAGCCTACCGGGAGAAGCGCACGAAGCCGGACAGCAAGGCCGTCTTCGATTCCGACCGCTGGACCGCATCGCTCTCCCAGGACGATCTCGACGCCATCTGGCTGGGACGCGCCGCGGAGGTACAGGCCCGGGCCCGCCAGCGGCTGGCTCGAACGTCGCCGAAACCCGAGCGTCTCGCGCAAGCGGCCGAAACCTATACCGACGTCCACTGCACCGTCGTCGACGAGGCGGAGTTCCTCGACATCCTGCTGGACGTCGCCCGCCTCGACCTGCTTGCCCTGACGCCCGTCGACCTGGTGCCGACGACGATCGGCAACATCGAGTTCTACTGCGTTCTTCGAAACGACCGGGAACGCACATCGCTGCAACAGGCGGAGGCGATCGAGCGGCTACAGGGAAAGATCCTTGCTGCCCGGACGCACGGGTTCGGCGACACCGCGACGAACCTTTCGCGCGGCAAGCTTTTTCGGCTTCTGATGAAGTCCATCCGCGACAAAGGCTTTCGCTTCTAGACCGCAAGGCCGGTATAGCGACCACCATGCGACGGATCAGGCACTACTCGGCCAAGGACTGGGCAAGGCTGCGCCCGCTGACCCATGCCTACAAGTCCACACTCTACCACCTCGCCGACCGGCGCCTGTCGGGGCGCGCGGTGCCGGGGGAGGCGGAGACGCTCTCGCGGATCGGCCGGAATCCCGATCTGCTGCTCGTCACCATCGCCTTCGAGGCACCCTGGGCGATCGACTGGCAGCTTCGGGCGATGCGGGCGTTCATGCCGGGGCTCGCTCACCTGGTGGCCGACAATTCCCGCGACGACGCCCGGGCGGCGGCGATCGAGGCGGTCTGCGAACGCCGGCGGGTGCCCTATCTGCGGCTGCCGGCGAATCCGGAGCACAATCCCAGCCGTTCGCACGGCATGGCGATGAACTGGGTGTTCCGCCATGTGGTCGATCCGCTCGGGGCCCGCCGCTTCGGCTTCCTCGATCACGATCTGATCCCGTTCCAGCACACGGATATCCGAGCGGTCCTCGACACCCAGCCGGTCTACGGGCAGCTCCAGCGGCGGGAATGGGGGTGGTATCCCTGGGCCGGCTACTGCTTCTTCGACCTCGACCGGCTCGGCGACCGCGCCTTCGATTTCCGCCCCGACTGGTTCTACGGGCTGGACACGGGCGGGCGTAACCACCGCGCCTTTCTCGGCACGCTCGCCACCGGGGACTATCGCTGGGCCCGGCTCAGCCGTCTCGACCTCGTGCTGGACGGCTTTGTGGTCGCATCCGACCTGCTCGGCATCGATGGCTTCTTCCACATCGGCAACGCCTCGTTGTACGACAGGTCGGGCGCGTCGCGGATCGGCTTGCTGGAAAAGCTGTCGACCGAGCAAGCACTCGCCGTCATCGCGCATCGGGACCGGCCTTGACCGGCGCCGGCTGAGCGCCACTGGGAGTCGCCATGAACGAGATCGCCCCCGCCACGGCCAAACGGCGCGACGATGCCGCCCGGGCGGCGTGGCTCTATTTCATGAACGGCCGCACCCAGGACGAGATCGCCGCGCAGCTCAACATCTCCCGCCAGGCGGCCCAGCGGCTGGTCGCCTTCGCCGTCTCGGAGAAGCTGATCCGCTTCCGCCTCGGCCATCCCATCGCCACCTGCATGGAGCTCGCCGACCGGTTGCAGGACCGCTTCGGGCTGGAATTCTGCGACATCGTGCCGACCGACGCAAAGGCACCGGACAGCCTGTCCGGCATCGCCTCGGCGACGGCCATCCGTCTCGAACGCCTGCTCGGCGCCAAGACGCCGATCACCGTGTGCGTGGGCACTGGCCGCTCCATGCGTGCCGCGGTGGAGGAGATGGATCATCTCGATCGGCCGCAGCACCGGATCATCAGCCTGGTCGGCAACATGGCCTCTGACGGGCGCGCCAGCCCCTATGACGTGGTGATGCGGCTGGCCGACAAGCTGGGGGCGGAGCGATTTCCGCTGCCCGTCCCGGTGCTGACCGAGACGGTCGAGGACCGGCTGACGCTGCAGAGTCAGCGCTTCTTCGCGGCGCTCAGCGACCTGCGCGCCCAGGCCAAGGCCAATTTCATCGGCATCAGCGAGATCGGGCCCGACTGCTCGATGTATCGCGACGGTTTCATGAGCGGCGACGACGTGGCGGCACTGGTCGAGCGGGGCGCCATCGGCGAGATCACCGGCTGGTCCTTCGACAGGGCGGGCCAGCTCATCGCTGGCAGCGTGAATGAGCGGGTGGCGAGCCTGCCGCTGGAGGTGCCGCCCCAGCGCACCACCGTCGTCGTCGGAATCGGCGAGGTGAAGGTCGAACCGCTGCGCGCCGCACTTTCCGGACGCCTCGTCTCGGCGCTGATCACCGACGAACGCACCGGCCAGGCCCTGCTGCGCGGCTGAGCGCGTACGCCGGGAAGCCGACCCGGCAGACTGCCACCGGAAATCGTCCAGGATATCGGACCGGAAACGGGTCGTGACGATCCCGGTTGACACCCGTTTGCGCTTGTGCGAGCAATTGCCCAACAAATGCGCTAATGCCCGGTTTGATCATTTCACATCCAACCGGAACCAATCAGGCGCTCGCACAAAGGGAGAAGCTGCGATGAGACACTGCGCGTCACTGGGCCTTGCCACCCTCACGCTCATGGCCACGACATCGATCGCCTCGGCACAGCAGACGCTGACGATCGCCACCGTGAACAATGGCGACATGATCCGCATGCAGGCGCTGTCGAGCCATTTCACCGATGCGCATCCCGACATCGCGCTCGATTGGGTGATCCTGGAGGAGAATGTGCTGCGCCAGCGCGTGACCACCGACATCGCCACCTCGGGCGGCCAGTACGACGTGATGACCATCGGCACCTACGAGGTGCCGATCTGGGCGGCGCAGGACTGGCTGCTGCCGCTCGACGACCTCGGCGCCGACTACGACGTCGGCGACCTGCTGCCGCCGATCCGCGACGGCCTGTCGGTCGACGGCACGCTCTACGCCGCGCCGTTCTACGGCGAGAGCTCGATGGTGATGTACCGTACCGACCTGTTCGCCGACGCGGGCATCGAGATGCCGCGGGCGCCGAGCTGGGACTTCGTCGCCGACGCCGCCCGCCAGCTGACCGATCGCGAGAACGAGATCTACGGCGTGTGCCTGCGCGGCAAGCCCGGCTGGGGCGAGAACATGGCCTTCCTGACGGCCATGGCGAACTCCTTCGGCGCGCGCTGGTTCGACGAGGAGTGGAACCCGCAGTTCGACAGCCCGCAATGGGCGGAGACGCTGAACTTCTACGTCGACCTGATGACCGACGCCGGACCGCCCGGCGCCTCCTCGAACGGCTTCAACGAAAACCTGGCGCTGTTCCAGACCGGCCATTGCGCCATGTGGATCGACGCCACGGTGGCCGCCTCCTTCGTCACCAATCCCGATGACAGCGAGGTCGCCGACAGCGTCGGCTTCGCGCTGGCGCCGGACAACGGGCTCGGCCCGCGCGGCAACTGGCTGTGGGCCTGGTCGCTGGCGGTACCGGCGGGCAGCCAGCAGGCCGAGGCGGCGCAGACCTTCATCGCCTGGGCGACCAGCCGGGACTATCTCGAACTGGTGGCCGAGGAGGAGGGCTGGGCCAACGTGCCACCGGGTACGCGTACGTCGCTCTACGAGAATCCGGCCTATCAGGAAGCGGCACCGTTTGCCGAACTCACGCTGGAATCGATCATGTCGGCCGACCCGATCAACCCGACGGTCGATCCGGTGCCCTATGTCGGCGTCCAGTTCGTCGCCATTCCCGAGTTCCAGGGCCTCGGCACCACGGTCGGACAGCAGTTCGCCGCCGCCCTCGCCGGGCAGACCTCGGTGGAGGATGCGCTGGCGACGGCTCAGAACCTCGCCGAACGCGAGATGTCACGCGGCGGCTATCTCGACTAGCCGCCATCCGGCAGGGCACCCCGTGGCCGATACCTCCCCGGCCCGGGGTGCCCCACCCTTGCTTCCCTGACGACGCAGGCACAGAGGAGCGGCGCCATGGCCACGCTGCACACGCGCCATACCGCGCGGCTGATGCTCAGCCCCGCCGTGATCATGCTGCTGGCATGGATGCTCATCCCGCTGGGCATGACACTCTACTTCTCGCTGCTGCGCTACAATCTGCTGATGCCGGGGACGGAAACGTTCGATGGCCTGGAGAACTACGTCTACTTCGTCACCGACCCGGCCTTCGGCGCGGCCATCGCGAACACGCTGCTGTTGGTCGGCGGTACGCTGCTGATCACCGTCGTCGGCGGCACCTTCCTTGCCATCCTGCTCGACCAGCCGTTCTTCGGGCAGGGCATCGTGCGCCTGCTCACCATCTCGCCCTTCTTCATCATGCCGACGGTCTCGGCCCTGGTGTGGAAGAACATGCTGATGCACCCGGCCAACGGGGTATTCGCCTGGCTGGCTACCTCGCTCGGCTTCCAGCCCATCGACTGGCTGGCCGACGCGCCGCTGTTTTCCATCATCCTGATCGTCTCCTGGGGCTGGCTGCCCTTCGCCACGCTGATCATCCTCACCGCCCTGCAGTCGCTGGACAGCGAGCAGAAGGAGGCGGCCGAGATTGACGGCGCCGGCCCGGTCTCGATCTTCTTCTTCATCACCCTGCCGCATCTCTCCCGCGCGCTGACCGTGGTGGTCCTGATCGAGACCATCTTCCTGCTCTCGGTCTTCGCCGAGATCCTGGTCACCACCAATGGCGGGCCGGGGACGGCCTCGACCAATCTCACCTTCCTCGTCTTTGCCCAGGCGCTGCTCAACTACGACGCCGGCGCGGCGGCGGCCGGCGGCATCATCGCGGTCATCCTGGCCAATATCGTCGCGGTCTTCCTGATCCGCATGATCGGCAAGAACCTGGAGGCTTGAGCCATGGCCCGCGCCGTCACCACGCAGCGCAAGCTGGTCTTCACAGCCATCGGCTGGCTGATCGGCATCCTGCTGTTCTTCCCGATCTTCTGGACCATCCTGACCAGCTTCAAGACCGAGTCCGAGGCCATCGCCACGCCGCCCAGCCTGCTGTTCTTCGACTGGACGCTGGAGAACTACATCGAGGTCAACACGCGCTCCGACTACCTCAAGCACGCGCTGAACTCGGTCATCATCGCCTTCGGCTCGTCGCTGCTCGGTCTGCTGATCGCCATTCCGGCCGCGTGGTCGATGGCCTTCTCGCCGTCGCGGCACACCAAGAACGTGCTGATGTGGATGCTCTCGACCAAGATGCTGCCGCCGGTCGGCGTGCTGGTGCCGATCTACCTTCTGTTCCGCAACACCGGCCTGCTCGACACGCTGGTGGGCCTGGTCATCGTCCTGATGCTGATCAACCTGCCGATCATCATCTGGATGCTCTACACCTATTTCCGCGAGATCCCCGGCGACATCCTGGAGGCGGCGCGCATGGACGGCGCCTCACTGTCGCGGGAGATCGTCTACATCCTGGCGCCCATGGCGACGCCGGGGATCGCCTCGACCCTGCTGCTGAACATCATCCTGGCCTGGAACGAGGCGTTCTGGTCGCTGAACCTGACGGCGGCGGACGCGGCGCCGCTGACCGCCTTCATCGCCTCCTATTCCAGTCCCGAGGGTCTGTTCTGGGCCAAGCTGTCGGCCGCCTCGACCCTCGCCATCGCGCCGATCCTGGTGCTCGGCTGGTTCTCGCAGAAGCAGCTCGTCCGCGGCCTGACCTTCGGCGCGGTGAAGTAGACAACGGAGGCGACCCACAATGGGCCAGATCATCCTCGAGAACGTGTCCAAGTCCTTCGGCGACGCCGAGATCATCCCCGGCGTCGACCTCGAGGTCGGTGACGGCGAGTTCGTCGTCTTCGTCGGGCCGTCGGGCTGTGGAAAATCCACGCTCTTGCGCCTGATCGCTGGGCTGGAGGACATTTCGGGCGGGCGCATCCTGATCGACGGCCAGGACGGCACCCGTCTGCCGCCGGCCCGGCGCGGCCTGTCGATGGTCTTCCAGTCCTACGCGCTCTATCCGCACATGACGGTCTACAGGAACATCGCCTTCCCGCTGCGCATGGCCAAGGTGGACAGGGAGGAGATCGACCGCAAGGTGCGCGATGCCGCACGCATCCTGAACCTGACCGATTACCTCGACCGACGTCCCGGACAGCTGTCCGGCGGCCAGCGCCAGCGCGTGGCGATCGGCCGGGCGATCGTGCGCCAGCCCAAGGCCTTCCTGTTCGACGAGCCGCTCTCGAACCTCGATGCGGCCCTGCGCGTCAACATGCGCCTGGAGATCAGCGAACTGCACCATTCGCTCGCCACCACCATGATCTACGTGACCCACGACCAGATCGAGGCGATGACCATGGCCGACAAGATCGTGGTCCTGAACCGGGGTCGGATCGAGCAGGTCGGCTCCCCGCTCGAGCTCTACCGCCATCCGCGCAACCTGTTCGTCGCCGGCTTCATCGGCTCGCCCAGGATGAACCTCGTCACCGGGGCGGAGGCGGAGAGGCGCCAGGCAGTCACCATCGGCATCCGGCCGGAGCACGTGCAGCTCTCCACCGAGAGCGGCGCCTGGTCGGGCACCGTGGGGGTGGCGGAACATCTCGGCTCCGACACGCTGCTGCATGTCGAGGTGCCGGGTATCGGCCAGGTCACCGCCCGCGCGGACGGCGAGTTTCCGGTGCGTCACGGCGACAAGGTCTTCCTCACGCCGGAGAGCGAGCGCATCCATCGTTTCGACGAGAACGGCGAGGCGCTTTGATGCGGCGTCTGGCCGGCAAGTCGGCGCTGATCACCGGGGCGGCGCGGGGCATCGGCCGCGCCTTCGCCGCGGCGTTCGCGAAGGAGGGGGCGACCGTCGCGCTCGGCGACATCGACGTCGAACGCGCCCGGCGCTCGGCCGCGGAGATCGGGCAGGGCGCCTATGCCGTCGACCTCGACGTGACCGACCAGACTTCGATCGATGCGGCCGTCAGCCGCGTCCGGGATCATTCGGGCGCGCTCGACATCCTGGTCAACAACGCCGCCCTGTTCGACGCCGCGCCGATCGCCGGGATCACCAGGGAGAGCTATCGGCGCCTTTTCGAGGTCAATGTCGCCGGCACGCTGTTCACCCTGCAAGCCGCCG
Organism: Azospirillaceae bacterium; assembly: GCA_040226215.1. Taxonomy (GTDB): domain Bacteria; phylum Pseudomonadota; class Alphaproteobacteria; order DSM-16000; family Inquilinaceae; genus JAVKFF01. The sequence goes on from JAVKFF010000123.1 coordinate 27,545, forward strand.
CCCGCGTCATGGTCGAGCAGGGCAGGGGTGGGCGCATCATCAACATGGCAAGCCAGGCCGGGCGGCGCGGCGAGGCGCTGGTGGCCGTCTACTGCGCCAGCAAGGCGGCGGTGATCAGCCTGACCCAGTCCGCCGGGCTCGACCTGATCCGCCACGGCATCAACGTCAACGCCATCGCGCCCGGCGTGGTCGATGGCGAGCACTGGGACCAGGTCGACGCGCTGTTCGCCCGATATGAGGGCCTCGCCCCCGGTGAGAAGAAGCGCGCGGTCGGCGAGGGCGTGCCCTTCGGACGCATGGGCACGCCCGAGGACCTGACTGGCATGGCCGTGTTCCTCGCCGGGCCGGAAAGCGCCTACGTCGTCGCCCAGACCTTCAACGTCGACGGCGGCAACTGGATGAGCTGAAGGGCACGCGCATGTACCTCGAGAAGCTGAAACTGGACGGCAAGGTCGCCGTCGTCACCGGTGGCGGCCAGGGCATAGGTGCCGCCTGCGCCGCAGCCCTGGGCGAGGCCGGCGCCACGGTCGTCGTGGCCGAGGTCCGGCCGGAACGCGCGGAGAGCTGCGTCGCCGAGCTCCGGCGGCTCGGTATAGAGGCGCATGGCAGCGAGCTCGACGTCACCCGTTCGGCCGATGTTGACCGGATCGCCAGCGAGACCGCCGCGCGCTTCGGCCGGGTCGACATCCTCGTCAACAATGCCGGCGTCGCCATCTCCGACGTGCCTGCGGAGGAGACCAGCGACGACCACTGGCGCTTCCACATGGACGTCAATGTCGACGGCCTGTTCTGGTGCTGCCGGGCCTTCGGCCGGCTGATGCTGGGCCAGGGCGCCGGCGCCATCGTCAATGTCGGGTCCATGTCCGGCTTCATCGTCAACAAGCCGCAACCGCAGAGCTTCTACAATGCCTCCAAGGCCGCCGTGCATCACCTGACCCGCTCGCTGGCGGCGGAATGGGCGGGCCGGGGCGTGCGGGTGAACGCCGTGGCGCCGACCTATGTCGAGACGCCGCTGACCGCGTTCGGCATGCGCGAGAACCCGGAGATGTACCGGATGTGGAAGGAGATGACGCCGATGGGCCGGGCAGGGCGGCCGGACGAGATCGCCTCGGTGGTGCATTTCCTCGCCTCCGATGCCGCCTCGCTGATGACCGGCTCGGTGGTGCTCGCCGACGGCGGCTATACCTGCTGGTAGGGCGACAGGCCGGATGGCCAGGAACCAGGCAGACGGGCCGCTGCTGATCTTCGACTGCGACGGCGTCCTCGTGGACAGCGAGTTGCTCTCGCTGCAGGTTCTGCTTGCCGCCATGGCCCGTGCCGGCCTCACCATGACCGCGGCCGAGGCGCAGGCGCGCTTCCTCGGCAGGAGCATGGCGGCGACGTGCGACATCCTCAGCGAACGCTATGGCGTCGACCTCGCCAATGACCGCCTCAGGGAGATGCGCGAATCACTTTATGAGCTATTTCGCAAGGAATTACGTCCGATTCCTCATGTAAAAGAAGCGATCAAGAGGGTAGCCGTTCCCCGCTGTGTCGCGTCCTCGAGCCAGCTGGAGCGGATCCGGCTGTCACTCCATGTCACCGGTCTCCTCGATCTGTTCGAGCCGAATATCTACAGTGCCTCCATGGTCAGGGATGGGAAGCCGGCGCCCGATCTGTTTCTGTTCGCCGCGGAGCGCATGAAGGCGTCCGCGTCGCGCTGCGTCGTGATCGAGGACAGCCCGGCGGGCATCGAGGCGGGCAGGCGCGCGGGCATGACCGTTTTCGCCTTCACCGGCGGCAGCCATGCCGGCGCCGCCGCGCACCGGGCGGCCATCCGTCAGGCCGGTCCGGACGCGGTCTTCGCCGACATGGCAGAGCTTCCGGCGCTCGTCCGGCGCCACCGGGGAGCGATGGAGCAGGAAACGTGAACGATCTGGTGGTGGCTGTCGATGTCGGAACGGGCAGCGCCAGGGCCGGCCTGTTCACCATTGGCGGAGAGATGATTGGCCGCGCCGAACGGCCGATCCACATGAACCGTCCCCGGCCGAACTTCGCCGAGCATGATTCGGCTGATATCTGGCGGGCGGTCTGCGCCGCCGTGCGCGAGGTCATGTCGCTTGCGGGGCGCCCTCCGGCCGCGGTGCGCGGCATCAGTTTCGACGCCACCTGTTCGCTCGTCGTGCGCGCACGCGACGGGTCGCCGCTGCCGGTTTCACCGGGTGGCGAGCCACGCTTCGACACCATCGCCTGGCTCGACCACCGGGCGATGGACGAGGCGGAGGCCTGTACGCAGACCGGACACCGGGTTCTGGACTATGTCGGCGGCGTCATGTCGCCGGAAATGGAAATCCCGAAGCTGATGTGGCTGAAGCGCCACGCGCCGGAAACCTGGGCGGCCGCCGGCCTGTTCCTCGACCTGACCGACTACCTGACCTGGATGGCCAGCGGATCGACGGCCCGGTCGCAATGCACGCTGACCTGCAAGTGGACCTATCTCGGGCACGAGGACGTCGGCTGGCAGGGCGATTTCCTGGGCGAGGTCGGGCTCGAGGATCTGCTGGAAAGAGGCGGTCTGCCTGAAAGGGCGAGTCCCGTGGCGGCCGATCTCGGCGCGCTCGCACCCGAGGCGGCGGAAGCGCTCGGCCTGACGACCGCCTGCCGGATCGGCGCGGGACTTATCGATGCCCATGCCGGCGTGCTGGGTGTGCTGGGGGGCAAGCTGGCGGGCGAGGGGGCGGCCCGGCACATGGGCCTGATCGCCGGCACCTCGAGCTGTGTGATGGCACTGTCGCCCGTGCCGCGTCCGACGCCGGGCATCTGGGGTCCGTATTACGGCGCAGTGCTGCCCGACCTCTGGCTCAACGAGGGTGGCCAGTCCGCCACCGGCGCCTTGCTCGACCACATCATCCGCTGGCATTCCGCCGGTGGCGAGCCGTCGGCGGCGATGCACCAAAAGATCGTCGAGCGCGTTATGGAAATGGAGGGCGAGGAGGGCGACGCCTTCGCCCGGCGGCTGCACGTGCTGCCGGACTTTCACGGCAACCGCTCGCCGCTGGCCGATCCGCACGCTCTCGGCGTGATCAGCGGCCTCGGGCTCGACGATTCCTTCGACAGTCTCTGCCGGCTTTACTGGCGCACGGCGGTTGGCATCGCGCTTGGTGTCAGGCACATCCTCGAGACGCTGAACGACCGGGGCTTCGAGATCGACACGCTGCACGTCACCGGCGGGCACACCAGGAACCCGCTGCTGATGGCGCTCTACGCCGATGCGACACAATGCGACGTGGTGGTTCCCGAAACGCTGGACGCGGTACTGCTGGGCACGGCCATGGTGGCGGCGACCGCCGCTGGCGCGTTCGCCAACCTGCGGGAAGCCGCCGCGCGGATGGGCAGTGACGGCGAGGTCCGCCGGCCGGATCGCGACAAGGCCGCGCGTTTCGACAGGGACTACCGGATCTTTCTGCGCATGCACGAGCACCGGGCGGAACTCGACCGGATCGCCGGTGGCGGTTGAGGTATCGATCATCAGTATTTACCATAATATTGATTATCCGGTTAAAGGATCGCGGTCCCGCGATCCCGACACGTTCCGCAATCGTCGCCCCTACCGCTTGATATCGGCCCGTGCCGGCGTTGCAGGACGCGGCCGTGCCGACGACAATGCGGCCGATTCCATCGGCATCGCCGATTCATCCTCACGAAACGGGTCATGGTTCATGGCTTCTTCGCCCGTCAGCGCCATCGACGATCCGATGGCCCGCCTGCTCGCCGTCATGAACAGGCTACGCGATCCGCAGAATGGCTGCCCCTGGGATCTCGAGCAGGATTTCCAGACCATCGCGCCCTACACGATCGAAGAATCCTACGAGGTGGCCGACGCCATCCAGCGCGGCGATTTCGCGGAGTTGAAGGAGGAACTGGGCGACCTGCTCTTTCAGGTGGTGTTTTACGCCCGCATGGCCGAGGAGCGCGGTCTCTACGGCTTCGACGCGATCGCCGCCGCCATCGCCGACAAGATGATCGCCCGCCATCCGCACGTCTTCGGCGCGGTCGACATCCGCACCGCCGCCGCCATGGCGACGCGCTGGGAGGACCAGAAGGCGGCCGAGCGCGACAGCAAGGCCAGCCGCTCCGCACCGGGCGCCGCCGCCGGCACCCTCGATGGCGTCGCCCTTGGCCTGCCGGCGCTCAGCCGCGCCCTGAAGCTGCAGAAGCGCGCCGCGCGGGTCGGATTCGATTGGGACGACATGGCCGACGTGATCCACAAGGTCGACGAGGAACTGGCCGAGGTGAAAGCCGAGCTCGAGGGGCCGCAGGACCGGCTGGAGGCGGAAATCGGCGACCTGCTGTTCGTCATCGTCAATCTCGCCCGCAAGTCCGGCATCGATGCCGAGGCGGCGCTGCGACGGACCAACACCAAGTTCGAGCGCCGTTTCGTCTACATCGAGGAACGGCTGGCCCGGGACGGCAAGAGGCCCGAGGACAGCGACCTTGAGACAATGGACGCGTACTGGGATGAAGCAAAAGAAAATGGTTTATAAAACAGAATACTAACGACTATTTCTAATCCATTATCTGATTGTAGATGTCGGCGATCTCCTGCCATACCGTGGGCGAGCGTGCGACGAGCAGCGGGCCGGCCTCGAGCGTGCTCGCGTAGGGATCGCCGCTGCCTGGCGCCTTGGCCACGCCGCCCGCCTCCGTCACCAGCAGCGCGCCGGCCAGGTGGTCCCAGGGCTTCAGCAGCTGGTTCTGGAAGATCGCGAAGTCGATCTCGCCCCTGGCAACCTCCACATAGGTCGCACCGGCCGATGTCAGCAGGTCGTGCCGGCCGATGCGGTCGCGGATGGCCTCTGAACGGCGGCGGCGCGGACCGCTCTTGCCCGGGTTGAAACGCCCGCGCCAGGCCGACACCGACTGAGCCGCGGGCGCCAGGCACAGCGCGGCTGCATCCAGGAAGGCACCCCGCGCCACCACGGCGATGGCGGTCCGCTTCGCGACCGGATCGACGATCCAGCCGCCGATCGTTCGCCCTCTCTCCACCAGGGCCACCATCGAGACGAAGGGTGTCCTGCCCGCCGCGAAGTTCCGCGTGCCGTCGATCGGATCGATCACCCAGACCGGTGCCTCGCCAGTCAGCAGGCCGAGAATTCCAGGATCGCTGGCGGCCGCTTCCTCGCCGACGACCACGGACCCAGGCAGCATGGCCAGGAGACCCGCCGCCAGTTCCCGCTCGGCGGCGGTATCGGCGACGGTGACCACGTCTCCCGGCGCCTTTTCGGTGACGTCGTGGCGGGCCAGGCGCCGAAAGCGTGGCATGATCTCCGACGCCGCGACCGCCTGCAGCAGGGCGGCCACCCGCTCGTGATCCACCATCGGGCGGGTCAGGACGTCGGGTGGGGCGCCGCGACGGGGGCGACCGTCCGGTCAAGCCGGCGTTCGAGGCGTGCCACATCCGCCGGCGCGAGCGCCACGCGCATATGGGCGTGATCGCCATCGTCGTTCCGCTCGATCACCTGGCCGCGCTCGTGCAGCCAGGCGATGGTGCTGCCGTCGGTGATGTCGACAGACACCTCCACCGTCTCGCGCAGACGCGACAGCCGGCGATGGATCTCCTCGAGCAGCGCCTTCACCCCTTCCCCGGTCAGCGCGGAGATGGCGAAAGCCCCTTCCCGCCCGGCTTCATGCCGGCGAGGATCGTCATCGGCCAGCAGGTCGACCTTGTTGAGCACCTCGAGGATGCGCTCGTCGGTGTTGACGTCGATTCCCATCTCGCCGAGCACCGCCGCCACGTCGGTCCGCTGGGCGGCGGTGTCCTCGTGCGCGATGTCCCGCACATGCAAGATCAGGTCGGCCGCGTCGACCTCCTCCAGCGTGGCGCGGAAGGCGGCGACCAGTTGGGTCGGCAGATCGGAGATGAAGCCGACCGTGTCGGACAGGATGACCTTGAGGCCGTCACCGAGATCGAGCTGCCGCATGGTCGGATCCAGGGTCGCGAACAGCAAGTCCTTGGCGACGACCTGGGATTCTGTCAGGCGATTGAAAAGTGTGGACTTTCCGGCGTTGGTGTAACCCACAAGCGCGACCACGGGATAGGGTACGCGTTCGCGGGCGCCACGGTGCAGTCCCCGCGTACGGCGAACCTGTTCCAAATCCTTCTTCAGCCGGGTGATCTTCTCGTCGATCAGGCGGCGGTCGATCTCGATCTGCCGCTCGCCGGGGCCGCCCAGGAAGCCGGCGCCGCCGCGCTGCCGCTCCAGGTGGGTCCAGGAGCGCACGAGGCGCGACCGCTGATAGGTAAGGTGGGCGAGATCGACCTGCAGCACGCCTTCCCTGGTTCGCGCACGCTCGCCGAAAATCTCGAGGATCAGCCCGGTTCGGTCGATCACCTTGCGGTCGAGGCGCGTCTCCAGATTGCGCTGCTGCACGGGCGTCAGCGCGGCGTCGACGACCACGATGTCGGCCGCGCCATCCCTGGCGGCTTCGGCCAGTTCCTCGATTGCCCCGCCGCCGATCAGCGTGGCCGGCTGCGCCTTGGCCACCCGGACGAGACGGGACAGCACGACGTCGAGCCTGATCGCGTGGGCCAGGCCGACGGCCTCGTCGAGGCAGGCTTCGGGCGAGCGTCCACGCGGCGCGGCGTCGTGCAGCACCGGGTGGATGACGATGGCACGGGTGACATCCCCGTCGCGCGGCTGCTCCATGTGGATCGTCACGTCGATCCTAGGCTTCTTCCTTGTTGCCGTCGAAAAGCTGGATCGGCTGGGACGGCATGATGGTGGAGATGGCGTGCTTGTACACAAGCTGGCTGTGCGCGTCGCGCCGGAGCAGGACGGAGAAATTGTCGAACCAGGTGACGATTCCCTGAAGCTTCACGCCGTTGACGAGGAACACCGTGACCGGCGTCTTGTTCTTGCGAATGTGGTTCAGGAAAACGTCTTGAACGTTTTGGGATTTTTCAGACATTTGGCCGTCTTTCATTGGCGGTTCGTTCTTGGAGCGGCGCCGGGGCGCCGTTCGGGCTGACAAATCGTTCGGACGCTATATGGTGCCTCAATTGCGAGACGCCAAGCAATGCAATATTGCACCGCAGCATTGTGGGCGGTCGCGGTCCGTGGTGCCCCGCCGCGACAGGCCATGCAGCAGGCAGCGGGGCAGGCTACGGAGAAGCGGCCCGCGCGTGGTCGAGATAGGCTTCGCGCAGGCGGCGGCCGAGCGCGCCTGGACGGCCGTCGCCGATCGTCCTGCCGTCGATCGAGGTCACCGGCATGACATAAGTCGTGGCGCTGGAGATGAAGGCCTCGCGGGCGTTGTAGGCTTCCTCGACGCTGAACGGCCGCTCCTCGAAGGCGATGCCGGCCTCGCCGGCGAGACGCAGCAGCGACTGCCGCGTGATACCGTTGAGGATGCTGTTGCTGGCGTGCCGGGTGACAAGTCGCCCTTCCCCGGTGACGATCCAGGCATTGGACGAGCAGCCCTCGGTGACGTTGCCCTCGTCGTCGACCTGCCACGCCTCGAAGGCGCCGGCTTCGGCCGCCTTTTGCTTGCCCATCGCTTGAGGAAGAAGAGCTACTGATTTGATATCTCTGCGCTTCCACCGTATATCGGGGATCGTGATGACGGCGACGCCCTGCTCGATCCGGGCGCGCGGGTCGAGATCCATGTGCCGGGTGGTCATCACCAGGGTCGGCGTGACGCCCTTGGGGTACTTGAAGTCCCGCGGCGCCACGCCGCGGGTGATCTGCAGGTAGACGATGCCGTTCGTCACGCCGTTTCGGCGGATCAGCGTGCGCATCACCAGCGCCATCGCCCTGCCCGACATGGGCCGCGCGATGGCGAGTTCGCCCAGCGAGCGGTCGAGCCGGCGCACATGGCCCTCCTCGTCGACCAGGCGGCCGTTCTGCACGGTGATCACCTCGTAGACGCCGTCGGCGAACTGGAAGCCGCGATCCTCGACATGGACGGCGGCCTGATCGTGGGGAACATATCGCCCGTTCACATAGGCGTAGCGCGGCATGGTTGCTCCGGTTGGCTCGGCTGGAGAATGCGGTACTGGCTTCTTAGAAGAACTCGAGCCGGACAGCGAACAGCTTTTCGATCTTGCGAACCGATTGACTGCGCGCCAGCAGGATCACCCGGTCGTGCGGCTTGATGACGGTCGTCGGCCGGGCAATGATCACCTCCTCCGCCCGCACCACGGCGCCGAAGATGACATCCGACGGCAGGCGGATCTCCTTGATCGGCTTGCCGACGAGCGGCGAGGTCTCCAGCGCCTCCGCCTCGATCACCTCGGCGAAGCCGTCGCGCAGCGAATGGACCGCCTTGATGCGGCCGCGGCGGACGTGCTGAAGGATCGTCGAGGCGGTGATCGCCCGCGGGCTGACCACCGCGTCGATGCCCAGCGTCGTGATCAGCGGGCCGTAGGTCGTCTTGTTGATCAGCGTCACCGCGCGCTGGCAGCCATGCCGCTTGGCCAGCAGCGAGGCCAGGATATTGACCTCGTCGTCATTGGTCACGGCGACGATGGTTTCCGCCATGTTGACGTTCGCCTCTTCCAGGATCTCCGGATCGAGGCCGTCGCCGTTCAGCACCGTGGTGCGCGTCAGCCGCTCAGCGGCCATCGTCGCGCGCGCCGGATTGGATTCGACCATGCGGATGGTGACGCCTGGGTGGTCGCGCTCGATGGTCTCTGCCAGGAACAGGCCGATATTGCCGCCTCCGACGATGACGATCCGGCGCGCCTCCGGCTCCTCGTGGCCGAAGGCAGCCATGGCGCGGCGCACATGGGCGGTTTCGGTGACGAAGTAGACTTCGTCGCCCGCGAGCATCTGGTCGTTGCTGTCCGGGATCCTCGGCTTGTTGTCGCGGACGATCGCCAGGATCTCGATCTGCAGGTCGGGAAACAGGCCCGTCAACTGCCGGAGCGGCGTGTTGAGGATCGGCGTGCGATCGTTGCAGATCACGCCGATCACCCGCACCCGGCCGTCGGCGAAGGGGATCATGTCGAAGGCTCCGGGCACCTGCAGGCGCCGTGAGACCGCCTTGGCCACTTCCATCTCCGGCGAGATGATGACGTCGATCGGCATGTGCTCGCGGCTGAACAGGTCGGCCCAGACCGGGTCGAGATAGGACTGGTTGCGCACGCGGGCGATCTTTGTCGGTACCTGGAACAGCGAATGGGCGACCTGGCAGGCCACCATGTTCACCTCGTCCGACTGGGTGACGGCAATCAGCAGGTCCGCGTCGCCGGCGCCGGCCTGCTCCAGCACCGGCGGCAGCGCGGCGTGGCCGACGATGGCCTGGACGTCGAAACTGTCGGCCAGCTTCTGGACGAGTGCGGCCGACTGGTCGATGACCGTGACGTCATTGTTCTCGCCCGCCAGGTAGCGCGCGATGTTCGAGCCGACCTGGCCGGCGCCGCAGACGACGACCTTCATGTGCTATCTGTCCTCGAATAGCGTGTCCGGGGCACGAAGGGAGTGCCGATCGCGCGGCGATGTCAAGCGCCCATGCGCTCGGAAATCGTGATGCCCAGGCCCTTCAGCTTGCGGTGCAGGGCCGAGCGCTCCATGCCGACGAACTCCGCCGTGCGGCTGATATTGCCGTCGAAGCGGTTCAACTGGGCGATCAGATAGTCGCGCTCGAAAAGCTCCCTGGCCTCCCGCAGCGGCAGGCCGAGCAGCTCGCCGCTGCGCGCCGCCTGCGTCGACACGGGCGCCACGCCCGTCACCTCCGGCGGCAGCATGTCCGCGCCTATCGGGCGCGAGGGATCGCCGGTCACCATGATCAGCAGCCATTCGACCACGTTGCGCAGCTGGCGCACATTGCCGGGCCAGTTGTAGGTCTGCAGCGCCGCCACGGCGTCATTGCCGAAGCGGCGTGCCGGCAGGCCCTGCACGGCAGCGGAGCGCTCCATGAAGTGCTGGGCCAGGAGCGGTATGTCCTCGCGCCGGCTGGCCAGCGCCGGGACGTGAATGGGCACGACGTTGAGGCGGTAGTAGAGGTCTTCCCGGAACTTGCCCTCGGTGATCTCGTTCTGCAGGTTCCGGTTGGTCGAGGCGATCACCCGCACGTCGACACTGACCCTGGTCGTGCCGCCCTGCCGGAAGAAGGCCTGCTCCTGCAGTACGCGCACGATCTTGCCCTGGGTGGCGAGCGGCATGTCGGCCACCTCGTCCAGCAGCAGGGTCCCGCCATTGGCGCGCTCGAACGTGCCCACCTTGCGCGGCCCGTGATGGTCGTCGAGTTCGACGCCGAACAGCTCCTCCTCGAGGCGGTCCGGATCCAGCGTGGCGCAGTTGATCGCCACGAACGTGCCGCCGGCACGCGCCGAGTGGCCGTGCAGCAGCCGTGCCACGATCTCCTTGCCGGCGCCGGCCGGTCCGGTGATCAGCACCCGGCTGTTGGTCGGCGCGACGCGCTGGATCTGCTGGCGCACATGCTGGATTGCCGGCGAACTGCCGATGAGTTCGTCATCCTCGCCGAAACGTTCCTTCAGGCTCTCCAGTTCGCGGCGCAGGCGGGCGGATTCGATCGCGCGCTCGACCAGCAGCAGCAGCCGGTCGGTCTTGAACGGCTTCTCGATGAAGTCGTAGGCGCCGCGCTTGATGGCGTCGACGGCCATCTCGATGGTGCCGTGGCCGGAAATCATCACCACCGGCACCAGCGGATGGACCTGGCGCACCTCGGCGAGCAGTTCGAGTCCGTCCATGCGGCTGCCCTGCAGCCAGATGTCGAGGACGATCAGATCCGGGCGCCGGCCGCGGATCTGGTCGAGCGCCTCGTCCGCGTCGCCGGCCTGGCGCGTGCGATAGCCCTCGTCCTCCAGGATTCCGGTCAGCAGGAGGCGGATATCCGCCTCGTCATCGATTACTAGGATCTCAGCAGACATGGTCGAGGCTTATCAGAGCCAGTGATTCGCGCCCAGGCGAATGCCGGGGCGGCCTGCCGCCGGCCCGCGCCGGCGCCGGTTCCCGACAGCCCCATCATCTGGGGTTCCGGCGCAGCCAATGCCAGCTCAGTCCTGCGCGCGATGGTCGCCACCTTTCGCGCCGGCGTTGACGGGAAGGGTCACCGTGACACGCGCGCCTTCGGCTTCCCGATCCTCCAGGGTCAGGGTCCCGGCGTGATCCTCCACGATCTTCTTGACGATGGCGAGGCCCAGACCCGTCCCCTTCTCGCGCGTTGTCACGTAGGGCTCGGTCAGCCGGTCGCGATCGCCATCGGGCAGGCCCTTGCCGTTGTCCACGATGACGATGCGCACCTGCTCGGTCTCCGCCGGCGCGACCAGGCGAAGACCGATCCGCCCCTTCAGGGACTTCTCCCGCTTGCGCCGTCCCTCGATGGCATCATGCGCGTTCTGGATCAGATTGGTCAGCAACTGGCCGATCTGTCGCGTGTCGCAGACGATGGTCACGGGGCGGTCCGGCAGGTCCAGATCGAAGGTGAGCTTGGGATAGGCCTGCTTCTGCAACTCGACCGACTGGCGGATCAGATCGGCCACGTTCTCCTCGCGCATCACCGGGTTGGGCATGCGCGCGAAGGCCGAGAACTCATCGACCATGCGGCCGAGATCGCCGACCTGCCGCACGATGGTGTCGGTGCAAAGCTCGAAGGTCTCCGGATCGCTGGTGATCTGCTTCAGATAACGCCGCTTGAGGCGTTCGGCGGAAAGCTGGATGGGCGTCAGCGGGTTCTTGATCTCGTGCGCGATGCGGCGCGCCACGTCGGCCCAGGCGGCCTTGCGCTGGGCGGAGAGCAGTTCGGTGATATCGTCGAAGGTGACGACGTGACCATGCAGGGCCTCCTCACCGGGTTCCAGGGTCACCCGGACCAGGAGCGTGCGCATCTCCCCGCCCCGCCAGATCTTGATCTGCTTTTCCTGAACGCGCTGATACCGTGCTTTAGAATTCTCCAACAATTCACTGAAATCGCTGAATTCATCCACCAGCTTGCGGCCCACCAGGTTTTCCCGCCGAACCCCGAGCAGCTCGGTCGCCGCCTTGTTGGCAAGCGTCACGGTGCCGTCCGGCGTCAGGCCGAGCACGCCCGAGGTGACCCCGGTCAGCACCGCCTCGGTGAAGCGTCGGCGGTCGTCGAGCTGGCGGTTGGCCTCGACCAGTTCGCGGCGCTGGCTTTCCAACTGCCCGGTCATCCGGTTGAAGGAGCGCCCGAGGCTGGTCAGCTCGTCGCCGTCATTCGCGGTGGGCACGCGCACGGTCAGGTCGCCCGCCCTCACCCGCTCCGACGCGCTGATCAGGGCCGAGATGGGCGTGACCAGGCGGTCGGCGAACAGCAGGCCGACACGCACCGAGATCATCAGCAGAAGCAGCGCCACGCCGATATAGATCGCCGTGAAGGTGATCTGCAGTTCCGACGAGCGCAGACGCAGCGTGTTGTACTCGCTGCTCGCCGCCTGCACGCGCTCCAGATAGCCGATGACGATGGGCTGTACCGGCCGGCTGACGATCAGGAAGCTGTCCTCGAAATTGGCGAGCCGGATCATCGCCCGCACCTTGTCGTCGTCGGCGCTGGGGAAGACCGCGACATTGCCCTGCTGGGCGGTCTGCAGCGAGCCCGGATAGAACGGAATGGGGTTGGGCACCGCCGTCTCCGACGAGCGGATGACGAGGTCTCCGTCTCCCTCGGCGATCACCAGTTCGGACAGCTCGTACGCATCGGCGATATCGTCGACGAAACGCGCGAAGATCAGCTGGTTGGACTGCAGCTGATTCGACTGGTCGTTGAGGATGGTGGCGATCTCGCGAATGTCGAGCTCGAGCGCCCTGCCGTGCTCGCGGAAATAGGCCTCCGCGACGATGCGCGACTCTTCGATCGCCGTGCGCACCAAGTTGTCGAACCAGGACTGGACGCCGAAATTGAACATCACGGCGGAGAAGGTCGCGACCACGATCGAGGGCACCACGGCCACCAGGCTGAAGCGTACGGCTAGCCTGAGATGCAGCTTCGAGCCGGCCTGGCCGCGCCGCCGCTCGACCGCCAGACTGACGATGCGGCGCGCCACGATCGCCGCCAGCGCCAGCAGGATGATCAGGTCGATATTGAGCAGGATGAAAATCTGGTCGGGATCGGGCCCCAGAGGCGGCGTGCCCGTCAGCGCGGCATAGGTCGCCATGCCGGCGACCAGGCCGGCGATGGTCAGCAGGATGGCGAGCTTGGTCGACAGCCGGGTGCGCCGCGCCCAGACGGCGAAGCGCTGGTAGATCCGCCGCGAGCGGCTCACCCGCCGCTGACCGGAATTGCGGGGTGCGGAGTCAATACGATCCTCGACCGTCATGACGGCGACGGCCCGTACGAGCGGACGAGCACACTTCCACGCATCTGCACCTTGTCTCACGCAATGGTGGAAGGAGGCCAGAATCCGTTCTGACTACACCGGTTATCCGTCCGCCTTCAAGCCGCGCGTCACCGGTATGTCCAGCATGCGGATCTTCTTGCGCAGCGTATTGCGGTTCAAACCCAGCAGTCCGGCCGCCCGCACCTGGTTCCCTTTCGTCACCTCCAGCGTCAGGGTCAGCAGCGGCCGTTCGATCTCGTGCAGGATGCGATCGTAGAGCCCTGGCGGCGGCAGCGCGTCGCGATGGGCGGCGAAATAGTCGCGCAGATGACTCTCGACCGTGGCACCGATGCTCTCGCTTCGCCGGCTGCCGCCGGCGCTGTCTTCCCCGCCCGCGGCGTCGGAGAGTTCGGCGGCGATGGTGTCCTCGCCGATCACCTCCTGGGAGTACAGCACCGCCAGACGGCGCATCAGGTTCTCCAGCTCGCGCACATTGCCGGGCCAGTGATAGGCCTTCAGCCGGGCCAATGCGCCGGTGTCGATGGTCTTGGTCGGCAGCCCCTCGTCGGAGGCGAGCGCCAGGAAGTGGGCCACCAGGGCCGGAATGTCCTCCGCGCGCTCACGCAGGGGCGGCAGGCGGATCGGCACGACGTTGAGCCGGTAGAAGAGGTCCTCGCGGAACAGGCCCTGGCGGATCATCAGTCTGAGGTCGCGGTGCGTGGCGGCGACGATGCGCACGTCCGTGCGGATCGGCGTACGGCCGCCGACCGTGGTGTACTCGCCCTCCTGCAGGACGCGAAGCAGCCTGGTCTGCGCCTCCATCGGCATGTCGCCGATCTCGTCGAGGAACAGGGTACCGCCCTCGGCCTGCTCGAAGCGGCCCGACGAGCGCTGCGTGGCCCCGGTGAAGGCGCCGCGTTCATGGCCGAAGAGTTCGGATTCGATCAGTTCGCGGGGGATCGCCGCCATGTTGATGGCGACGAAGGGGCCCTGCCGGCGCTTGCCGTAATCGTGCAGGGCGCGGGCGATCAGCTCCTTGCCGGTGCCGCTCTCACCGGAAATCATGACCGTCAGGTCGGTCGACATCAGCCGGGCGAGGACGCGGTAGATCTCCTGCATCGCCTGCGAGCGGCCGATAAGCGGCAGGGTGTCGGACGGCTCGGCCCGACCGGCACGAATACCGTCCAGTCCGCTCGGCGCGTTCAATGCCCGCTCGACGACGTTCACCAGCTCCTTCAGGTCGAAGGGCTTGGGCAGGTACTCGAAGGCGCCCCGCTCGGTCGCCTTGACCGCCGTCAGCAGCGTGTTCTGCGCCGACATGACGATGATCCGGAGGTCCGGCCGGATCTGCTTGATGCGCGGGATCAGGTCGAGGCCGTTCTCGTCGGGCATCACCACGTCGGTGATCACGAGATCGCCCTCCCCGCCCTCGACCCATTGCCAGAGACCGGCGGCGGTCCCCGTCGACCTCACATCGTAGCCCAGCCGCCCGAGCGCCTGGCCCAGAACCGTGCGGATCGCCTTGTCGTCGTCGGCGACCAGTATGCGGGCGGCTTCGCTCATGCCAGTCCGGCTTCCAGTGCGTCGCCATCGTCGTCCGGCTGTTTGCTGGCGATGGGCAGGGAGACCCGGAAAACGGTGCGGCCGGGCTCGCTGTCGAAGCCGATCACGCCGCCATGGTCGTCGATGATCTTGGCCACCAGCGCCAGGCCCAGACCGGATCCCTTGCGCTTGGTCGTGATGAAGGGGTCGAAGAGGTGCGGGCGGAGATCTTCCGGGATGCCGGGGCCGTTGTCCTGCACGATCACGGCGATCGGCAGGAACGTGCGTGCCGAACCGCCGGGCGCGACGATCGAGACGCCCCGCTGGAAGGTCGTGCCCAGAATGATCTCGCCGCCCGTTTCCGGCGCCGCCGCGGCGGCGTTCTTCACCCGATTGAGGAAGATCTGGACGAGCTGGTCGTGGTTGCCGAAGACCGCGGGCAGCGAGGGGTCATAGCGCTCGACCAGACGCAGATGCCGGGCGAAGCCGGTCTGCGCCAGCTGTCGCACCCGCTCCAGCACGGTGTGAATGTTGACCGCCGCGCGTTCCGGCGGCGTGGTGTCGGAGAAAACCTCCATGCGGTTGACCAGCGAGACGATGCGGTCGGCCTCGTCACAGATCAGGCGGGTGAGCGAGCGGTCCTCATCACTCGCTGTCTGCTCCAGCAACTGCGCCGCGCCGCGGATGCCGGACAGCGGGTTCTTCACCTCGTGCGCCAGCATGGCGGCCATCGCCGAGACCGACCGCGCGGCGCCGCGATGGGTGAGCTGGTTTTCGATCTGCTGGGCGATCGAACTGGGCTGCAGCATCACCACCGCGCGCTCCGGCAGTTCCGCCAGGGGAGCCACGGTCAAGGTGACGGAATGGCGGCCGATACGCGGCCCTTCGACGGAGACGCCGTGGTCCGACAGGCTGTAGCCGCGCGCCAGCACCATGTCGGTCATCGCCACCACCGGGCTGTCCCCGGCCACGTGGTCGGTCAGCGGTCGGCCGACCAGGCCGACTTCGGAGGTCTCGAAGAACTGCTGGGCGGCCAGGTTGACGGCCTGGATGATGCGGTTCCGGTCGACCTCCACCACCGGGAACGGCAGCGCGTTCAGCAGCATGCCCGGGTTGCTCGACCGTCCGCCGCGCAGGCGGCGTATGATTGCCGTTCCCGCCATCGCCTCAGGCCGCGATCTTCTGGCGGTCGTGGAAGATTTCCCCCAGCGTCGCGATCACCCGCCGCGGATCGGCCTCCGTCGCCAGCCGCGCGCGCAGGCTGGCCGCGTCCCGGAAGCCCGCGACATAGGCGGCGAGATGCTTGCGCGCCACGCGGACGCCGGTCTGGCAGCCGTAATGCGACAGCATCGCCTCGTAATGCTCGATGGCCAGGGTCCCGATCGCCGCCGGCGAGGGCGCGGCGCGCACCGGCCGCCCGGCGAGATGGTCGCCGGCCTGGGCGACGAACCACGGCCTGCCCTCCGCGCCACGGCCGATCATCACCCCGTCCGCGCCGCTTTCGGCAAGGCACCGGTCGACATCGCCGAGGTCGCGGATGTCGCCATTGGCGATGACGGGCAGGCGGGTCGCCTGCTTCACGCGGGCGATGAAAGACCAGTCCGCGTGCCCCTTGTACTTCTGCGCCCGCGTCCGGCCATGCACCGTCAGCATGGCGATGCCCGCAGCCTCGGCGATCGCCGCGATCTCCGGCGCGTTGCGGTTCTCATCGTCCCAGCCCGTGCGCATCTTCACGGTCACCGGCACCTCGACCGCCGCCACGACGGCCTTCATGATGCGGCCGGCCAGGGCTGGCTCCTGCATCAGCGCGGAACCGCAATAGCGGTTGGTGACCTTCTTCGCCGGACAGCCGAAATTCAGGTCGACGAGGACGGCGCCCTGGCCGACGGCATAGCGCGCCGCCTCGGCCATCACCTGCGGGTCGTAGCCGGCCAGCTGGATGGCCACCGGGTGCTCCTCGCGGTAGCCGATGGCGGTCTTGCGCATCTCCTTGGCGGCCACCAGCATGTCCCGGCTGGCGATCATCTCGGAAATGACCAGGCCGCCGCCCAGCCGCCGCACCAGTTGGCGGAACGGCCGGTCGCTGATACCCGACATCGGCGCCAGGATCGCCGGGCTGTCGACGGTGATCGGGCCGATTTGCAGAGGTGGACGGATGCGCATGCTCACGATTTAAGCACAAGGTTGATTTGCCTAATTGGTGGGCAAACTAACAGCTTGTGCGCCGCCTGCAAGCGGGATTCTGCTACGCTGGCCCGCCGGAACTTGCACAAGCCGCCATCAGGGCCAACCCTTCTCTCTCCCCTTGGCGAATCGCCCACCCCAGCCTCGGCCATGCGCAACCCGACCTCTCAGCCTGCCGACCAGTTTCCACCGACGTCGGAACCCGACAGCGCCGCGGTGCTGCTCGTCGCGGCGGGGGCCGGGCGCCGTTTCGGCGGCGCGCTGCCCAAGCAGTTCCAGCCCCTGCTCGGGCAGCCCGTCCTGCGCCACAGCCTCGCCGCCTTCGCCGCCCAGCCCCGGATCGGACCCATATTTCTGGTTGTGCACGCCGATTATTTCGATGTCGCGCGGGAAGCTGCTCAGGGCTTCGAGGTCAGGCTTGTCCAGGGTGGCGATAGCCGCCAGGAATCGGTTCGCCGTGGACTTGAGGCAATGTCTCAGGAAAATTATGATACCGTATTGATACATGATGGTGTTCGCCCGTTGGTGTCCGGCCGGCTGATCGCCGACGTCCAGGCCTTGTCCGGGACCGGTGTCGCCGCCCTGCCCGCCTTGCGTGTGGTGGACACGCTGAAGCGGATCGACCGTGGGGGTTGTAGAACCGAAAATAGAGAAGACCTTTTCCGCGCGCAGACTCCCCAGGGCTTCCCCTTTGCCGCCATCCTGGCGGCCCACCGGCGTTTCGCGGATCACGCGGTGACCGACGACATCGCGCTAGCGGAGCTGGCGGGGCTGACGGTCGGCATGGTTGATGGCGAGGAGGACAATCTCAAGATCACCACACCTGAGGATCTCCACCGGGCCGAACGCATCCTGCTGTCGCGCCTGGGCGACGTACGTACGGGTACGGGCTTCGACGTGCACCGGTTCGACGCCTCGCGCGATCTCTGGCTCGGCGGCGTGAAACTTCCCGAAAAGCCCGGTCTTGCCGGTCACTCCGACGCCGATGTGGCGCTGCACGCGATCACCGATGCGGTCCTGGGCTGCCTTGCCGATGGCGATATCGGCGTGCATTTCAGCCCGCAGGACCCGCGTTGGCGCGGTGCCGCCTCCAGCCAATTCCTGCACGACGCCTGCGCGCGCGTGCGACAACGCGGCGGCGTCATCGCCCATATCGACCTGACGCTGATCGGCGAGCGCCCGCGCATCGGTCCTCACCGCCAGGCGATCCGCGAGTCCATCGCCGGGATCGCCGGTCTGCCGGTCGACCGGATCAGCGTGAAGGCCACGACCACCGAGCGTCTCGGCTTCACCGGCCGCGAGGAAGGCATGGCCGCGCAGGCCACCGTCACGGTAAGACTGCCCGCATGATCGGTTTCGCGCATCCGCCTGGCGGCCTGCCCCGCTTCCACCCGGCAACGCTTGTCGCCACCTTCTTCTGGGTCGGCCGGCTGACCCCGGCCTCCGGCACCTGGGGCTCGCTCGCCGCCGCGCTCACCGGCTGGGGACTATTCGCCTGGGGCGGGAAAACGGCTCTCCTGGCAGGCGTGACACTGTCCATCCTCCTTGGTATATGGGCCGCACAGAAGATCGAGCGGCGCGGCGTGCACGATCCGCGGACCATCGTCATCGACGAGGTCGCCGGCCAGTGGCTGACCCTTCTGGTGCTGCCGGAACCCGATATTCTTTTCATTGCGCTGGCCTTTCTGCTTTTTCGCCTTTTTGATGTGCTGAAGCCATGGCCGATCCGTGCCGCCGACCGGCGGATCGGCGGCGGTATCGGCGTCATGGTCGACGATCTGATGGCGGCCGTCGCCGCGGCGGGCTGCCTGTGGGCAATCCTGCACATGGTCGCCTGAGGCGCCGGGCGATGTTCGATTCCACGCTATTGCAGGCGGCCGAGACGCTCCTCGATCTCTGTCGCAAAGAACGAAAGACCCTGGCCTGCGCGGAGAGTTGTACCGGCGGCCTGATCACGGCGATTCTGACCGCCGTGCCGGGCTCCTCCGACGTGGTCGACCGCGGCTTCGTCACCTACTCCAATGGTGCCAAGTCGGAGATGCTGGGCGTGGATCCGCACATGATCGAACGCCATGGCGCGGTCTCCGCGGAGGTCGCCCGGGCGATGGCCCAGGGCGCCATCCGGCATTCCGCCGCCGACGTCGCGGTCTCCGTGACCGGCATAGCGGGTCCCGGTGGGGCGACACCGGGCAAGCCTGTCGGCCTCGTCTTCATCGGCTGGATGCAACGGGGCGGTGTGCCGATGGCGGCACGACACGTTTTCGAGGGCGACAGACAGGCCATAAGGGAGGCCGCCGCCAGGGAGGTCATAACCACTACTTTCGTGGATGCCGTACGGCGATGAGCACCGGCCGGATGTTCGACCGCTACGTCACCGTCGACTGGAGCGCGGCGGCCACACCAAGAACGGGTGCCGACAGCATCTGGATCGCCGCCCTCACGCCTGGTGCGTCACCCGGCACGATCAACCCAGGAACCCGCGCCGAGGCGATCGACATCGTCGCCGACCTCATGGCCGACGACCGGCGGACCGGCCGGCGGACGCTGTTCGGCTTCGATTTCCCCTTCGGCTATCCGGTCGGTACCGTGGCCGCGCTCCGGGTGCTGCCCGGCAACTGGCGTGGCGTCTGGAAATTGCTGCGCACCCTGATCGTCGACCGGGCCGACAACTGGAACAACCGCTTCGCCGTGGCGGGCGAGCTGAACCGTCGCATCGGTGCCGGAGAGGGTCCCTTCTGGGGCTGCCCCCGCGCGCAGGTGACGCGACATCTGTCCGGCACCAGACCGGATTACGCGAACATCCCGCTGCCGGAACGCCGGATGGTTGACAACCCGCAGCGCTTCCGCACCGCCGGCCTGCCGGGTGCGCCACAGCCGGTTTGGAAGCTCTTCACGGCGGGCAGCGTCGGCGGCCAGGCGCTGACCGGCATCGCCACGCTCGCCCGCCTGCTGCGTGAGCGTCCCGATCTGGCCCAGGGCACGCGAATCTGGCCGCTCGATACCGGCATGCAGGCGCCCTATGCCGCGGCCTCTGTCTGGGTCGAGCTCTATCCGACCATGTTCGCCGACCGCCCGGCGACAGGCCAGGTCAAGGACGAGGCGCAGGTTGTCGGCGCCGCCCGATGGCTCGGGGAAGCCGATAGCGCAGGGCGGCTCCCCGCCCTGTTCCGGCGTCCGTCCGGGGTTTCCGATGCCCAGGCCGCTGCCATCGTCCGGGAGGAAGGCTGGATATTCGGCCTGCCCTGAGTTGGGCGCTTCACGAAGCGGGCAATCCATGCTTGGATGGACGCGAACAAAAACGGAACAGTGGGCAGCCATGAAGCTCGGATACGTCATTCTCTATGTGCCCGATGTGGGCGCCGCCATCGGCTTCTACGCACGGGCCTTCGGGCTCGATCACCGCTTTGTCCATGACAGCGGCACCTATGGGGAACTCGACACCGGCGCCACGGTCCTCGCCTTCGCCGCGGAGACGCTGACCGAGGACAACGGCGTCCGGATGGTGGCGGCGCGGCCAGAAGCGGCGGCACCGGCGATGGAAATCGCGCTGGTGACCGACGACGTGGCGGGTGGCTAAGCGCGGGCGATCGCGGCCGGCGCGACGCCGCAGTCACCACCGGCGCGCAAGCCCTGGGGCCAGACGGTGGCCTATGTCAGGGACCCGAACGGGTTCCTGGTGGAGATCTGCTCGCCGGTCGGGGGCTGAGCCCCCGTCATCAATCGCTGCCGGAGCGCACCGACAATTCGACCGCGCGCGATTCCACCGTGTAAAGCGCGTCGGCGCGCTTCTCGAAGGCGCTGACGATCTTCTTGTAGGCCTGATGGAAGAGGCCGCCGATCAGGTTCTGTAGCACCCGGCTGCGGAATTCATAGTCGACCGAGAAATCCACCAGCGTGCCATCCGGATGGTCGGTGAAGATCCAGCGGTTGTTGAGATATCTCAGCGGTCCCTCGACATATTCCACATGGATTTCCTCCGGCCGTCGCAGGTGCACCCGGCTGGTGAAACGCTCGCGGACCATCTTGAAGCCGATCACCAGGTCGGCGACCAGGTGATCGTCCGTCTTCTCCCGGATTCGCGCCGCCAGGCACCAGGGCAGGAACTCTGGATAGCGGCCGACATCGGCGACCATGTCGAAGATCTTGTCCCGGCTGTGGGGAAGGACGCGCTGCTCGGCGTGGACACCCATGATTGCGGCCCTACTCCGCCGGTGCGGCGGCGTTGGCGAGATCCGCCAGCGTCATGCTCTCCATGCCGGCGAGCTTGGCCTCCCGCGCGGCGCGCAGGCGCGCGAAGTCGTCGCCGGCCAGATAGGAGGAACGGGTGAGCGGCGAGGCGGAAACCATCAGGAAGCCCTTGCCGCGGGCCACCTTCTCGTAGGTCTTGAACTCCTCGGGCGTGACGAAGCGGTCGACCGGTGCGTGCTTCAGGGTCGGCTGCAGGTACTGCCCGATGGTCAGGAAGTCGACATCGGCCGAGCGCAGATCGTCCATCACCTGGTAGACCTCCTCCGCGCTCTCCCCCAAGCCGACCATCAGGCCGGACTTGGTGAAGACGGACGGGTCGAGTTCCTTCGCCTTGGCGAGCAACTGCAGCGAGGTGAAGTAGCGCGCGCCGGGGCGGATCGACGGGTAGAGCCGCGGCACGGTCTCGAGGTTGTGGTTGAAGACGTCGGGCCCACCCGCGACAACCTCCTCCACGGCGCCAGGCTTGTTCTTGAAGTCCGGCGTCAGGATCTCGATCGTGGTGTCGGGAGAGGACTGGCGCAGCGCCCGGATGGTGTGGGCGAAATGCGCCGCGCCTCCATCCGCCAGATCGTCGCGGTCGACCGAGGTGATGACGATGTGGTTGAGCCCGAGTTCGCCACAGGCCTCTGCGACGTGTTCCGGCTCGAAGGGATCGAGCGCATCCGGCCGGCCGGTGGCGACGTTGCAGAAGGCGCAGGCACGCGTGCACACCGCGCCCATGATCATCACCGTGGCGTGGCCATGGCTCCAGCACTCGCCGATGTTCGGGCAGGCCGCCTCCTCGCAGACCGTGTTCAGGTGCAGCTTGCGCATGAGCGCCCGGGTCTCCTGATATTCCTTGGAGACCGGTGCCTTGACCCGGATCCAGCTCGGCTTGCGCTGGATCGGGCTGTCGGGACGCTTGGCCTTTTCCGGATGGCGGATACGGTCAGATGCCAGCGGCATGATGGACGTGCTTCCTGGGAGCGCGGTTGCTGTCTAGTGGAACATAGGGACCGGCGCCGTCCGGTCCAAGCGGTGCCGGGACATTCCGCCCCCCGGCCCTGGTCATGGCTTGCGGCCGGCAAGCCCGAGCAGCGACAGCCGGCGGAAAGCCTCCCAGACCAGCCAGAGCGCGCCGAGGATCAGGAGGCCGCCCAAGGTGTACCAGGTCCACTCCATGTCCGCGCCCTGCTCGGCCGCGGTATTGAAGCAGGTGACGGAGAGCCGGGCGAAGATCGCGGCGCCGACCGCGGCCAGCACCAGGTTCAGCCAGTGCCAGGCGCGCCCCGCCTTGTCCTTCAGTCTCTCCAGCAGGCTCCTGTCGTCGGCCATCGAATTCCCTGTGACACGCTGACGCCGCCCGGACCGTGGCGTCACCTAGATGTGGATCGCCCGGCCGTGGGCGTCGAGCACCGATTCGTGCATCATCTCCGACAGGGTGGGGTGCGGGAAGACGGTGTGCATCAGCTCTTCTTCGGTGGTCTCCAGGTTCATCGCGACCACGAAGCCCTGGATCAGCTCGGTCACTTCGGCGCCGACCATATGTGCGCCGAGCAGTTCGCCGGTCTTGGCATCGAAGACGGTCTTCACCAGGCCCTGGTCCTCGCCCAGCGCGATCGCCTTGCCGTTGCCCACGAAGGGGAAGCGGCCGATCTTCACCTCCCGCCCTTGTTCCTTGGCCTTCTTCTCGGTCAGGCCGACGCTGGCGATCTGCGGATGACAATAGGTGCAGCCGGGGATCTTCAGCTTGTCCATGGCATGGGGGTGCTTTCCGGCGATCGCCTCGACGCATATCACGCCCTCATGCTCGGCCTTGTGGGCCAGCATGGGCGGCCCGGCGACGTCACCGATGGCATAGATGCCGTCCACATTGGTGCGGCCCACCGCGTCGACGACGATCGTGCCCCGATCGGTCTTCACGCCCAGATCCTCCAGGCCGATACCCTCGATATTGCCCTGGACTCCGACGGCCGAGATGACCTTCTCGACCGTGATCTCCTGAGTCTTGCCCTTCGCGTCCTCGATGGTGCAGGTGACCGTCTGTGCCGATTTCTTCACCCCGGTCACCTTGGCGCCGGTCATGATCTTCATGCCCTGCCTTGTGAACTGCTTCTGGGCGAAGGCGGCGATCTCGGCGTCCTCGACCGGCAGGATCTGGTCGACCACCTCGACCACCGTCACCTCCGCGCCCATGGTGCGGTAGAAGGAGGCGAACTCGATCCCGATCGCGCCCGAGCCGATGACCAGCAGCGATTTGGGCATCTCCTCGGGCACCATGGCCTCGAAATAGGTCCAGATCTGCTTGCGGTCCGGCTCGATGCCGGGCAGCGCGCGCGGCCGGGCGCCGGTCGCCACGATGATGTGCCTGGCCTGGTAGTCGCCGACGGCCTTGCCGTCCTTCGCGACCGAGACCTTGCCCTTGCCGGCGAGCTTGCCCTCGCCGTCCACGACCGTCACCTTGTTCTTCTTTAGCAGCATGCCCACGCCGCCATTGAGCCGCCCGGCGACCTTGCGCGACCGCTCGACCACCGCCTTCACGTCATAGCCCACCTTGTCCGCCGACAGGCCGTAATCCTTGGCGTGGGTCATGTAGTGGTAGATTTCCGAGGTGCGCAGCAGCGCCTTTGTCGGGATGCAGCCCCAGTTGAGGCAGATGCCGCCGAGATGAGCGCGCTCCACCACCGCCGTCTTCAGCCCGAGCTGGGCCGCGCGGATGGCGGCGACATAGCCGCCCGGACCGCCGCCGATGACGATCAGGTCGAAGCTGGTTTCGGCCATGGGTGTCTCCTTCGGTCTGGTCGCCCGACGCGCGAAGGCGCCTCAGATCATCATCGACAGCGGGTCTTCGATCAGCGCCTTGAAGGCTTGCAGGTATTGCGCCCCCACCGCGCCGTCGACGACCCGGTGGTCGACCGACAGCGTGACGCTCATCACCGTGGCGATGGCGACCGCGTCGTCCTTTATCACCGCCCGCTTTTCGCCGGCGCCGACGGCCAGAATGCAGCCCTGCGGCGGGTTGATGATGGCCGCGAAGTCCTTGATCCCGAACATGCCGAGATTGGAGATCGAGAAGGTGCCGCCCTGGTACTCCTCGGGCTTCAGCTTGCCCTCCCGGGCCCGGCCGGCGAGATCCTTCATCTCCGCGGAGATCGCGCCCAGGCCCTTGCGGTCGGCATCCTTGATGATCGGCGTGATCAACCCCTCGTCGGTGGCGACGGCGACCGAGATGTCGACCCGGTCGTAGATGATCATTTCCTGCTCCGTCCAGGCAGCGTTGGCGGCCGGCACGCGCTTCAGGGCGACCGCCGCGGCCTTGATGATCAGGTCGTTGACCGAGAGCTTGATGCCGGCCTTCTCGTTCTTCGCGTTGAGCTGTTTGCGCATGTCGAGCAGCTGGTCGAGCTCGCAGTCCACCGTCAGGTAGAAATGCGGCACCGTCAGCTTGGACTCGAGCAGCCGCCGGGCGATGGTCTTGCGCATGCCGCTGTTCTTCGCCGTGTGGTACGGCATGCCCAGCAGGTCGGCCATCTCCCTGGCGTTGGGCCCGGCGGCGGTGGCGGCCGCCGGCTTCGGGGCCTCGGTCGGGGCCTTGGCCTCCGCCGGCGCGGCCTTGACGACACCCTGCTCCAGCGCCGCCTCGATATCGCTCTTGACGATCCTGCCATGCGGTCCCGAGCCGCTGATCTGGCCGAGATCCAGCTCGTTCTGCGCGGCCATGCGGCGGGCGAGCGGACTGGCGAAGACGCGCTCGCCATCGGCGCGCTGGGCCGGCGGTACGTCGGTATTCGCGGCGGGCTTCACCGGTGGCGGGGCGGACGCGGTCTCGCCCCTGGGCGCCGCCGCCGGGGCGGCCTGCTTCTCGGCCGGCGCAGCACTTTCCCGCTTCTCGGGCTGCGGCGCCTTCGCCGGCGCGGCGGCCTGCGACAGCGCCGAGGCATCCTCGCCCTCTTCCAGCAGGATGGCGATCACGTCGTTCACCGGCACGCCCTCGGTGCCCTCGGCGATGACGATCTTGCCGAGCGTGCCCTCCTCGACCGCCTCCACCTCCATGGTGGCCTTGTCGGTCTCGATCTCGGCGATGACGTCGCCGATTTCCACCTTGTCGCCCTCCTTCTTCAGCCAGGAGGCGAGCGTGCCCTCCGTCATGGTCGGTGACAGGGCGGGCATCAGGATGTTGATGGGCATCTCGGGGGGCTCCCTATCGCCTTACTTGTAGGAAACAGCCTTGGCCGCTTCGTAGATGTCCTTGGCCTGCGGCAGCGCCAGCGCCTCCAGATTGGCGGCGTAGGGCAGCGGTACGTCGACGGAGCAGACCCGGGCGAGCGGCGCGTCGAGATAGTCGAAGGCGTGCTCCATCATCAGGGCGGCCATCTCCGAGCCGATGCCGGCGAAGGGCCAGCCCTCCTCCACACTGACGATGCGGTTGGTCTTCTTCACCGACTCAACGACCGTGGCGATGTCCAGCGGCCGGATCGTGCGCAGGTCGATGACCTCCGCCTCGATGCCGTCCTTGGCCAGCTGCTCCGCTGCCTCCAGCGCCTTGCCGACCATGATCGAATAGGCGGTAATGGTGACGCCGTCGCCAGCCCGCACGATCTTCGCCCGGCCGATGGGCACGGTGAAGTCCTCCGATTCCGGCACCTCGAAGCTCTGGCCGTAGAGGATCTCGTTCTCCAGGAAGATCACCGGGTTGGGATCGCGCACGGCCGATTTCAGCAGCCCCTTGGCGTCGGCAGCCGACCACGGCGTCACCACCTTCAGGCCCGGGCAGTGGGCGTACCAGCTGGCATAGTCCTGGCTGTGCTGGGCGCCGACGCGCGCCGCCGCGCCGTTCGGTCCGCGAAAGACGATGGGCGTGCCCATCTGGCCGCCGGACATGTAGAGGGTCTTGGCGGCGGAATTGATGATCTGGTCGATCGCCTGCATGGCGAAGTTGAAGGTCATGAACTCGACGATCGGCCGGAGCCCGGCCATGGCCGCGCCGACGCCCAGGCCGGTGAAGCCGTGCTCGGTGATCGGCGTGTCGATTACCCGTTTGGCGCCGAATTCGTCCAACAGCCCCTGGGTCACCTTGTAGGCGCCCTGGTATTCCGCGACCTCCTCGCCCATGACGAAGACCCGCTCGTCCCGGCGCATCTCCTCGGCCATGGCGTCGCGCAGCGCCTCGCGGACGGTCTGGGTCCGGGTCTTGTCGAAATACTTGTCCTCGTCCGACGGCGGGGGCGCGGCCAGATCGGCTGCCGGTGCGGCGGGCGCCTTCGCCGGCTTCGCATCCGCGGTTTCGGCCGCGCCGTCGACCGGGCCGGCCCCTTCCGGCGGCGGGCTCGGCGCCTTGGTGTCAGCGCTGTCGATGGCCGACGCGTCCTCGCCTTCCTCCAGCAGTACCGCGATCGGCGTGTTGACCGCCACGCCCTCGGTCCCTTCCTCGACGAGGAGCCGCCCGACCGTGCCCTCCTCGACCGCCTCGACCTCCATGGTCGCCTTGTCGGTCTCGATCTCGGCGATGACATCGCCGATGGCCACGTCGTCACCTTCCTTCTTGAGCCATTTGGCCAGCGTGCCCTCCGTCATGGTCGGCGACAGGGCTGGCATGAGAACCTGAATGGGCATGGATCGGTTTCCTCGCTTCGCGCCTTGAGCGGCGGCGTGACGGCAGCTACTGGTCGGGCTGGGGCCGCGCCGGTCTCAGGCCTCGCGCAGCACGTCGGTGTACAACTCCGACGGGTCGGGTTCCGGGCTTTCCTGCGCGAACTCCGCCGCCTCGTTGATCAGGGCGCGGATCTCCTTGTCGATCGACTTCAACTCGTCCTCGCTGGCGTGATCGCCGTCGATCAGCATTTTCTTCACCTGCTCGATGGGATCCTGCTTCTCGCGGTAGGAGCTGACCTCCTCCTTGCTGCGGTACTTGGCGGGATCGGACATTGAGTGGCCGCGATAGCGATATGTCTCCATCTCCAGGATGAAGGGGCCGTCGCCCGAGCGGGCGTGGGCCAGCGCCTCCTGCGCCGCCTCGTAGGCGCTGACCACGTTCATGCCGTCCGCCTGCCGGCCGGGGATGCCGTAGGCATGGCCGCGCTCGTGCAGGTCGGGATTGGCCGAGGCACGGGCGACGGAGGTGCCCATGCCGTACTTGTTGTTCTCGATCACGTAGACCACCGGCAGCTTCCACAGCGCGGCCATGTTGAAGCTCTCGTAGACCTGGCCCTGATTGGCCGCGCCGTCGCCGAAATAGACCACGGCCACGCCGCCGTCCTCATTGTACTTGTGGGCGAAGCCGAGGCCGGTGCCCAGCGAGACCTGGGAACCGACGATGCCGTGACCGCCGAAGAAATTCTTCTCGCGGCTGAACATGTGCATGGAGCCGCCCTTGCCTCGCGAATAGCCGCCCTCGCGGCCGGTCAGCTCCGCCATCACGCCCTTGGGATCCATGTGGCAGGCGATCATGTGGCCGTGGTCGCGATACCCGGTGATCACCGTGTCCTGCGGCTCCTGGGCCGCCTGGATGCCGACGACGACGGCCTCCTGACCGATATAGAGGTGGCAGAAGCCGCCGATCAGACCCATGCCGTAAAGCTGCCCGGCCTTCTCCTCGAAGCGCCTTATGGTCAGCATCTCCCGGTAGAACTCCAGAAGCAGATCCTTGCCGACCTCAACCTTGTCCGCGGGCGCCTTCGCCTGGGAAGACTTGCTTCGGGTCGTTCGCCGCTTGGTCGTTGCCACGCGCATTCTCCCTGACTGAAGCTCCGTCACCGGAGCCTTTAGTAAGCGCACATATGTAATTGCGCCGGCTTCCTTCTACCTACCTTGCCCCGCTGCGGGAGGCAAGGCAACCGGAAGCGCCGACGTGGTTCGTCGAAGGCAAGACATGAGGGGATGGCGGCGAGCGGGCAAGCCGGACCGGAGCGTCAGCCGCGCGGCCTTTCTGGCAGCAGGACGATCTCGTCCGGGTGGCTGTAGTTGAGGATCCGGCGCACCTGTTCCTCGAGCAGGTCGAGATCGAGGCTCGACGGGCTCAGCGCGTCGACGCGTGCCTCGATGAAGTGCCGCTCGGTGCGCAGCACACCCAGCGTCGCTCGCGCCTCGGCAACCTCGTTGCGCAGCGACAGCATGGCGATCACGCCGCGATCGCCCTGCACCGTATGATAGACGAAATAGCCCACCAGCCCGATCCAGACCACGGGGAGGATCAGGGAACGAAGCTGTCGTCTGACGGTGCGCCTGGCCAGCATGGAGGGAATGAATCATCAAATCGGCCACGTGGCAAGAAGAATAGGCAGCAAGCCATTGAAATTGCGCGAAAATCACTCGAGAAGCCTGCCGCGGTCAAATGTTCTCTATTCGTTCAGCTTCGAAAGTAGACCCAGCTGGTGTCGGCAGCACCGGCAACGACCGGCCGATGCGAGCGGGAAGGGCTGGGGCCGGGACTAGAAGCGAAAGGCATCCGCTCCGGCGAAACGGGCGGCGATTCCCAACTGCTCCTCGATGCGGATCAACTGGTTGTATTTCGCCACGCGGTCGGTGCGGCTGAGCGAGCCGGTCTTGATCTGCCCGCAATTGGTGGCCACCGCCAAATCGGCGATCGTCGCATCCTCGGTCTCGCCCGAGCGGTGGGACATGACGGCGGTGTAGCCGGCCTTGTGCGCCATCTCCACGGCCTGCAGCGTCTCGGTCAGCGTGCCGATCTGGTTGACCTTGATCAGAATGGAATTGGCCACGCCCTGCTCGATACCGCGCGACAGCCGCGTCGGATTGGTGACGAACAGGTCGTCGCCGACGAGTTGCACCCGGTCGCCGATGGCCGCGGTGAGCGCCGCCCAGCCCTCCCAGTCGTCCTCGGCCAGCGCGTCCTCGATCGAGCGGATCGGGAAGCGGCCGATGAGATCGGTGTAAAGCGCGACCATGCCCCCGGCGTCGAGCGACTTGCCCTCGCCCTTCATCTCGTATCGGCCGTTCTCGAAGAACTCGGTGGAGGCGCTGTCGAGCGCCAGCACCACGTCCTCGCCGGGACGGTAGCCCGCCGCCTCGATCGACTTCATGATGAAGGAGAGCGCCTCCTCGGTGGAGCTGAGCCCGGGCGCGAAGCCACCCTCGTCGCCGACATTGGTGTTGTGCCCGGCGGCCGAGAGCTGCTTCTTCAGCGCCTGAAAGATCTCCGAGCCCGTGCGCACCGCCTCGGCCACCGACGGTGCGGCGACCGGCATGATCATGAATTCCGGGAAATCGATCGGATTGTCGGCGTGCGCCCCGCCATTGATGATGTTCATCATCGGCACCGGCAGCAGCGTGGCGCCGACACCGCCGACATAGCGGTAGAGCGGCAGGCCCGCCTCCTCCGCCGCTGCCTTGGCGACGGCCAGGCTGACGCCGAGGATGGCGTTGGCGCCAAGCCGGCCCTTGTTCTCGGTGCCGTCGAGTTCGATCATCAGCTGGTCGATCTCGACCTGGTCCTCGGCATCGAGGCCGGACAGCGTGTCGAAGATCTCGCCATTCACGGCGGCCACGGCCTTCTGCACGCCCTTGCCGCCGAAGCGCGCCTTGTCGCCATCGCGCAGCTCCACCGCCTCGTGGGCGCCGGTCGAGGCGCCGGAGGGCACGGCGGCGCGGCCGAAGGCGCCGCTCTCCAGCAGCACGTCGACCTCGACGGTCGGATTGCCGCGGCTATCGAGGATCTCGCGGGCGTGGATGTCGATGATGGCGGTCATGTAAGGCCTCTGGACGCTGGAGAACCGTCGCGGAGATCCGCGCGTGGGAATGGCGCCCTCGCTCGGCGGCGCGGTCCGAACGGTTAGCCGAGACCGGGGGCGCGAGGCAAGCGCCGCATCGTCAGGGCAGCGTCTGGCGATCTAGAGGGCGTCCGGCAGGGCCTTTGCAACGCGGTCGATGGCGACCAGCGGCTCGAGGATGGCGCGCAGCCGGTCGAGCGGCACCATGTTCGGCCCGTCCGACGGGGCGTTGTCGGGATCCTGGTGCACCTCCATGAAGACGGCGGCAACGCCCACCGCCACGGCGGCGCGGGCCAGCACGGGCACGAACTCCCGCTGACCGCCGCTGGCGCCGCCGAGCCCGCCCGGTTGCTGCACCGAGTGGGTGGCGTCAAAGACCACCGGATAGCCGGTGCCGGCCAGGATCGGCAGGGAACGCATGTCGGAGACCAGCGTGTTGTAGCCGAAGCTGGCGCCGCGCTCGGTCAAGAGGATGCGCTCGTTGCCGGTCGAGGCGATCTTGGCGGCGACGTTGGGCATGTCCCAGGGGGCGAGGAACTGGCCCTTCTTCACGTTCACCGCCCGCCCCGTCTCCCCCGCCGCCAGCAGTAGGTCCGTCTGCCGGCACAGGAAGGCCGGGATCTGCAGCACGTCGACCGCCTCGGCCACGGCAGCGCACTGGTCGGCGGCGTGCACGTCGGTCAGCACCGGGATGCCGAGGCTCTCGCGGATCTCAGCGAAGATCGGCAGGCTGTCGGCAAGCCCAATGCCGCGCGCCGCCTTCAGCGAGGTGCGGTTGGCCTTGTCGAAGCTGGTCTTGTAGACGAGCGGGATGCCGAGCGCGTCGGTCACCGCCTTGATCGCCCCGGCCATCTCCAGCGCGTGCGCCCGGCTTTCCATCTGGCAGGGGCCGGCGATCAGCGCGAACGGGCGATCGTTGGCGAGGGTGTGCGGGCCGATGTCGACGGGCTTGGGCTGGTTCATGGCTCAGACCAGGCGGCTCTGCTCGACCGCGGCGCGGACGAAGTCGGTGAACAGCGGGTGCGGATCGAAGGGCTTGGACTTCAGCTCCGGGTGGAACTGCACGCCGATGAACCAGGGATGCTCGGGAATCTCGACGATCTCGGGCAGCACGCCGTCGGGCGACAGGCCGGAGAACACCAGCCCGCAGCCCTCCAGCCGGTCCTTGTAGTTGATGTTGACCTCGTAGCGGTGGCGGTGCCGCTCGCTGATCCGCTGGGTGCCGTAGATGCCGGCGACCCGCGAGCCCTCGGTCAGCACCGCGTCGTAGGCGCCCAGCCGCATGGTGCCGCCGAGATCGCTCGCCTGCGTGCGCTTCTCCAGCATGTTGCCGCGCAGCCACTCGGTCATCAGGCCGACCACCGGCTCCTTGGTGGTGCCGAATTCGGTCGAACTCGCCGTCGCGATGCCGACCAGGTGGCGGGTCGCCTCGATCACTGCCATCTGCATGCCGAAGCAGATGCCGAAATAGGGTACGCCCCGCTCGCGGGCGAACTGGGCGGCGCGGATCTTGCCCTCCGAGCCGCGCTCGCCGAAGCCGCCGGGCACCAGGATGCCGTTCACGCCTTCGAGGTGCTGGACCGCGTCCTCGCTCTCGAAGATCTCGCTGTCCATCCAGGTCAGGTTGACCTTCACCTTGTTGGCGATGCCGCCATGGATCAGCGCTTCCTGCAGGCTCTTGTAGCTGTCGATCAGCGTCGTGTACTTGCCGACGATGCCGATCGTCACCTCGCCCTCGGGCTCGTGGATGCGGCTGACGATGCGCTGCCACAGCGACAGGTCGACCTTGGGCGCCGCCTCGATGCCGAAATAGGCCAGCACCTCGCGGTCCAGCCCCTCGGCGTGATAGCTGATCGGCACTTCGTAGATCGACGCCACGTCCAGCGCCGCGATCACACGTTCGGGCTTGATGTTGCAGAACAGCGCGATCTTGCGCCGCTCGGTCTCCGGGATCGGCCGCTCCGCGCGGCAGACCAGCAGACCCGCCTGGATGCCGACGGAGAGCAGTTCCTTCACCGAATGCTGGGTCGGCTTGGTCTTCAACTCGCCCGCCGCGGCGATATAGGGCAGCAGCGTGCAGTGGATGAACAGCGCCCGGTTCATGCCGACTTCGTTGCCGAACTGCCGGATCGCCTCCAGGAAGGGCAGGCTTTCGATGTCGCCGACCGTGCCGCCGATCTCGCAGAGCACGAAATCCTCGCCGTCGAGGTCCGAGGCGATGAACTCCTTGATGGCGTCGGTGACATGCGGGATCACCTGCACGGTGGCGCCGAGATAGTCGCCGCGCCGTTCCCTGGCGATCACATCGGAGTAGATCTTGCCCGTGGTCACGTTGTCGGACTTGCGCGCCGGCACGCCCGTGAAGCGTTCGTAATGGCCGAGGTCGAGATCGGTCTCCGCCCCGTCATCGGTGACGAAGACCTCGCCGTGCTGGGTCGGGCTCATGGTGCCCGGATCGACGTTGAGGTACGGGTCGAGCTTGCGCAGCCGCACCTTGTAGCCGCGCGCCTGCAGCAGCGCGCCCAGCGCGGCCGAAGCGAGACCCTTGCCCAAGGAGGAAACCACGCCGCCGGTGATGAAAATGAACCGCGTCATGGAACTCGACAATACCTTGATTCCGCGCCGGCGGGCCATTGCCGCGTCGCATGGGTGACAGGTGCAGTTAAGGGGTGGGTGGCGCCGCCGGGGCTGCTAAGGTGCCGTCCCCTTGGCGCCACCGAATCGCCGGGAAGCGCCTAGTTGAGCGGCACCGACGGCGTGCCCTCGCCCGCCGCTTCGCCCGCGGCCGGGGCGCCGCCCTCATCGCCCGCGCCCGACTCCAGACCGGAGTCCAGACCCGATTCAATGCCCGAGGGCACGTCGGTGACGATGCCGGTGGGCTGCGAGGAACCGGTGCTGAGCACCGCCAGCAGCAGGCTCATGCCCATGAAGGCCGCGGCGAGCACGGCCGTCACCCGCGTCAGCATGTTCCCGGTGCCGCGGACCTGCATCATGCCGCCGCCACCGCCGCCGCCGCCGATCCCGAGGCCGCCGCCCTCGTTGCGCTGGATCAGCACAACGCCGACAAGCGCCAGGGCGATCAGCAGATGAATGACCAACAGAACTTGAAGCACCGTCGCTCCCGTCGGCGCCGCCAACTGCCCGGCGCCCTTGTCACTGGGTTTCGAAATTCGGCGGGTTTGTACGCCAACCCGCCCCTTATTGCTAGTCCGTAAGTCCGGCCCGGACCCGCCGTCAGCCGGCCGGCGCCGCCGCGGCGATGGCCCAGAAGTCGTCCGCCGTCAGGCTGGCGCCGCCGACCAGCGCGCCGTCGACATTGGCGAGCGCGAGCAGTTCCGCGGCGTTGCCCGGCTTTACCGAGCCGCCATAGAGGATGCGCACCTTGTCCCCGCTCTCGAGCGTTTCCGACAGCATGCCACGGATATGGTCATGAACCTCGGCCACGTCAGCGGGCTGGGCGGTCCGGCCGGTGCCGATCGCCCAGACCGGCTCGTAGGCGATGACCGTGTTGTCCGCGGTCGCGCCCGCCGGCAGGGAGCCGTGAAGCTGCGCCGCGCAGATGGCGAGCGCCCGGCCCGCCTCGCGCTCCTCCTCTGTCTCGCCGAGACAGACGATGGCGACCAGCCCGGCGCCGAGCGCCGCCTCGGCCTTGACCTTGACCACCGCATCGCTCTCCCCGTGCTGCTGCCGCCGCTCGGAATGGCCGACGATGACATGGCTGCAGCCCAGATCGGCCAGCATGGTGGCGGCGATGTCGCCGGTATGCGCGCCCGAGGCCGCGGCATGGCAGTCCTGGCCACCGACGCCGATGCCGCTGCCCGCCACCGCCTCGACAACCGGGCCGATCAGGGTCGCGGGCGGGCAGACCACCATGTCCACCGCAGCGCCAGCGGACGCGAACCGGCCGGCGAGATCCTGCGCCAGCGCCACGCCGTCGTCGCGCAGCAGGTTCATCTTCCAGTTTCCGGCAATCAGCTTGCGCATCGCTGCGTCCCTCGTTCGGTCGCCATGGCCTCGTGAAGGCGGGAGCCGGCCGGTCTTTAGCAGTGCATGGCCTGCCTGTCACCGCACCGCGCCGGGAGGCAGACCCCAGGCCGGCGTATGGCTGTCGCGGTCCGGTCCCTGATGTGAATTTGTCGCCCTCCGGGGCATATCCACCCTTGTTTCCGGCACAATCACGGTCAATAACCCCGATCGAGTTCCATAGCCCCCACCTTCGGTCAGCACTCGAGCGCACAACTCATGATCCAGTTCATTCGGGGCAAGGTCGGCTCCTGGTTCGTCAAGATCCTCTTCGTCCTGCTCATCGTCGCCTTCGGCGCCTGGGGCATCGGCGACATGCTGAATGAGGATGTCCAGGATCCGGTCATGGCCAGCGTCGGCGAGGTCGAGATCGGCCAGGGCCTGCTCAGCCAGCGCTACCAGCTCACCATCAGCCGGTTGAGCCAGCAGACCAACGGCGCCTATTCCAGCGAGCAGGCACGCGCGGACCAGCTCTATTTCGACGTGCTCGACGATCTGGTCGATGGCGCGGCGATCGCGCAATACATCGACCAGCTCGGCCTGACCCTCAGCGACGATCTGATCGCCGCACAGATCCGCGGCATGCCGCAGTTCCACAACCCGCCCGGCCGTTTCGACCGCCAGACCTTCCTCGGCGTCATCGCCAGCCAGGGCTATTCCGAGGCCGCCTTCATCCAGCAGATGCGCTCGGAAATCGCGCGCAGCATTCTGGCGCTGTCGCTCAACCCCGGTAACACTGCGCCCCGGGTGATGACCGACCTGCTTGCCCGCGAACGCCTGGAGCGCCGCTCGGCCGACCTCTATGTGTTCGAGGCCGACCCGTCCCAGGCGCCGCAGCCGAGCGATTCCGAGCTCCGCTCGTTCTATCAGGCCAACCAGGACCGCTTCCTGAGCCAGGAGCGCCGCACCTTCACCTACCTCTATCTCGGCGCCAGCAGCTTCCGCGACGAGGTCTCGGTCAGCGACGAGGTGGTGCGCGCCTACTACGAGGACAATGCCGAGCTCTATACGACCGAGGAGCGCCGCCGTTTCGTGCAGGTGGTGCTGGGCAACCAGGAGACCGCGCAGGAGGTCGCCGAAGCCGCCCGCGGCGGCATGACGCTGGAGGAGGCGGTCGCCTCGGTCGAAGGCGCGAACGCCGAGGTTCAGGAGTTCGACTGGCAGACGCGCACCAGCATCCCCTCCGTCCTGTCGGCGCCCATCTTCTCGCTCGAGGAGGGGGAGGTCGGCGAGCCCTTCCAGGGTCTCGGCTGGCACGTGGTCCGGGTCACCGCGGTCGAGCCCCCGACGACGGCCCCGTTCGAGGCGGTCGCCGAGCGGATCCGAGACGAGCTCGAGATCGAGCCCGCCCTCGACCTCGTCTTCGAACTGGCCAATGAGGTCGAGGACGAACTGGCCAGCGGCGCGACGCTGGAGGATGCGGCCACCGCCGCCGGCCTCGAGGTGTCGACCATCGGCCCGGTCGCCGCCGACGGCCAGTTCCCCGACGGCGGGACGCTCGACATCGCCAACGCCACGGACGTTCTGTCCACCGTGTTCGCGCTCGAGCAGGGCGAGTCCAGCCTGTTCGAGGAGATCGCGGTCGAGGACTCGATCCCCGGCGACGTCGCCTACTACGCGGTCCGGCTGGAGAGCATCGACGAGCCGACCCCCCTGCCCTTCGAGACGGTGCGACCCGCCGTCGCGCTTGCCTGGTCGGACGCCTGGGCGATCGAGGACGCCCATGCGCGGGCCGAGGACGCGCTCGACCGCATCGGCGCCGGCTGGATCCCTTCGGCGATCGCCGCCGGCCATGGCGCCACGCTGCGGGAAGTCGGCGATCTGGGGCGCGACGGCACCGGCAGCGGCCTGCCACAGCCCGTGCGCGCGGCGATCTTCGCCACGCCGGAGGGCGAAGCGTCTGTCGTCGAAGCGGGCGAGGCCGTCTACATCGCCAGCGTCACCGACGTGGTTGCTGGCGGCGGCGAGGGCCAGGGCGACGCCGTCGAGGGCATCGCTGACGAAATCGCCGGCGACACGGCGAACACCATGCTCGTGCTGACCCGCCGGGCGATCCGCGACGTCCTTTCGGTCACCGTCAACGCGGACCGGGTCGAATCCGTGTTCCAGGGCGGCTAGCCGGCATGCAGCTTTCCGTCAGCCGGGAGGACTTCGTCCGGGTCTACGAGGCAGGCCGGCCGCAGATCGTCACCACGCGTCTCGTCGCCGACCTGGAGACGCCGGTATCCGCAGCGCTGAAGCTCGCCGACGGCCAGCCCGACAGCTTCCTCCTGGAATCGGTTGAAGGCGGCGCCTTTCGCGGCCGATACTCCGCCATCGGTTTCAAGCCTGACCTGATCTGGCGCTGCCGCGACGGGCGCGCCGAGATCAACCGGCAAGCCAAGATCGACCGCGACCGCTTCGAGGCCGAGGAACTGGGCCCGATGGAGAGCCTGCGCCGCCTCGTCGCCGCCTGCCGGATCGACGACTACCCGGCCGGCGTGCCCTCCATCGCCGCCGGGCTGTTCGGCTATCTCGGCTACGACATGGTCCACTACATGGAGCGGCTGCCCGACGCGAATCCGGATACGCTCGGCATCCCGGAGGCGGTGCTGATCCGCCCCACCGTCGTCGCCGTCTTCGACAATATCGAGGACCTGGTGACGCTCTGCACGCCGGCCTGGCCGGATTCGGGCCTGAGCGCCGAGGCCGCCTACGACCGTGCCGCGGAACGCCTGCGCGACGCCGTCGACAGTTTCGGCCGCTCCTTGCCCCATCGCCGCGAGCGCAGCGAGGACGCCGGGCACCTGCCCGAGCCGGTCTCCAACACGCCGAAGGAGGTGTATCTGGCGGCGGTGGAGAAGGCGAAGGCGTATATCCGCGCGGGCGACATCTTCCAGGTCGTGCCGTCGCAGCGCTTCCGCGTGCCCTTCTCCCTGCCCTCGATCAGCTTCTACCGGGCGCTCCGGCGTCTCAACCCCTCCCCGTTCCTCTTCCATCTCGACCTCGGCGACTTCTCCGTGGTCGGTTCCAGCCCGGAGATCATGGTGCGCCTGCGGGGCG
>JAVKFF010000124.1:0-4505 GCA_040226215.1 Azospirillaceae bacterium
GCGCTGCACGGCGCGGCGCTGGCGAAGGAGCTGTCGATCCCGGCGGTGATCGTGCCGCCGGCGCCCGGCGTCACCTCGGCGCTCGGCTGCCTGCTGGTCGACATCCAGCACGACCTCGGCTTCTCCTATATCAAGCCGGTGGCCAATGCCGATGCCGGTGAGATCGAGGCGGAATTCCAGGCCCTGGAGAAGGAGGCGGTGGAACGCCTGTCGAAGGAAGGCGTGGCGCCGGAGGACCTGGTGCTGCAGCGCAACATCGACATGATGTACCAGGGCCAGTGGCGTTCGCTGTCGGTGAGTGTCGGCGCGCCCTTCACCGACCTTGACGCTGCGGTGGAAGCGTTCCACCGCGAGCATCAACGCGGCTACAACTTCCGCCGCGACGGGGCGCCCGTCGAGCTCTATCGCCTGAATCTGCGGGCGATCGGCAAGACCCCGCATGCCGAACTGGCGAAGCATCCGACGGGCGGCGCGCTTCCGGCACCGAAAGCCACCCGGATGGTGCGCTTCGACGAGAGCGAGAGCCGCATCGACACGCCGGTCTACTGGCGCGACGACCTGCCGGCCGGTGTCGCCTTCACCGGACCGGCGATCGTGGAACAGCTCGACTCCACCACGGTGATCCCGCCGGGGGTGAAGGTGGAGATCGATGCGTACATGAACATCATCATGCGGATCGAGGAGGCATGACCATGGCTACCGAGACCGAACTGCATCCCGTCACCTTCGAGGTGCTGAAGAACGCGTTCATCAACACCGTCGACCAGATGGCGGAGCAGGTGCTCAGGACCTGCTACTCCTTTGTGATCTACAACCGCGACTTCTCAAGCGCGCTGCACGACGCAGAGGGCAACACGATCGCGCAGGGCAATTACGACATCGCGGTGCATGTCGGCACGCTGCACTACAGCTGCATGGACGTGATCCGCGTCTTCGGCGGGAAAATGCGCGAAGGCGATGTCTTCATCGTCAACGACCCCTATTCCGGCGGCACGCATTTCAACGATGTCCGCCTCGTGCGGCCGGTCTTCGCCGACGGCGAAGTGATCGGCTATGCCCAGTCGAACGGCCATTGGGCCGATATCGGCGGCTCGGTGCCCGGCTCCTTCGACGTGATGGCGAAGGAGATGTTCAAGGAGGGTTTGCGCATCACGCCGATGCGGATCGTCGAGCAGGGCGAGCTCCGCCGCGATATCGCCAACATGCTGGCCGGCAATACCCGCGACCCGGCGGCGATCATCGGCGACATGGAGGCGCAGATCGAGGCGACCCGGGTCGGCGAGCGCGAGATCCTGCGACTGGTCGCCAAGTACGGCAAGGATGTCGTGAAGGCCGGCATGGCCGCTGTGCAGGATTATGTCGAGCGCGCGATGCGCCAGCGTCTGGCCGCCCTGCCCGACGGCACCTGGGAGTCGGTCGACTTCATCGACCAGGACCCGGACGACGGCGAGGGGCTGATCCCGATCAGGTCGAAAGTCACCATCAAGGGCGACAGCATCGTCTACGACCTCACCGGCAGTCACGGCGTGATCGGGACGCTGTACAATTCCGCGTTCGGCGCCACCTTCTCCGGCATTGTCGGCGGCCTGAAGACCTTTTTTCCCGACCTGCCGCTGAATTCCGGCTTCTACCGGGCGATCAAGATGGTCGCGCCGGAGAACTCGATCGTCAGCGCCGAATGGCCGGTCGCGGTGACCGGCTTCCTGATGGTCTACGAGAAGATCATGAACGGCGCGTTCGAGATTTTTTCGAAGATCATGCCCGAGCGTGCGATGGCCGGCACCTTCAACATCGAATACCTGCTGACCGGCGGCCGCAACAAGCGCACCGACTCGCTGTTCATGCTGTACGACTGGCTGCCCGGCGGCTGGGGCGCGCGCAATGGCCGTGACGGGGCCGGCCCGATCACCGCCTGCTTCGGCACCGGCCTGCAGGCGCAGCCGGTCGAGGGGCAGGAGCGTGCCAACCCGATCCTCACGGAGCGGTTCGAGATCCTGACCGATTCCGCCGGCCCGGGGCGACATCGCGGGGGCATGGCGACGATCAAGTCGAGCCGCCTGACAAAATGCGAGAAGGGCGTCATCTCCTATATCTGCGACCGAGAGCGGGCGATCGTGTTCGGCATCGAGGGCGGCCTGCCGTCAATGCCGCATGGCCTGACCCTGCGCCGCAAGAAGGACGGCACCGACACCTGGATGGGGGCGATCTTCTCCGACGTGCCGATCGCCGAGGGCGACTGGTTCTCCAGGCCGACCGCCGGTGGTGGCGGCTATGGCGACCCGCTGGAGCGGGACCCGGAGGCGGTGAAGGA
Organism: Azospirillaceae bacterium; assembly: GCA_040226215.1. Taxonomy (GTDB): domain Bacteria; phylum Pseudomonadota; class Alphaproteobacteria; order DSM-16000; family Inquilinaceae; genus JAVKFF01. The sequence continues at coordinate 2,312 of JAVKFF010000124.1, forward strand.
GGATGTCGCCGACGACCTCGTCTCGATCCGCCGCGCCGGCATGGACTATGGCGTGGTGATCGAGACGGTCGATGCCGACCTGGCGGAGTACAAGGTCGACTATCCCGGCACGGAAAAGCTGCGCCAGGAGCTGCGCGGCCAGCGCCGCGGCTGGCTGAAGCTGGACCCGGAGGAAGTCTCCCGCCTGTACAAGGCCGGCGAGATCGACGCGATGGATTGCTGCCGCCGCTATGCCGTGGTGCTGGAATGGGAGACCGGCAACCTGCTGCCGAAGTCGACGGCGCAGTTCCGCGAGATGGTGAACATCCGTTCCGCGGCCTATTGGAGCGACACCGCCACCCCGGCGGAGGCCGCCGCGGAATAACTGCGGCCGCCCGGCTCCCGGTGCGTTGAGCCATGGAGCCGGGCGGACCCTTCACGCTCTATGGGCGCCTGCCCAACCGATCCCGGCTGGGCTGCCGACCTGCAGGGTAGCGTTGATGCTGCAAGCCTCGGGCATGTCGCGCTGGACTACGGGACGTGCCGGACTGGCGCGGTCCGGCCACCTCCCGGGGATGTACGACCGGGAAATCGAGCCGGCGGGTCAGGGCCGGCTGTTCATGCTGCATGGGGATTGGCCGTCACGGGGGCCCTGACGATGGAGCCGCTGTCCCATCCCGGGGGCAAGCCGCTGCAGCAGCCAGGCCAGGGGCAAGGCGACGGGAAAGGCGAGCACCGTCAGGATGGGGGCGATCACAAGGGCAGTTCCGGGCAGGTCGTCGATGCCGCCCAGGATCAGGCAAACCGCCAGCGCAGCAAAGTAGAGGAACGCCAGCAGGGGGGCGCCGAGGCGGCCACCCGGCCAACGGCGTCGGCTTCGGTCCGGGCAGTTGGTCATGCGCGCTCCCGCGGTGAAGCGCTTCGCTGTAGGCCGCCCGGCGTCGGGGCCGGCAGATGATGCGGATGGCCACAGAAAGGTGACGAGGAGCCCCGTCACGACAACCCCGAAGATCGGCAGTGGCGAGAGAACGATGGCAGCCGCGAGCGGGTCGAAATGACATCGCAGGACCGCCGCATCATCGGTGGCAACCGCCAGGCCCAGCGGCTGCCCGGGCAGGGCCTCGAAATAGCTGCAGAATAGCGTGCCCTCCTTGGCAAGGTCGCCCAGGCCCGGCAGGAAGAGCGCCAGCCCTGGCAGCCAGGACAGGCCGATCACCAGCAACTAGAAGGCCAGCTTTGGCGAGCCGCCGGCCATGGCGCGCGCCGGCCAGCCCGACAGCCGGCTGCCGAGCAGGAGCAGCGGATGCACCAGTGCGAACAGCGCCGGGAGCGCCAGCGGCGCGCCGCCCAGCCAGAGGTAGAGGGCATGACCGGGATCGCCGGTCAGCCCGAAATCGATGGCGGCGAAGGCTCCCCAGGCGAGCCAGAGCGCCAGCAGGGTCCGACCGGCATGGTCGCCGAAACGCATTCCGGCGGCTGTCACCGGGACGGATCCCAGGATTGCCGGCCCTCCGGCCCGTAGCGAGGTACCCTGCCCGGCGCCCGCGCGTGACGGGCTGCGCTTGACGGCGCCTCGAGCCATGGCTTTTCGCGATACGCACGCGCGACCGCGGCGCCGAAGTCGTTGTGTTGCTCGCGCCCTGCGGAATTCCATATGGAGCCGATCTCTGCCGGCCCTGCGCCGGGCGTCCGGTCGGCGATGCGCCGCAACAGCTCCAGCCCGGCACGTATATTGGCGTCCGGCTCGAATACATTGTCGGAATCCAGCCCAAGCGGCCCCCCTATCCCGGCCCGGATGTTCATGGGCAGGACCGACGGGTCCGTGGCCGCCCCTTTGGCGCGGTCGAGCTCTCGATCCAGCCAGTTTGTCAGGGATCGCAGTTCAGGGGCATCCGGTCGCAGGTTCAAGCGCCAGTCCCATCCTTTCGCTTCATCCCTCAGGCTGCCGGGCAGCCGCACCTGAAAAAAATCGGTGAGATGTCCGTAATGTCCGCGTGCGTTTTCTGTATGCATGATCGCGCGCGCCACATCCGGATCGATGCCAATCCGGTCGGCCGCCAGGTTGACGATCGGCAGGGTGCCCGATGGCGGTTCGACGCCGCTGCTGCCGAAACGACCCCAGGGCGGCGGCGTGGTTGCCAGGCCATGGCCAATGCCGGCAGGAGGGTCGGCCCTGTACCCGACCGGCGGCGCGGGAGCATGCCCTGCGTGGGCG
>JAVKFF010000125.1:0-2293 GCA_040226215.1 Azospirillaceae bacterium
TGTGGATCGGCGTGGAATAAGGACCCCGTTTCGGGGTTGATCGGCGTCCAAAGGGGACCCCCCCTGAAGCTTGGGGTCCACAGTGCTCCCGAGGTTGCTCGGGAGCTGATATCGGGATGCTGGTTGTGGAGACGATCGCGAAGATCCGCCGCGCTTATTTCGTCCAGGGGAAGTCGATCAAGGCGATCAGCCGCGAACTGCGGGTGGCGCGGAAGACGGTGCGCAAGGTGATCCGCTCGGAGGATACGGAATTCGCCTACGAGCGGAGGTCCCAGCCTCAGCCGAAGATCGGACCGTGGCGCGAGGAGCTGGATCGGGTTCTGGCCGCGAACGCCGCCCGCTCGAGCCGGGAGCGCCTGACCCTGATCCGGATCTTCGAGGAGCTGCGCGGGCTGGGCTATGAGGGCGGCTACGACGCGGTGCGCCGATACGCGGCGACCTGGAAGCGGTGGGCGAGCGAGGCGACGGCCGCGGCTTACGTGCCGCTCAGCTTCGCGCCGGGCGAGGCTTACCAGTTCGACTGGAGCCACGAGGTCGTGGTGATCGACGGCGCCACCACGACGGTGAAGGTGGCGCATGTCCGGCTCTGCCACAGCCGGATGCTGTTCGTCCGCGCCTACCCGCGGGAGACGCAGGAGATGGTGTTCGACGCCCACGACAAGGCCTTCGCCTTCTTCGGCGGGGCCTGCACATGGGGCATCTACGACAACATGAAGACGGCGGTGGACGCGATCTTCACGGGCAAGGAGCGCACCTATAACCGCCGCTTCCAGCAGATGTGCGGCCACTACCTCGTCGATCCCGTGGCTTGCACGCCCGCCTCGGGCTGGGAGAAGGGCCAGGTCGAGAACCAGGTGGGCACGGTCCGCCAGCGGTTCTTCGCGCCGCGGCTGCGGGTGAAGAGCTACGAGGAGCTCAACGCCTGGCTGGCGGATTGCTGCGCGGCCTGGGCCAGGGCGCATCGCCACCCGGAGCTTCCAGACGTCACGATCCGGGAGGCGTTCGAGACCGAGCGCCCCAGCCTCGTGCCGTATCGCGGCCCGTTCGACGGCTTCCATGCCGTGCCCGCGGCCGTTTCCAAGACCTGCCTGGTGCGCTTCGACAAGAACAAGTACTCGGTCTCCGCCTCGGCGGTCGGGCGGCCGGTGGAGATCCGCGCCTATGCCGGGCGCATCGAGATCCGCCAGGAGGGGCGCGTGGTCGGCGAACACCCGCGGGCCTTCGGTCGCGGCAGGACGGTCTACGACCCATGGCACTACGTGCCCGTGCTGGCGCGCAAGCCCGGCGCGCTGAGGAACGGCGCGCCCTTCAAGGACTGGGCACTGCCGCCCGCGCTGGAACGCATCCGCCGCAAGCTCCGCGGCGCGCCGGACGGCGACCGGCAGATGGTCAAGATCCTCGGCGCCGTTCTGGGCGACGGGATCGAGGCGGTGGAGGCAGCCTGCGCCGAGGCGCTCGCCGACGGCGTCCACTCGGCCGACGTGGTCCTCAACATCCTCGCCCGGCGGCGCGAACCCACGCCCCCCGCGCCGATCATGACGCCCGAGACGCTGCGCCTCGCCCAAGAGCCGGTCGCGGACTGCGCCCGGTACGACAGCCTGAGGAGGGCCGCCCGATGATGGAACGCACCGAGATCCTGACCACCATGGGAGCCCTGAAGCTCTTCGGCATGAAGGCGGGCTACGACGAGATCGTCTCCATGGCGGTCAAGCGCCAGCACGAACCCCAGCGGGTGGTCGGCGAGTTGCTCTCGGCCGAGTTGAACGAGAAGCGGGCGCGCTCCATCAAGTACCAGATGACGGTCGCCCGGATGCCCTTCGCCAAGGAGATCGACGAGTTCGCCTTCGCGGACACACCGATCAACCAGACGCTGGTTCGCGACCTCGCGGGCGGCGCCTTCCTTGAACATCAGCGCAACCTCGTCCTGATCGGAGGCACGGGGACCGGCAAGACGCACCTCGCCGTCGGCATCGTTCGGGCTTGCATCCGCAGCGGCGCCCGCGGGCGCTTCTTCAACGTCGTCGACCTGGTCAACAAGCTCGACGCCGAGGCCCGCGATGGCCGTCAGGGGCGCACCGCCGACCTCCTCGGCCGGCTCGACTTCGTGGTGCTCGACGAACTCGGCTACCTGCCCTTCGCCCATACCGGCGGACAGCTGCTCTTCCATCTCGTCAGCCGCCTCTACGAGCAGACATCGGTGATCGTGACCACCAACCTCGCCTTCGGCGAATGGCCCAGCGTGTTCGGCGACGCCAAAATGACCACCGCGCTCCTCGACCGCCTCACCCATCAC
>JAVKFF010000126.1:0-47235 GCA_040226215.1 Azospirillaceae bacterium
CCGAGCCCGGCTTCGCTGCCGCCCGAGCCTGGCCGGTTGCCAGGGTGGGACGGGGCGGGCTATGTCGACGGCCGTTCTGGCGTATAGCGACGAGGGGCCCATGGCTGGCTGGATCTACCTGTTCCTGGCGATCGGGCTCGAGGTGACGGGCACTATCTCGATGAAGCTCTCCGACGGGCTGACCCGGCTCTGGCCGAGCGTCATCATGTTCGCCTGCTATGCCGCCGCCTTCGCGCTGCTGGCGCTGGCGGTGAAGACCATCAACCTGTCGATCGCCTATGCCATCTGGGCCGGGCTGGGCACGGCGCTGATCGCCGTCATCGGCGTGCATGTCTTCGCCGAGCCGCTCGGCTGGGCCAAGGTGCTGTTCCTGGCGCTGATCGTCGTTGGCGTCGTCGGGCTGAACCTCAGCGGCGCCCCGGCCGATCACTGAGTCCCGGTCGAGGGCGCGACGAAGACCGGCGGCTGGTGCGCCCGCACCGGCGGCAGCGGCCCCGGCCAGGGCTCGATCGCCACCAGGCAGGAATGCGCCGAGGGCCCCTGCGCCAGGCCCGAGGTGCCGGCATCGTAGGTCAGCACGTTGGGATTGCCGTGGGCGCACAGACCGCCCGGCTCCACCGGATCGTACCAGGCGCCGGTCGGCAGCACGGCCACGTCGGGCATCACCGCGTCGCTGACCGCCAGCCCCGCCAGGCAGGCGCCGCGGTCGTTGTGGAGGCGCACCACCTCGCCCGGCGTCAGGCCGTGGCGCGCCGCCGTCGCCGGGTTGAGCGTCACGATCGCCCGGCCCCGGATCTTGTGGCGGGCGCATTCGGGCCCGTGATCCCACTGGCTGTGCAGCTTGTCGGCCGGCTGGTTGGAGACGAGGTGCAGCGGGAGGCGCTCGGCCTCGGGCGCGCCCAGCCACTCGCGCGGCGCCAGCCAGGCCGGGTGCGGCGGGCAGTCCGCGAGGGCGAAGCCGGCGATGGTCTCCGAGTAGAGCTCGATCCGGCCCGAGGGCGTCGGCAGCTTCCACCGCACCGGGTCGGCCCGGAACTCGCCCATCAGCACCCGCCAGGAGAGGCCGGGTTCCGGATCGCGGCGCACGAAGACGCCGTCGCGCCAGAAGCTGTCGAAATCGGGCATGTCGTTGGCGCCGTCGCGCGCCGCCTCGTAGAGATGGCGCAGCCACTGCCTGGTGTCGCGACCCTCGGTGAAGATGTCGGCCGTGCCCAGCCGTTCGGACAGCGCGGCGAAGATGGCATAGTCGTCCCGCGCCTCGCCTATCGGCGCGATGGCGGGACGCATCACCACCAGCGTGTCGTCGTTGGCGGCGCCGCCGATGTCCTCGCGCTCCAGCGGCGTGGTCGAAGGCAGCACGATGTCGGCATGCCGCGCCGTCGCCGTCCAGAACGGCTCGTGCACCACCACGGTTTCCGGCCGCTGCCAGGCGGCGACGAGACGGTTGAGGTCCTGGTGGTGGTGGAAGGGGTTGCCGCCGGCCCAGTAGACGAGGCGCAGGTCGGGATAGCTGCGGGTCTCGCCGTCGTACGGGTAGCTGCCGCCGGGGTCGAGCAGGGCGTCGGCGATGCGCGCGACGGGAATGTAGTCGCGATGCGGCCGGCGCAGCTGCGGCAAGGTCGGCGGCTTACCGCCCCTGAGCCCGTTGCCGACCGACCCCACGGCCCCGTAGCCCATGCCGAAGCCGCCGCCGAGCTCGCCGATCTGGCCGACCAGCGCCGCCAGGGCGATCACCGCCCAATAGGGCTGCTCGCCGTGATCGGCGCGCTGCAGCGACCAGGAGACGGTGACCATCGAGCGGCAGGCGACGAGGCGCCTGGCGAGATCGCGCAGGGTCTCCGCCGGAATGCCGGACAACCGTGCCGCCCAGTCGGCGTCCTTCGGCAGACCGTCGGTCTCTCCCGTCAGGTAGGCGGCGAGACGGCCGTAGCCGGTGCAGTAGCGGTCGACGAAGGCGCGGTCGACCCGGTCCTCGGCGACCAGCGTGTGCATGAGCGCCAGCATCACCGCGGTGTCGGCGTTCGGCCTGACCGGCAGCCAGCTGCCGCCGAGTTCGGCCGCGATGTCGTCGCGCAGGGGCGAGATGTTGACGATCTCCATGCCGCGGGCGACGCCATCGGCGAGATGCCCCTTGAGCTCGTGCCGGCCGATGCCGGAATGCGAGATCTGGGCGTTCTTCAGGGGAATGCCGCCGAAGGTGACCAGCAGGTCCGTGTGTCTGGCGATCACCGGCAACGAGGTGGAGTTGCGCTGCACCCAGTCGTAGGAGTGGCCGATCACATGCGGCACGATGACGTTGGCGGCGGCGTGGGAGTAGTTGTCGACGGCGCGGACATAGCCGCCGGCGGCGTTGAGGAATCGGTGCACCTGGCTCTGCGCGTGGTGGAAGCGCCCGGCCGAGGACCAGCCATAGGAGCCGCCATAGATGCCGCCGGGACCATGCGCCGCGTAGACCCGCCGAAGCTCGCCGGCGACGAGGTCGAGCGCGGTCTCCCAGTCGACCTCGACGAAAGGCTCCGCGCCGCGACCGCCGCCATGGCGGTCGGCCCGGCCCGGACCGTGGTCCAGCCAGCCCTGGCGCACCGCCGGCCGCCGCACCCGTGCCGGCGCATCCACGGCCACCATGTTGCGGCCGATGGGCGAGGGATCGGGATCGGCCGCCCACGGCGCGACGGAGAGGACCCGCGCACCGTCGCTGGTCACCTCGTAGGCGCCCCAGTGGGTCATCGTCAGGGTGCGGCTGATCTTGTCATCGGGCATGCGGGCCTCCGGTTTCCGGCATCGGCCCAGACTACGCGCAAATGCGGACCCGCGCGAGGACATGCACGCCAAACGTCAAAGGCGCCGCCCGGGAATAGGCCCGGACGGCGCCAAGGGACACGTGAAGTGTCGGAGCGCGGCGATTTGTGTCAATCGTTCTTCGCGCGCCTGCCGATTTGATTCAGTTCAGGGACCATGCCTCCACCGTGCAACCCGGGGAGGCGCGGAAAGAAGGACCGGTCAGGCGGTCGCCTCTGAAGGAAGCGTGCCCGTCACCCAATTCTCCATCCGACTGACCCGGCTGAAAAACGGCGACACCACAGCGTGAGACATCGGATCACCTCCTTTCCTTGTTGCACCTGCGAATCGGAGGATGACACGAGATGTTGTGTGTGTCGAGCGCCTTGCCGCCACCTTTTGATGACTTTGCCAAATGTCGTCGCCTAAGGCGATGACTCTTCGGCTTGCCAGCCGGTGCCGCGCGGCGCAACCATCTCCGGCAGCGACGCAACGACCGGCGGGAGGGATGCAGCGATGGCGACGGGAACATCTTTCCGGCGCGGCGGAGCGACCGCCTGCCGCCTGGCGATCTTGCTGCTGATGGCGATCCTCACCGGCCGGCCGGACGATGCCCCGGCACAGGACAATAGCTGCGTGTATGCCGGCGACGGCATCTGCCAGGCCTGGCCCTTCGCTGAGCTGGAGCGCTTCTGCGTGCCCGGCACCGACCATGGCGACTGCCGTGGCCGCGAGGTGCTGTTCGGCAGCGACATCGAGCTCGTCGAACCGGAGCGCCTGATCGGACAAACGCCCGCGTGGCTGAGGCTTGCGCGCAACGAGATCTTCGCCCGGCACGGGGCCTTTTTCCGCAGCGATGATCTCGCGGCCTTCTTCGCCACCCGCGACTGGTACGCGCGCGATCCGGGCGTGGTGTCCCTGACGCCGGTGGAGCAGGCGAACGTCGCCACGATCCAGGAGGTGGAGGCCGCCCCCTTCGGTCCGATCAGCGATGCCGGCTGGCCGACGCCGACGTCGACGTGGACGGCGACCCTGGTCATCGCCGGCCGCGACCCGCTGCCCGTGTTCGGCAGCCCCACGACCCTGCGCCTGGGCGCCCCGGGGGCGGACGAGGTCACCTTCGTCAATCTGACGGCAGGCATGCTGCACATCCAGGACGGCGACGAGGGCATCGGCGTTGGCCTGGGCGCCGTGCCGGACGTCATCTACCCCACGCCCGGCTGGCTGGCCGACATGGGCGCTGTCGTCGCCCGTGTCGGGGATCGGCCTGAAGGACGCGTCTTCGCGGTTCGCGGCGCGCCGGATTGGGCCGACGGCGCGGTGACCGTGGAGGGGCGCCTGACGGTGAACACGGACGGCGTCGTCGTCGATGGCTCGTTCGGCTGGCGCTGGCAGGAGTGCTGCGGCGGCGAGACGACCGAGTGGATCGAGAACGCCTTCCGCCTGGAGGATTTCGCGCCGCATTCCGTGGACCCGACTCTGTTCGTGCCGGACCGCCGGGTCGACTGGGTCTATCCGGGATAGCCGATCACCCGAGGGGCCGTCGCCGCAGGAAGCGCCACAGATTGCGCACAGTGCGTGGCGCGGCTGTTCCAGTAGGCAGTGTCCTGCCGCGCCCAAGCGGACTTGGCACGCCTTCGGAGTCAACCAACTCCCGAGCGATTTCATGACGCAGGGCGGTGCGCCTCTTTCGGTATTGGGTATCGTCTTCAGACGCCGCCTCACTCGATCGGTCTGAAGCGGACGGCGCAAGCCAGACGACGAATTCGCCGCCCAGGGATTCGAGATCAAGGATCTCCAACCCCATCAGCCCGAGATGCCGCAAGTCTTCGATCAGGAGGCGAAAGCTTGTGGGTGTGAACGTCCAACAGTGGACGTTGACATAGTCGCCGCCATGTTCGCGGCGAGCCAGGTAACTGTCATAGGATTTCCTCAGCAAAACCGTTAGTGGCAGCGAGTCCTCGAAACGACAGCAATCGATGGCATGGGCGAGTACCTGAGCCGGCGTGGGCATGGCACTTCGGCTGTGATAGGCCTCCAGAAAATCGACAAGCGTGCTGAGCGGGCGAAAATGGTCGAAACAGCGCCGCTTATCCGGAATGGCCATCGTCAGGACACCGCCCGGTTTTAGCGCTCTTTCGACGGCATTCAGGAAGCCTATGGCGTCTGGCAGGTGCTCGAAATTGTGGGAGGACACCACGAAGTCGAGATCGGTTATGCCTCGCGTCGCGAGAAGCTCGCTGAGCGCAGCCGCCGAGCCGACGATATCCACCTCTTCGATCGAATCGATCGATGCCGATTCGATATTGGGGTCTGCCGCCGCGAGCCGGCGAAGGGTGATCGCGTCATGCACGTCGACCGTAATAGTGTCGTAACCTTCGGATTTTGGTGCAATCGGATTGAAGTATGGGCCGATCTCAAGCCCGCGCATGCCTAGCTTCACGAAGCGCCGGAGGTGGTCGAATCTGGTCATAAATGCAGACTAGCAACCACCCGACGGGAGATTATACAACTTTCGTCAATACCAGATAATTGTGATTTCATGGCGACCGTGCCACGAACGCCACCGGCTTGGCGCTCGGCCCGAACCGTTGTAAGCCTGCTCGCCTTCTGACGACGGATGACGGCGTCCCATGGACAGTCATGACCTTTCTGACGACACCGAATTCTGGCTCGAGCGGATCGCGCCGCGCGCGGCGGCCGTGCGCGAGTCGCAGATCGTCGAGATCGTCAATGCCGGCCGTGAGATGGACCGGCTGATCCCGCTCTGGGTCGGCGAGGGCACCAGGCCCACGCCCGGCTTCATCCAGGAGGCGGCGATCGGCGCCCTGCGCGAGGGCCATACCTTCTACACCTATCAGCGCGGCATCCCCGCGCTCCGACAGGCCGTGGCGGACTATCTCGGCGGCATCACCGCCCGCACGGTCGGGTCCGACGAGGTCTACATCACCGGCAGCGGCATGCAGGCCATCGTCATCGCCTGCCAGACCATCCTGGAGCCCGGCGACGACATGCTGGTGCTGACCCCGGTCTGGCCGAACATCAACGAGGCGATCAGGCTGGCCGGCGGGACGGCGCGCGAGGTCTCCATGGCCTTCGACGGGGAGCGCTGGTCGGTCGATCTCGACCGGCTGTTCGAGGCGGTGACCCCGCGCACGAAGGGCCTGTTCATCAACACGCCCGGCAACCCGACCGGGGTGGTGATCGAGCGCGAGAGCCAGCGGGAGATCCTCGATTTCGCCCGCGCGCGGGGTCTCTGGATCATCACCGACGAGGTCTATGCCCGCTTCGTTTTCGACGGGCGGCGGGAGGCGCCCTCCTTCCTCGACCTCGCCACGCCCGAGGACCGGCTCATCCAGGTCAACTCCTTCTCCAAGAACTGGGCGATGACGGGCTGGCGCATGGGCTGGCTGGTCGGCCCGCCGGCGCTGGGCCAGGTCTTCGAGAACCTGATCCAGTACGCCACCTCCGGCGTGCCGCGCTTCCTGCAGCAGGGCGCCGTCGCGGCGCTCACCCAGGGCGAGGATTTCGTCGCCGAGACCGTTGCGCACAGCGCGCGCGGCCGGGCGCTCTGCGTGGAGACGCTGGGCCGGCAGAACCGCGTGGTCTACGGCGTGCCCGACGGTGCCTTCTACTTCTACTTCGCCGTGGAGGGCGAGCCCGACAGCCGCGACCTCGCCTTCCGGCTCTTGAGAGAGACCGCTGTCGGCCTGGCCCCCGGCAGTGCCTTCGGCAAGGGCGGCGAGCGCTTCCTGCGGCTCTGCTTCGCCGCCGACTACGACAAGCTGGCCGAGGCCTGCGACCGCCTGACGACGGCGATCGGCCGGTTGTGAGCTAGCCCCGGGCCTCCGGCCGTGGCGGGGGTGAACACCGCTCGTGCCTCGTTGGCTCAGGCCGCCAGCGCGCGCCTGGCGGCCGCCAGGAAGGCCGTCACCCGGGCCGGGTCCTTGTGGCCCGGACGATCCTCCACGCCGGAGGAGACATCCACGGCGGGCGCACCGGTCCGCGCGATGGCCTCGGCGACATTGCCGGCGTCGAGGCCGCCGGACAGCATCCAGGGTTTCGGCCAGCGCCGGCCGGCCAGCAGCGACCAGTCGAAGGCGAGGCCGTTGCCGCCGGGCAGGGCGGCGACGTTCCGCGGCGGTTTGGCGTCGAACAGCAGGATGTCGGCCACCGGCACATAGTCGACCGCGGCGTCGAGATCCGCCCGCTCGGCGATCTTCACCGCCTTCATGACGGGCAGGGAGAGGCCGTCGCGGATCTCGGCCACCCGGCCCGGCATCTCCTGGCCGTGGAGCTGGATCAGGTCGAGCGGAACGGTCGACAGCACACGGTCGAGCAGGGCGTCGTCCGGCTCCACGAACAGGCCGACCGAACGCATGCCGGTCGGCAGGCGGCGCGCCAGCTGGGCCGCCAGCACCGGGTCGAGCGACCGTGGGCTGGGCGGGTAGAAGACGAAGCCGACATAGCGCGCGCCGCCGGCGACGGCCGCCTCCAGCGCCTCGGGCGTGGTCACGCCGCAGATCTTCACCGCGATGGTCATGGCGGCGAAGATGGCGCGCGCCGCGTCCGGGGGCAAGGGCCGCGTCAGTCTCAACCGCGTTCCGGCAGGCGCTGCCACTGGATCTTCGGCGCCATCGGGTGCGGCAGCTCGATCAGCACGCGGTTGCGCGCCCGGCGGAAGCCGGGCCACTCGGCCAGCGCCAGGAACGGCAGCAGCCAGACCGCGTCGGTCACCAGGCAGCGCAACAGGTGCAAGGGCTGCGGCGCGGCGGGGATCGCGGGCGCATGGTGCGGCAGGCCGCCGGAGGGTACAACCGGCTCGAACGGGTCGATGCCGAACAGCGACACCGTGACCGCCGCCAGCCCCCAGGCAACCGGGGTCAGCAGCACCCAGGCGCCGAACATCAGGCCTGTCACAGAGGCGAGCCGCGCCGGTGCCGCGTGGATGCCGGTCAGGCGCAGGGCGAGGGCGAGCAGCGGCGCGATCAGCACCAGCGGCGCCCCCGGTCCCGTGCCGTAGATGCGCACCAGGAAGTCGACCAGGAGCGGCGCGGTTCCGCCTTCGGCCGACCAGAGATCCATGGCGAGGTGACGGGATGCCAGCGTGTCCACGAGGCCGAGTGCCGCGGCGCCCGCCACCGACAGGGCCGCGACAGCGACCGCCATCCGGCCCGCTCCGCCGACGGCGCCGGCGACCCGCCTTGTCAGCCACAGGGCAAGGCCGATGAAGGGCAGGAGGAAGAGGGCGTCGAGGATCAGCCGCACGGGGTCGAGCGGCGCGGCCGCCCCGGTGAGCGCATGGACGACCGGCGCGTGCAGCGCCGCGAGCGTCCAGTTCGTCAGCGCCAGGACGACGGCCGTCACCAGCCACCACAAGATCCGCTCCACAGCCGGCACCGCCAGTTCCTCCCCCGTCGATCGCGCCATCGCCGGGCGGGAGCATGTGCTGATCGGCCCGGCGTGGGCCAATCGCATCCACGCGCGGCCGGTCAATGCTCGGCGATGGGAGGTTGAACGCTCAGGCCGGTTCGGCGGTGCCGTGATCGGACCGGTTCGCGGAAAGTCGGTCCCGGTAGCGGAAGTCCAGCAGCACGGGCAGCAGCACGGGCAGCAGCCAGAACGCGGCGCGCACCGTCACGTCGACGACAATGTCGGCGCTGCCGCCGCCGCGGAACCCCGTACCGGCGACGTTCATCACGGGCAATGACGCCACGGCGAACAGACGGCCCACCACCGCGTATTCGACGGGGGCGATCACGGCCCAGCAGATCGTGATCCAGACATGCGCGGCGCGTGCCCAGGCTTCCCATTCCGTCCAGAAGACGGCGACCATGATCGCGTGGGGAACTATGAGTAGCAGACAGACCTGGAGTGCCGGGCGTGCGAGGAGCCAGCGCGTGACCCCTGGACCAAATACCTTGGCAAGCGCATCAAGCGCGGGCCGGCGCCTCCACCGCAAGATCGCTGTCCGCCGGCCTGACATGGGCCAACGTGCTGACCCCGAGCCATTTCGGCACCGCCTTGCGGGCGCGGGCGCTGCCCATGGCCTCCAGCCGGTCGGCGGACAGGGCCTGGCTGACGGTGATGTCGCCGCGCCAGATGCGGATCATGTCGGGCAGGCTGGCGGTCAGGTAGAGGTCGATCTCGAACCCCGGGTCCTTGACGCAGAGCTCGCAGGCACCGTCCTGGTTGACGAACCACCAGTTGCGCTTGTGCGCCGGCTGATCGGGGAAGATCAGCTGCACCACCGTGCGGCCGTCGCCGAAGGCCCGCGGCTCGATCGATTGCTCCAAGGCCCAGATCAGCAATCCCAGATCGACCTCGTGCTCCTCCAGTGTGCGGCGGGTCCAGCGCTGACCCCAGACGCCCAGCGCCTCGACGATCGGCGCGAACTCCCAGCCGGCCCGGGTCAGGTGATAGGTCCAGGCGCGGCCGCCGGGGCTTCGCCGACGCTCGATGATGCCCTCGGCCTCGAGCTGCTTCAGCCGGCTCGACAGGATGGTCGGCGAGGCGAGGGGCACGCCGCGCTGCAGGTCGGAAAACCGGGAAACGCCGGTCGCCAGGTCGCGCAGGATCAGCGCCGTCCAGCGCTCGCAGAAGAGTTCCGCCGCCTTGGCGACCGGGCAGAACTGGCCGTATCGCTTCATCGCCCGCGCTCCCTCGTCGCTGGTGCCGGCTGATCGAGACACTCTAACCGGTGGCGCTGCCGGGCCGATACTACACTTCCTGTACTGGCCTCAGACAGCCACCACGGGCAGCTTTCCCCTCGCGATCGATGGACGGTCGGGTTCGCAAAGGAGAGAGCGCCATGGACATGACCAACACCCACCCTGGCAGCGGCTTCGAGGGACACCATCATCCGGCGGCGGCGCTCTGGGATGCCGGCGGCGCGGCCTATGACCGGGTCAGTTTCTGCATCTCCGATGCCCTGGCCCATGCCGCCCAGCGACTCGACCCGAAGCCGGGCGAGGAGATCCTCGACATCGCCACCGGCACCGGCTGGTCGGCGCGCAATGTCGCCCGTGCCGGCGCCGCGGTGACGGCGGTGGACATCGCCCCGACCCTGCTGAACGCGGCCATGGCGCTGTCGGCCGGCATAGAGCCGCCGATCCGCTACGAGCAGGCGGCGGCGGAGCACCTGCCTTTCGCCGACGCCGCCTTCGATGGCGTCATCTCCACCTTCGGCGTGATGTTCGCCGCCGACGCCCGAATGGCGGCCTCGGAAATGGCGCGGGTGGTCAGACCCGGCGGGCGAATGGCCCTGGCCGTCTGGGTGCCCGCCGGCGCGGTGGCGAAGTTCTTCGCCATGATCGCCGCCCATGACGACGGCCCACCACCGCCGACCGATCCGCTCGACTGGGGCGATCCGGCAAGGCTGGCGGCGCTGCTCGGCGATGCCTTCGAGCTCTCCTTCGAGCCTGGCACCAGCCACGCCTATCACCCGTCGCTGGAGCAGATATGGGACTGGTACGCCGCCGGCTTCGGTCCGGTTCGTCACCTGATGGCGCGTCTCGACGAGGCGGGCCTGGCCCGGCTGCGGGCCGACTTCGATGCCTATCACCGCGCCTATCTCACGCCGCACGGTCTCACGGTGGCGCGGGACTATCTGGTGGTGACGGGACGCCGGCGCTGAGTGCGTTCAGGTGAGACCGAGGTCCACCGCGATGCGCAACGCGGCCAGGGCCGGATCGTCCGCCCGGGTGATCGGCCGGCCGATGACGATGTGGCTGGCCCCGGCGGCGACGGCCTCGGCCGGGGTCATCACCCGTTTCTGATCGTCGCTGCCGGCCCAGGCCGGGCGGATGCCGGGCACCATCAGCACCGCGTCCGGACCGAGGGCCGAGCGCAGCCGGGCGATCTCGGTCGGCGCGCAGACCAGGCCGTCGGCACCGGCGTCGATCGCGAGGCGGGCAAGGCGCTCCACCTGTCGCCCCGGATCGTCGTCCTGGCCGAGTGCCGCCAGGTCGGCCGAATCGAGGCTGGTCAGCACGGTCACGGCCAGGATGCGCGTGCGCTGGCCGGCGACGGCGGTCGCCTCGGCCGCCTCGCGTGCGGCGCCGATCATCGCCGCCCCGCCGCCGGCATGGATGGTGACGAAGGCCGGCGCCACCGTCCCCAGGCTGCGCATCGCCCCGGCCACCGTGTTGGGGATGTCGTGCAGCTTGACGTCGAGGAAGACGGGTTTGCCGCTCTCCTCGGCAATCGCCGCCACCGGGCCCGGCCCGTTCGCCATGACGAATTCCAGGCCCAGCTTCAGCCCGCCGACATGGGGGCCGATGGCGGCCGCCCAGCCCCGCGCCTCGGCGACCGAGGCGGTGTCGAGGGCGGCGAAAACGGGATTGTGGTAGGCGGCGTCGGTCATGGGGTGAGGCCCTCCGGCAGGACGCTGTCGTGCCCGGCGGCCCAGCGGCCGAGCCGGTCGGCGTCGAGCCCGCCCTCCAGCGCGCGGGCCAGTGCCAGGCCGAGCAGCGGGCCGAACTTGAAGCCGTGGCCGGAGAAGCCGGCCATCGCCCAGGCGGCGGAGCCGACCTTCGCCACGGTGAAACGCTCCTCGGGCGCGACGGTGTAGAAGCAGGTCCTGCCCTCCAGCGCCCGGTATCGCTCGAAACCGGCGAGACGGGCCGCGCCCTTCCGGGCGATGGCGGCGATCTCCGTCTCGCCCGCGTCGCGGTCGCGGTCCGGGTCGCCGGTGAGGGAGAAGCTGTGGTCGCCGATCTTCATGCCGGTGCCGGCGACGGGCGGCACCAGGTAGAAGCCGCTTGCCGGGTCGATGTCCAGCACCATGGGCATGGCGGCCCAGGCCTCGGCGGTCTCCGCCGGCGGCGCCAGATAGACGGCGACCTGGCGCGACGGAAGGGCGCGCGGGGCGAGGTCCGGCAGCAGGCGGTCCGTCCACGGGCCGGCGGCGACGACCAGGGCATCGCCCGCCACCACGCGCCCGTCGCCCAGGGTCGCCTGGCCCCGGTCGGGGTCGATGGCGCGGACCGGCTGGTGCGGCTCGATGGTGACCCGGCGCGAAGGCAGGTGGCTGCCCAGCGCCTCGATGATGCGCCCGGCCAGCAGCACGCCGCCGCTTGGCATGTGGAAGGCGCGGTCGTCCGGTTCGGCGCGCAGCAGCGGGTAGCGCGCGGTGAGGCTGGCGGCGTCGAGTTCCTCGTGGGCGTGGCCCAGCGCCGATGCGGTCGCCAGCGAGGCGTTCAGCCAGTCCTGGTCGGGGCGGCCGATCGCCAGGGTGCCGGTTTCCACGTAGAGCCGTTGGCCGAGATCCGCCCACAGCCGTTCCCAGGCGGCGAAGGCGGGGTCGACCATGGCGGCGTAGCCCCGGTGCCGGCCATAGGCATGGCGGATCAGCCGGTGCTGGTCGACCGAGGAGCCGAGAGGATTGGGAATGGCGCCCTGCTCGTAAACGGCGACCACGTGGCCGGCGCGGGCCAGGGCCCAGGCAAGCGACAGGCCCATAATGCCGGCGCCGACGATGATGATGCGCAAATGAAGGCCTCGACGATCCGCGGGTTCAGCCGTCGGCGGCGGCCACGGTCAGCCGGCCGTGCCGCTCGAACAGGGCGTCGATGCGGTCGGCCAGCTTGGTGATGCGCGGCACCTGCCGGTAGTCGCGGTGATAGATGATCCAGGTGCGCGACTGCAAGGCCGGGATCGGTTCCGAGGCGCGCGTCAGCCCCGGTTCGACGTCGCCGATATAGCAGGGGATCAGGCCGATGCCGCAGCCCGCCTTGACCGCCTCCAGGATGTTCGACTGCGCGGTGCAGCGCACCCGGGGCATGCGGCCTTCGCGCTGGGCCAGCAGCCAGCGGGCGGTGCGCAGGTTCTGGTGCGCCTCGTCGAAGCCGACGAAGTCGCAGGTCTTCCAGCGTCCGTCGCCGCAGGCTTCCGGATGGGCCGCGATATAGGCCGGCGTGGCGTAGGCCGCGATCGACGGCCGGGCGACCACCCGGCTGACCAGGTCGCCGCCGGCCGGTAGGGCGTTCCTGAGCGCGATGTCGGCCTCGCGGCGCGACAGGTTCATGAACTCGAAGCTGCTGGCGATCTCCAGCTCGATCCCGTCCAGCCCATCGAGCAGTTCCGCGCCGTGGCGCAGCAGGAAGCGGCCGAGCCATTCGCCGGTGGAGATGCGCACGGTGCCGGTGAGCGGCGCGTCCTCGGCCGCGGTCTGGCGCAGGATGGCCTGGGCCGCCTCGTCCATCTCCTCGGCCTTCTCCGCCAGGGCCTCGCCGGCCGGTGTGGCGCGGTAGCCATCCGGGCGCCGCTCGAACAGGCGCTTGCCGATCACCCGCTCCAGCGCGGCGATGCGGCGGCCGAGCGTCGGCTGGGACAGGCCGATGGTGCGCGCCGCGGCCGACAGGCTGCCGGCGCGGTGGACCGCGAGGAAGAGGCGGAGATCGTCCCAGTCGATCGGCGAGCTATTCATCGCTGAATAGATTTGCACGCCCGTCGGTTTCCGGCAATCGGCATCAGCCGGCGCGTGAATCCGCCGGTCAGCTCCCGCCGTCGCCCAGTACCCGCACGGTCTCGCTCAGCGCCACCCAGAGGTGGTAGAGGCTGGAGGCGGGGATGGTCGGCGCCATGCGGCCGCCGTCGGCCGACAACTGGTCGCGCAGCAGGGCGTCGTCCCAGCGGATATAGTGGCGGAACAGCATCCGCCAGAGGTCATTCAGCGCCTGGCCGGCCGCAGCCTCGCCCTGTTCGAGCCGGCAGATCTGGGCCTTGATCGCCTCGGTCTGGGGCCAGAAGCGCTTGGTCGGCACCAGGATGCGGCCGGAGCGGTCGAGCGCGTCGACCACCGCCGGCACCTGGCCCTCGCGCCGGTCGAGGCCATGGCGCCAGCCGAAATCGTGCAGGCCGGCGCTGATCGCCGCCATCGGCCGGCTGCCGCCCGCCTTGCGGTACTGGTCGAGCAGCCAGACCCATTCGAACTGGTGGCCGGGCTCGCGCACCGGGCCCTCGGGGCCGGGCCAGGGCGACCAGTCGTCGGCGAAATACTCCGCCAGCGCGCCGCCGGCGTCGATCCAGCGGGTCGCCAGCAAGGTCGCCAGGGCCTCGACCCGGGTCAGCCAGCGCGCCTCGCCGGTCACATCGTGCAGCGCGAGCAGGGCCTCGAAGAGGTGCATGTGCGGGTTCTGCCGGCGCGGGCCGCCGGCCCGTTCGCCATTCACTGCCTCGACATAGCCGCCGGCGCTGTGCGCCATCTTGTGGTCGAGAAAGTCGACCAGCGTTTCGGCCCAGGACAGCGGCTCCGCCTCCCCCGTCGCCTTGTGCACCCAGGCGAAGGCCAGCAGCACGAAGGCCTGGTCGTAAAGGTCGATGGTGGTGTCGATGGGCGTGCCGTCGGGTTCCGTGCGGGTGACGAAGCCGCCGTCCCCCTCATCCCAGCAACGCTTCAGGAAGGCGTAGCCGGCCCGTGCCGCCGGCAGCGCGTAGTCGCCCGCACCCATCAAATGGGCATGCGCGAAGGTGAAGGTCTGCCGCGCCTGCACGCGCAGCCGGGTGAAGCCGGTGCGCACTGGCGTGCCGTCCAGGCCGATCTGCTCGTGGAAGCTGCCGTGGTCGCGGTTGAATCCGGTCTCCGCCCAGAAAGGCAGGAGCGTGGCCGTGCCCCAGCGCCTGAGATCGGCCGCCAGGGTCGCCAGGGTCGCGGTATCTGTCATGTCAGCCGGAAGGTCAGTTGCGCGGCGGCCAGATCCTCCAGCGCGGTGCCGACCGACTTGAACAGCGTGATCTGGTCGTAGAAGCGGCGTCCGGCCCGGTCGCCGCGGCTCAGCTCGAACAGGTCGGCCGTGATGTCGTCCTCGCGCAGCACGCCGGTTTCGAGCGGGATGACGATGTCGCCGGCCTCCGCGCAGGCGCCCTCGCGGGTATCGACGAAGACCCGCGCGCGCCGGATCGCCTCGTCGTCGGTCTCGCGCATTTCCGGCGTGAAGCCGCCCACCAGGTCGAGATGCGCCCCCGGCGACAGCCACTCGCCCAGGACGACCGGGGACTTCGAACTGGTCGCGCAACTCACCACGTCGGCGCCGGCCACCGCCGAGGGCAGGTCGGCCGTCCAGTCGACCGTCAGCCCCGGCTTGCGGATTGCCTTGGCCAGCTTGCGCGCCTTGTCCTCGCTGCGGCCCCAGATCAGCACCTGGCTGATCGGCCGTACCGCGGCGTGCGCCAGGATCAAATGCGGCGCCAGCGCCCCGGTGCCGACCATCAGGAGCCGGCTCGCGTCCTCCCGGGCCAGGTAGCGGGCGGCGAGAGCGGAGGCGCAGGCGGTGCGCCGCAAGGTCAGCGCGATGCCGTCGATCAGCGCCAGCGGCGAGCCGGAACTGGCGTCGAGCAGCAGGTAGGTGCCCATCACCGAGGGCAGGCTGCGCTTGGCGTTGTCGGGGAAGATGGTGACCACCTTGACGCCGATATGCCGGCCCTGCTGCCAGGCCGGCATCAGCAGCATGGCGCCGTCGCGCTCGCCATAGGTGGGGATCTCGTGGTGGTGGCGCAGCGGCACGGTGATGTCGTCGCTGCGGAAAGCCTGGCGCAGATGCTCGACCAGCACCGGATAGTCGAGCGCCGCCTCGACCTTTGCGGAATCGATCACACGCATGATGACGGACGGCGTTCCTCGATGGCGGGGGCTGGCGGGCGGGTGGCGCTGGATTTGGCGCCGCTCAGGTCGACGGTCCGAGCCGCGGCGGCTCATCGGCGGGCGGCACCGCCCGCTGCTCCTGCAGGCGCAGGTCGCGCGCCCGCTGGCGGGCCTGCGCCGCCTCCTCCTCGGCCCGGGCCAGGTCGCCGGCCAGCCTGTCGGCGCGCTGCTGGGCCTGGCGCGCGGCGCGTCGATACCGCGCACCGGACAGCCAGGCGACCAGCCCGCCCAGCAGGAAGGCCAGCACGGCAACAGCCAGCACGACCAGGAAGACCGGCGCGGTCAGCACCCCATCGAACGGCCACAGCGCAACGTCCACCATGCCACGGTTGGAGACCGCGAAAGCGATGGCGACGATGCCGAGTGGGATGGTGATGATCCAGGTGAGGTACCGCAACCGCGCCCCTTTCCGCTGCCCGTGCTTCGGACCGCACGCCTCCTAGTCGGTGTTCAGCCGCTCGCGCAGCTGCTTGCCGGTCTTGAAGAAGGGTACTGTCTTGCTGTCGACATTGACCGCCTCGCCGGTGCGGGGATTGCGCCCGACGCGGGCGTCGCGCTGCTTCACGGAGAAGGCGCCAAAGCCGCGCAGCTCGACCCGCTGCCCGCGGGCCAGCGCCTCGGTGATCTCGTCGAAGATGGTGGTGACGATGCGCTCGACATCGCGCTGGTAGAGATGCGGATTCTTCTCCGCAAGTCGTTGAATCAACTCGGATTTCGTCATATGACCCCTATTGCACCTCCCTGACCGCCCATGGTGGCGTCCGGACGGCGATTCGCGCCGTTTCGGCGGCATCGCATCACGCACAATGCCGCTGCCGCCCCGGCGTCGCGTTCCTCTTTGTTCTCCTTGCCCGACCGGCGCGGGAGCCGGACCTCTCGCGTCGATGGCGTCGAACCGGGGCCGAATGGTGCCAGAGTGGATGCACGCTGGCAACCATAACGCGTTCGAATAAAAGGGATTTCGTGCAGATGTCGCTGGCAGCCGGACGGCTGGCGAAAAAAGGCCGCCGGCACCAGGGATGCCGGCGGCCCCGAAGTCGGATGGCTGGCGGCGGCGCCCGCTTGGGCGCCACCGCGATCGGCGCCTACTTCTGCTCGTCCTCGTCGTCGCCCTGGTCGTCGCCCTGGTCGTCGACCTGGTCGGCCGCCTCGCCGCCACCGGTGTTCTCCCGGGCCCGGGCCAGCGCCGCCCCCAGGATGTCGCCGAGCGACGCGCCGGAGTCCTGGCTGCCGTACTCGGCCATCGCCTGCTTCTCCTCCTCGACCTCGCGGGCCTTGATGGAGAGCGACATCTTGCGCGTCTTGGCGTCGAACTGGGTGATCTTGGCGTCCACCTTCTCTCCCACCGCGAAGCGGTCGGGGCGCTGCTCGGAGCGGTCGCGGCTGAGGTCGGAGCGGCGGATGAAGCCGGTCAGGCCGTCCTCGCCCACCGCTACCTCGATGCCGTTGTCCTGCACCTCGGTCACCGTGCAGGTGACCACCGCGCCCTTGCGCAGGCCGGACGCCGCGGCACCCTGCATCGGGTCGTCGGCGAGCTGCTTCATGCCGAGCGAGATGCGCTCCTTGTCGGTGTCGACGTCGAGCACCTTGACCTTGACCTGATCGCCCTTGGTGAACTCCTGGATCGCCTGCTCGCCCGGCGTGGTCCAGGAGATGTCCGACATGTGCACCATGCCGTCGATATCCCCCGGCAGGCCGACGAAGAGGCCGAACTCGGTGATGTTCTTGATCTCGCCCTCGAGCTCGGTGCCCGGCGGGAACCGGTCGGAGAAGGTGTCCCAGGGGTTGTCCATGGTCTGCTTCAGGCCGAGCGAGATGCGGCGCTTGACCGGGTCGACGTCCAGCACCATCACCTCGACCTCCTGGGAGGTGGAGACGATCTTGCCGGGATGGACATTCTTCTTGGTCCAGCTCATCTCGGAGACGTGCACCAGGCCCTCGATCCCCGGCTCCAGCTCCACGAAGGCGCCGTAGTCGGTGATGTTGGTGACCCGGCCGGTGAAGCGGGTGCCGACCGGGTACTTGGCTTCGACGCCGTCCCACGGATCGGCCTCGAGCTGCTTCATGCCCAGCGAGATGCGCTGCGTCTCCGGGTTGAAGCGGATCACCTGGACGGTGACGTTGGCGCCGATCTGCAGGGCTTCCGACGGATGGTTGATGCGCCGCCAGGCGATGTCGGTGACGTGCAGCAGACCGTCGACGCCGCCGAGGTCGACGAAGGCGCCGTAATCGGTGATGTTCTTCACCACGCCCTGCAGCACCTGGCCTTCCTTCAGGTTGGCCACCAGTTCCGAGCGGGCCTCCGCGCGGCTCTCCTCGAGCACGGCACGGCGCGAGACCACGATGTTGCCGCGCGAACGGTCCATCTTGAGGATCTGGAAGGGCTGCGGCGTGTGCATCAGCGGGGTGATGTCGCGCACCGGCCGGATGTCCACCTGGCTGCCCGGCAGGAAGGCGACGGCGCCGGAGAGGTCGACCGTGAAGCCGCCCTTCACCTTGCCGAAGATCGAGCCGGTGACCCGCTGGCTTTCGTTGAAGGCCTTCTCGAGCTGGGTCCAGGCCTCCTCGCGCTTCGCCTTCTCGCGCGACAGCATGGCCTCGCCATTCTTGTCTTCCATGCGCTCGACGAAGACTTCGACCGTGTCGCCGGCCTGCAGCCCGGCGTCCTGACCCGGGATCGCGAATTCCTTCAGCGCGACCCGTCCTTCCGACTTCAGGCCGACATCGATCAGCGCATGGTCGTTCTCGATCGCGATGACGCGGCCCTTGACCACCGTGCCCTCGAAGGACTCGGTCTGGCCGAGGGATTCATCCAACAGGGCCGCGAAGCTCTCGGATGCGGCGGTTTGCGCGGCTTGCGTAGCCATTCGTTCTCCTTAAGACGATCTCGAGCGGCGTGCCTTCGGGAGATCCGGCCGAGCCGGGGCTGCCCCGATGGACGCCACCTGCGCCGGTCGGACGAGGATCCGGCGACTTCTGGTTCGTGTTCCGGTTCCGCCCGCCACCGTGCGCGCGACCGCATTCACCGCCGGGCGCCGAACCGATCGCCATGCTGGAAACACCGAAGGCCGGAACGGTCTTGACCGTCCGGCGCTCCTGTCCGCGACCGGCTTTCCCGCGAAGAATCTCTGAAGAATCTTTCCGGGAGGCGCGTCGGCGGACGCATGACCATCGTGTCCGGCGTGGCAGAGGCCGCGTGGTCGTCGCGCCGTCCGAGAACGGCGGCTGGGCCAATTCCACTCCATGTCGCCGCCGGCCGGGGCCGGGCGACGGCGCGGGCGTTATAAGGGGGTGGGCAACGGGGGGCAAGGAGAATCCGGGAATTTCCGCTGGACGGAAAGCCGGGGAGCCATGCGTCGGCGACCAGCACCGCTCAGCCGCCCCGCGCCCGGGCCGCCTCGACCGCCGCCAGCGCGCGCTGGAAAACGCCGTCGGGGGTCAGGAGTTCGGTGTCGATCAGCACCGCGTCGGGTGCCCGGGCGAGCGGGGCGGCGGCCCGGCCACGGTCGCGCTCGTCCCGGCGCCGCATGTCGGCCGCGACGTCCTCGAACGTGGTCCTGTAGCCGGCCTCCGACAGCTCGGCATAGCGGCGCTGGGCGCGCACGGCGAGCGGCGCGTCGACGAACAGCTTCACCGCCGCCTCCGGGCAGACCACCGTGCCGATGTCGCGGCCGTCCAGAACCGCGCCGCCCGGCTGCCGGGCGAAGGCGCGCTGGCGTTCCAGCAGGGCCTGGCGCACCGACGGGTGCACCGATACCCGGCTCGCCACCTCGCCCACCGTGTCGGAGCGGATCGCCGCGTCGTCGGTCAGCACGGGATCGAAGATGCGGGCGATCTCCGCCGCCGCCGCCTCGTCGGCGATATCGGCCCCGGCGCGCAGGCAGGCCAGCGCCACCGCGCGGTAGAGCGCGCCGGTGTCGAGATGCGGCAGGCCGTAGTGCCGGGCGAGCCGTCTGGCCAGCGTGCCCTTGCCCGAGGCGGCCGTGCCGTCGACGGCGATGATCATGCCGCCAGGCCCGAGGGTGGCGCGATCAGGGCCTCGCCCGCGAGACCGTTCAGCAGTTCGGCAAAGCCCGGAAAGCTGGTCTCGATCGGCCGGCCGTCGTCGACCGTCACCGGCTCGGCGCTGGCCAGGCCGAGCACCAGGAAGCTCATGGCGATGCGGTGGTCGAGCGCGGTGGCCACCATGGCGCCGCCCTGCGGCGGGCGGCCTGTGCCGTGCACGGTGAGCCAGTCCTCGCCGGCCTCCAGCTTGACGCCGCAGGCGGCCAGGCCATCGGCCACCATGGCCAGGCGGTCGCTCTCCTTGACCCGGAGCTCGCCGATACCGGTCATCCGCGTCGGCCCCTCGGCGCAGGCCGCGGCGACGGCCAGGACGGGGAACTCGTCGATCATCGAGGGCACGCGCTCGGGCGGGACGTCGATGCCGCGCAGACCGCCGCCCACGATGGCCAGGTCGGCGACGGGCTCGCCGCCCTCGGTGCGGGCATTCTCGATCCGCAGATCGGCGCCCATCTCCAGAAGACAGTCGACCAAGCCGGTGCGCCGGGGGTTCATGCCGACATTGCGGATGGTCAGACGGGCGTCGGCCACGATGGCGGCGGCGACCAGCGGGAAGGCGGCCGAGGAGATGTCGCCCGGCACCGCGATGTCGCCGGCGACAAGCTCCGGCTGGCCGACGATGGTGATCGCGTCCGCGCCGCGCTCGGTCTCCTCCACCCGCACCTCGGCACCGAAATGGCGCAGCATGCTCTCGGTGTAGTCGCGGGTCGGCCGGGCCTCGATCACGGTGGTCTCGCCGGGCGTGTTGAGGCCGGCCAGCAGAACCGCCGACTTCACCTGGGCCGAGGCGACGGTAGGCGTGTGGCTGATCGGGATGGGCTCGCCGGTGCCGATCACCGCCATCGGCAGGCGGCCGCCGGAACGGGTGACGAAGCTTGCGCCCATGCGCGACAGCGGTTCCGTCACCCGCGCCATGGGGCGCTTGGACAGCGAGGCGTCGCCCGTCAGGAAGCTGGTGAAGGGATGGCTGGCCAACAGCCCGGTCAGCAGCCGCGCCGAGGTGCCGCTGTTGCCGAGATCGAGCACGGTGGCCGGTTCGGTCAGCCCGCCGACGCCGACCCCATCGACCTGCCAGACGCCGTCGTCGAGCCGGGTGACGCCCGCCCCCAGCGCGCGCATGGCGGCCGCCGTCGCCAGCACGTCCTCGCCCTCCAGCAGCCCGCCGATCCGGCTGCGGCCGACGGCGACGGCCCCCAGCATCAAGGCGCGGTGGGACATCGACTTGTCGCCGGGCACGCGGATATCGCCGGCCAGGCGCGGTGCGCGTCGGGCGGAAAGGGGGCGTCTGGGCTGCGCGGTGGACATGGAGGCGGAACCTCTCGAGACGGGCCGGCGCCGCCCCTGGCCGCACGCGGTGGCGAGGCGGCAGGCGCGGTGCTGGCGACGAACAGGCGATGGTCTAGGGCGGGCGGCGGGGCTGCGTCAATCGCCGCGCCATGACAGGGGTGCAGTTTCAGCTTCAGCCGGCGGCGCCGAGCCTGTGGTCGATGTGGCCGGTCAGCGCGGCCGGTCAGTGTGGCCGGTCAGCGCGGCCTCTCGGCGCGGCTCTGGGTCGCGCGAATTCGCCTTTGACATTGCCCCCACCCCATGGCACACGCCGCTTCATCAGCACCGAACAATCCCATCAGCCGATCGTCGATCGACGAGGAGTCCCAACACTTGCCTAAGGCCGACCTTGGTATCAAGCGGATCTGCCACGCCTGTGGTACCCGCTATTATGATTTCGCCAAGACCCCCGTGATCTGTCCCAGCTGCGGCGTGGAGTTCGATCCGGAAGCCTTCCTGAAGTCACGCCGTGGCCGCACCGTTCCGGTTGACGACAAGCCGGCCAAGAAGCCCAGTCCGAAGCGCGCCCGCGCGGAGGATGACGAGGAGGAAGAGGAGGAGGCCGAGGACGACGAAACGGTGGTCGCCGACGACGAGGAGGAAGAGGAAGTCGTGGACGACACCGACACCCTCGACAAGCTCGCCGAGGACGTGCCGGTCGATATCGGCGACGATGACGAGGACGACACCTCCACCGGCAAGCCGCGCGACACCTCGCTGATCGACGAGGACCTGGACGACGAGAATCTCGACGAGGGCGTCATCGAGGAGGATGACGACGGCGATATCGAGGAGGATATCGACGATGTCGCGGACATCGACCTCGGCGAGGACGCGGAGGAGGACGACGGGAAGAAGAGCTGACACGGGGGGGCACCCGTCCCGCCAGCGCCGAACGGGGGCATTCCAGCCCCGCGGATGCGCGCCGACGGGCGCCCAAGTTTTCTCTTGAACCCTCGGCCGGGGCCGATAATATCCCGGCCACTTTCGGACCGGGCCCGGCCAACCTGCCGGCCACACGCCCGTCCGTCCCGACATCGGGGCCATAGCTCAGTTGGGAGAGCGCTACAATGGCATTGTAGAGGTCAGGGGTTCGACTCCCCTTGGCTCCACCAGACAAAAGCCCGGCCAAAGCGGCCGGGCTTTTTTCGTTGCCGACTGCCTTGGTACCACGCGGGTCGCCTAAAGCGGCTCGGCCAGCCGCTCGTACACCCGGTCGATATTGGCCTGGGCGGTCGTGGGCAGGGTTGCCAGCATCGCGTCGAAGGCGGCGGGGTCGCTGGTCGCCCCGGCCTCGCCGGCGGCGCGGGAGGCCTCCTGGACCAGCCGGCAGCGCGCGACCCGGCGCTCGGTGTAGCGCTCGAGAGCCGCCGTCAGCGCCTGGCTGCCCGCCGCCACGCCGGCGACCTCCTCGGCCAGCACGACCGCATCCTCCACGCCCAGTCCGCCGCCCAGGCTGAGGAACGGCGTCGAGGCGTGGGCGGCGTCGCCGATCAGCACCAGGCGGCCGCTGTGCCAGGGCGGCTCCTGGAACACTTCCTCGGCCTGGGTGAAGACCACCTGGGAAGGCCGCTCGACCCGCGCCAGAAGCATGGCGGCCCAACCGCCGAAGCCGTCGAAGCGCGCCTTCACCAGGGCATCGAGGCGTCCCGGGTCGAGGCGCGCGCCCGGCGGTTCCGGCGAGGTGGCGAAGAAGTAGAGCCGCTCGGCATCGGTCGGGATGATGCCGAAGCGCAGACCAGGCCCCAGCATCATGACCTTGTCGTCCAGCCCGGCGGGCCGGGGCAGGTCGGCGCGCCAGACGGCGAGCCCGGTTGGCCGCCGTCCGGCGCCGAGGAAGCGCTGGCGCAAGGGCGAGCCGATGCCCTCGGCGGCGATCACCAGATCGGCGTCGCCGACGGCCGCGCCATCGCCCTCCAGACGGTAGCGGGCCGGCGCCCCGTCGGCCGCGCCCGGCTCGAGATCGGTCACGGTGGTGCCGAGCCGGACAGCGCCGCCCGCGGCCTCCAGTGCCGCCAACAGCACCTCGTGCAGCACCTGGCGGCGCATGCCGGTGGCGCCCGGCCGGTGCGGGCCGGCGATGGGTGGATAGGTGACCTGGGTGAGCACCGCCCCCGACTGGTCGGTGATCAGCATGCGGTCGTGCGGGCTGGCCCAGCTGCGCGCCAGCAGCGCCTCGGCCACGCCCAGCCGGTCGAGCGCCCGCACGGCATTGCCCTGCATCTGGATGCCGGAGCCGAGGTCTCCCCAGCGCCGCCGCTGTTCGATCACGGTCGGAACGATCCCCTGGCGGCAAAGGCCGATGGCAAGCGAGAGCCCGGCGATGCCGGCACCGACGATGAGAATGCGCATGGGCGCCAGGCTCCTTCCACTCCGGTCCCGTCCGATCACGCCGGGTCCGATCACGCCGGGGCGGGCCGTGCCGGACCGCTACCGGCTGTATCAGACGGACGAACTGTGCAACGCTGGAAACCGCCAGGCGCCACGGCAACGGCGCCGCCCCGGTCACCACCGCTTTCACGAGGATCACGGACCCGCCAATGCATGCGTCATCGATGATGCACATGACAAGACTGCTTGATGCCCATGTCACCGGATCGGGCGGGACGGCGTGGGAAATCGGCAGCTTCGACGTGTCCGGCGGCACGCTGCGGCCACACCTGGAAAGGCGGGGCTGGCGCTATGTCGGCGTCGACATCGCGGTCGGACCGAATGTCGACATCGTGCTCGACGACCCCTATGTGCTGCCGGCGAGCGACGGCTCGGTCGATCTGCTGGTCTCCGCCCAGGCCTTCGAGCATATCGAGTTCTTCTGGCTCACCTTCAAGGAGATGGCCCGCGTTCTGCGGCCGGGCGGCTGGATCCTGCTGCTGGCGCCGTCGCGGGGGCCGGAACACCGCTACCCGGTGGACTGCTGGCGCTTCTACCCGGACGGCTACCGGGCGCTCGCCAAATGGGGCGGGCTGGAGGCGGTCGAGGTCGGCACCGACTGGCGGAAATTCGAAGGGCGCTGGCCACGGCGGCGCAAGAACCTCTGGGGCGACACCTGGGGCGCCTTCCAGAAGCCGGAGGGCGGCGAGCCCAAGGTCCACAAGCCGGAGGCGGCCGCCATCGCCTGAGAGGCCCGGCCATGCCGGTCAGCGGGCCTCCCTCGCCTGCGTACGGTACCAGCCGGTAGCCGCCCGGGTGCAGCGCAGGATGCGGTCCCGCGTGGCCGCCTCCGCCGGCGTCTCCGCACGCACATCGGCGGCGAGCGACAGGCAATCGCGGCGAAACGGGATCACCTGAACCAGCGGCATGCCCCTTTCCAGCACGTGCAGCCCGTCCGGACCGGTGGCGAAGAAGGGAAAGTTGACCGGCGAGGCGTAGCTGTCGGTATCGACCACGCCGGCGACGATCTCCACCACCGGGTTGGGGCGGTTGAGCGGCGCCACGAACAGGCAGGACCAGCCCGGCGGCGTGCGGATGGTCCAGTAGTTGTGGAACTTGGACGGCGGCCGGGGCGCCAGCGGGTGGCCGGCGACCTGGTGGGCGTTGTGGTTGGAGACCATCACCCGGTCGAAGTCCCAGCCGGCGTCCACCCGCTTGCCGCCGTCGGCGATCGACAGCCGAACCTCGGCGGCCAGCGGCAGGATGAAGCCGGCCGTCAGGGCGTCGATGAAGGGCATGCATCGCTTGACGGTCAGCGCGTTGTTGGTCGGCGACAGGACTTCGGCATCCACCGCCGCCAGGCGCTTGAACCATGCCGGCATGACCTGGCGGGCCGGCAGCGGCGGGGCGATCACGCCCGCGTCCTCGGGCCGGCAGAGGAAATCGATCGTCGCCGGCCCGGCATCGTGTCCCGGATCACGCCCCGGATCACGCCCCGGATCACGCGCCCGATCACGCCCCGGCAGCGGGCGGGTGAACAGGGCGGCGAGCAGGCGCGACCAGGGGCGCCGGTCGCGTCGCCCCTGGTCGACCGATCCCGGTGTCTCAATCGTCATCGTCGCTGGAATTGGAGGAACTGTTCGAACTGGAGTTGGACGAACTGTTCGAGCTGGAGTTCGAGGAACTGTTCGAACTGGAGTTCGAGGAGCTGTTCGAACTGGAATTGGAGGAACTGTTCGAACTGGAGTTCGAGGAGCTGTTGGAGCTGGAATTGGACGAACTGTTGGAACTCGAATTCGAGGACCCGCCCCCGTCGTCACGCCAATCGTCACGCCAATCGTCGGGACCCTCCCGGTCGCCATTACCCGGCGGCTCGCCAAGGATCATGAACAGGAACCGCTCGACCGGGTCGTCGGCGAGGACGGGCGGTGCGGCGGCCAGGGGAGCGAGCGTGAGTGTCGCCGTGGCGGCGATAAGGCGAAGGGTGCGCATGTCGGGGATCTCCTGTCGGTCGGCGTTGGCGGTCGTGCCGGTGAGCGTCGGCGGCCCGGTTCAGTCGTCGTCGCCGTCTCCCTCGTCCCTCTCGCGATCATCGTCGTCGTGATCGTCGTCGTCGTCCCGGTCGTCGTCCCGGTCGTCGTCCAAGTCATCGTCGAAACGGTCGTCCCCGTCGCGATCATCGTCGCCCCGGTCGTCGCCACCGCGGTCGTCGGTGCCACGGTCGTCAGTGCCGCCGCCGAGGATGGTGAACAGGAAGTCCTCGACCAGGCCGCCGCGCGGCTGCGCCTGGGCGGGCGCGGCGAGGGCGAGAGCGAGGGCGGAGGCAATGACGGAGGTGATCGGGGGAAGGGCTTTCATGGCGGGACACTCCTGCTTCGACGTGACGCGGCGGGATTGCTGGAAGGGAATTTTCTCCGCCGCTCTTGCATCACAACGACGCAGCCTCAGGATTATTCCGGGACCATCGTCGCGCCCGCCCCTCGCCGCCTTTTGGAGAACCGCATGACCCGCCCCGACGCCCTGTCCCTGCTGCTGGCAGGCCTCGTCCTGTTGCCGTCGTCCGCCCTGGCCCAGACCGGCGCGGACCGGGATTGCGGCGGCGAGACGCCGTGCCCGGTCACCCTGTCGGACGGCGACACGGGGCAGTACTATCTGGCCCAGCCGCCAGGCTGGGACGGCGTGCGCCCGCTGCCGGTGGTCATGTGGTTCCACGGCTATCGCGGCTCTGGCCTCAACGGCATCCGCAATGAAGGGCTGGTCGGCGGCTGGACCGCTGCGGGCTATCTCTTCGTCGCCGGCGACGGCCGCGGCAACACCTGGTCGCATCAGGGCTCGCCCAGCCAGGAGCGCGACGACAATCTCTATGTCGAGGCGGTGATCGACGACGTTATGGCGCGCTTTCCGGTCGACGGGCAGCGTATCGTCGCCGCCGGGTTCAGCCAGGGCGGCTCGATGGTCTGGTCAGTCGCCTGCTTCGTCGGGCCGCCCTTCACCCACTTCGCGCCGGTATCGGGCGCGTTCTGGGAGCCCTTGCCGGAAGCCTGCCGCGACGGCGCCATCGCGATGCGCCACACCCATGGCACGGCCGATACGGTAGTGCCGGTCGCCGGCCGGCCGATCGGCGCTGACTGGCACCAGGGGGATCTTTTCGAAAGCCTGGGCATACTGGGCCGGTCGCGCGCCTGCGCCGCGACGCCGGAGGCCGGTGCCTTCACCGTCGACGGGTCGACCTGCGAGACCTATGCGTGCACCCAGGGCGCCATCGAGATCTGCCTGCACGATGGCGGCCATGGCGTGCCCGCCGGCTGGTCGCCGGCGATCCGGGCCTGGGTGGAGGACAACTCCGGCTGAGCCGCCCGCGGCGTGCCGGTCAGCGGAGCCGATCACGCCCGGGCGGTCCTCGTCCCGGACGCGCTCAGGCGGCTGCCTCGGCCTTGGTGCGCACCACCTTGTCGGCCTCGCGGCCGGAGAGCTCCTGGAGGTGGTCGAACGCGCCCGAATAGGTGCCCAGCCCCTGGGTCAGCGAGCGCAGCTCGATGATCAGGTCGCCCATCTCGGCACGCGGCAGGAAAGCCTCGACCCGGTCCCAGCCGGTCCAGTCCGGATGGCTGTCGAAGCCGAGGATCTGGCCCCGCCTCGTTGACAGCAGGCGCTGCGCCTTGGGCGTGTACTCGCTCGGCACGTCGATCCGCACCTTCCAGATCGGCTCCAGCAGCATCGGGTTGCATTCCGGCAGGGCGTCGGCCATGGCCATGCGGCCGGCCGTCTTGAAGGCCATGTCGGAGCTGTCGACGGAGTGGAACTGGCCGTCGGTCAGGGTCACCGCCAGGTCGACCACGGGGAAGCCCAGCGGACCGGCCGAGAGGTAGTCCTTCACCCCGGCCTCCACCGCCGGGATGAACTGCTTGGGCACCGCCCCGCCGACCACGCTGCTGGCGAAGGCGAAGCCGGCGCCGCGTGGCTGCGGCTTGATGTCGACCTTGATGTCGGCGAACTGGCCGTGCCCGCCGGTCTGGCGCTTGAAGCGGGCGTGGTGGCTGGTGGATTTGGTGATGGTCTCCTTGTAGGGCACCGCCGGGGGATGGGTGGCCAGCGCGATGTTCGCCTTGCGCTTCAGCCGGTCCATTGCGATCAGCAGGTGCATCTCGCCCTGGCCCTCGATCACCAGCTCGCCGGTCTCCGGATCGTGCCGGTAGAGCAGCGAGCCGTCCTCCTCCGACAGCCGGGCCAGCGCCGCGGACAGCTTGACGTCGTCGCCCGCCTTCTCCGGCACCACGGCCAGCGCGTAGACCGGCGTCGGCGCGGCGGGCCAGAGCTCGGCCGGCCTCGCCGCCGTGGCGCTGACGACCTGCCCGGTCGCCAGGTTGTCGGCCCGGTTGATTGCCGCGACCTCACCCTCCTCAACCCGGTCCGCCTTGGTGAAGTCGGCGCCGTGCGCGACCATCAGCCCGCCGACCTTCTCGCCGGCCAGGGTGTCGCCCGCCTTGAGACTGCCGGCCCAGAGGCGGATGAAGGACATCTTGCCGGCATGTGGCTGGTAGTCGGTCCAGAAGACCTGAGCCAGTGGTCCTGAGTCCTCCAGGCCGAGGCGCGCGCGGGTCGCCGCCCCATCCGGCGTGTCGTGCCGCAGCGCCTTCAACAGGCGCTGGATGCCATTGTCCGGCAACGCCGCGCCCAGCAGGACCGGCACCACCAGATCGTCCGCCAGGTCCTTGGCGAGCTGCTGGTAGACCTCCTCGCGCGGCGGCTGGATGTCCTCCAGCAGCTGTTCCAGCAGCGTGTCGTCGAAATCGGCCAGGGCCTCCAGCAGTTCCTGGCGGGCCTCCTGCTCCCGGTCGGCCACCTCGCCCGGCAGCTCGATCAGTTCCGAGGCCTCGCCGTCGCGGTACTTGTAGGCCCGCTCGGAGATCAGGTCGACATAGCCGGTGATGCGCTCGCCGTCGCGGATCGGCACCTGGCGCAGCACCAGGGGGCGGGCCGACGCGGCCTGCAGCTCGGCGATCAGATCGCGCACCCGGACCGCGGCCTGGTCCATCTTGTTGAGGAAGATCAGATGCGGGATCGCCAACTCGTCCAGCCGGCGCAGGATCGGCTGCAGCGCGGCGATGCGATCAGGCAGGGGCTCGGCCACCACCACCACGATGTCGGCCACCATGGCGGCGCAGTCGGCGGTGTGGGAGAGCTCGACCGAGCCGGGGCAGTCCAGCAGCGTCCAGTCGTCGTCCAGATACGAAAAGCGCGCCACGTTGACCGCTGTGGTCATCTGGCGCGCGCGCGCTTCGTCCGAACTGTCGCCCAGTGTGGTGCCGTCGTTGACGGTCCCCTTCCTGGCGATCTGGCCCGCACCGTGCAGCAGGGCCTCGGCGAGCGAGGTCTTGCCGCTGCCCTGCGGGCCGACCAGGGCCACGACGCGTGGCCCGGGTCTCCTGGGTGCATCCGTCATTCCGGTCACCTCCCTGTTTCATGGTCGCGCAATCGTCGGCGGTGGCCGCGCCCGAAACGCGAACCCGCCGCCCCTCCGCTTCTGCCGGCGGTGCAGGACAGGATATTGAGCACCCCCCGGGGGGCGCTTGGCAAGGGAAGCGTTGGTTTAGGGGCCGGCGCCGCCCGGCCTGCGGATCACGCCGCGCGCAATCGTGCGAAGCCGGTGATGGTCTTGATCAGCCGGTCGATATGGCCGGCCAGCACCGGGTAGTGGTCGGACTTCTCGAAGCTCGCCTCGTCCATGTAGACGCGGCGGTTGATCTCGATCTGCAGGCTGTGCCGGTTCTCCGCCGGCCGGCCATGCCGGCGCACCAGCTCCACGCCCTTGAACGGGTCGTTCAGCTTCACCGCGTAGCCGAAGCCCGCCAGCGTCTCGCGCACCAGTTCGGTGAAGTCGGGCTCGCAGGTGGTGCCGTCTCGGTCGCCCAGCACGAAGTCGGCGACCGCGATGCCCTCGGGCCGGTCGAGCGTCGTCACCACGGCCGGCATGGAGTGGCAGTTCACGTGGTAGACCATGCCGTAGCGCTCGGCCGTGCCCTCGATCAGCCCGTCCAGCGTGGCGTGGTAGGGACGGTAGAAGCTGTCGATGCGGTTGGTCACCTCGGCGACCGTGAGCCGGCGGTCGTAGATCGGCTCCCGGCCCAGGAGCAGGCGCCAGATAAGCCCCTTGCCGATGGCGGTCTTCTCGCTGGCGTCGACCGGCCCCGGCCAGGGCTCGTCCAGCAGCGCCTGGTCCATGTCCTCCAGCTGGCGGTTGACGTCGATATAGGCGCGCGGGAACAGGGCCAGCAGCAGGTGCGCGCCATGCGCCGGTGCGCTGCGGTAGAGGTCGTCGACGAAGGTGTCCTCGGCCTGGCGCAGCTTGGCGAGCGGACAGGCGAAGCCGAAATCGTCGGGATAGACGGTGCCGCTGTGCGGGCTGTCGAAGACCACGGGCACGGGCAGGGCGGCCGGCGGCTCGTGGAGCAGGACGTTCTCGATCAGGCGTGTCATCAGGGCGTCAACGGGAGGGGTGAATCAGGGCTGGTCGTTCAGATGGCAGGCGGAATAGCGCCCCGGCGCGATCTCGCGCAAGGCCGGGCGCTCCACCCGGCAGCGCTCCATGGCGTGCGGGCAGCGCGGGTGGAAATGGCAGCCGGGCGGCGGGGCGATCGGCGACGGGATTTCACCCTTGATCGGCTGGAAGCTGCGCTTGGTGGTCTCCAGGCGCGGGATCTCGGCCAGCAGGGCCTGGGTGTAGGGATGGTTGGGCCGGGCGAACAGCTCGTCCGTCGGCGCCTCCTCAACCACCCGGCCGAGATACATGATCACCACCCGGTCGGAGAGGTGCTCGACCACGCCGAGATCGTGGCTGATGAACAGATAGGTGAGGTCGAACTCCGCGCGCAGGCGCATGAACAGGTTCAGCACCTGCGCCTGGATCGAGACGTCGAGGGCGGCCACCGCCTCGTCGCAGACCAGGAATTCCGGCTTCACCGCCAGCGCCCGGGCGATGCCGATGCGCTGGCGCTGGCCGCCGGAGAACTGGTGCGGATAGCGCCGCTTGTAGGCGGGTTCTAGGCCGACGCGCAGCATGATGTCGTCGAGATAGTCGGCCACCTCGCCGCGCTTGACGATGGAATGCACCTTAACCGCCTCGCCGATGATCTCGCCGACGCGCAGGCGCGGGTTCAGCGAGGACATCGGGTCCTGGAAGATCATCTGGATCTGCAGCTTCGCGGCCTTGGCGTCGCGCCCCGTCAGGCCGGAGACCTCGCGGCCGTGGAAGTAGACGCTGCCGTCGGACTGCTGGTGGATGCCGGCGACCACGCGGCCCAGCGTGGACTTGCCGCAGCCCGACTCGCCGACCAGGCCGACCACTTCGCCCTTGCGCACCGCCAGGTTCACGCCGTCGACGGCATGCACCACCTCCTCGCGCATGCCCGCGCCGACCACGTTGGCGATCTTGGCGGCGAGGTCGAGGCGCTTGACGAAGCGCTTGGAGACATCGCGCAACTCGACGATCGGCGTAGCCTCGGCGGCCGGTGCGGTGGTCGCGCTCATACCTGCTCCTCGGCGTAGCCGGCCACGGCGTCGGCCCCCAGGACCGGGTGATGGCAGCGCAGGCGGCGGCCGGGCAGCGGCTCGGTGATCATGGGATCGACGAGGCAGTCATCCTGGGCGCGCGGACAGCGGGCGCGGAAGGAACAGCCTTCCGGCAGGTTCAGGGGCGAGGGCGTCATGCCGGGGATCTGAACCAGCGGCTGGCCGCGCTTGTTGCGCGAGGGCACCGAGCCGATCAGGCCGACGGTGTAGGGATGCGCCGGCCGGTCGACGACCTCGGCCACCGTGCCGGCCTCCACCACCCGGCCCGCATACCCCACCGCGATTCGGTCGGCCAGGCCGGCGACCACCGAGAGATCGTGGGTGATCCACAGCATGGCCGTGTTCTGCTCGGCCACCAGGCGCTGCACCTCGTAGAGGATCTGCGCCTGGATGGTGACGTCCAGCGCCGTGGTCGGCTCGTCGGCGATGATAAGGTCGGGCCGGTGCAGCAGCGCGATGGCGATGGCCACGCGCTGGCGCATGCCGCCGGAGAACTGGTGCGGATAGGACTTCAGCCGTTCATCGGGCGCGGGAATGCCGACCATGCCCAGGGTCTCGCGGGCCCGCGCCCTTGCGTCCGCGTCGGAGATGTCGCCATGCGCCTTCAGGGCCTCGATCATCTGCGTGTCGATGCGCAGGACCGGGTTCAGCGTCATCATCGGGTCCTGGAAGATCATGGCGATGCGCCGGCCGCGCAGCCGGCGCATGGCCTCCTCCGGCAGGCCGTCCAGCTCCAGGCCGTCGAAGACGATGGAGCCGCCGGCGACCCGGCCGGGCGGGTCGACCAGGCCCATGATGGAGAAGCCGGTCACCGACTTGCCCGAGCCCGACTCGCCGACCACGCCCAGGATCTCGCCGCGTTCGACCTCGAAGCTCACCCCGTCGACCGAGCGCACCTGCCCGGCCTTGGTGAAGAAGCTGGTCTCCAGATCGGTGACCTTGAGGAGTGGCTCAGCCATCGCGCCGCAGCCTCGGGTTCAGGATGTCGCGCAGCTGGTCGCCGACCAGGTTGATGGCGATGATGGTCAGGAGCAGCGCCACGCCGGGGAAGACGCTGATCCAGTAGCGGCCGGACAGCAGATAGTCGAAGCCGTTGGAGATCAGGAGGCCCAGCGAGGGCTCGGTGATCGGCATGCCGATGCCCAGGAAGCTCAAGGTCGCCTCCAGCGCGATGGCGTTGGCCACCTGCACGGTGCCGACCACGATGACCGGCGGCAGGCAGTTGGGAAGGATGTGGCGGAAGATGATGCGCGGCGTGGAGAGCGCGAGACAGTGCGCCGCCTCGACATATTCCTTGCGCCGCTCGACCAGCGCGGCCGAGCGCGCGGTGCGGGCGTAATAGGCCCACTGCACGATGATCAGGGCCAGGATCACCTTGTCGATGCCGCGGCCCAGGATGGCCAGCAGCATCAGCGCCACCAGGATGGCCGGGAAGCTGAGCTGCAGGTCGACGATGCGCATGATCACCGTCTCGATCCGGCCGCCGAAATAGGCGGCGGTCAGGCCCAGCGACATGCCGATGATCAGCGCGGCGATGCCCGACAGCACACCGACCGAAAGCGAGATGCGCAGGCCGTAGAAGATGGCGCTGAGCATGTCGCGGCCCTGGCCGTCGGTGCCCAGCACATAGGTCATCAGCACCTCGCCCGTGGCCCCCCGAAGGTCGATCTCCAGCGTGAAGGGCTCGTCGAAGCCGTCCTCGCTGACGATGGCGAAGCTGCGGATTTCGTCCGCCTCGAGTTCCCAGAAACTGCGGAAGGAATGCTTCTCGCCCACGGTCAGCTCGGCGCCGCGCGGCAGGTTGTCGATGCGGATGCGGTCCAGGCTGTCGAGCGCCTGCGCCGGCTCGAGGTCGAGCGTCACCGCCACCCGCGTGCCGTCCTCGCTGACGCTCACCGAGGCCAGCACCTCGCTGAACGGCAGCGGCTCGTCGATCGTGACGGCCACGCTGCCGGCGGCCGGGTCGATGGCGAGGGCGGCGGTCTGCTCCGATGGCGGCGTCTCACTCGACGAGCCCGGCGGCAGGCGGCTCTCCTCGACCCGGATCTGCGTCAGGTCGTAGGGGTCCTGGGGCGAGATCCAGGGCGCGAACAGGGCGATGAAGACGATGATGGAGAGCATGACGAGGCCGACCACGGCCACCTTGCTCTCGACGAAGTCCGAGGCGATGCGCCGCCAGGGCGAGATCGCCTTGGGCGGCGTCCGCGCCTGGCCGGCAGCCGCCATGTCGGCCCGCTTCTTGGTCTCCGCGATATCGGTCATGCGCCGCGGTCCGCCAGCCGGACCCGGGGATCGAAGATCGAGTAGAGGATGTCGACCACCAGGTTGATGACGATGAACATCACCACGATCACCATCAGGTAGGCGACGATCACCGGCCGGTCGAGCACGAAGATCGAGTCGATGATCAGCTTGCCCATGCCGGGCCAGGCGAACACGGTCTCCGTCACCACCGCGAAGGCGATGACATTGGCCAGTTCCAGCCCGACGATGGTGGTGATCGGGATCATGATGTTCTTCAGCACGTGCACGCCGACAACGCGGCGGTTCTTCAGGCCCTTGGCGCGGGCGAACTTGACGTAGTCGAGACCAATCACCTCGCGCACGCTGGCGCGGGTCAGGCGGATGATCAGCGAGGCCTTGAAAAGCGAGACGTTGATCGCCGGCAGGATCAGATGCGACCAGCCGTCCAGCGTCCACAGCGAGGATTCGATTCCCATGAAGACGGCTGTCTCGCCGCGGCCGCCCGAGGGCAGCCAGCCCAGCGCCACGGCGAAGATCAGGATCAGCATCAGACCCTGCCAGAAGTTCGGCAGCGAGAAGCCGAAGATCGAGCCGACCATGATCGACTTGCCGGCCAGGCTGTCGGGCTTGAGCCCGGCCCAGACGCCGAGCGGAATGCCGACGAAGACCGAGATGAAGAGCGCCGCGCCGGCCAGTTCCAGCGTCGCCGGCAGGCGGTTCATGATCAAGGAGAGCGCCGGCTCGTTGAACACGAAGGAGCGGCCGATCTCGCCCTGGAACAGATTGCCCAGGAAGATGAAGTACTGCTCCCAGAGCGGCAGGTCGAGGCCGAGCTGCTGGATCGCCCGCTCGCGGTCCGCCTGGGTGGCGTCGGCGGCCAGCAGGATGTCGATGGGATTGCCGATGGCGTAGACGCCGGCGAAGACCAGCATGGACATGATGAACATGACCAGGATGGCCTGCATCAGGCGCCGGATGATGAACACCGTCATCGGCTGAGGCTTTCCCGCTCGGGTCCGGTGTCAGGCCGGTCCGCCGATGGACGGAGGGCTGGCCGACATCGATGTCGACCAGCCCTCACATTTCCACCGGAAGCCCGGAAGCCTATTCGGCCGGCACCACGCCCATGGCGATGGTGTACTCGTCCGTGCGCGGGATGTAGCTGAGGCCCGGCCGCGTCGCCCAGGTGTTCACCTGGAAGTGGGTCGGGATCACCGCCACGTCCGCCATCGAAAGCTCCATGGCCTCGGCCAGCAGCGCGCCCCGCGCCGCCTCGTCGACCGTCGCCAGTGCCTCCTCGAGCAGGGCGTCGAACTCCGCATTGGAGTAGCGGCCACGGTTCGATGCA
Organism: Azospirillaceae bacterium; assembly: GCA_040226215.1. Taxonomy (GTDB): domain Bacteria; phylum Pseudomonadota; class Alphaproteobacteria; order DSM-16000; family Inquilinaceae; genus JAVKFF01. The sequence goes on from JAVKFF010000126.1 coordinate 34,341, forward strand.
CCCCAGCCGCGGTCCGGCGTGTGGGTGGCGATGAGCGAGCGCAGCGGCGAGGAGGCCTCGCCCGTGCCCGAGCCCCAGCCGACCAGCATCACCGAGAACTCGAGGTTCGAGGCGCGGCCGAAATAGACCGAGGCCGGCATGGTGTCGACCGCGGTCTCCAGGCCGATCCGGCTCCACATCTGGGCCACAGCCTGGGCCACCGAGGCGTCGTTGATGTAGCGGTCGTTGGGACCGTGCACGGTCACCGCGAAGCCGTCGCCGTAGCCGGCTTCGGCGAGCAGCGCCTGGGCGCCCTCGGGGTCGTACTCCGGAACCTCGATGTTCTCCGAGGTGCCGAAGAAGCCGTCGGGCAGCAACTGCCCGGCCGGGATGGCGACGCCCTCCATCACCTCCTCGACGATGGCCTCGCGGTCGATGGCCATGGACAGCGCCTGGCGCACCCGCACGTCGAGCAGCGGGTTGGTGATCTCGCCGCCGCCGATGGCGGTGATGCCCGGCGACGACTCGCGGTCGCTGTCGAGGTGGAGATAGACCACGCGGTTGGAGATGCCCTGGCTCAGCACCACGTTCTCATTGCCTTCCAGGCTCTCGATATCGGCGGTCGGCACGCCCTCGATCATGTCCACGTCGCCCGACAGCAGGGCGGCGACGCGGGCGGCGTCGGCGCCGATGGGCCGGATCGTCACGGTGTCCCAGGCCGGGGCGTCGCCCCAGTAGTTGGGATTGGCCTCGAGCACGATGCGGTCGCCCGGTGTGTACTCGACCTGCATGTAGGGGCCGGTACCGTTGGCCACCTCGCCGGAATTGTACTGCTCCGTCGTCGCGCCCTCGTTCTCGCTCGGGATGATCGAGACGGTGGACAGGTTGTTGGCCATCAGCGGCACCGGTGCCTCGGTGTGCAGGTGGACCGTGTAGTCGTCGATGATCTCCACCGAGGCGATGTCGTTCACGTAGGTGCCGTAGCCCGACGGGCTGTTCGGCACGTTGCCGGCGCGGCCCAGCGTGAAGGCGACGTCCTCGGCCGTGAAGGGCGAGCCGTCATGGAAGGTCACGCCCTCGCGCAGCCGGAACTCCCAGACCAGCGGGTCGTCGGTCGGCCCCCATTCGGTGGCGAGACCCGGGATCAGCTCCTGGTTCGGCCCCTGGTGCACCAGGCGGTCGTACATGTGGAGCATGATCTGGTTGTTGTTGCCGGTATTGTGGAAATGCGGATCCATCGACGTGGCTTCGGTCGCCACGGCGAAGGTCAGATCCTCCGCCATCGCCGGTGCGGCGAGGGCGAATACCGATGCGGTGGCAAGGGCGATCTTGCGCAAGGCCATGAATGGTCCCCCTGTTCGTGGTTGGCGGCGCGAATCCCCGATCGTGATCCCGGATGACAATCCGTGGAGGAGCCGCGCCTTCCCTGTTGTCCAGCCTCTCGGTTTGGTCATCCGGAGGCACGCTTGCCGGACCCCAAGGGCCGGATTGGGGCGATGTTGACCGAGGCATGGTGCGCTGCCAAGGAAAAACCGCTCCCCAATCGCGAAGGAATGGGAGAGAAAGAAGCCGAGGCCGGCCAGCGTCCGTCGGCCGCCCCTGTTCCCAGCCTTGCGGAGAGCCGCCCGATGACCGCGTGCGCAGCCATTCCCGTCCGGCGCATCGAGGGCGTCCTGGAAGTCCTCGACGCGCCCGATCCGGCCCGCGCGCCCGTCGTCCTCGACAGTCCCCACAGCGGCACGGCGATGCCGGCCGGCAGCCGGCACGCGGCGCCGGACGCGGCGCTCGACAGCGCCGTCGACCGTTTCGTCCACGACCTGGTGCGGCCGGCCGTGGGGCAAGGTGCCGCGCTGCTGCACGCGCTGTTCCCGCGCACCTTCGTCGACGTGAACCGCGCCGCCGACGACATCGACCCGGCCCTGGTCGACGGCGATCCCGGATTCCCCTTGAACCCGACCAGGAAATCGGCGACCGGGTTCGGCCTGTTGCGCGGTCTCGTCCTGCCGGGCGTGCCGATGTATGCCGGACCGCTGCCGGCGGCGGAGGTGCGGGCGATGGTCGAGCGCTACTGGCAGCCCTATCACGCCGCCCTCGAGGCACTGCTGGACGCGCGGCATGCCCGCTTCGGCGCCGTCTGGCATCTCGACTGCCATTCCATGAAATCGGTCGGCAACGCCATGAACGAGGATGCCGGGGCCGAGCGGCCGGACATCGTGGTGAGCGACTATCTGGGCGAGACGGCGTCGCCGGACTTCACCGCCTTCGTTGCCGAGGCCTTCCGGCGCCGCGGCTATCGCACGAACGTCAACGACCCTTACCGTGGCGACTACCTGATCCGCCGCTACGCCGATCCGGCCGCCGGCCGCGAGGCGCTGCAGATCGAGATCAACCGCCGGGTCTATCTGGACGAGGCGCGCTGCGTGCCCAATGGCGGCTATGCGCGCTTCGCCAGCGACCTGGAGACCGTGCTCGCCGAGATCGTCGACTGGGCGAGAGGCCGGCTTCCCGCTCAGTCCAGATAGGGCCGCGCCCATTCCGGCACCGTCCATGCCGCGTCGGGGTCGAGCGGGAAGACGGGCCGCGGCAGGTGCCGGAAGTCGAACCGGCTGAGCACGGGCGAGGTGAGGCCCGGCCCGTCGATCTCGCGCACCCGCTCGGGCGGGAAGAGTTGGTCGAAGCCGGCGCGGAAATGGCCGCGCGACTTCACCACCACCGTCTTCGCCCGTGCCGGGTCCAAGCCCAGCATGGTGAAGAAGACCGGGTCGGCGCACTGCTTGCGCAGACTGGCGACAACAACGGTGACTCCGCCGAGGTCGAGCGCCGCAGTCGGTCCGAGGTCGAGCTGGCGGCCGGCCCACAGCCCGCGGCTGCCCACCACCCTGCCGTCGTGCAGGGCCAGCACCGTCGCCGGCCGGTTCAGCGGGTGGGAGAAGCCGTCGCCGCCATCGCGGTTGAAATGCGCCTCGAAACGCGCGCCGACGCCGCGCTCATGGGCCTCGGCGGCCAGTGCCGGCTCGACGAAATTGCCGTAGAGCACATCGCGGGCTCCGGCCTCCAGCAGGGCCAGCAGAATGTCGGTCGTGGTGCCGCGCCCGCCGCCGCCCGGGTTGTCGGCGACGTCAGCCCAGATCAGGGGCTCCTGGTCGGGATCGAGGGCCAGCGCCACCGCCTCGTCGATCGCGGTCAACGGCTTGGCGAAGCGTGCCCTGTCGGCCCAGCCCTTGGCGGCGATGCGGGCGCACAGCGCCTCCGCCTCGGTCCGGTCGCGGCCGGCAACCAGCACGGCGATGCCGTTCTTCGGCGTGTCGGCGAAGGCGAAGCCGCCGACCACCGAGACGTTCACGACCGACTCCGGGCGCGCGGCCTGGCCGAAGCGGATCATGTCGGCATAGGGCCCGGCGGCCGTCAGCAGGGTCACCGTTGGCGGCACGATCGGCAGGCGCAGGAAGGCGGAGTGGAAGTCGGCCCCGCCCATCGAGGCGCTCAGATGTTCCGCCGCCTCCGTCGCCCGCTCCGCCTGGTCGACATGCGGGTTGGTGCGGTAGGCAACCAGAACGTCGACGCTGTCGGCCATGCGGTCGGAGATGTTGGCGTGCAGGTCCACCGTCGCGACCAGTGGCACCCTGGCGCCGATCTTCTCGCGCACCAGGGCCCAGAGCCGGCCGTCGGGATCGGTCTCGCCGGTCGCCGTCATGCCGCCATGGGCGGCGAAATAGGCGCCGTCCACCGGCCCGGCCGCGTCGAGCCGGCGGGCGATCTCCTCGCACAGCCGGTCGAGGAAGCCCTGCTCGATGGGGCCGCCGGGCTCGGCCGCGGCAACCACGATGGGCACCGGCTCCCAGTCGCCGGCCTTGTCCATGGCCGCGATGAAGGCCGACAGCTCGGCCGGCATCGGCGACGGACGGGCGCGCGACAGGGGCACGATCTCGGCCCCCTCCACATAGCAGAGTTCGCGGAAGTCGCGCTCGCCGGAGGGCGGGGCGAAGGCGTTGCTCTCCAGCATGCAGCCGATCAGGGCGATGCGTTTCGTCATCGGCGGAAATCCTCGGGCTTCGGGTTCCAGGGTCGGGGCGTGGGATGGCGGGGGCGGGCATGCATTGCCGGCCGGTTGGCGACGGCCGACCGGATACTCCATATTAAGGCCGAGGCGGACGGTCCTGACCAGACGGCGCGTTGCGCCGGCGCGACCGAACCTCCGCCCGCGGACCCATGCGAAGGACACCCGATCTTGCCCAGCCACCCGTCCAGCCGCGACCTCCTGAGGACACTCATCGGCTTTCCCACGGTCAGCCGCGACAGCAATCTCGCCCTCATCCATTTCATCCGCGACTACCTCGCCGATCTCGGGGTCGAGAGTCTCCTGGTGCCGGACGGGACGGGGAAGAAGGCCAATCTCTACGCCACCATCGGACCGGCGGACCGGCCCGGCATCTGCCTGTCGGGCCATACCGACGTGGTGCCGGTGGAGGACCAGGACTGGAGCCACGACCCGTTCGACCTGGTGGAGCGCGACGGCCGGCTCTACGGCCGCGGCACCGCCGACATGAAGGGCTTCGTGGCCATCGCGCTCGCCTGGGCGCCGCGCTTCCTGGCCGCCCGCCTGGCGACGCCGGTGCACTACGCCTTCTCCTATGACGAGGAGGTCGGCTGCATCGGCGTGCGCGGCCTGCTGAAGAAGCTCGAGGCCATGCCGGTCCGGCCCAAGGCCTGCGTGGTGGGCGAGCCGACCTCGATGACACCGGTCATCGCCCACAAGGGCAAGCTGTCGATGCGCGCCCACGTGCACGGCCTGGAGGGCCATTCCTCGATGACCCAGCACGGCGTCAACGCGGTGGAGTACGCCGCCGAGATGGTCGCCTTCCTGCGCGCGCTGGCCCGTGAGAAGCGCGATCAGGGCCCCTTCGACGACGGCTTCGACCCGCCCTACACCACGGTGCATACCGGCACCTTCGCCGGCGGCACCGCGCTCAACATCATCCCGAACAAGGCGGCGGTGGAGTTCGAGTTTCGCCACCTGCCGGTGGACGACCCGCGCGAGCTGTTCGACCGGGTCGAGCGCTTCGTGCGCGAGGAGCTGGAGCCGGAGATGAAGACGGTCGCCGCCGCCGCCGGCTTCGATTTCGAGGAGATCACCTCCTTTCCCGGCCTCGCCATGCAGGAGGCCGATCCCGAGGTCGCGCTGGTCAAGGCGCTCAGCGGCGCCAACGCCACCGGCAAGGTCGCCTTCGGCACCGAGGCGGGCCTGTTCCAGCAGGCCGGCATCCCCGCGGTGATCTGCGGTCCGGGTTCGATCGAGCAGGCGCACAGGCCCGACGAATGGATTTCGCTTGACCAGATGCGCCGTGGCGAGCGTTTCATGGACCGTCTGATCGAGCGGCTCGCCGCCTGAGCCCGCTTCGCCTCCCTAGCCGATCCACTCACCGAAAGGGGCTGCGACTCGTGGTCAAGAGCGTCGAAAACGAGTACCCGATCGAACTGGCCGCGCCCGACATCTCCGCCTATCGCGGCAATACGGGCGTGCCCTTCTTCACCACCATCCCCTCCGAAAAGCCGGGTCCGCACGCGCTGATCACCGCTGTCGTGCACGGCAACGAGCTGTGCGGCGCCATCGCGCTGGACCATCTGTTCCGGACCGGACTGCGGCCGGCCCGCGGCACGCTGACCCTGGGTTTCACGAATGTCGAGGCCTACCACGCCTTCGACCCCGACGATCCGACCGCGAGCCGGTTCCTGGACGAGGACTTCAACCGGGTCTGGGACGAGGCGACCCTGGAGGGCGACCGCGATACCGTGGAGACGAGGCGCGCCCGCGAGATCCGGCCGATCATCGACCAGGCGGATTTCCTCTTCGACATCCACTCCATGCAGCTCAAGCGGGTGCCACTGATGATGGCGGGGCCGCTTGAAAAGGGCCGCGACTTCGCGCGGCAGCTCGGCACGCCGGCCCATGTGGTGGCCGATGCCGGCCATGCCGCAGGCAAGCGCCTGCGCGACTATGCCGGCTTCGGCGACCCCGCTTCGCCGAAGAACGCGCTGCTCATCGAATGCGGCCAGCACTGGGAGGCCGAGGCGGCGCCGATCGCCATCGACGGGGCCTATCGTTTCCTCCTGGCGCTGGAGATGATCGACCGGGAGGCGGCCGAACCGCATCTCAGGCCCCGGCCCGAAGCCCAGCAGGTGATCGAGGTGACCGGCCCGATCACCATCCAGACCGAGGACTTCCGCTTCGCCCGCCCCTTCCAGGGCATGGAAGTGCTGGCCAAGGGAGAGACCATCGCCTGGGATGGCGAGGAGGAGATCACCGCGCCCTTCGACGGCTGCGTGCTGATCATGCCGTCGCGCCGGCTCTGGAAGGGCTACACCGCCGTGCGCCTGGGACGCTTCGTGTGATGGCGCCGGCCCTGCCCGCCCCCCTGCCCGCCCCCCTTCCCGCCCAGGGCGGCTGCCGCTGCGGACAGGTGCGGCTGGAGATCACCCGGCAGCCTCTGATCACCATGGCCTGCCATTGCAGCGGCTGCCAGCGCATGTCCGCCAGCGCCTACTCGCTCAGCGCGGCGATCCCCAGCGAGGGCTTCCGGGTGATCGCGGGCGAGCCGGTGACCGGCGGCCTGCACGGCGACGCCCGGCACCATTTCTGCCCGCATTGCAAGAGCTGGATGTTCACCCGGGCCCGGGGCCTGGACATGTTCGTCAACCTGCGGCCGACCATGCTCGACGACCCGTCCTGGTTCGTGCCCTTCATCGAGACCTTCACGGCCGAGAAGCTGCCCTGGGCGGCGACCCCCGCCGTCCACAGCTTCGAACGCTTCCCGCCCTTCGAGGCCTATGAAGGCCTGGCCGGCGAATACGCGCGCTGGGTGGCGGAGAAGGGCCGAGGGCGGTCCGAGGCGACAGACGCCCCAGGATGAGATGTGGGATCAAACATCTGCAATGAAGGCGATGCCTGGACGGACTTGCCTGTGTTGTACTTTTTATGGTACATCTATTGATGAATGCTAGTAAGACAATTCACGCCCGGTTTTTCCAGCAACAGGGTGGCAGCGAACCGGTACGGGACTGGCTTCTGACACTCAGCCCTGGAGACCGCAAAGCGGTTGGTGACGATATCCGCACGGCGGAGTTTGGCTGGCCGGTGGGCATGCCGCTCTGTCGCCCGATCGGGAAAGGTCTCTGGGAAGTCCGGACCAACATCTCGGACGGACGGATCGCGCGGGTTCTGTTCTGCGTTCACGGCGGCGGCATGGTACTCCTGCACGGCTTCATCAAGAAGACACGGAAAACGCCACAGGCCGATCTCGATCTGGCGCGGATGCGAATGAGAGGTTTGATATGAATGGCGACACAGAGAACGGCCGAGCGGGCGGCTCTTTCGCGGATTTTCTGAAGGAGCAGGGAACCTACGAGTCGACGACCGAACAGGCGGTGAAGCGCGTTCTCGCCTATCAGCTCGCCCTGGCCATGAAGGAACAGCGGATCAGCAAGGTGGAGATGGCGAAGCGCCTCGATACCAGCCGCTCACAGCTCGACCGGCTGCTTGATCCGTCCAATGATGGGGTCACGCTGGCAATGCTATCGCGGGCCGCGACAGCCGTTGGCCGGAAACTCAATGTCGAGTTGATTTAGCCCGGCGAGGCGATTGTGGAGGTTGTCCGGCTCTGGCCGATGGCATTGCCCGGGGTGAGGCAGGGGCGCGGCTAAGGCGTCATCGGCGCCTCGCTTACGCTCCGGCTCATTCCGCCAGCCAGAAGGCCTCCAGCACGTAGCCGTAGAGGGGTTGCACGTCGACGAAGGCGAAGTCGCCGCGCCAGGCCCAGAGGTCCTCCTCGAGATAGTAGTGCGGCAGCACGTAGTCTCCGGCCATGATCACCCGGTCGAGCGCCCGGGCGGCGGCGGTTAACGCCGCGCGGTCGCGGGCGTCCTCGAGCGTGCCGATCAGCGCGTCGACCACCGGGTCGGCGACGCCGGCATAGTTGCGGCTGCCCGGATTGTCGCGGTTGTCGGCGCCCCAGTAGAGGTACTGTTCCGCCCCCGGTGACAGGGTGACGATGTACTGGTGCACGATGACGTCGAAGTCGAAGGTCTCGGTGCGCTCGGCATACTGCGCGCTGTCGACGGTGCGGACGTTGACCTGGATGCCGGCGCGCCGCAGGTTCTCCACCCAGGCCAGCGCCACGCGCTCGTCCGAGGCGTTGCGCAGCAGGATCTCGAAGGCGAAGGGCTCGCCGGTCTCGGTGCTGGTCAGCGCGCCGTCCCGCACCTCCCAGCCGGCTTCGGCAAGCAGCGCCAGCGCTTGGCGCAGCTGCGGGCGGATAGTGCCCGTGCCCTCCGTCGCCGGCGGCGCGTAGGCCTCGCCGAAGACCGCCGGGTCGAGCTGGTCGCGATGGGCCTCCAGCAGCGCCAGCTCCGCCCCCTCGGGCACGCCCTCGGGCTGCAGCGGCGAGCCGGTGAACATGCCGGTGATGCGGGCGTACTGCCCGGCCAGCAGGTTGGCGTTCACCCACTCGAAGTCGAACAGCAGGGTCAGCGCCTGGCGTACGCGCCGGTCCGCGAACAGGGACCGCCTGGTGTTGTAGACGAAGCCGCGCAGGCCAGAAGGGCGCGACTGGCCCAGCGTCGCCAGGGTGACGTCGGCCGGCATGTCGTCATAGGCGGTCGCCCAGGTCTCGGCGGAGAATTCCCGGCGCATGTTGTATTCGCCGGCGCGGAACGCCTCCAGGGCCACGTCGCTGTCGAGGTAGTAGTCGTAGCGCAGGCGGGCGAAGTTGTAGTGGCCCCGCATCACCGGCAGGTCGTCGGCCCACCAGTCCTCGACCCGCTCATAGGTGATCGAGCGGCCGGGATCGATCGCGGCGATGCGGTAGGGCCCGCCGGCCAGTGGCGGCTCCAGCGTGGCTGCGTCGAAATCGTGGGCGGTGTACCAGGCCTCGCTGATCAGCGGCATCATGGCGATCAGCATCACCGTCTCGCGGTCGGCCTCGTCGGAGAAGTCGAAGCGCAGGGTGCGCTCGCCCAGCCGCTCGATGCCGGCGATCCGGGCATAGTTGCGCCGGAAGCCGGGCAGGCCGCGGTCGCGCAGCGTCTCCATGGAGAAGATCACGTCGTCGACGGTGATCGGCGTGCCGTCGTCCCAGCGGGCATCCGGGTTCAGGTGGACGATCAGCCAGCTGCGGTCCTCGGGCACCTCGATCGCCTCGGCGACATAGGCGTAGAGCGAGAACGGTTCGTCCCAGACCCGGATCATCAGTTGCGGGAAGATGTATTCGCGCACGCCCGCCACGGTTCGGCCGGAGACGATGAACGGGTTCACGCTGTCGAAGGAGCCGATTACCGCCTGGCGCAGCTCTCCGCCGAACGGCGCCTCGGGATTGGCATAGTCGAGATGCTGGAAGTCCGGGCCGTATTTCGGTTCGCCATGCATGGCGATGCCGTTGGAAACCGTGCCGCCGGCGATCGGTTCGGGCAGCTGCGCCAGGGCCGCCGACAGACCTCCCGCCAGCAGCGTGACGATCAGGAAGGCGGCGTTCAGCAGGCGGCGGAACGGCATGGCTCGGTCTCCCTCGGTCCCGGTCTCAAGTCTTGGCTGTGGTGGCGATTCGCCCTGCATCGGGTCGGGAGTCTCCGGTGGCGTCCCGGCAAAGGCAAGGGCCGGCGATGGCGCGCATGAGAAAGTCGGCAACCGCCTGCAATCCTTGGCAGAGGGTCCGTCTGCTTTCCGGTTGGACGCGGCCGGCCTTGCGCCTACACACTCCCGCCCAGCGATCATCGCGCCAGGCCCCATGGAGGCGACATCATGAAGCTCGACCAGATCCCCACCGGCACGAACCCGCCGGAGGACGTCAACGTCATCATCGAGAACCCGATGGGCGGCGACCCCGTCAAATACGAGCTCGACAAGGAATCCGGCGCCATGTTCGTCGACCGCTTCCTGCACACGGCCATGTACTATCCCGGCAATTACGGCTTCATCCCGCGCACGCTGTCGGGCGACGGCGATCCGGTGGACGCGCTGGTGATCGGCCGGGTGCCGGTGATGCCGGGCGCGGTGATCCGCTCGCGGCCCGTCGGCGTGCTGGTGATGGAGGACGAGGCCGGCGACGACGAGAAGATCATCTGCGTGCCGGTCGACAAGCTGCATCCCTATTACGACAATGTGGACAGCTACGAACAGCTGCGCCCGATCCTGCGCGAGCAGATCGCCCATTTCTTCGCCCACTACAAGGATCTGGAGAAGGGCAAGTGGGCCAAGATCCTGCGCTGGGGCGGCGTGGAGGACGCGCACGCGATGATCCTGGCCGGGGTCGAGCGCGAGGCCGCCAAGCCCTTCGTGGAGCGCCGCCGGAAACCCGGCCCGCCGCAGGAGAAGGGCTGAACTTGGCCGCGTGCTGCTAGAGCGGATCATAGCTTGACGGAATCGCGGAAGCGCTTCCGTCAAGCTATGTGAATCCGCTCTAATTGATTGATAATAGACAGGATTCACACGGCTTCACGGAGCCGGGACCGGCTCCGTGAAGCCGTGATCCTGTCTAGCGCCGGCCGACGGGGTCGTCGGGCGGGTAGTCGCGGCCCGGCCGGGGCTTGTAGACCGGAAAGGTCCAGCCGAACAGCAGCGCCGCCGCCCGCACCGCGAAGCCGGTGGCGAAGCCGGCCAGCAGGGCCGGATCTCCGTCGAGGCCGATCGAATTGGCGGCAAGGAAGGTGCCGGCGCCGACCAGCGCGGCGGTGACGTAGATCTCCGGCCGCAGGATCAGCGGCAGCTCGTTGCACAGCACGTCGCGCACCAGCCCGCCGAAGGTGGCGCTCATCACCCCCATGACCAGCGCCACGGAGATGGGCGCGCCGTGCTCCAGCGCCCGCTCCGCGCCGACCACGGCGAACAGCGCCAGCCCCAGCGCGTCGGCCCAGAGCAGCAGCCGGTAGCGGGATTCGACCAGATGGGCGGTGAAGAAGACGAGCACGGCGACACCGGCGCAGATCAGCAGGGGCGTCGGCTCGGATACCCAGAACACCGGCCGGATGCCGAGCAGCAGGTCGCGCAGCGTGCCGCCGCCGATGCCGGTGACGATGGCGATCAGGGCGAAGCCGATCACGTCCATGCGCTGCCGCGAGGCGGTCAGCGCCCCGGACACGGCGAATACCGCCACGCCCGCGAGATCGAACCAGTGGATGTAGGGATCCATCGCCGCCGCCCTGTCCCGGTCAAGATCGGCCGAGGATAGCAGGTCGCGTCGCGGCGACGGAACGCGGCGATCGGAAAGTTGCCGTTGTCGAGGTCCGGGGCTTGTGCCGTGCCGTACCCGGCGGCCATCATCGGCGACCGATCCGCGAGCGAAGGCGTCTCCCCCATGTCCGTGCGCAACCTGCCCGCCCTGCTGAAGCCGCGCTCGATCGTCCTGATCGGCGCCTCGCGGCGGCCGGGCTCGGTCGGCAGCGTGCTCGCGCGAAACCTGTTCCGCGGCGGCTTCGAGGGCCCGGTCATGGCAGTGCACCCGCAGGCTGCCTCGGTCGAATCGAGTCTCGCCTACCGCTCGGTCGAGGATCTGCCGATGACGCCGGACCTCGCCGTCATCGCCACGCCGCCGGCCAGTGTGCCCGATCTCGTCGATCGGCTGGGCCGGCGCGGCACCAAGGCCGCGGTGGTGATCTCCGCCGGCTTCGGGGAGGCCGGCAGCGACGATGACAGGGCCACCGGCAAGGCGCTGATGCAGCGCATGCTGGACGCCGCCCGGCCGCACCTGCTGCGGCTTCTGGGGCCGAACTGCGTCGGCCTGCTGGTGCCACCGCTGGGTCTCAACGCCAGCTTCGTGCATCGCCATCCCAGCCCCGGCAGCATCGCCTTCCTGACCCAGTCCGGCGCCATGGCGACCTCGGTGATCGACTGGGCGGCGGAGCGTGGCATCGGCTTCTCCGCCGTCGCCTCGCTGGGCGACATGGCCGATGTCGATTTCGGCGACCTGCTCGACTACTACGGCGGCGACCCCGGCACGCGGGCCATCCTGCTGTATATCGAGACGGTGACCGACGCGCGGAAGTTCCTTTCCGCCGGCCGCGCGGCTGCCCGCACCAAGCCGGTGATCGTGATCAAGACCGGGCGCACGAGGTCGGCCGCCCGGGCGGCGGCCAGCCACACCGGCGCGCTGGCCGGCACCGACGCGGTCTACGACGCCGCCTTCCGCCGCGCCGGCATGCTGCGCGTCTTCGACCTGGAGGAGCTGTTCGCCGCCACCGCCACCCTGTCCAGCCGGGTCAAGGTGACGGGCGACCGGCTCGCCATCCTCTCCAATGGCGGCGGCATCGGCGTGCTGGCGACCGAGGCGCTGGAGGAGGGCGGTGGCCGGGTGGCCGATCTGGCGCCGGAGACCATGGCCCGGCTGGACGCGGCGCTGCCGGCGACCTGGTCGCACGGCAATCCGGTCGTCATCATCGGCGATGCCGGCGGGCCGCGCTACGCCCAGGCGCTGGAGGCGCTGATGGACGATCCGGGCAGCGACGCGGTGCTGGTGCTGAACTGCCCCACCGCCGTCGCCGACCCGATCGAGGCGGCCGAGGCAGTGGTCGACGTGGTCGCGGAGAAGCGCGGCCGGCCCGTGCTGACCAGCTGGCTGGGCGCGGAGGCCGCGCAGGCGGCCCGCCGGCTCTTCCACGACAACCGCATCCCGACCTTCGACACGCCCAGCCTGGCCGTCCGCGGCTTCCTGCACATGGTGCGCTACCGGCGCAACCAGGAGCAGTTGATGGAGACGCCGGCGGCCGTGCCCGACGCCTTCACCCCCGACGTCGCGGCGGCGCGAGCGCTGATCGCCCGGGTGCGGGCCGAGGGACGCCGGCAGCTGACCGAGCCCGAGGCCAAGGCGGTGCTGGCGGCCTACGGCATTCCCGTGGTGCGCACGGTGGAGGTCGACACGCCGGGCGCCGCCGG
>JAVKFF010000127.1:0-7599 GCA_040226215.1 Azospirillaceae bacterium
GGCCGCCAGGCGCCTGGCGGTATGGCGGCTGACCAGGATGACGCCGGCCCTGATCAGGAGACCGGCGAGCTAGAGCAGTAGCGGGTAGCGCTCGCCCAGCACCAGCACGCCGATCGCCATGCCGATGACCAGGATCACGTAGCTGATCTGGGAGATGAAGAAGGGGCCGGCGGCCAGCTGCAGGGCGAAGAACAGCACGTATTGCAGGGCGATCAGCACGCCGTGCACGGCGAAGGTCCACTCCATGCCCGTGTCGCCGGCGAACGGCAGGTAGGCCGCACCCAGAACCAGGTGCAGCCCGCCCGAGCCCAGTGCCGAGAACACCATCATGCCGGCGGCGAGGAAGAGCGGGCTCGCCCCCTTCGGCCAGAACCAGGAGCGAAAGACGTTGCCGAAGGCGAGCGACAGCGGGATCAGCAGGCCGAGCGCCGCCCAGGTGATGTCGAGCTCCGCCGCGCCCAGGGTGGAGCCGAGGATCGCAGCGGCGCCGACGAATCCGAAACCGAGGCCGCCGATGGCGGGGCCCGACAGCCGGTCGAGGCCGACCATGACCGCGATCACGTAGGTGAAGATGGGCGAGAAGGCGAAGGCGAAGCTGCCGAAGCCGGCGCCCATCGCCTGCACCACGTAGACCAGAAGCGCGTTGGGCGCGGTGAAGGAGATGACGGCGCCGATCATCATGTAGACGATCTCGCCCCGCCGGGGCACCCGCCCCTCGCCGCGCAGCAGCACGGTCAGTACGAGGCCGGCGGCCGCCATCGTCTGGAACCAGAAGGCGTAGGCCAGCGGGGGGATGCCGCCATCCATGCCCACCCGGCTGAGGGCGATGGAGATCGACAGGAGCCCGCCGGTGAGGATCAGCAGGCCGACCGCACCGGCCATCGAGATGCCGGCCTGTCCCTGCCGGGTCACGCCAGCGCCTGCTCGATATCGGCGATCAGGTCCTCCACCGCCTCCAGCCCGATCGACAGGCGCAAGAGGTCGGGCGGGGTCAGGCTGCCCTCCCCCTCGATGGTGAAGCGGTGCTCGATCAGGCTCTCCACGCCGCCGAAGGAGGTGGCGGGCAGGAACAGCCGGGTGCGCCTCGCCACCGCCAGCGCCGCCTCCGCCCCGTCCCTGAGGCGCAGCGACAGCATGCCGCCGAAACCGCCGGTCATCTGCCGGCGGGCGATCTCGTGGCCGGGGAAGCTCTCCAGCCCCGGATAGCAGACCTGGGCGATCTTCGGGTGGTCGTCGAAGTGCCGTGCGAAGGCCATGGCCGAGCGGCATTGCCGCTCCACCCGCACGAACAGGGTACGCATGCCGCGCGCCAGCAGCCAGGCGTCCATGGCGCTGGAGACCGCGCCGGCCAGGTGGCGCGACCGGTTGATGCGCTCCCACAGCGCGTCCTCGCGCGCCGCCGCCACGAAGCCCGCCAGCAGGTCGCTGTGCCCGTTGAGATATTTCGTGGCGGCGTGCACCACGAGATCGGCCCCCAGCTCCAGCGGCCGGGTCAGCACCGGCGTCGCCGCCGTGGAGTCGACCGCCAGCTGCGCGCCGGCACCGTGGGCGATCGCCGCCGCGGCGGCGATGTCGGTCACCGTCCAGACCGGATTGGCCGGCGTCTCCACGAAGACCAGCTTCGTGGCGCCCGGCCGCATCGCCCGGGCCACTGCGTCTAGGTCGCCGGTATCCACGAAATCGACCGCGAGCCCCCAGGGGATCGCCACCTCGCGCAGCCATTTCGGCGTGCCGAAATAGGACTTGTCCGTCACCACCACGTGGTCGCCCGGCGCCAGGGCCTGGAAGACCGCCGTCACCGCCGCCATGCCGCTGGCGAACAGGCGCGCCGCCGTCGCCCCCTCCAGCGAGGCCAGCACCGCCTCGGCCGGCTCGTAGGTCGGGTTGTCGTCGCGCGCATAGCCGCGGCCGTCGCGCTGCGCATAGTCCCGGTTCCGGGCATAGGTTGTGGCCGGATAGATCGGCGGGATCACCCCGCCCGTCCTGTCGCAGATCGCACCGTCGGCGCGGGCGGCGACGGTCTCGGGGCGGAGGTCGGGGTCTTTCGCCATGGCTGCCTGCGGCTCGACAAGGGGGACGCATGGCGCCACCGGCCCGTTGGCCGGCACCGCCTGCCGCCATCTAGCAAGAGGTGCGGCCCCGGGGCAAACGCCGCGCCTGCAGGCCGCCCTTGCACACGGGTCCCAGCAAGAGAGTCCCTGCACGAGAATCCGTGGACGGACTTCCCGCTGCCTCCACCGCCTAGCGTGTGCCGGCCTTGCGCGCCGCCAGCCCCTCCTCGATCTGGCGCTGCCGGCCGCGGAACCAGCTGGCCCGGTCCTGGCGCCAGCGTTGGGCATTGTCGTCCACGAGGAAGGACAGCAGCGTGAAGCGCGAACCCCGGGTCACGTCCAGCGCCTCGTGCAGCAGCGAGCAGGAGAAGATCGCCGCGTCGCCCGGCCCCGGCCGGTATAAATCCGGCCCGAACTCGGGGAAGCGCAGTTCGCCGCCCTCGTGCTCGTCGCTGTTCAGGTTCAAGGTCATGGCGAAGCGCCGGTGCGCCATGTCGGGAACCGTGTTGTCCCGGTGCGGCCGGAAGAAGCCGCCCTCGCCGGCGTCGTAGCGCACGATCTTGAACTCCTCCACCTGCGTGACCGTGCGGTCGAAGGCGCGGAAGATCTGCGGCTGGATGCGGTGGAAGACGCGTTCGCGGATCTCGGCGAACAGGGCCGGGTCGCTGACATGGTGGTCGCGCCGGCGCTTCACCTCGTGGCGGATCGCCGTCGCGCTCTGGCCCTTGGCCATGGTGATGGTGCCGCTCTCCCGGTTTCCGGTGTGCCAGATCTCGATCAGCCGGCGGCAATAGGCGCGGTCGATCACCTCGGGGATCAGCAGCACCGGCGCGGTGCGCGTCACCACCCGCGGCTGGTCCCAGGCCAGCGCCTCGACGACGGCACGGGCCAGCGCCGCGTGCCGGCTCTCGCGGCGGCCGGCGAACACCCCGCGGACGCGCTGCCCGGGATCCAGCACGAGGGTCACCAGGCTCGCGGCCAGGTTGCCGCCCCGGCGCGGGTCGATCACCGGCACGCCGAACTGCCGGTGCACCGCGCCCGCGGGATCGGTCAGTACCGCGAAGGGCAGGTCGCGCCGGGTCGCGCCCTCGATGTTGGCGGCCAGCCCGTCGGAGGAGATCGCGAACATCTCCACGCCGCGGCGGCTGAGCTCCGGCCAGTCCTCGGCGAAGGCCGCCAGCTCCTGCTCGTAGGCCTTCTTGGCAAAGCCGGGGAAGAAGTGCAGCACGATCGGACCGCCGGTCAGCAGCGCCTGGAACGGATCCACCTGCTTGTGCTGGTCCGGCAGCATGAAGTCCGGCGCCATGTCCCCGATCGACAGCAAGATCGTTCGTCCTTCCCTCGTTTCCCGCCGCACGCCGGGGCAGGCGGGCTTGCGCGCCGGCGATTGTGCCGGTGGTGCCGGCCCGCGTCGAGTCGTCTGGCACCTTGTGGTCTGGCTGAAATTCGTTTCGCTTCCTGCCGACTTGCCGTGGCCCGGCCGTCGTGAAATGCGCCGCATGCTTTCGCGCCACTTGCCAGCCTGGCCACGCCGAATGCAGAGTCGAACCCAAGGGGGCGCAAAGCCTTCCGGGATCGCCCACCAAAGGGCGGCCTGTCATGGGGGAGTTGGAGAGAGACATGCCTTACAGTCGGACGGCCGCCCTCACCGGGGCGAGCCTGATTGCGTGTGCCGTGATGCCGGCATCCGCCCAGGACGACCTGGTCGCGCGCGGCGCCTATCTGATGAACGGGCCGGTGGCCTGCGGCAACTGCCACACGCCGATCGGCCCGGAGGGACCGGATTTCAGCCGCGAGCTGGCTGGCGGCATGGTCTTCGACGAGGGCATCTTCGTCGCCTATGCCGCCAACATCACGCCGCATGAGGAGACAGGCATCGGCGCCTGGAGCGACGAGGAACTCGGCCGGGCCATCCGCGAAGGCCTCAGGCCGGACGGCTCGCTCATCGGTCCGCCCATGGCGGTGCCGTTCTACCGGGCCATCTCCGACGACGACCTCGCCGCCCTCATCGCCTATATCCGCCAGCTCCCGCCGGTGGACAACGTCGTGCCGGAGAGCGTCTACAACATCCCCCTGCCGCCGGCCTACGGCCGGCCGATCACCGAGCCGGTCAGCGCGCCCGACCCGTCCGACCAGGTCGCCTACGGCGGCTACCTGGTCGAGATCGCCCACTGCATGGACTGCCACACGCCGCGCACGCCCGACGGCATGCTGATCATGGATCGCATGGGTGCCGGCGGCTTCCCCTTCCACGGGCCCTGGGGCATCTCCGTCAGCCGCAACATCACCCCGCATGAGGAGGGGCTGGGCGAGTGGACGGACGAAGAGATCATCCGCGCCATCACCCAGGGCATCAGCCGCGACGGCAGCCAGCTCGCCCCGCCGATGGGCTTCGGCTACTACGCCAACATGACGCAAGACGACCTGGCGGCGATCGTCGCCTATCTCCGCACGATCCCGCCGCAGGAAAGCGTGCGGGTGGAGTAGACGCGCCTGTTTCCCAGTCCCTGGCTCCGTCTCCCGGCGGGACCGGGGACAGTTGATCTTCCGGCGGCGAAAAAACCTTAGCAAAACTTATCATTCCTTATCATTCCGCCGCCCTCGATCGTCCCTCCCCGTCCCGTCGGAGCCGCCCGACGGGCGCTTGCCTGCCCAGCGCAACTGAGGATTATATTCCTTTTCAAGAACACGGCAAGCGCACTCCGGCGGCGACAGACGAGGGCGGATACCGTTGGCTCCGGGCGCCAGGACCAGCTGCGCCCGGCCGCGTGCCCGTGTCAGGTTGAATCCGATCCCGAACATCGCGGCTACGGCCCGCGCCCGAGCGTCAAGGCGCTGAGCCGCGCGACACCGGCCTCATTGCCGGTGCAGCGGTGGATGGTGAGCGCCTCGCGATAGGCCGCGGCGTGGGCGGGCGCGGTCTCGACGGCCTGCATCGCGAGCGTTTCGGCACGCCGGTCCTGCCCCCGGGAGAAGGCGAAGGCAGCGTACTCGATCATCAGATCGGCCATCTCCTCACGACTGAGCGGCCCAGCAGCAGGGCCAGCGGGCCGCTGGCGGAACCTTTCGCGTCGACGCCTGTTTCACCATGACGACACGGCCCTGGTGGTGCCGCGGCCGCGACGCCCAGGTCTCGCCTCCCCGACGACCATTGCTGAGACCCTTGTCCGGCCGCGGCACCGCCCGGGCCGCGTGCGGCGTCCACCCGGTATCGGCGCCCGTCCGTGACCGGTAGTCCCGCATTCCCAAAAAGCCCGCCGCATGCATCCCCACCGCCCGTCGACAACACGGCTCGTCTGGATCGCCTGCCTCGGCGGCCTGGCCGGATTCGCCGCCATCGCCATGGCGGTCGCCATCGGCGAGGCGGAAGCCGTCGACCGGCCACTCCTGCTCGCCTTCCGCGTCGTCGGCGATATCGCCGATCCCCTGGGCCCGCCCTGGTTCGAGGAGATGGCGGCGGAGCTGACCACGCTCGGCGGCTACCCGGTCCTGGTGATCGCCGGCACCATCGCCTTCGTCACGCTGTGGCTGTCGCGCCAGCACGCCGCCGCCCTGTTCCTGGCCGCCTCGCTGGCCGGCGGCTCAACCCTCTCCCAGCTCCTGAAGCTCGTCTTCGCGCGCGCCCGCCCGGACCTGGTGGAGCCGCTGGATCGCACCTTCACCGCCAGCTTCCCCAGCGGCCACGCCACCGTCGGCATGCTCGCCTGGCTGGTGCTGGCCGCCGTCGCCGCCCGTTTCGTGCCCCGCCACGCGGTGCGCGCCTTCCTCGTCTGCAGCGCCCTGGTCCTGGGCGTGGTCATCGGGCTCAGCCGCGTCTATCTCGGCGTGCACTGGCCCAGCGACGTGGCGGCCGGCTGGTGCCTCGGCATCGCCTGGGCCGCCGGCTGCTGGCTCGCCGCCCACTATCTCGCCATCGGCCGCGACCACCCGTCGGACGGCCGGAGAAGACGACCAGCCGGTCCCGGCTCTCCCTCCGGTCGGCCGGGACGACGATAATTTGATTGCTTTTTCTACGAGCCGTCGTCCCGTGCGCGGTGCAGCAGGAAGTGATGCGCCGCAGACCCGGGACCGCCCGCCCGTCCTCGCCGGCGTCGAGATCCGCGAAGACCCCGAGCCGGCCCCGGCTCTCCCTCCGGTCGGCCGGGACGACGATGGTTTGGTTCATAATCTACAAAGGCCGTCGTCCCGTGCGCGGTGCGGCACGAAGCGATGCGCCGCAGACCCGGGACCGGCCGCCCGTCTTCTCCAGGGCCGCGGCCCAAGCCGTCGAGGTCCCGCATCTCCGCTTCGCTGCGTACGGGACGACGCAGTCATTTTGTTAGTTTTCTCAAATAGCAAGTGCCATCCCGGCCGCCCGTCCTCGTCCGCGCCCCTAGCCGATCTTCCCCTTCAGGATCTCGTTGACCAGCTTGGGGTTGGCCTTGCCCTGGGAGCGCTTCATCACCTGGCCGACGAAGAAGCCGAACAGCTTGTCCTTGCCGCCCTGATATTCCGCCACCTTGTCCTGGTTCTCGGCGATCACCGCATCGACGATGCCCTCGATCTCGCCCGTGTCGGTGACCTGGCGCAGGCCCTTGGCGTCGACGATCGCCTCGGCGTCGCGGCCGCTCTCCAGCATCTCGGCGAAGACCTCCTTGGCGAGG
The DNA here is from genome assembly GCA_040226215.1 of Azospirillaceae bacterium. Classification (GTDB taxonomy): domain Bacteria; phylum Pseudomonadota; class Alphaproteobacteria; order DSM-16000; family Inquilinaceae; genus JAVKFF01. Next base: position 6,695 of record JAVKFF010000127.1, read on the forward strand.
CGCCCGGAGACCGTGGCGTCGGCAATGAGGTCGACCAGGCCGCCCAGCTGTTCGGCCGTGATCGGGCTCTCGTCGATGTCGTGGCCGCCCTTGTTCAGGGCGCCGAACAGCTCGGTGATCACCCAGTTGGCGCACATCTTCGGGTCGCGCCGGCCCTTCGATCCGTTGACCACGGCCTCGTAGAAATCCGCCCGCGCCCGCTCGGCCACCAGCACGCCGGCGTCGTAGGGCGAGAGGCCGTAATGGGTCTCGAAGCGCTCCTTCTTCTCGTCCGGCAGCTCCGGCAGGCTGGCCCTGATGGCGTCGATGAAGGCGTCGTCGAACTCCAGCGGCAGCAGGTCCGGATCGGGGAAGTAGCGGTAGTCGTGCGCCTCCTCCTTGCCGCGCATGGAGCGGGTGATGCCGCGGCCGGGATCCCACAGCCGGGTCTCCTGGATCACCGTGCCGCCGTCCTCGATCAGGTCGATCTGGCGCCTCGCCTCGTAGTCGATCGCCTGCTGCACCGCGCGGATGGAGTTGACGTTCTTCACCTCGCAGCGCGTGCCGAATCGGTTGTCGCCCACCTTGCGCACCGAGATGTTGACGTCGCAGCGCATGGAGCCCTCCTCCATGTTGCCGTCGCAGGTGCCAAGATAGCGCAGGATGGCGCGCAGCTTGCGCAAGTATGCCGCCGCGTCTTCCGGCCCGCGCATGTCGGGCTCTGAGACGATCTCCATCAAGGTGACGCCGGAGCGATTGAGGTCGACGAAGGTGCGCGTCGGGTCCTGGTCGTGCAGCGACTTGCCGGCGTCCTGCTCCAGGTGCAGCCGGGTGATGCCGACCGTGCGAGTCGCGCCGTCGGCGAGGTCGAGGATGATCTCGCCCTTGCCGACGATGGGATGCTCGTACTGCGAGATCTGGTAGCC
>JAVKFF010000128.1:0-44808 GCA_040226215.1 Azospirillaceae bacterium
CCGCAAACCCAGGTCGCGTCGGTACCGCCGACGATCCGCTTCTCCCCGCCGGCCTGCGACTACGCCGTGTCCTTCCCGGCACGGCCGGAGGTCGGGGCGAATGCGGACCAGTCGCGTTATATCGCCGTCGCCACCACCGGCGCCGCCAGTCAGCGTACGGTCTATTACGCCGAATGCGTGGGCGAGGCCGGCGTCGGCGCCGATCGGGCCGCTGAGCTTCTGGCCAGCCTCGCCCGGGCGGAAGGCCTCGTCGAAATCGAGGCCTTCGACATCGACACGGCTGTCGGCCGGGGCTATGCGCTGACCGGCCGGAACACGGTTGCCAGCACCGCCTATCGGCACCGATACATCGTGGTTCCCGGGCCGATGTCGGCAATGGTCTATGGCGCGGCCTCCCCGGCATCAGGCTATCTCTCATCGGACGTCGAGGCCCATTTCGCGTCGATCGAGATGCAGTAGCCCGCCTGGCGGATCCGGCTGCCGGCACGCCGGCACCTCCAGAGAGGCGGCGACCTCCACAGCGTCAGCCGCCCGCAGCCACGCCGACAAGATGCGAGAAATACTGTCGCGGCCGCCCAGCGCGGCCGCGGCCTCTCTTTAAGGGCAAGGGGTCTTTAAGGGCAGGGGCGCTGCTCGTGGCCGGCGCGGGCGCCCGCTATTCGGTGAACAGATCGACATATTGCAGCGTGCCTGACGGCGTGCCCGAGCGCACCTCGATGCGCTCGGCCGGCAGTCCGAACAGCACCAGCTGGTCGCGGATTGCATGGCCCGCCATCGAGCCCATCTCCTCAACGACGACCTGCCGCCCCTGTCCCAGTGTCGAGGACGCGAAGGCGGACAGCGCCGGCAGCGCGGCGTCGAGCGGCAGGCTGCGCCCGTCCTCGAAATAGATGCGCAGCGCCTCGGGCGGGAAGCCCAGCACATTGCGGTCGGCATCGGTGTAGGAGACGACGCCGCCGACGGGCGAGTCGCCCGGCGCGCCGCTGCCGCCCATGGCCGGCGGATCGCCAGGACGCACGCCCAGCAGGTACGGCCCCTGTCCCCTGCCGCCGCTGAACCCGCCCCTGGCCTCGCCGATGCATTCGGGCACGATGCGCAGCCCGTGCCAGCCGAGATCATCGCACTGCCCGGTCAGCTGGCGAATGGTGAAGGTCTGCCCGCCCGCCTGCAGCGGGAGGGTGGCGGCGAGCGCACCGGCGATGGCGGCGGCCCATTTCAATCCAGGCATGTCTTTTCCTTTCCAGGCGGTGATGCGTGTCGGTCGCGCACCTGTCCATTCGCGCCGGGCAATGCCTGTGGATGCGCGCGGCGCCGTTCCCGCCCTGCATCCGGATGCCGTTCTGAAACGAACCCATAAGCGAGACGGCGTGTCGATGACCCTGCCGGCGATTGATCCCACGTCCATTGCAGAGGTGACCGCATCATGGTTCAGATCCAGCGACAGAGACGCCCGGGGCGCCCGCCCCTCGGTGACGAGCCGCGTCCCGTGGACATGCATATCGGCAGCCGCATCCGGTCGCTGCGAAGGCTCGTCGGGGTGAGCCAGCCCCGCCTCGCCGAACGGGTCGGCCTGACGTTTCAGCAGATCCAGAAATACGAGACCGGGCTGAACCGCATCTCGGTCAGCCGGCTGTGGCAGATCGCCACCGCGCTCGACGCATCCGTCGCCTTCTTCTTCGAGGGGCTGGACAAGAAACTGAACGAGCAGCAGCCAGGCGGCAGCGCGCCCGAAGCGGCAAACGGCAACGCCCAAAATGGCGACCAGAAGGAGGCGGAGAGCATCGTCGCCGCCTATCGGGAGATCGACAATCCGCGCATCCGCCGCAGCTTCATGGAACTGGTGCGCAGCGTGACGCCCAGCAACGGTTGAGCGGACGCCGCCGCCTTCAGACCGCGGCGCCTGGCGTTTGTCCGGCCGCCGCTTCGAGGCGGGCGACGTCGTCCAGGCTCGCCAGCGCCGCGCGCGCCCGTTCCAGGGCGATGCCGGCATGACGCGACGCGCAACGCCGGAAGCGATTATCCCCCAGTGCGGCGAGTGCCGCGAAGGCCTTCTGCAGGCGGATCTGCACCTCGACGATGGCCGCGCCATCCCGCGCGATCGGGGCGAAGGCGTCGTAGAACAGGTCATCCACGGCGATCGCGGGCACCCGCAATCCCGGGTGCTCCGGCGTCCTGGCATCGCGCTTCCCGTCAGGGGCCGCCCAGATCGAGAGCACTCGCACGGCGCGGCCGATGACATCGATCGCGGTACCGGGATCGTTCAGCGCCGGCGACAGGGCGCGCGAGGCGATCTCCGCCAGCACCGACAGGCCGAAACGCGGATCCTGGTCGTATGAGCGTTCGTCGGCGATGGTGAATGCCTGACGGACCGCGTCCAGGCTCTCCTCGTCCTCCAGGCCGACGGCGAGCGCGACCGGCCGCGCCGCGTGCACGAAGGCGCCGGGAAGTGCCGCGACGAAGATCGTGCCGCCGGCGTCCGCCGCCAGGTCCGACAGCGCCTTGGCGTCGACGAACTGCACATAGCCGGTCTTACGGGCATGCACCGGTCGGGCGCCCGCATCCACCGGTTCCACCGCCGGATCCCATTCCCGGCCGCCCAGGAACGGCGTCTGTACGCGCGTTCGCAGGGCGCGGGCCGCCACCCGTTCGATCCGGTCGGTCGCCTCGTCGACGCGCGCGAAGCGGGTGAGATGGTCGATCCAGTGCAGGATGGTGACGACGATCAGGATCAGGACGGCGATGGTGACGAGGAACAGCAATACGCGGCCGGTTTCGCCATAGATGCCGGCGCTGCGGCCGACGATGCCGACCAGGCTGAACAGGAAGGTTCCGACGAACACCGCCAGCACGTTCTGCGTCGTGGTGTCCTCGGTCAGCAGCTTGCTCGCCCGCGGCGTCACGTTGCTGGTCACCGCGCTGTAGGCGGTCACCATCACGCTCAGCGAGAAGGTGGTCACCGCCAGCATGCTGCTGGCCAGGATGTCGAGGATGCGGTCGACCGCGTCGGCGCCGATGCGCGCCTCAAGGCCCGACGGCAGGTAGGGATCGAAGAGTATGGCCAGGAGCGCGGCGACGATCGCCAGCAGCGAGATCAGCGTGGCGCGGATCCACAGCCGCCGGGAGAGCTGCAGCGCCAGCCAGCGCCATCGGTTGATCATGGGTGAAATGTGTCCGTCGGTGAGAATGGCCCGCCAGACTAGTGCAGATCACGATCGGACCGTACCGCTTTCGCGCCTCGCTTCGGCCGGATGCATCAGCCGCGATACCGGAAGGGCCCGGCGCACCGCCGGGCACATGGAAGCCGGGCACATGGAAAGGGGCGGCCCGGTGACCGGACCGCCCCTTCCGCAGCTACGACGCTTCGGGGTTGTTAGAGCAGGCCCCCCGTGAGGCCGCCGACGGCGTCGCCGAGGCCGCCAAGGCCGAGCCCGCCGCCGCCGCCACCGAGACCACCGCCGCCGAGTCCTTCGGTGACGCCGCCGACGGCTTCACCGACACTCTCCACGGTGTCTTGCACGGTGTCGCGCAGGCCGCCGGTCGTCTCGCGCACGGAGTCGCCGATATCGGAGACCGCGCCGGTCACGCCGCCGAGGCCTTCGCCGATCTGCCCGCCGGTTTCGCCGAGGATCGGGTCGTTTGCGCTGAGCAGGCCGCTGGTGCCGCCCACGACGTCGGTGCCGCCGAGATTGACATGCACGTCCTCGTCTTCGTCGAGCACGGAGGCGCTGATGGCACCACCATTACCCGATCCACCCTCGGAGAGGACCGAGACGCCGGCGAGATCGCCCATGCCGCTGCCCGAGCCGCTCAGGATACCGAGGCCGATGATGCTCGACGTACCGGCATTGTCGCCGGATGCGATACCGGCACCCAGCAGGCCGTCATTGGTCTGGCCGGAGTCGTCGCCGGCGAGGATGGCCGCGCCGACCAGATCGCCGATGCCGCTGTCATCGCCCGTGGCGACGCCTGCCGCGATCGGACCGCCGGAGCCGCTGCCGTCGCCGGTGCCGACGCCGACATTGGCGAGCGTGCCGCCGACGCCCGCATTGTTGATATCGGCGGTCGGGTCGAGAAGGCTGATCGGATTGATGCCGGGGATGCCGACGACCGCGAGCGTCGACGAATCATCATCATCGTCATCGTCGTCGTCATCATCGTCGTCGTCATCGTCATCGTCGTCGTCGTCGTCGTCATCATCGTCGTCATCATCGTCGTCGCCCGACGTCGAATTGCTGCCATCGCCGCCAAAGCCGAAGGCCGTCGCCGCGAGGGCATCGCATTCGGGGAGTTGCTGGACCAGGTCGATCGAGAGCTCGTCACAGGGAATGGAAACGCCGGACGAGGTGCTGACCGACTGCGCGTTCGCCGGCGTCATCCCGAGCGCGACCACCGAGGTCATCGTTCCGATGATCAAAGGGAGAGATATCTTTCGCATCGTTCACCTACCGCAAGCTGTGAGTTTTCGATGACTTCGCGTTCATCACCGGGCATTCGCGCGGCAAGGTTGAATCAGATGCGCTGGAAGTTCAGGACAGCTAACTAAATGAGGGTGCAGAAATCGGCCTCTGCTTTATCAAGGGTTTATCGGCTGCCGAACTCGATATCGACCCGTTCGAAGGGTTCGCTCTCGACCGCGTCGCCCAACGCCCGGATGTCGATGGCGGTTGCCCGCACGCCCATGTTCATCAGCGCGTTGCGCACCGCCAGCGCCCGGTAGAGCGACATCACGCGACTGCCGCCGCTGCCGTCCGAGGGGCTGGAGGTGGCGAAGGCGCGTATCTGCACCATCGCGTCCGCGTCCGCCTGCAATCGTTCCGACAGCCCGAGGAGCAGGCTCTCGGCGGCGGCGCTGAGCTCCGACTGACCGGGCTCGAAGCGGATCACATAGCCGCGCAGATCGGCCATGGTACCGATCGCTTCGCCCTCGCCCGGCAGGCTCGCCGGCACCGGGACCGAGGCCACCGACGCCGCGTCCTGGCCAGGCGTCTCGGGCGATCCTGGATCGTCGAAAATCGACGACCCGCGCCCGGTTTCGGCGGCCAGAGCGATCGTGTCCAAACCGCCGGCCACGAGGACCGATTGCGGCGGCTGGCTCAGCGGGCGGTCGGCAGGCCGCAGGGGCGGGATCTCCCCGCCATCCGCCGCCGCCACCTCCGGCGGGGGCAGGTCAACATCCTCCTGCGGCGCCGGCGGCAGCCGGGATCCGTCGACGACGGCGACACCCGCGCCGTCGGATCCGGCCGGCGCGTCCGGTTCGTTCGGCCCGGCCTGGCTCCCGGCCCGGACGATGCCGGCGTCGGCGGGCACATCGGCGGGCGCCGCCGCCACCCCGGCAGGGCCGCGCGCCGGCGCTTCGGCGGCGGCCGCGGGCTGTTCGGGATCGGGTGCGGGCAGGCTCGGCGCCGGCAGGGGCGCGCGGAATGGCTGAGCCGACGGCGTCGGGCTCGACTCGACATCATCCGGCAAGCGCGACTCGCCACCTTGGGGTGGCGCGGCCAGGGTGGCGGCCGGCGTCGCGGCAGTAATCGTGGCGGGAGACGCGGCGGGCCTGTCGAGGATCAGGCCGCGCGGACGCTCGACGACGCATTCCGCCAGACGCTGGCGCAGGCTGAAGCCCAGCTGGTCGCAGGCGACACGCAGCGTGCCGATAAGAACCGAGGGCTCGCCCACGGTCTGCGCCGCGGCCGGTACCGCCGGCAGGGCGGCGGCCAGGGCCAGGGCGGAGGCCGCCAGGAGGCGTCGTCCGGTCATCGCGCGGATCCGGGCGGACCACCGGCGCCGGGCGCGGTGTCGAGCAGGGTGTCCACCAGACCGGCGATCTCGCGCAACACCGGTCCGTCGGCGAGCGGCGTGCCGGGCGCATGTGAAGGCGATTGGCGCCAGCCTGCCGCGACCGCGTCCAGCTCCTGGATCAGCGCGTCGGGTGTCAGGCCGACCTCGTTGGCGAAGCGCAGCAGGAAGTCGATCTCGATCTTGCCGCCGTCGATCTCGCGCCGGCGATAACGGTTGTGGCTGATGCCGAGCCGGCCGGCGAGGTCCTTCTGCGTGAGACCGAGTCCGCGCCGGGCATTGCGCAGCAGGGCGGCAATGCGCGGGTTGAGGCCGGGGGCCGTGCCCGCGTTCCGGGCGTTCTCATTCGCCACCCGGCCACGTTGCACGTGATGCGCGATGGTATGGGCGCTGAGCTCGATCTCCCCGGCGAAGCGCTCCAGATCGTCCGAGACGATCACCACGCGGTCGAAGAAGGCCTGCTCCATCGGCAGGGTGCGGCTGAACTGCGGGGATTCGACCGCCGCGATGGAACCGCCGCGGCGATGCAGGCGAAACCGCTGCGAGAGCGGCGCGAAGGTCGTGGGCTGGTTGGTCAGCAGCAGATTGGTCGACGCGGGAAACCGCGCATCGGTGTGCCGGTCGGTGCAGTACTCGACCTCCCAGCCCTCCACGGCGGCGATCATGCGCACCCGATCGATGAAGACCGCGTCTTCGGAACAGAGTCCCAGCGAAAGTTCCATGCCTGCATCCCTCACAATCGTGCCGAAGCAAGGGATATTCGCCGGCAGGCCGACGACTGGATGCAGGCAGGACCGCGTTGCGGGACCAGACGCCGGAATCGTGCGCCGGAATCGTGCGCCGGGATCACGCGCCGGGAACGGGTGGCGCCCGCCCGCCTCAGTTCACCGACTGCACGAGCTGCCGCAGGATGGTGGCGACCCGGCCGTCCGGCAGCCGGTCGATCCGCTGGAAGAGCGCGGTCGGTGGGCTCGCCGCCCCGGCGGACCGGGCACCAACGGTGTCGCCCAGGAAGTCGACCAGCAGATCGCCGACCGAGAGGTTCAGGCCCGCCGCCACGCGGGTCAGCCGCTCCACGTCGAACTCGGTGGTGCCGCGTTCCAGATTGGTGATCACCTGTGTGCTGAGCCCGATGCGCGAGGCCAGATCCGGACGCGAGAAGCCGATCGCCCGGCGGCACTGCTTCACGCGCAGACCGATCCGCCGGTTCAGGCCGTCGGCCAAGTCGACGAAGGCGCCAGCCGATGCCGGCTTCGCGGTGTCGGCGCGGCGACGGCCGTCGGCCAGCACCGGACGCTCGTCATCGCCGCCGTCGACCAGCCTGGCACCGACGGCGAGGAAACGCCGATTCAGGGCCTCGAGAAGATCGCGCGTCAATGGGCGGCCGCCGGTGAAGCCGTATTGCCGGAAGGCACCGAGTTCGCGGTCGCCGACCGTGTCGCCCTCGATCCCGGCCAGACAGAGCAACAGCCGCGTCTCGTCCTCGTCCAGCGCCAGGGTCCAGCCCGCCCCGAAGGCACGGCAGGCGACGGGATCGAGCGCATACAGACCCGGTCTGCCGAACCGCAGCCGTGCCCGCTCGGAGGCGTCGTCGCCGGGGTCCCGAAAGTCGCGCAGCTCGGCGACCGCGCGGCTGAGCGTCTCGCCCAATGCCGGCAGCTCGTCCGCCACCAGCACGCGGTCGTAGGCAATGCCTTCGAGCTGCACCGCCAGGCCGTGCAGGGCTTCCGGTACCAGCGCCAGGCTCGCCCGCGCGCCCATGGCAAGCGCCCGGCGGGAGCGTGCGGCGGCCTCGGCGGGCCGTTCGGTAGCGAACACCGCGATCGCCGGATGGCCCGGCAGCGTTTCCTCCCGCGCGTCGCCGAGATCGATGACGGGCCAGCCTTCCGAGGCGGCGATCAGGCGCACGCGATCGCCGATCTGACGCTCGGCTTCCTCGAGAATCAGGGTAATGGTCATTCCAGCGGCAACCTATGGGCGTTCGACGATTGCGTCCGGCGCGGCCTGGCCCTCGTCGCCATCGGCGACGTCGCCGGCCAGGCACTCCGGTATCTGCCGCGCCGCCTCACCGAGCTCGCTGCAGCGGAACACCATCCCGTTGTTCAGCGTCACCAGCGGATCGCCGAGATTCTCCGTCGTCTCGTCGGCGTTCAGCCGCTGACTCCATTCATAGTATTCCTGGCAGGGCGGCAGGCGGCGCAGCACCTGGGCCGGCAGTTCGGCGCAGTCGATCACCACATTGCCCAGCCGCGCCTCGGAGTTGACGGGCTGAGCCATGGTGGCGGCGGGCGCCGCCAGGACAGCGCTGGCGACGCCGAGCAATGCGGCGCCGGCAAGCCGGTTCCATCCGTCGCGGAAAGTCGCCATCGATAACCCCTTCACACTGACCTTACCCTATCCGGCCGTGTCGGAAAGTACATGCCGACATCGCATCCAATAGGGCTATCGATAGCGAATTCGTCCCGTGGGCAGCCAATGGATGCAAACTCAGGGCGGGCCTCACAATTCTTGATCTAAGACGAAGGTTAAGTGTGGCCGTGTCTTTGCGCCAAATTCTCTGCCTTACCATCTCGCTCATGGTCGGCCTGGTGATCGCCGTGATCCTGGTCTTCGTCGACAGCCGGCTGTCGGACCGGGCGGTCGAAACGCGCCTGCGCGACCTGGGACAGCTTTCCGCCAGCCTATCGCAGATGATCGGTGTCGACCTCGCCGCCCGGGAGAGCGGCCTCGACGGCATCGCCGCGACCTTCGACGAACTCGGCGTCGACCGCTCCGGCGCTGTGCCCAGGCTCAACCTCGGCCTGCTCGAGCGCATGCTGCGGCAGAGCGACGAGGCGGGGCCCGCCCGCGCGGGCTATATCAGCAGCGATGGCATCCTGGCGCTGCCGGTCGGTGCCGGCGGGATTGGCGGCGAGATCGGCGAGGCGGCCTGGATGCCGGTCGCCCGATTGGCACAGCAGGCCGGCGACGGCATGGCGTCGGCCTTCCTGCCTGGCGTGCATTCACGGGGCTACCTGGTCAGCTTCCGGGCGCTGGAGTCCGGTCCCGACGGCACGGCGATCGGCTGGCTGGTCGCCGAGATGCCATTGTCCGATCTGGTCGCCCAGGTCGATCGAACCGTCGCGATTTCCGGGTCGCCCGAGATGACCGCCAGTGTCGCCGGCGTTGCTGCCAGAACCGTCACCGGCGATGGCGCGGCAGGGTCGCCGGCCGACCGGCCGAGCGACGAGGCGCTGACGGTCACCGCCTCGGTGCCGCTCGATCTCGGCGTCCTGCACGTCACCCTGGCCGAGCCGCTCGCCGTGACTCTGGCGCCGCTTCGGGATTTCCGGGAGATCCTGGTACTCATCGGGCTGGGCGGCTTCCTCGTTTCGGTGCTCATCGGCTACCTGATCGCCGAGGCGATCGGCATTCCGCTCGACCGGCTCGCCCGGGCCTCGGAGCGGGACGACCTCGATTCCTACCGGCCGCCACGCCTGATCCGCGAAGTGCGGCAACTGCACGAGGTGCTGCGCCGGACCTGGCGCCAGGCGCACCAGGCGCAGGCCGATCTCAACGAGGCCAACCGCACGCTGGAGAGCCGCGTGCACGACCGCACGCGGGAACTGGTGGCGGCGCAGGTCACGCTGCAACAGACGCTGGATGCCCGCACCAGCTATCTGCGCTTCCTCAGTCACGAGATCCGCACGCCGCTTACCGGCCTGATCGGCCATGTCGAGATGCTGATGCAGGAGCAGACCAGTCCGGCCGGCCGACGCCATCTCGCCGCCGCCGAGGAGGCCGGTCAGCAGATGAAGCGCATCCTCGACGACACGCTCGACCTCGGCCAGATCGATTCCGGCCGCATGAAGCTGAAGCCGGAGCCGACCGATCTGATGCAGTTGCTGAGGAAGTCCGCCGCCACCTTCGGGGCATCGGCGGCAGCCGCCGGCACGACGATCGCCGTCGCGGGGGCGGACGCCGGCCAGCGCCTGGTGCGCCTGTCGCTCGATCCGCACCGGGTGCAGCAGATCGTCGACAACCTGACGAAGAACGCCGTCGCCAACACCGCCGGGGGTACCGTACGCCTGTCCGCCCGCGTGGCGGTCGGCGACGAGGACGCCGCCGGTCGTGTCGAGGCGGTGATCGAGGTCAGCGACACCGGCAGCGGCATTCCGCCCGACCAGCTCAAGCGCCTGTTCGAGGTCTACGAGCGCACCGACCTCTCGGTGATGCGCCGCGACGGCGGCAGCGGCCTGGGACTGGCCATCGTGCGCTCGCTGGTGACCCTGATGAAGGGCCATGTCGAGATCGACAGTACGGTCGGCGAGGGCACGCGGGTGCGGGTGCGGCTGCCGGCCCCGCTGGTGCCCTCGCTCTGCCTCATCGCCTCGGAGGGCCGTGTCGTGCGGCCGGCAGAGGCGATCGGTGGAAAGAACCCGTTCACCGCGGTCAGCGAGCTGATCGCCGCCAGGCCGGGCCAGGGCTTGACCGTGCTGGTGGTGGAGGACGTGGCGATCAACCGAAAACTGTTCGAGAGCATGCTGCGCAGGCTCGACGCCGAGGTGGTTTCCGCTGCCGACGGCCGCGAGGCGGTGGAGCAGTGGCGGCGACACGTGCCGGACGCGGTGCTCATGGACATCCACATGCCGGAGATGGACGGCCTGGAGGCCATCGCGGCGATCCGCAGCCAGGAAGCGGCAGGGCGAACGCCGATCTTCGTGCTGTCGGCCTCGGTGATGAGCGACGACCGGGACGCCGCGGCGCGGGCGGGCGCGGACGGTTACCTGGCCAAGCCGGTCGACCTGGCGGCGCTGAGCGAGGCGCTGATCCAGCTGCGCAACCTGCGCGACAGTGCGTCTGGCGGCACGTCCGGCGGCACGTCTGGCGGCACGTCTGGCGGCACGTCCGGGGGCGCGAGCAAGGCAGGTCTCACGTGAGCGGGCGAGGATAAGGCGATGGATTTCCCGGACCGGGCGCCGATGGTGCTGATCGTCGAGGACGATGCCGCGACGGCAGCCTTGGAGACCAGCTTGCTGGAAAGCCGCGGCATGCTGTCCACGGTCTGCGCGACGGGTGCGGAGGCGTTGCGCCAGCTCTCGGAAATGCGGTTCGATGCGGTGCTGCTCGATCTCGGCCTGCCGGACCGGGACGGCACCGACCTGATCGTCGAGATCCGCGAACGAAGCACGGTGCCCATCATGGTGGTCACCGTGCGCAGCAAGGCGGAGGCCCTGGCGCAGTGCCTGGCCAACGGCGCCGACGATTTCGTCGGCAAGCCCTTCGCGCCCGTCGAGCTGACGAGCCGGCTTGAGCGCCTGCTCCAGCGCGCCGGCGCCAACGGCACGGGACGCTCCGCGGTCGGGGCGGGCGCCTCAGACGGCATGGAATTCATCGCCATCGGCGCGGCCGCCCTCTTCCTGCGATCGGGCGAGCTGGTCGGTCCCGACGGCGCGACGTGCCGGCTGACCGGCCGCGAGCTGGAACTGGCGTCGCTGCTGTTCCGCCAGCCGCACGAGGTGACGCCGCGCGCGGCGATCTACAAGGCACTCGACCGCGGGTCGTCGAGCCTGTCGAACCGGTCGATCGACCTTCATGTCTCGCGGCTGCGGCGCAAGCTGCGCTCGGTCGGCTGCGACGACGCCGTCATCGAGACGGTGCGCGGCACCGGTTACCGCTTCCGGCCACCATCCGGCTGAGTCCGGGGAATCGTCACCAGAGCGAAAATGGGGCGGCACCGCGACCGGCACCACCTGCCCGAGGACACCGACAGGATCGGGGCATCAGCCTGCCCCGCCCTGCCACAACCCCTAGCCGCCCTGGCGGGCGATGGATCCCAGAAAGTCGTCGCGGCCCTCTGGCGGGAAGGTCTGCGTCGCGCCCGAGATGCCGAGGACCAGGGCCGATTGCGGGCCGGCGACCAGGACGAATTCGTGGCGGAAGGCGACACCGTCGATGAGGGTCGAGCCGGTCGCGGTCCAGCCGGAACCGGCCTCGGTCGAGAAATCGGCGGCGTTGGCGCTTTCCACCCCCTCCGCCCGGAGCAGGCTGGCGAGCAGCTGCGCCGCCCGGTTCGGGCCGATGCCGCTTTCCGCCAGGCATTCGGCGTAGTAGACCGAACGCCCGGCGCCCGTGCCCTGGCTCAGCAGCGCGATGTATTGCTCGCTGTCATTGGCGCGCGCGACCTCCGGGCGGCTCGGAAAGGCGACGGAATAGTCGCAGGCGGGCGGCGTGAAGCGCACCTCGCTGCTGGCGGTCGTGCCGATAGCCGGGTTGACGGCGCCGCCAGCCTGGCAGGCGGCCAGGACCAGCCAGCCGGCGGTGGCGACGAGGCTGCGGATCGGGCGTTTCATGGTCATCTCCTGCATGGGTCGAAGCGGGTTCCCGTCTCGGTCCCGGTTCGCAGCAGGCACGCAGGTCGGATGCAACTCATAAACGAAAATATAGAGCGGTCCGCGGCCCCGGGCACGTCACATCGACAGGTAGACGACCTCGCCGGTGAGGGTCTCGTCCCCGGCCGCTCCCGGCGGCTCGACGGAGATCGCGAAGCTGCCCTGGGACAACGCCTCGAGATCCGCCTCGATGACCGTCGGACCGCTGGTGCCGATGGTGCCGAGCGGCCGGACCCCTTCGCCCACCGCCCAGAGCACGTATTCGCCCTCCGGCGTCGCGGCGCCGCCATCGGCGATGCCGGGCAGCGGCTCGACGACCATGCGGCCGTCCGCGGAGCTGAGGATCGTCCAGCTCGGCCGGCCGTTCATGTCGATCAGCACGCCCAGCGGCCGTACCGTCGCGATGTCCTGGCCGGCAAGGGGAACGATGGCGAGGAAACCGATCGCCGCGACGGCAAGGCCGCCGACCACGACCGATGCCAGCTGCCAGCGCCGCAGACGCCGGCGCAGCGCCTCCATCGCGACAGTGCGCGCATCGCTGAACGACCAGGCGGCGGACGGGCGCCGGTCCGGGTCGACCGGCTGCTGCTCGTCGATCGCGGCGTCGATACGGCTCCACAGGTCGGCCGGGGGCTCGGCCGGGCGGATGTCCGCCTCCACCAGCGGCTGGGCCAGTTGCTCCTCCCACCGGGCGACCGCCCGTGCGAGGGCAGGATCCCTGGCCATGCGCGCCTCGAAGCGCGACCGCTCCGTCTCGGAGAGCAGGCCGAGAACGTATTCGCCGGCTTCGCCGTGCGGGTCGGACGGGCCTTTGAGTCTAGAGATCATCCCGGTTCACTTGTGTCCTCATGGCCTGCAAGGCACGGCGAATCCGGCTTTTGACGGTGCCGATCGGCAGATCGTAGCGTTCGGACAGTTCGCTGTGCGAGTAGCCATTGAAAAATGCATCCTGGACCAGTCCGCGCGAGAGCGTGTCGACGGAGTCCATGAGACGCCCCAGGACCATCCTCGTGGCGCTCGTGTTCTCCAACAGGTCCTCTTGAGCATATTCGCTCATCTGCAGCGTTTGGATGCTTTCCTCGCTGGGCGCCCGGGCGGATTCGCGCCGAACGAGGTCGATCGCCTTGTAGCGGGCGATGGAAAAGAGCCAGGCCTGGGCCGTGCGCGTCTCGTCGAAGCCGGCGGCGCCGCGCCAGACGGCCATCAGGGTCTCCTGCACCGCCTCCTCCGCCAGGGCATGGTTGCGCGTGAACATGCGCGCCACCCCGAGCAGCTTGCCGGCATAGCGGTCGTAGAGGATCTTCAGGGCCGTGCGGTCGGCCCTGGCGATGCTGGCGATGAGGTCGTTGTCCGAGAGGCTGTCGCGGTCGGGCACGCTCGCGGACGAGGCCGCCGACACGCCACCGGCACGGTCGTGCCGGCGCAGGTTCAGCACACGCGCCTCGTCTTCCTTTCGAGCGTCCACTGTCCCCCCAGACGCAGGATGTACTGGAATGTTCAACTTTCGATCTGACCGGCGATCGGCGACGAATCTTAAAGTTGGGGGTCGCAGAGTGGAAGAATTTTCTCGCAGAAATGGCTTTAGGTGACAGAACTACCATACTTAGGTAGATACGCCGAAGTGTCGCCGGGGCATGCAAATGCCGCTGCATGAGGACGGCCCGGCGCGGCTGGGCGGCGCCCGGCGAAGGCGCTTGGCAAATCGACAACGACCGTCGATATTTGTCCGATACGCCGGTTTTCCGGGACGATATAACAAATCGATGCCGCGATGGACATTCTGAACGACATTCTCGACACCCTCGATCTCAAGGGGGTGCTCTACTTCCGCACCGATTTCTCCGCGCCCTGGGCGGTCCGCGTGCCCGATCACGGCCAGGCGGCGCGGTTCCATCTCGTCGTGCAAGGCCGTTGCCATGTCGCGTTCGAGTCCGGCACGGCGGTGACACTGAGCCCCGGCGACCTGATCCTGATCCCGCGAGGCCGGGCCCACGTGCTGGCCGACGACCCGGGACGGGAGGCGGCCCCGCTGGAGACGGTCATGGCGCGCGTCGGCTATGACGGGCAGGGCGTCTTCGTGATCGGCGACGGCGATCCAGATGCCAGCACGCAGATGGTCTGCGGCCACTTCACCTTCCGTCGCGGTGCCAGCCACCCCCTGCTCGAGGCGCTGCCGGACTATTTCACCGCCAGCGCCGCCATGCGGGCGCGCCAGCCCTGGCTGGACGAGCTGCTGCGGCTGGTCGCCCGGCGCATGTTCGCCGGCGAGATCGGCTCCGAGGCCGCCGTCACGCGACTGTCGGAGATCGTCTTCATCGAGCTGCTGCGCCTCGGCTTCGGCCAGGATCCAGGGCTGCAGGGCCTGCTGGACGCCTTCGCCGACCACCAGATCGGCCGTGCCCTGCGGCTGATCCATGCCGACCCGGCGCAGGGTTGGACGGTTGAATCGCTGGCCCGCGAGGTCGGCATGTCGCGCAGCCGGTTCGCCGAACGGTTCAGTGGGCTGATCGGCAGCGGCCCGATGGCCTATCTGGCGGACTGGCGCCTGCAGATGGCCTTGTCCCTGCTGGAGAACTCCCGGCTCTCCGTGCAGCAGGTCGCCGTGCGGACGGGCTACCAGTCCCCCGCCGCCTTCAGCCGGGCGTTCGCCGGGCGTTTCGGCTCGCCGCCGTCGGAATATCGCCGCAGCCTGTAAACCTTTGCTGATCGTCCCACAGGAATTGCCGTTGCTCCCTGGTTGATGCGCGTGGATTGATCAAAAGTCCCACGATGCGCATCTTGCCTCCTGTCCGACAACGACGTCTGCAACAGGAGGAACCATGCAGAGAATCGAACGCGTCACGGCCGAGACCACACCGTCCCGGTCCGGCGACCTGCTTGCCGCGGTGAAGCGTCAGATGGGCGGCGTGCCCAATATCCTGGCGACGATGGCCCGCTCGCCGGCGGCACTCGGCGGCTATATCGGCCTTTCCGGCGCCCTGTCGCAGGGCCGCTTCGACGGCAGGCTGCGGGAGCAGATCGCGCTGGCCGTCGCCGGGGCGAACGCCTGCGACTACTGCGCCTCGGCGCACAGCACGCTGGCCGGCATGGCCGGTCTGGGCGCGGACGAGATCGCTCGCAATCTTGGCGGGCGGTCGACCGATCCCCGCGCCGAGGCGGCGCTCGCCTTCGCCCGCCGCGTCCTCGAGACCCGCGGCAAGGTTGCCGATTCCGACCTCGCCACTGTCCGCGAGGCCGGTTTCGACGACGAGGAGATCGTCGAGATCGTCGGCCACGTCGTGCTGAACATCTTCACGAACTATTTCAACCACGTGGCCGGCACGGAAATCGACTTCCCGCTGGTGCGCTCCACCGCCGTCGCCGCCTGAGCGGACGCCGGATGCGGTGCCCGGCGCCGCATCCGGCCCGCCACGCCCCCTCAAGACAGGAACAAGGAAACCCCACCCATGCTGAAATTCGTCACCCCGCCGCTCGCCCTCGCCGCGGCCTTCGCCACCTTCCCCGCCCCGGCCCAGGTTCCGGATCTCAACGATCTGGAGATCGCCCACGCCGCCTACACCGCCGGCGGCATCGACATCCGCTACGCGCATCTGGCCATGGCGCTGTCGGAGGCACCGGCGGTCAGGGACTTCGCGGCGGTCATGCTGCGCGACCACAGCGCGGTCAACGAGGCGGCCGGCGCGCTGATCCAGGACCTCGGCGTGACGCCGCAGGACAACGCCCTGAGCCAGGCCCTGCTGGCCGGCGCGGCGGACAATATCGACCGCTTCCGGACGCTCGACGGCGCCGCCTTCGACTGCGCCTATGCGGAGAACGAGCTGGGCTATCATCAGGTCGTCAACCGGACGGTGTCGGAGAACTTCATCCCGGCCGTGACGGTCGCACCCTTGCGCGACCTCCTGGCCGAGGCCCTGGTCACTTTCCGGGCGCACGAGGCCCATGCCGAGCGCATGGTGGCCGAACTGGGCTGCGATTCGTGAACACGGGCCGATCCGGCCTGGCGGGCGGCGTCCTTCGGGGCGCCGCCTTGGCCTTCGTCCTCGTCATGCAACAGGCGGCAGCCCATGACGGGCCGCACACGCACCGCGTGCATATCGAAGATTTCGCCTTCGTGCCCGCCACGATCACCGTCAGACCCGGCGACACGGTCGAGTGGATCAACGACGACATCGCGCCGCATACCGCAACCGCAGGCGACGGCAGCTGGGACACCGGCCTGCTGTCGACCGGAAGCGTCGGCTCCATCGTCATCGGGGCCGATACCACCGGGCGGATCGACTATATCTGTGCCTTCCATCCACACATGCGCGGCGTGATTGTGGTGGAGCGGGACGATCCCTGACCCCGGGGCCGCCCCAACCGCGCGGCCCGCCGGAATTCTCGGAAATTCGATATCACCGAGGACCGGCGGGCCGGCGTCGGCGGTGCTTCAGCTCGCGGCGCGCAGCGGCGGAGCGCCGTCGAGACGGCGGGCGAGCGCGCCACCACGCCCCGCCAGGAAGCTGACGAGACGGCGGGGATAGTCGGCGTCCACCGCCTTGACGACGGACGGACGGCGGGAGAGTTCGCGGCGCCACCGCGCCACCCGCGGATAGCCGCCGAGGATGCCGAAGTCGTCGATGCGATCGATGACGTCGAAATAGCGGAAGACCGGCCCGAAGACGGCGTCGACCAGCGAGACGCGCTCGCCCGCGAACCACGGCCCGTCACCCAGTTCCGCCTCCAGCCGGCCGAACATCGCCGCCAGTGCGTCCGCGGCCTGCTGCAGGTCATCCTCGGTGGCGGCGTTGTAGAAGGTCGAGATCCGGTTGAGGATCGTCGAGCCGAACTCCATCCAGCCACGTTCCCGGGCGCGCACCAAGGGGTCGGCCGCGTGCAGCGGTACCGGCTGGGTCTCCTCGAGATATTCCAGGATGACCGACGATTCGAATATCGTGCGGGCCTCGCCATCCTTGCCGACGATCAAGAGCGGCACCTTGCCGAGTGGCGAGAGCGCGCGAAACCAGTCCGGCTTGTTCGCGAGGTCGATCATCCGACGCTCGAAGGCGACGGACTTCTCGGCAAGGGCGATCGCCGCCCGCTGCACGTAAGGGCAGAGATGGTGGCTGACGAGCACGAGTGGCGCAGTGGCGGTCGGGTCGGCGGTCGGGGTGGCTGTCGGGGCGGCGGTCGGGGCGGTTCGGCCGGTGGCTGTGAGTGGCGCGGTTCCAGTCATGGAAAATCTCCGTAGATTGATGCATGTGCATCTATATCTGGACGCGCCAGTCCTCCGTGTCAATCTTGATGCATCTGCATTTATCGCCTAGCCTGCCCCCATGACCGAGCCGCTGCCGTCCGACGTCGCCATCACCGCCTGGGCCCGCCTGGTGCGTCAGGGGCAGCGTGTCCTGGCGCTGGTGGAGGGTGACCTGAAGGCCGCCGGCTTTCCCCCGCTCGCGTGGTACGACGCGCTGCTCGAGCTTCGCCGCGTCGGCGACAAGGGCCTGCGCCCCTATCGACTGCAGCGCGAGATGCTGCTGGCGCAGTACAACATGTCCCGTCTTCTGGACCGGCTGGTTCGGGCCGGACATGTGGAGCGTCTGCCCAGCGCGGAGGATGGGCGCGGCACCCTGATGCGCATCTCCGCCTCCGGCCGGGAACTGCTCGACCGCATGTGGCCGGTCTATCGGGCGGCGATCGACCGCCACTTCGCCAGCCGGCTCAGCGAGACCGAAGCGGCCACCCTTTCACGGCTGCTGGCCAGGCTGGGCGACGGTTGAGCCCGGCCCGCACCGTCGACGAAAGCGAGTCCCGCACCGCCAGAAGGATTGCCAACCACGACGGGGTCCCGGATCGTGCGTGCTGCACAAGCGGAATGCGGGGGGCGCATGGACGCCGAGATCAACTGGCTGGCGGTGGTCGCCGCGGCCCTGTCCATGTTCGTGGTCGGCGGCCTGTGGTACTCGCCGCTGCTGTTCGGACGTGCCTGGCAGCGCGCCGCCGGCCTCGGCGACGGCGACCTGCGGGGCGGAAGCCCGGCCGCGATCTTCGGCGGCGCCTTCGTGCTTTCCCTGCTGATGGCGGCAAATCTCGCCTTCTTCGTCGCTGGCGGCGACCTCGGGACCACCGTGCTCTACGCGCTCGCGGCAGGGCTCGGCTGGGCCGCCTTCGGGCTCGGGATCATCGCGCTTTTCGAGCGCCGGCCGCCGGCCTATTTCCTGATCAATGGCGGCTACCTCACCATCGGATTCGTGGCGATGGGCCTGGTCCTCGGGCTCTGGCGCTGACGGGAGGGAGGACTCGGGTGACCGGCCTCAGCCGGTCCAGAGCCAGCGTCCGCTTTCGCTCCGGCAGGCCGTCCGGCGGTAGGACTCCGTGCGACCGCCGACGGTAACCGTCTCGTCATAGCGCCGACAGAAGGTGCCGCGGTCGGTCTGAAAGGTCTCGACCAGGCGCAGGCGTCCCGATGCTCCGGATTGGCCGCCCTGCCACTCGGCCGACGCGCCGTCGGGCTCGTTCTCCAGCAGGCGCTGCATCGTCTCGCCGGCCCGGGCGATATCGGCCTCGCCCATCTGTGCATAGAGCCCGGTATCCGGCGCGGTGGAACTGGAAGGTCCGCCGTCGGTGGCGCAGGCACCGAGCAGGACGGACACAACGATGGCAAGTCGCCCAATCGATAGAGGCATGTCCGGGAAACGCTCCCCCTTGCTGGCTGTCATCCCTGGAGATCGACGTCGATCCGCAGGAGGAAGCGGGTACGTGCCACCTCGGAAGGCCGCACGTACCCGCCCCTGCTGTGGCTTCGACCCCTCAGCCACTCACTGATCGTCGATCGCGGTGAGATCCGCGCCGTCGACGACACCATCTCCATTCACGTCGAGATCCACCAGTTCCCAGCCATCGTCCGGCCCATCGCCCGGCTTCACGGACTCCGCCAGCCCCTCCAGCTGCGTCTGCAGTTCGCCCAGTTCCTCCTGCTGGTCGCTCGTGGCCTGTTCCAGCGCCTCTTCATAGGCCTGCTGAGCCTCCAGCAGCTGCGTCTCCAGCGCCGATCCCGGCTCGACGGCGGCCAGGGCCTCGTCAAAGGCGGCCCGCACGGAATCCGGGTCGCTCAGATCGGGTTCCTGGCTGAGCAGGTCGGCCGCATCGGCGAGCGCGGTTTCCACCTCGGGCGGGAAGTCGTCGTCGTCCGGGCCGAGCGGCGACTGGCCAGCCAGCGCCTCGATCTCCGCCTGGAGATCGGCGAGGCCCGTCTCGTGGCTGGTGCCGAAATTCGCTTGCAGCGCGCCGACGTGAGAGGAGTAGCCGAGGGCCTGGGCGATGGCGACCATGGTTCGCACACGCTGGCCGTGATTGGCGAACACCCCATCGGAGGGCACGTTCGCGCCCCAGCCGTTGGCGATGAGTTGTCGGGTCTCCTCGTCGCTGAGTACCAGGACCTCGTTGCCGACACCGCCCGGACCGAAACCGTTGCCGGGTCCGCCGCCGAAAGTGTCGCGCACGGCCTGCGCGGCCGCGGCGTTCTCCTGACCGCTGCCGCCACCGGCCCAGGCCGGCGGACCACCGCCGACGCCGTCAGGGGGACCACCGCCGACACCGTCCGGGGGACCGCCACCGACACCGTCAGGCGGGCCACCACCCGGACCGTCACCACCCGGGCCACCACCGCCCGGACCGCCGCCGCCCGGACCGCCGCCGGCACCATCGGGCGGACCACCGCCGACGTCGCCCGGGGGGCCGCCCTGGGCAAGGGCGTTGCCGCCGATCGTCAATTCCGCTGCGAGAGGCGCCGACAGCGCCACGATACTCGCGGCGGTGAGCGCCAGCAGGCTGTGCTTGCGGATCCCGGTCGTCATTGCGTTCTCCCGACTTGTGCGGCGGGGGACCTTGGCCCCGCCCCGAACGTGCGCTGTCATGGTGGTCTACGACGCCCGGCGCCCGTCTATTCCGTTAGGGCACGTCAGTTTTTCAGGGGAATACCTCCGCCGCGACAGGCGTATTATGGGTTGATGACATGCCCCGCACCGCCCGGATCCTCGTCCGAATCCTCGCCCGGATCCTCGCCCGGACCCCGGCCTGCGCCGCAGCCGGCTGCAGCGGACCCCGTTGCCTCCCTGCGGGTCCGGCTTCGGGAATGCCTGCCGGTACTGCGCCGCTACGCGCGCAACCTCACCGGCAACGAGGCGGATGGCGACGATCTGGTGCAGGAGGTCTGCATCAGGGCGCTGGAGCGGGGCCGGCAGTGGAACGCCTCGAGGCCATTGCACCCCTGGCTGCTGGGCATGATGCACAACCTCCACGTCGACCGTTTCCGGGCGGCGGCGCGACAGGACCGCGTCCTGCGGCAGATGACGGCGGAAGGCGGCGCCGGGGCGGTGCCGGCGACGGCCGAGGCGCGCCTCAATCTTCGGCGCGTCGGCGAGGCGATGGAGAGCCTTTCGGAGGAGCGCCGCGCGCTCCTGCTGCTGGTCTGCGTGGAGGGCCTGACATATCGGGAGGCGGCGGAAGCCCTCGACCTGCCGATCGGAACGGTGATGAGCCGCCTCAGCCGGGCGCGGACGGCGCTGCTGGAGGCCCTGGACGCGCCGGGCGGGCGGCTGTTCGCCGAGACGGGAGACTGACCATGAACCGCGACACCGACGAAACCCTGGCGGCGTTCGCCGATGGCGAGTTGCCGGCGGAGGAAAGCGCCCGCATCACCAGGGCGATGGCGGGCGACGCCGTGCTGCGGCACCGGGTCGCCCGCTTCCAGGCCTCGCGCCGGGCCCTGGTCGAGGTCTATGGCGGGCTGCCGCGCTCGGAACCCTCGCCCGCGCTCACCGCACTTCTCGCCCCCGGAAGCGGCGGCGAGGCCGGTGCCGAGGTGCGGTCGTCATCGGGCCGCCGCTGGCTGTGGCCGGCAGCCGCCGCCGCGTCGGTCGCGATCCTGGCGGGTGGCTACGGGCTCGGCCGCCTGCACGGTACGCTGGTCGCGCCGACGCCGATCGATATCCAGTCCTCCCTCGACGCCACCCGGGTGGCGGCGCTGGAGAGCCTGGCGAACCACCAGGCTTTCGAGGCGGTGTTGCCCAGCGGCGGCCGCACCGTGGTCGAGCCGCTCGTCACCTTCGTCGACGCCGACGGACGGTTCTGCCGCACCTATCGCCTGACCGTGACCGCGGGAGGCGACACGCGCACGCAGCTCGGCGAGGCCTGCCGTTCCGGCTCGGGCTGGACGGTGCTGGCCGAACGGCCGGCGGAGGCCGGGACCGACGCGATCTAGCGGCAACGGCGTCGGCCGGTGCCCGTCAGTGCAGGCCGTCAATGCAGGGTCGAGGCCGCGCGTGACGGGTTGGCGGCCGGCGCCTCCTCCCACGTCTCCGGCAGCACGGGCAAAGGGCGCAGCGGCAGGATCGCCTGTCCGCGCATCAGGCCGATAGCGAGGCCGGCCAGCTGCTGCACCGCCAGCCGACAGGCGGCCGGCGGCAGCAGGTCGGACAGCAGCGCCTGCGCGCCGGCGACATTGGCCCGCTGGCGATGGGCAACCGCGCGGGTGATCCGGGCCTCGTCGACGGAATGGAACGCACAAGCGCGGCAGCGGATGTCGATGCTGCGGCTGGCGGCGGCGCCAAGCGTGGCGATCAGCCGGTCGAGCGGTGCGGCGCAATCGATCAGCCCGTGATCCCGGAAGGCCTGGTCGAGCGTCGGCAGGGCGGGCTGTTGCCGGCGCCAGCAGTGCACGACATAGCGGGCGCCCTCGATGATCAGCCGTTCCCCCCGGGTGAGGTCGGCGATGCTGGGATGCCCCGCCGGCGCTTCGCCCGCCAAGGATCGTCCGGCGGTTGCCGCCGATGCGCCCTCCTGCCCGCCGGCGGGGGATGCCGGCACCATTCGGTCGTGCAGGGCCAGCAGATCGGCGAAAGCGTCGAGCGGCTTGCCGAGCAGCTCCGCGTAGCCGGTCGCCGCGAGCATGGTCAGCGCCTGGTGCCGGACCGGCGCGATCCGCCGCTGCCGGGCGGAGAGCGCGGCCAGGACCAGCAGTTCGGCGCGGCCCAGGCTGGCGGGATGGCCGGTCAAGCCCTCCAGCCAGACAGGCGACAGCCGCACCAGGGCGCGTGCGGCGAAGTCGGCCGCCTCCGCGAGCGGCGCGACCGCCGCCGGGTGGCTCCAGGCGGCCATGCGCTCCTCGACCTGCGCACGGTCGCCGGGCTGGCGACGCAGCGCGGACAGGACCACGATCGCCGTCTCCTGCGGTCCGGCGAGCGTCGGCCCGGTCCGTTGATCCGGAGGCGACGCAGGATGGTGGTGGCTCATGGTCGTGATCCCCTTTCGCGGTCGCCATTCAGGTCGAGGCAAGTGCGACGATCAAAGTAGCGCGAATCATTCTCATTAGCAATTGGGGAATCGCCCGGGCTGGCGCGGCCAGGCGTGGCGAGGATATCGGCCGCTGTGGCGGCGCGGAGTCGGAAAACAGCGGGGCGGCAGGTTGAACGGACTGGCGCGGGCGGCAGCACCGCCCCGGCCCGCTAGCGACTCCCGGATCCGGGCGGGTCGTCGTTCGATCCCGGCAAGCCCGTCCGCCGGAAGGACAGTCGCATCTGCTTCTCCGTCTCGATCAGGGCGAAGAAAACGGCACCGACAGCGATGATCAGCAGACCGTCGGCGATCGATACCGGCTGGGTGCCGAATATGGACTGAAGAAGCGGCAGGTAGGTGATCGCGAACTGTGCCACGACGACGGTCAGCACGCAGGCCCAGACGATGCGCGTGCCTCTCGCCGCCGCCCAGGTGAGCGAGGTGCCATAGATGTTGCGGATGAAGAACAGATGGAAGATCTCGAGCACCACCAGCGTGTTCATGGCAATGGTCTGGGCGAGCGCCACGGGATATCCCCGGAAGGTCGCATAGAAATAGATGCCGAAGACCGCCACGAGGAAGAGCGTCGACACCAGCACGATGTGCCAGACCAGCGCGCCGGTCAGCAGGGACTCCCCGCGCGGTCTCGGCGGACGGCGCATGGTGCCGGCTTCCGACGGCTCGAAAGCGAGCGCGAGACCGAGCGTCACCGCGGTGATCAGGTTGACCCAGAGGATCTGCACCGCGGTGATCGGCAGCGCCATGCCGGCGAACAGCGCGACGACGATCGTCATCGCCTCGCCGGCACTTGTCGGCAGCGTCCAGCTGATCACCTTCTTGATGTTGTCGTAGACGGTGCGCCCCTCGCGCACCGCCGCGGCGATGGAGGCGAAGTTGTCGTCGGCCAGCACGAACTCGGCCGCCTGCTTGGCGGCCTCGCTGCCCTTCCGCCCCATGGCGATGCCGGCATCGGCGCGCTTCAGCGCGGGCGCGTCGTTCACGCCGTCGCCGGTCATCGCGACGGTCAGGCCCCGGGACTGCAGCGCCGTGACGAGGCGAAGCTTGTGCGCGGGCGAGGTACGCGCGAAGACATCCGTCTCGACGGCGGCGGCGGTGAGCGCCGCATCGTCCATCGCGTCGATGTCGGCGCCCGTCAATACGCGCGAGGTGTCCCTGAGCCCGATCATCTCCGCGATGGCAAGGGCGGTGGCGGCGTGGTCGCCGGTGATCATCTTCACCCGAATGCCCGCCTCGTGACACACGGCGACCGCCTCGATGGCCTCGGTGCGTGGCGGGTCGATCAGGCCGACGAGCCCGACCATCGTCAGCCGCCGCCCGATGTCGTGGCTATTGAGAACCGTATGGTCCTGCGGCACGGCGCGCGTCGCCACGGCGAGCACGCGCTGGCCCCCGGCGGCCAGTTCATCCACCAGGCCATGCCAGAAGTCGGCGTTCAACGGCTCCGTGCCGCCATCCCCGCCGCGCTGGTCGGTGCAGAGCGCCAGCACCGCCTCCGGCGCGCCCTTGACATGGATGCTGGCATGGCCGTCGTGATCGTGGTCGAGCGTGGCCATGTAACGGTGCGCCGCGTCGAAGGGGATCGCGTCGGTGCGGCTCCAGGATCGGAACGGCTCAGCGCCGGCCGCCGTGATCTTGCCGGCAAGGGCGATCAGCGCCCCTTCCATCGGATCGCCCTCGACCCGCCAACCTTCCGGCTCCCTGTGGAGGACCGCGTCGTTGCAAAGCGCGACCGTCCGGGCGACCTCCAACAACACGGGGTGTTCGTCGGGATGGGCGTCGGCATCACGCCAGCGCACCGTGCCCTCGGGTGCGTAGCCATGGCCGTCCGCGGCATAGACATGGCCGGTTGCGGCGACAGCGGTGGCCATCATCTCGTTGCGCGTCAGCGTGCCGGTCTTGTCCGAACAGATTACCGAGACGGAACCCAGGGTCTCGATGGCCGGCAGGCGGCGGACGATGGCATTGCGCCGCGCCATGGCCTGCATGCCGACAGCCAGCGTGATGGTCAGCACCGCCGGCAGTCCCTCTGGAATCGCCGCGACCGAGAGGCCGACCACCGCCATGAACAGCTCGGTGAAAGGCATTTGGCCGACGAAATGGCCATAGGCGAGAAGCGACCCGGCGACGATGAGGATGAAGACCGTCAGCCAGCGCGCGAACCGGTCCATCTGCTCGACGAGCGGCGTCGTCAGGGTCCGGACTTCCGACAGCATCCCGCTGATCTGCCCGATCTGGGTCGCGCCACCGGTGGCGGCGACAACGCCGCGTCCGGTACCCGTGGCGACCAGCGTGCCGGAAAACAGCATCGGGGTGCGGTCGCCGAGCGCCGCATCCGACCCGACCGGCGCCGTGCCCTTGTCGACGGGAACGGACTCGCCGGTCAGAATCGCCTCTTCGGCTTTCAGACCCCGCGCCTCGATCAGCCGAAGGTCGGCCGGGACGCGATCACCGGCCTCGACCAGAACGATATCGCCCGGCACCAGGTCGGCCGCGTCGACGCTCTGTCGCCTTCCATCGCGCAGAACAGCGGAGCGGGGGGCGAGCATGCCGCGGATCGCCGCCATCGCCTGTTCCGCGCGGCCTTCCTGGATGAAGCCGATCAGGGCGTTGACAATCACGACGGCGAGAATGACGCCGGTGTCGACCCAGTGCTGAAGCACGGCGGTCACGGCCGCCGAGGCGATCAGCACGTAGATCAGTACGTTGTGGAAATGGGCCAGGAAACGCAGGACCGGGTTGCGTCCGGGCGGTTCGGGCAGGTGGTTCGACCCGTGCCGGTCCAGACGCCGGGCCGCCTCCTCCGTCGAGAGCCCTGCCAGCGTCGCGTCGAGGGCATCGAGGGCTTGGTCGACGGAGAGAGTATGGACGTCGGTTCGACCGGTCTGCTGGCTCATGGGACTGAATTCCACCTAAAATGACGGGCGGGCTCAAGCGGGCTGCTTCTCCTCCGGCGCGATTGCCGGGATCCCGGTCCGCTCTTCCGCACGGCCAGGGCCCAGTATGTCGACAGCGGTGTCGGTTGTGCACGCCTGCGACGCCCTCGGCCGGAGCGCCATGATGCGGGGGTCCGGTCGACGCCGACCGGGTCGCCGACCGGCCGGAGCGGAGCGGGAAGGCGCTGCGCGGACGCTGGACACGTTTCGATCGGACATCGGTGCCGACCCCGACGGGCGCCTCGTGAGGCAAATCGACGCAATGGGCGCCCGTACGGTCGGCGATGCTGCCCTGGAAGTGTCAGCCGCCACGTTCGACGTGCTGGCGGTCCCGCCGGGGCCGGGTTGACGCACGGTCCGGCCTGGTCGCGAGGGGAGAACGTGACGATCGGACGGCCATGCCCCTGCCTGCCGGCCGGCTTTGCTCCCGCGACCGCCAGCGGAGGCTGGCGGCTACGCCAACCCAGTCTGCGGCGAAGGCGGCGCGGCGGTCTCTCGTCCATGTCCAGGCCGGAACCCGAGACAGGCATTATTTGGTCGTATCGGGATGCCGTTCGTTTGACGTCGAGTTCGCGGACCCAAGATATGTGAGATGGAAAGGGCGGATCACGCCCGGGGAGACACCCGCTTCGCGTCATTCAATGGGGAGACCGCTTCGTGCCTGCACACTTCATCGTCGCAACCGACTTGTCCGCGCGCTCCGATCGCGCGCTGGAGCGCGCCGTGCACCTACTCGACGGGCGGGATGCTCGCCTGACCGTCATCCATGTGATCGACGATGAACTGCCGGCCGCCCTCTCCGATATGCAGGAGACCTACGCGCGAAAATCCATCGAAGACCACGTCGCCGATCTGGCGGGCGACAACAGATCCGCAATCGAGATCCAAGTGCTGTTCGGCAAGCCCTATGCGGAGATTCTGGGCGCGGCGGATAAGCTCGAGGCTGACATGATCGTACTCGGGCTGCACCGGGAAGACGCCTTGAAGGACATGTTCCTTGGCACCACGGCGGAGCGCACGATGCGGGGCAGCCGGGTTCCGGTCCTGCTGGTCAGGGACCGGCCGAGCAACGACTACGCCCGGATCCTGGTCGGAATCGACTTCTCGCAGTGCTCCAGGGTCGCCCTGCGCACCGCGCTCGCGCTGTTCCCGCGATCGGCGCTGTCGCTGGTCCACGCCTTCGACGTGCCGTTCCGCGGCTTTCTGCACGGCAGCGGTACCAAGCGCATGGTGCGCGACGAGCACGATGCGACATTCAAGGCGCTGGTCGATCAGGAACTGGCCGCGGTGACCGATCTCCTGCCGGCAAGCCCCGAAATCGAGCGCATCCTCGACGAGGGGACCGCCGGGGAAGTTCTCACACGGCAGGTCAAGCGCCTGCAGCCCGATCTCCTCGTGCTCGGCACGCACGGCCGCACCGGCGTCGCTCACGCCTTTTTCGGCAGCGTGGCCGAGACCTTCCTGCGCGCGCCGCCCTGCGACGTCCTCGCCATTAAATCGCTGTAGCACGCCACACGAGTCCGGCCGGCCGTTGCGGCGCTCGGCACCCGCCCGGCAGAGGGGCACCCGACAGACTTGCGCCAGGTCAATGCGCGTACTCGAGTGACGCGATAGTATCGCCTCCTTCTCATGGACGTTTGGGTGGAGGTGGCAGATGCAGCATCGCCTTCGGACCCGCTTCTCGGGGATGGACCCCTCCCCCGGCATGCAGGCTCTGGTCAGTCTGCGGATGCGCGAACTGGAGTCCATGGACACCCGTGTCACGGCATGCGCGATCGAGATCCGGGCGGACAGCCTCGACCAACCGGCAAGGCGGATGCACAGCGCGTGGATCGCCATCGACCTCGCCTGTCCGCCGGTCGCGTCGTCATGGCGGCTGCAGGTTTCCGCGCGGCATGAGAACCCCTACCGTGCCATCATCGACTGCTTCAGGTTCGCCCGGGACCGGGTGGCGCGGCTCACATCGTCAGCGCCGGCGGCGCGTACCTTGACCGGACGCACGGCGGTTCGCCGCGCGCTGCCGGCCGAGCGCGGCAATCGCGTGCAGCCGCCGGCGCCTCCCGCTGTCGCGCAGGGACCCTCGTCGCGCCTCGAACCGGGTCAATCCGGCCCGCGGCGGCGGGCTGGCACACCCGCGTGACAAGGCGATGAGACAGCACGGGCGCTACGGATCGCCCGACCCATCTGTCCGCAAGCGCGCATTCTGGCGTTGCGTGTCGGGACCAGACGGAATGACGGAGGTGATCATGCAGGGCAGGCACTTCGAGATCACGTTCTACAAGAATGTCGCCAGTCCCTATGGCAGGGAGCAGGAGGTCCGGCAAGGCTGCTTCAGGTATTACGGGACCAGCAGGGGTGATGCGTTGCTGAAGGCCAAGAAGGCCTTCTGCCGATCGCGCAACCAGCTCGACTGGCACATCCACGCCGACCGATACGAGATCCACGATTGCGGCGAGTGATCCGGAGAAGTCCGGCGGCTAGACTACCCAGTCCGCCTCCAGCCCCGCAGCCAGATGTGCCATGCACGCGGTGCCGGTGATCGAGGAGGCCGTGGCGGTCGCCATCGGCCGTCGCGAGGGGGCATACGCGCCTCAGACTGGATCGGCGGCCGTTCTGGCAAGATAGACGGTCTGCGTGAAGGGGCGGTTCTGCAGCGGATTGTGAAATGTCACGGTTTCGGCCCACGCCTCGTCGAACACCTGCGAAAGCCGGTCGGTGAACGCTTGGTCGGGCCTGTCGTTCGACCAGAGCCCGAAGACACCGCCGGGCTTGATGTGCCGGGCGAGGGCGCGCAATCCGTCCGGCCGGTAGAAGCCGGTGCCGTGATCGCTGAGCAAGGCGTCGGGCGAGTGATCGATGTCGACCAGGACGGCATCGAAGCGCCGGCCGGGGGCGTCGGGATCGAACCCTGCCGTGCCGCCGGCCATCGCGAAGAAGTCGCCCTCGACCAGCCTGCATCGCCGGTCGCTCGTAAGTTCCGGACCGAGCGGCAGCAGCCCCGCCCGATGCCAATCGATCACGGCGTCCAGCATTTCGACGACGATCAGGGCACCGACCGCATGATGCTCCAGCACCGCCCTGGCGGTGTAGCCGAGGCCGAGCCCGCCCACCACCACCTCGAGGGCGTCACCGGCGACGGCGCCGAGCCCAAGCCGGGCCAGGGCAATCTCCGAGTCCGTGAACAGGCTCGACATCAGGAACTCCTCGCCGAGCTTGATCTCGAAGACGTCCACGTCGAGCGTGAGTTCGCGTCGGCGCCGGAGGCTCAGCGCGCCGATCGGCGTGAGACGATAGTCCAGTTCCTCGAACAGCCGGCTCACGGGGCGTTTTTCCCTCCAACAGATCGTGTCGGTCGCTCGCCGCCAGCGACAGCGCCGGGGAGGCCTCGCCTCGCCGCTCCGATGGGAGGCCCGATCCTGGAAGCCGCGCCGGCGAGATGCGCCAACCTGCGCTGCCGACCGCGAATGTCAACCCCGGCGCCCCCTCGCGCGTTCAGCCGCGTTTCCGGCAAGTCCGTTTCGTGCCTCCTTCCAGTCACGCGAACGGGCCACTCCATCAAACCGTGGGATCTAACACCTAGTCGGGATTGATCGCGCTGATCACCCAGGAAGAGCTCGGCATGACGATGCCGTCGGCGTCGCTCTTCTGGCGGCGGATCGCCTCGGCCAGCGCCGCCTCGATCTCCTCGCGCCGCGCCTCCGCCTCGGCGCCCGCCTCGCGGAACACCTCGCCGGCCGGTCCGATGGCGAGCTGGAACTCGATGGCGTCGCGCACGTCATGGCCGATCAGCACCGGCGCGTCGACCCGCTCGAAGGCGATGTCCTCGTAGCCGGCGATCTCCATCATCTTGCGCACCATTGTCTCCTCAGCCATGGAGAACGGCTCCGGGCCGCAACTCCTGGCGTCGTCGCCCGGGGCGGGCAGGAAGCGCAGGACGATCTCCTTGGCCATGGACAGCCAGGGATTGTCCGCCGGATCGCGCCAGACGATGTGGACCATGCGGCCGCCCGGACGCAGCGCCCGTCGCATGTTGCGCAATCCCTCCACCGGGTTGGCGAAGAACATCGTGCCGAAGCGGGCGAAGACGAAGTCGAAGGCTTCTTCCGGCAGGGTCACCTCGGCATCGCCCCGCATGAAGCGCAGATTGCCCAGGCCCTCGTGGTCGCGGTCCGCCTCCGCGGCGGCGAGGAAGGCATCGCAGCAGTCCACGCCCACCACCTCGCCCTGCGGTCCAACGAGCCGCGCCAGCTTGATGGCCGTGTCGCCGAAGCCGCAGCCGACATCGAGCGCGCGGTCGCCGGGGCGCACCGGCAGCTTGGGAAATACCCGTTCGCTGTGCTGGGTCAGCCCGTCGACGAGGATGTGGCGGAAGCGGATGAATTTCGGCGCCAGCACCTCGTTCCAGAACTGCACGAAATCCGAATCCGCCGGCGCGTCGTCTGCCTTGTGCGCCGTGCCGAGCTCCGCTGAAAGATCGAGTGCTGCCATGGCGCCGTCCCTCCAAACTGGTCGGTTACATACGCGATGGTAGCCCGGTGCCGGCCGGTGGTCTTGACGACCGTCTGATGAATTCCTGGAGACCAGGTCAAGGTCGGGGCAGTGGCCGGGCCGCCTGCGGCGCCCGCACCACGGGTCTGCCGGCGGCAGGCGTCACGCCGCGACGCGCCAGTCCTCCCGGGTGATCGGCGCCGTCGCCCGGCGAGAACCCAGCAAACCGTCAGACCTTCGCCATGACCTGCCGACGCGACCCGTCCACCCTCGTCCACCAGTGACGCTGGCCTCCGGTGCAGATGAGGAACGCGCATGACGGAACGAATGACATTGCCGGGTGGGCTGATGGCGTCCGTGCTTCACGCCCGCCCGACCGTCGCCTGCGTGTGCGGGCGACGGTCGGGCCGGTTGCGTTCGCTCGGGTTGACCGGCGTCAGGCCCTTGCCGATGCCTACTGCTGGAGTTCGGCGGCGAAGCGGGCGCGGAAGTCCTCGTCCGCCTGCAGGCCGGCGACCAGCGCGTTGAAGCGGTCGACCGTGAAGCCCTGCGCTTCGACCGCGTCGACCATCTCCTCGGTCGCGGAGACC
Organism: Azospirillaceae bacterium; assembly: GCA_040226215.1. Taxonomy (GTDB): domain Bacteria; phylum Pseudomonadota; class Alphaproteobacteria; order DSM-16000; family Inquilinaceae; genus JAVKFF01. The sequence continues at coordinate 30,508 of JAVKFF010000128.1, forward strand.
TGGACCTCCTGCTGCGCCTCCGCCGTCTCCGCTGCGGCGATCTCCGCCTGCGCCTGGTTCTGGATGACCTGCACGTCCTCGAAGGCCGAGACGAAGGCGCTCATCTCTTCCTGGTTCTCGGGTGTCGCCGGCTGCTGGGCGGGCACGCCGGGCGCGAAGAGCAGCAGGAGGAGCGCGACGCCGAAGGTCGCGGCGGCAAGGATGACACTTTTACGGTGAACCATGATGGACTCGTTCCACATAGGTTGTTTCAAGTGATTGATCCGACGTTCTTTCTCCGCGCTTCTGCGGCGCGGTGCCTGTGACTCCGACACCGGCCACGGGAATCCGGTTCCACGGGTGGGCACATTCCCGTGGAACCCAATGCGCGCGGGCCGTGTCTTTGCTGTCATGAAGCTGAACCAGGAAGTCGAGGACCTGATCGGCGCCGAACTGCCCGGATTGCGGCGGTTCGCCTTCGCCCTGACGAGACGCGCCGATCTTGCCGACGATCTGGTGCAGGACAGCCTGGAGAAGGCCGTGAAGCGCGCGCACCAGTGGCGCAAGCGCGGCAGTTTCCGGTTCTGGTTGCGGGCGATCGTCTATCGCACCTTCCTCAATCAGCGACGCGCCCAGCAACGGCGCGGCATATCGGTGCCGATCGACCTGCTGGCCGAATTCGAGGGGACGGAATCCCCGAGCCTGGTCAGCGAACTGCGCGAGGTTCTGAGACGGATGGACACCCTGCCCGCAGACCAGCACGACGTGCTGGTGCTGGTGGCGATCGAGGGGTTCACCTACGCCGAGGCGGCGACGCTTCTGTCGGTGCCCGTCGGAACGGTAAGGTCCCGCCTGGCGCGGGCCCGCGTCGCGCTGAACGAGCAGCTCGAATCCCCCGCGCGGCCGCATCTCGTGCGGGTGAAGTGAGGCTCGATGGACTTCGAACATCAAGATGTGCAGGCATTCATTGACGGCCATGCCACGCCGGAGCAGCGCGCACGGGTGCGGCAGGCCATGGCGGCGAGCCCCGAACTGACGGAGGCGATCGCCCGGGCGCTGCGGTCCGAGCAGATGCTTCGGCACTATTTCGGAACGATCAATGACCGCCAGGCGCCGTCACGGCCGCGCGGGAAGGTCCTGGCGGAGGAGGTGCGGCGCGCACCGCGACTGAACCGGCTCGGCATCGCCGCGGCCATCGCCGCGACGGTGCTGGTCAGCGCCTCGGCCGGCTGGGTCGCGCGCGACAACTGGCCCAGCGACCCGTTGGGCAGTGGCGACGTGACCGAGGCGCTCTCCTCCTTCGTCGACGAAGCCCTGATATGGGCCGCCGACACGCCCGACCAGGCCAGTGTCTCCCAGCCGGTTTCCTCCGGCGTGACGATCGACCTCAGCCATCTCGGCTACTACCTCGCCAGTCAGTCCCAGGTCGAGAACGGTCAGGGCATGGAGGCGACGATCGCGGTCTATCGTCCGCGACAGGACAATGGTGCCGCGGAGCTGCGGCAATTGCTGTCCATCGTCTGGCGCGCGCCGTTCAGCGGTGTCGCCGAGGAACTGCGCTTCGGCGACCGCGGCAACCGGGATATCGCCTTCTGGCAATCGGACAATTTCGCCGCCGTGGTGATCGGCGCGGAAGTCGATCGGTTCGAAGACGTTGCCCGTGAGGTCAGGCGCGTCTTCACCTCGCAGCATTTCCGGGCGCCGGCGCCGGAGGTCCTGCCGGTCATCGAGACCGCGCCCGACCCGCAGATCCAGCAGGAGAACGGCAGCGAGCCGCCGCAAGGATAGGCGGATCACTCCTCGCAGATGCGGTTCACCAGGAGGTTCTCATGATCGCACAGGAAGCGCTGGAGATCGTCGCGGACGTCCCGCTCCCAGGTATCCAGGTTGCTGCGGACGCACTCCACATACTCGTCGACCGCGTCGGCATAGCTCTCGACGTCCTGCACGCAGCGGGTCCGCTGTAGCTCGTCGCTGCTTTCCGGGAGCGTCGTCATGCACACCGGCTCGAGCGGCTCGGAACAATAGGTCTGGGCCTGGGTGGTCACGCTACCGGTCGCCCAGGTGAGCGCGGCGAGCAGGAATACGGCGCCGAGCGGCCGCCATGTAGTGTTCATGAGCACGCCTCGTTGGAGGTGATGAGATAGGTTCTGAGATCGGTCCACAGCACGGCGTCGCGCCGGGCGAGATCGAGGAGTTGGAAAAACCGCCCCGACGAGAGGTCGACCGAGGCGAGCAGCGGTGCCAGGCGGCCGTCCCCGTTCCAGGCCGCGGCTTCCTCGATCAGGGAGCCCGGGACCATCGGCTTGCTGACCCAGTCGATCTCCGTCATTGGCTCAGCGATGCAACCCAGAACGATGGCAAACCGCACATAGTCGGCCGGCGGCAGCCGCTCCTGCGCGCTGGCCGCGGGGCTGAAGCAGCAAGTCTGGATGGTGATCGCCAGGACGAAGAACAGTCGTGGTCGGTTGTTGGCGCCGACATCGGCACGGCGGGACGCTGCAAAGGCATTCATGGGAATGTTGACACCGCTTGACGTCGTTCGGTTCCAGCGCGGCGGTCACTCCCCATCTATCCTCGAGCCGGCGCGCTCTCCCGGACCGTCGCCGCGATCGACGTCACCGACCGTCCAGCGATCGCGCGATGATGACCTTGTTTCCGGTCGGACCGGCTGGATTCGGGCGAATGCGGGTGTCGTTCGAGCATGTCGGAAACCCATGCCCACTGTCGGCCCCCTACCACACTCGACACCTCACGCCTTTCGAACGAGCAGCTTGTCGATCCGGTGTCCATCGATATCGACGACTTCGATCTGCCACCCACCCACCTCGACCGTCTGCCCGACCTCGGGGATCTCGGCGGTGCGGTCCAGAACGAGCCCTGCCACGGTCTGGAAGGCGCGATCTTCCTCCAGTTCCAGACCCAACCTGTCGGCGAACTCGTCGACCGGCATCCAGCCCGCGACCAGCAGCGACCCATCCTTTCGCGCGACCACCTTGGGTTCATCCTCGACGTCCTCCGAGAAGCCACCGGTGATGGCGCCCAGGATATCCATGGGTGTGATCAATCCTTCGAAGTGACCGTGCTCATCGAACACCAGGAGTATGTGATCGGGTGCCGAGCGGAGGCGTTCGATGACTTTCGTGGCGGACAGGGCGTCGTGCACCCTGGGTGCCTCGCAGACGATGCCCATCAGGTCGAACGCCGCCTCGCCGCGTTCGAGCAGGTCTCTGAGCCGCAGGATTCCGACGACACGGTCGGTCAGCTCATCCAGCAGCGGGAGACGGGCGTGTCCCGACTCCAGGAACTTCGCAAGGATCCGAACACGTGAGTCCGATGCCTTCACGCTGACGACATCCGGTCTCGGCGTCATCAGCCCCCGCGCGCTGCGATCGGCGATCCGCATCACGCCCTCAAGCATGTCGGACTCGTCCGGCTCGATGACACCGGCCAGCTCGGCCTCGGCAATGATCGCGCGGACCTCTTCGTCGCTGACCCGCGAACTCATGCGACCGGATTTTCCCAGCATCGCCAGCACGATCTTCCCCGAGTGTTCGAGCAGCCAGACAAGTGGCGCCGCCATTCGGGAGAGGAGCAGCATGGTGGGTGCGATGCGCGATGCGACGGACTCGGGCGCCAGGAGGGCGATTTGCTTGGGGACCAGTTCGCCGACGATCAGGGACAGATAAGTGATCGCGACCACGACAACGCCTACGCCGAGGGGCTCGGCCATTGCTTCGGGCAGACCGGCAGCCAGTAGAATGGCGCTCAGTCGAGGGCCGATGGTAGCGCCGGAAAACGCGCCCGACAGCACGCCGACAAGCGTGATGCCGATCTGGACCGTCGACAGGAAGCGGCCGGGATTTTCGGCAAGGGCAATGGCGACCGCCGCGCCGCGAACGCCCTGTTTCGCCAGCCGGTTAAGGCGAGCCGGTCGGGCGGAGACCACCGCCAGCTCCGACATGGCCAGTGCGCCGTTAATGGCAATCAGGATCAGGACGACGGCGATCTCTACGAGCATGTCTCTGACAACCGCAAAGCCAAGGGATTCATGAGGACGCCCTTTGACGCGGCATCTTCTACAGGGTGCCTGCGGGGCAGTGGCTGAAGCGCCACTCGCACTCCAAGAGGTTGAGACGTAAGCACTGCTCCGGTATGCCAGTCCAGCACTTCAGGTGGCGTTTCGCCTGGTTGCGGAAAATCCGTTGCCGGTGATCTGTTTGCTGCGGACATGGCAGGTGTCCGGCAATTCGAGCAGCCAGGATGCGACGAGGCTGTCCGTGGAGAGGACCCCGTCTGGCTGCATCACAAGGCGCATGGCGGTGCAGGCAGTCTGCTGCGAACCCGTCTCGGCCCGCGCCACCTGATAAACAGCGAAAATACAGGGAAAAGCGCCGCTTTCAGGGGTTGAGGCGTAGTCGACAGGCAAAATACGGCCGTTTATCAGTGCCCTAGAGCGGAATTCCCTAAGGTGGCGAACAGGGTATTCGCCGGAGGAAAACAGGGAAAGTTTGGAGCGGAACAGGTAATTGTCATGCATCGCCCCGAACGATCTAATAGCACCAATATGTCGGGAATGGTGGTCGCGGATCAGTCGGCGACGATGCCGTATTTCTCCCGTAGACTGTCGACGAGCCATGTCAATTCCGATGCCGGGGTGATGAATCCAGCCAGACGCTGCCAACTGACACGGCGCAGCAGACCCGGCACGAGGCACGCACCAACTGCGGCTTCCCATTGGCGGTCGGCGTCACCGCCCGCGTCGAATACCGGATTGTGGGCGTCATACACGACGAGCGCATGGCCCGTGGCGGGATCGATTTCACCGCTGGCCATGACCGTGGCGGCGAGGGCATTCCGGGCCAGCTGGTAAACCGTCCCGAACGGGCACGGGTCGTGATCGCGGTCGGCGGACCAGGCGAACAGCCGCGGCAGATGCTCCCAATAGCGCACGCCGATGGAGGTCAGCGCACACCTCTCTTTGCGGCTTTCCTGTCTTCGGTAGCTGCCGTCGCAATATTTTTCGGGATACCCCGGATCGCCCGGCCGCAGGCGGGGCCGCGAACAGGTCCCGAATTCGGCTTCCGTGAACTTGCATTCGACGGCAACACGGCGGTCGTTACGGGCCAACAACACGTCGATGCTGGTCGGACGGGGCTCGCCGAGCAAATCTACGTCGTGCTCGAACTCAAGGGTCCATCCCTCGTGATCCGTGGAGAACGCCGACCGGCCGCATTCGGCGGTGACGTTCGCCAGGAGGTCCAGCCTGCCCGCCGCAGCGATGTTGGCGAACACGCTTTGCGCGAGGGCCTGGGAACTGCGCAGGCTCGTGAAATGCCGGTGGCGCTGGTGCGGCGCTATGGCTGCCCGGATCTGTTCGGCATGAGAACCGTCCGGCGGTACCAGGACATTCATGTCGGTATATTGATGGTCAAGCACGGGTGGGCGTTTCGGCCGCCGTCCCCCATCGAGTTGCCCCACATGATACCGGTCCGCCCATGTCCATAGCGTCCGGCTCACCCTGCCCAGGTAACGGGATTCCGCGCCGCTGTCCGGGGATGGCTGAGGCAGAGAGTTGCCGATGGGCGATGTGCCAGTCAGGTAAACGGCGTGGATGTTCGGTATCGGATCGAGCCGCGGCGCCGGCTCATCCACACCGTAGGTGATCTCTGCATCGTCTAGGCCCATACATTCGATGGGCGCGCCAATTTTTGCCGCGATCGCCGCCGCCAATTCGGTAAATGGCGGCCCCCAGTCGCCGGCTGCCGGAAGCTCCAGCCAGCGGCGCCACCATGCCTTGGGAGCCAACAGCTGCACGATGGGCGGCAATCGGACGACCTTCACACCGAAGCGGCGTTCCGCCTCGGCTGCGACCGCGTCGAGGTCGGCTTCGATCATCGCGGCGTAGCGCAGCCCCTCCATCAGGGCGGCCGGCGGTGCGTCGCTGCGGCCACCGCCCTCGCCCTCGACCTTCAGTTCAGCGACAACGAGCCGCCCCGCCTCGGTCACGCCGAGAAGATCGATCTTGCCGATGCCGGTGTCCGCCTGCCGCGCCTTTAGTGGCACCTGGTAGTCGAGCAACCGGAACCACCCGCCATCCGGCCGCGGCCAACGGCGCCCCAGATTGACCAGTGCGATGGCGAAGTGCTCCTCGAGCCGGTTGCTGGCACCTGCGCCGGACGCGATCCCCGTGTGCCCGACGAAATAGCTCTTACCCGATTGCGCTCGGCGAGGGGCGCTCTCGCGTAGCGCAACGTATTCAGCGCACAGTGTATCCGAGTCTACGGAAGCAATAGCGCCTTCGAGGCCTCGGGCGGACCATCGACGGTCGAAAAGAATTGGGTAGTTGTCCGTCCCGGCCATGTTTCTCGCATCCATAATTGACCGAGTGTACCATTTGACCCTGTGAACATTTGAGCCTGTGAATAGGACAGCCGCAGATTTCTGAGTGGGCGATATAATCGATGTTTGGCTTTTCTGAAAGACCGCACCGACTTCATCCGGTGGTACTACGACACAGCAGGGGTAAAGTTTCGCGAGATCATGCGGAAGATCGAGACTGGGGAAGCGCCGTATGAGCCCCCGTACAGTGAAGATCCGGAACCGCCCTTCCTCTCCGAATGGATCGAAGCCGAGACCGGTCTCGATGTGCTCGGCCGGAACTGCATCTCGATGCTGTCCGCCTCGCTCCAGCTTTATTTTAAAACCTGGGAAGCGGAACTTGGCGTGACGTGGGAGGAAGGCGAGCGCAAGCCGGCGTTCAAATACGGATTCCTACGTGGATACCAGACATGTTTCGGCGAAGTGCTAAAGCTCTCGTGGAATGAATGCCCCGCGGACCTAGAGTTGATCGAACAGGTCGTCATTGCGCGGAACCGGGACCAGCACCCCGAAACAACCACGAGCATGCGCGTATCGCATAGTTACAAGGAGCGGAAAAGGCACAGGCACCTGTTTTTCGTGAGCGTGAGCGAACGCAGAATGTTTGATGACCCGGCGATGGCGGATATCGCCTGGATGAATCCATCGGTCCATGTCTCCTGCGAATTGTTGTTCCAGGCGCTGGACCAAGTAGAGACCCTGGCGGAATGGCTGGAACCGCACATGATTAAGAGAAAGTACAGGTAACAACATCAGCTGGCAGGCAGCATCATGACCAAGGGGACTGACAATCTGACGGCGGCGCGTAAAGAGCTGGAGCAAGGCGCATGTGGCGGGGTTTTCATCGACGACACCGGCTCGCCCGGTCTCGCGGATACACCGCGCCATCTACATCCGGCGCGCAAGTCGTGGATCGCGGCCATCGTGCCAAAACATCAGATGAAAGAGGTGATGACAGAATTTCCGAAAGCGCTTGCAGAACTAACAGCGCAATGCGGGGCAACAGAATTTCATTTTGTCGATATCTACCAGGGCACCAAGCAATTTAAGGGTGTCGAATTGGACTTGCGCATGGCCCTGTTTGCATTCATGTCACACATCTTCGCGACCTACGGAATTCCGGTCCTAGTCCAAACGCTCGATCCGGACAAAAAGGCTGTTGCGTATTTTCGGGAGAGGTTTCCGCAACGTGTAGGTCCGCTTGATTTGCACAAGCATGAGGACCTTGCTCTCCTGCTTCTCCTCATTCGCGCCAAGTGGCTAATCCGGGATGAACTCGGCAGCCAGACCGTCCGTTTATTCGTCGATGAAGGAAGGTTCAAGGCGGGCAGCGTTCAGTCAATTCCACGTCTCGACCCGCCTTTCATCAAAGGCGAAATTCTATCCGCCTCGTCCGAGGAACTGCATCCGATCCAGCTCGCGGATTTCGCAGCCTTTGCGTTGAACAGAATGCAATTGTTGCTCGGGCGACAGGACCTGAATCATCGAGATAAGCAGCTTCTGGCGACACTCAAACCCATGGCAGAGAATTTTCGGAACATCGAGGTCAGACCCGTTCACGCGGGTGTGTGGCCGCCGATGACAGAAGATAAACTGATCGCACTTGTTAATCGTTTTGAAGATACCGGCGAGGATGAATAGTGCAGACTGGTATCAGTCCGCGTTGACCAGCCTGCGAGAAAGACCGGAACTTGGCAGTGTCTCTGTTTGAAATTTACTCCTCGTATGCCGCTCGACATACGACTTCCTGACTGCTTCGGATCAGCTGATCCGCCCCCAGAAACTTTGCCGCTTTGGGGTTAGAGACTATCGACCCTGAAGTGCTCTGCTATTTTGGATCACCCGGCTGGGTAGTTTTGCGGGTTACCGCAAGCGAGATTCTCCCGGACGTCTTTCCAGTATCCCATCGGGATCTCTCCTTGGACCGGAAGCCGATCGCCAGACACCTCATTTTCCTGAAAACAAGTTCCGCCGACGACAGCAATGCCGAGTCCGGATGCCTGATCTAAAATTTGTCAGGCACTCGTCTATAGGAGACTGGCAATGCCTATCGAACTTGCACGAAAGGAGTTGTTCGACCTAGTTTGAGACCGGTCGATTACCAAGGTGGCCGCGGATTGCGGCATCTCTGACGTCGCTTTGAAGAAGATCTGCGTAAAGCACCGCATTCCTGTCCCCGGACGCGGATATTGGGCGATGAAGGCCGCCGGCAGGCGGGTCGAATGCGCGTATTTCCGTCCGGTTCGCGATACGGCGATTGAGCGCATCATTGTTCACGGAGGGCCGGAACGGAAGCTGCCTGCGGACGTGAGACAAATCAGGGCGACCGCCAAGCAACGTGAACGCCTGACCCTGCCCCCAAAGCGCCCTCGCTTATAAGTTAGCGTTGTTCTCGGTCTGGTCCCCCATGGACCGGGTTGCGAATTCCCTCGGCGTGAGGCCGCCGAGGCTGGTGTGGGGGCGGGCGTGATTGTAGTCGGCCCGCCAGGCTTCGAGGATCCGCCGCGCATCCGTGAGGCCACGGAAGAGGTGTTCGTTCAGGCATTCGTCGCGAAGTCGACCGTTGAAGCTCTCGACGAAGCCGTACTGCATCGGCTTGCCCGGCGTGATGAAGTGCCATTCCACGCCATGTTCGGACGCTCAGCTCAGCATGGCGTTCGAGGTGAACTCGGTTCCGTTGTCGCTGACGATCATGCAGGGACGTCCCCGCAGTTCGGCGACGCGGTCCAGTTCCCGCGCGACGCGTCGTCCGGAGATCGAGGTGTCGGCGATCAAGGCCAGGCATTCGCGGCTGAAGTCGTCGACCAGGGCCCAGATGCGGAAGCGCCGCCCGTCGGTCAGCACGTCCTGGACGAAGTCCGTGGACCACCGCTGGTTCGACCCCTGCGGGATCGCCAAACGCGCGCGCGTTCCCAGCGCCCGCTTGCGGCCGCCGCACAGCCTGGCGTTCCTCTCGATACAGGCGAAACAGCTTCTTGTGGTTGATCCCCACGCCCTCGCGCCTCTGCAGGATGTGCAGGCGGCGATAGCCGAACCGCCTGCGCTCATCCGCCAAGGACTTCAGGCGGTCGCGAAGCGCGCTATCGTCCGGTCGCATCGACACGTATCGGAACGTCTTCGGCGCGATCCCGACCAGGCCGCAGGCGCGGCGTTGCGAATAGTCTTTCTCGGTCATGGCCCAGCTCACGGCGTTCCTCCTCGAACCGGGCGTCAGAAGTTTTTTCCGAGCATCTCGCGCAGCGTCGAGACGTCCAGGACCGACTCCGCCAGCAGCTTCTTGAGCCGCGCATTCTCCTCTTCGAGCGACCTCAGCCGTTTCGCGTCGCTCGGCTCCATGCCGCCGTAACGCGACCGCCATTTGTAGAACGTGGCGTCGCTGATCCCGTGCTTGCGGCACAGTTCTGCCGTCCCAAGCCCTGCTGCATGCTCCTTCAGGATCGCGATGATCTACTCGTCACTGAACCGGCTCCTGCGCATCCGCGTCTCTCCTTCTCGGGAGAACAGCCTAACCCAAAATCGGGGGCATTCGTGGGGGCCGGGTCACACGGCTCTAATCGACGGCATCCGCTGGCGGGCGCCGGAACGGCGCTGGCGACCGGCTGTTGTGGGCTGATCGGGGCTTGCGCCTCGTCATCAGATCACGGCGATGGAAGCCCATCTCGCTGACCGGCTGATATTGGCGATAGAGCGCGATGCCGATGCCTTTCGGCGTCTGCTCAATCAGGGCGCAGATCTTTCAAGGGAGAAGTTCACGCTCGCCAGAATTTTCAAGGACTTAGCTCTGGTACAGAGAAAGTTTCATGAGCACCTCCGTTTGATCCAATATCGCAATCTTGCCAAGGTCGATGTCCTCTACAATATCACGTTCGGTATATGTTTCGTGGATTAAGCGAAGGATCGATCGAGCCTCTTCAGAGCAGTAATGTTGCTCCATATCTGCGTTCACTGTAATGGCTTCGTCAAGGACGGAGAAGAGATCCAGGTTTTACGAAGGCGTTCGTTCAGAACATAGCCGATCTGATCAAGACCTTCGTGGAGGAAATTGAAGTTGCCGTGCAGGCGTGGGGGCAGAACCAGTGGAGAGGGGATAGGCATCGAACTGAGCCCGAGATTATGACGACGCAGATCACTACTCCAACGCAGGACATTACTCCGCAAGAGGCGATCAAGCGGCTTGAGCAGCATTTCGGCTCTCGTGAGGGGATGCTGACGCACACGCTGACGATGCTCTCGACGTCTGGGCAGCCGACAGACGTTACCTTCTACAGGCGTAAGCCGCTTTTGGACGTCACGGTCAGCACGAAGATTGGCGCCGCCCGGCTCTACGGGCTTGAAAGCCATCTACCTCGCTTGCTCAAGCGCATCGAGTTTTCAAATGGCGCTGTCGCAAGTTTGGGAGAGATCTGGACCATCAACCCTATGCCAATGGGCGGCTTCTCGGCCGAGGAGTTGGCCAGCGTCGACCTCTCGCAGGGCGAAGAGCGACAGGGGCCGCGGGGCGAAACGCTACGAAAAATGATCCGCAAGACCTACCATTGCAAAAGCCGAAAAGAGACCGATCACTTTTTGCGTAGATGGATCGCTTCATAGCGAACCTAAGCAGCACTCCGGCTAATTTTTCGGGCCTCCAAGTTGAGGAGGCATCTCCCACTGTGGCGGCGGCGGATTCGCCCTCAGATGTGCGATCAAGGCTCGCTGGTTGCGCAGCTCCCACTGGCCCCGCCCGTCCAAGCCGCCCTCATAGGGTGCCAGGCGCGCCATTTCAGCGTCGGCCTCGTCGAAAGCTCCACAATACGCAAGGACGACGGCGTACTGGCTGCGGACTGGAATAACGCGCCCGGCAAGCTTCAACCCCACAATTGTCGGCATCAAATTGCGCTCGATGACATCACGTGCGCCGACGTAGTCGTTTCGGGCTATGAAGTCGTCGACGAGCTCCTGGCCGACCCTCACGAAGGAATCGAGCGCATGAGCCATCGAATAGAACTTCATCGCGTGGATAGGCGCTAAGCCAGGATTGCTTCCGGATGCCCTGACCGCCTTTGATTGAAGATCGAGGGAGTCGGCCAGGTGCTTCAGATTATCTGTCTGATCGTTGTCGCCTTTTAGCAGAGGAAGTATCTTGTCAGGATTATTGCCCATCACGTCGGCCAGCCTGAGGCCAAGCAGGTCATAATATTCAGCAATCAGGTCAAGGGTGCTGGAAACACACTCGTCCATCATTCCCAGTGCAAACAGTGCGTGGGCATAGTTGTACTTAGCTACACGAAGGTGTTGCGGCGTCTTTGGGAGAACCCTACTCAATTCCGTCATTGTATTCTTTACGGTCGCGACGTCGCCGTCGCGGGCGGCAAAGACCATTCGCTTCATGCTAACGGCTAGGCGCTCGGACAGGCCTAGGTCATTCTCCCGAACAAGGTCGTCCATGCGACCGAGCTTGCTTCGGATGTCGGCGTCGTCGCCGTCCTTGAAGTGAGCGAAGACGAGGCCGTCGAGGGCCCAGAATCGGTCTTCTGCGGGCATGTCTTCAGACGCAGCTGTCTGGGACAGGAACGCAGAAATCTCCTCAATGTAGCCAAGTTCATGAAACAGCTCGTCTGTGGCCATCTCGACCAAAGGCTTCACATTGCCGAGAGTCACGAACATCCGAAGGAGAAGGAATACCCGTTGGCGATCATGCTCTTTCGGCAGCGCCACCATCAAGAGATCACGAATTGCTTCCTGTGCGGTCTTGAGCGCTGCAACGCCGCAATCGTTGAGGTACGCGCGCCCGAGCGGACGGATCGCATCGTGAATCTTGAAGCGATCGACGCCGAAGATTTGAATCGAGCCGCTTGATCGAAGACGGCGATACACTGCAGCCGCGTCGGCTGCCTCCAAGCCGAATGTCCTCTTCAGTACACTGCTGGCTTCGGCTTGTGAGAGCGGAACATCACTCAGGCTAAGTGCGGCGACGGCACGGCGTTCATTGTCAGTGTAGGTCTCGAAGACATCCGCGAGAATGAGCTCCTGCGCCGTTTCGACGATGTGCGTCCGCTCCTCGAGCGCTGTGTAGAGACGATCGACGCTTCCATCATATGACTCGGCGGCAATCTTGAGAGCATTTTGAACATACAGCGGCAAGCCACCTGTGAGCGTCAGCAAACGCTCATAGTCTGCATAGTCGCCGCGGCATCCAAGCGATGATCCCTCCGCCGCGGCGGTCTCGTTCGACCAACCAAGAAGAGGTTCCGCCGATATGCCGAGAGTGGCTTCGAGGCGGGCGATCGAGGCGTTTGGTTGAGCGAGCAGGACGAAGCGTAACTGCGGGGACGCTCCAACGAGGGGAGCAATGTCTTCGGCGGCAACGCGATGGGCGTTGTCCAGCACCACGGTCGCAATGAGGTCATCTTCTGCAAGGTGACGACCGATCGCGACGAGGACTTCCGTTCCGCTCGCTCCAGGCAACAGAATTTCCCCCAGGGTGCCGCCGCGTGAGCCAAACATTCGAGCGGCTAGCTCGCGAGCGACGGCGCTTGCCAGAGCGGGACCAGACAGGTCTGCAACATCGTAATAGGCGAGTCTGTCGGTCGCGTGCAGAGCGGTCTGGGAAACCCATGAGGTCTTGCCAGCGCCTGAGAAGCCGACGACGAGCCGAACGCGCTGCGGGCTGACCAGCGTCGGCTCCTTATCTTGTGGCCGGTATCGCAGCGGTGGCGCGGGGAAGTCCTGCAGTTGAACCACCAGTTGCTCAAAGAGGTCTGGAAGATTCTCGATAGCGAAAGTATGGCTTGGGTTGGGTTCGATACCCGCTGCTGCAGCGAATATCCGCCCCGCGAGTTTCCAAACGAGTGTTTCGGGTGCCAGGATGGAAAACGGCAGTGTCTCCGCCGCCGCCCGGCATGCTTCGAAGGCGTCGCTAACCGTCTCCCATGGCTTGGGGAGCGACGCCTCCGCGGAGGCAGACCCGGGGTGCAGGAGCGTTACATCTTTCGGCCAGGCCGCACCTGCAGCGCGTTCAGCTAGATCTGGCCCCGGTACCGTGTTCGACACGACGACGAATTGGCAAGCGCCGCTTCGTCGGCCTTCGACGTGCTCTGCGCGAATCTGATCGAACCTCGTGAGCGCGCTCTCAATATCGCTAAAGATAAGACGCGATCCGCGCGTTTTGATTTGAGCATAGATGCGCTGCTCGGGAAGCACTAGCTCGACGTCTTCGTCGTTCTCGACAACGACGTGTGTGACGCCCGAACTTGCGGCGTGGAACAAGCATGCCGCGGCGTAGAGGTGCTGATAGAGAAAACCGCGGTGAACGGCTTCGATGCGAGCAAGTTGGCGAGCGTCTAGGGTGAAAGTCTCCATGCGGCGATTCTATCTATTTGCGAGGGTGATGGCGCGGTCTTTGGCCCGTCACGCGGTCGATGTGCTTGTCCTCGCGACCCGCGCGGTGCCGACCGGCGCGACAGAGGGTTTTCTGGACGGTTTCGCTCGACAGAGGTGCTCCATTTGCCTAGGGCTCAGACTCATTCAGACCCAGAACGCGATGAGGGTTGCGAGCGCGACTGCGGACAGGAAGTTGCGGGCAAGCTTGTCGTAGCGGGTGGCGACACGGCGGAAGTCCTTCAGCCTGCAGAAGGCGGCCTCGATGCGCCAGCGGCTCCGGTAGCGGGCCTCATCATATTCGATCGGAACCTTGCGGTTCGAGCGCCCCGGAATGACGGCCAGGGCACCTTCGGCTTTCAGGCGCCTGCGCAGCCCATTGGCGTCGTATCCCTTGGGGGACGGCAGTGTGTGCGCGTCACTGGAAATAGCGAGACCGATGATCATCTCCTCCCGATCAGCATGTCAATCGGCACGGAAACGGACCCCCTGCTCGGCGCGCAAAAGGGACCCCCTTCAGGGGCACTGACGACGCAGCCCTGACCATCCCGCAGCCGTAGGCGGAGGGGTGGTCAGGGCTGC
>JAVKFF010000129.1:0-9508 GCA_040226215.1 Azospirillaceae bacterium
GTGGATGCGCCGGCCCTGCTCGCCCCAGAAGCCCTCCGGATCGGCGATCGAGCGATCGTACATCTCCTGGTACCGGGCCGCGTCGACCCAGGCGTTTTCCGCCCATTCGGCTGGCACGGGAATGTGGCTGGTATCGGCCGACATGGATCCTCCCTCGATTGCTCGTCGATTGCATCGCGTGGCCGCCGGGCGGACGCGAAATGGCGCTTCTTGACGGCTACTATGGACGGAAGGCCCGTCGCTTCTCAACTCCCCAGCGCGGCAACGAAAATGCATGGACCTGTGCGCTTCGTCACGGCAGGCTACCCAAATTAGCCGTATTCAGCCGCCACACCCTCAAGCTGAGGTAGTGTTGCGTGATGTGGGGAAGGAGCAACTGACAATGTTTGACGCGCGTACCATCCGCCGTTTCACCGCCGCCGCGATGGCGGCTGTGGCGCTGGTTCTCGGCGCCTGCCAGCAGAACATCGCCGGCGACCGGCTGGAGGCCAGCCAGGCCAACCAGGCCAGCCGTTCGGAGATCGGCACGGTGATCAGCTACCGCCCGGTGACGGTGCAGCAGCAGAATCCGAGCTATCTGACCGGCGCCGGCGCGCTGGCCGGCGGCGTCGCCGGGTCGCAGCTCGGCGGCGGCACGGACGAGAACATCCTCGGCGCCATCGGCGGCACCCTGGCCGGCGGTCTTGCCGGCTACGCCATCGAGCAGGCGATCCAGACGCAGACCGGCGTGGAATACACCATCCAGATGCAGTCGGGCCAGGTGATCACGGTCGTCCAGGACGCCGCCAACCCGATCCCGCCCGGCTCCACCGTGCTGGTCAGCTTCGGACAGCGCACCACGGTGCAGCCCTATGCCGGCCCCACCCAGATCCAGTATCCGGGCGGGTCCGCCTATCCCAACCAGTATCCGGGGTCGACGCAGTATCCGGGCCAGACCTATCCGGGCCAGACCTACCCGACCTTCTGAGCGAACGCCGCTCGACGGACGCGGACGCCCGGCTTCGGCCGGGCGTTCGTCGTTCGGGGAACGTCGCTTGCGTGGGCGGGCTCAGCCGTCGGCGAGGCAGACCCAGCCGTCGCGCACGGCGACCGTCAGGGCGCGGAGCCGGGCACCGGCGCAGGGCCCCGCGAGGCAGAAGCCGTCCGCGATGCGGAAGATGGCGCCATGGGTGGCGCATTGCAGATGGCGGCCGTCGGCGCTCATGAAGCGGTCGGGCACCCAGTCGAGCGGCGTGCCGAGATGCGGGCAACGGTTCTCGTAGGCACGGACCGTATTGCCGGAGCGATGGACGAGCACCTCCAGACGCGCCGTGCCCTCGCCCAGCACCGCGCCCCGCGCCGTGCCGTCGGGAATGCCCGCGAGGCGGAACAGCGCCGCCCGGGGCGCCCCTTCCGGTGCCGTCATCGCTGTCACCCCGTCCGCCGCCCCATCCGCCGCCCAACCCGACGCCGGGAATAGCCTTGCCCGGCAAGGTGTCCTATCATCGGGAACGTGTCGAGGGGGGTGGACGACCGGCCGATGGCCCTGGGACAGCGCAACGCGGCACTGGCGGCCGAACTGCCGGCCCTGCGACGCCATGCCCGGGCGCTGGCCCGCGACCCGTCGCTGGCCGAGGATCTGGTCCAGGACACCATGGCGCGGGCGATGGAGCGCTGGCACCAGCGACGCCCGGACGGCTCGCTCCGGGCCTGGCTGTTCACCATCCTGCACCGCACCTTCCTCAACCACCGTCGGCGGGAGATCAACGCCCCGGTCTCCCTGACGCCGGACGGCACGCTGCCGGAGCGCCTGGCGCAGCAGGGGGTGACCGCGGAGACCCGGCTCTGGCTGACCCAGCTCGACCGCGCCTTCGGCGAACTGCCGCCCGAGCAGCGCCAGGTGCTGATGCTGGTGGCGGTCGAGGGCTTCAGCTATGCCGAGGCGGCCGAGGCCATGGCCATCCCGGTCGGCACGGTGATGTCGCGGCTGTCGCGGGCGCGCGAGCGGGTGCGCGCCGCGTTGGAGGAGCCGGGCAGCGTGATCAGGCAGGTGACATGAGCGAGAAGGACCTCAGCGACGAGCTCTTGAACGCCTATCTCGACGGCGAGCTGTCGCCGGCCGAGGCGGCGGACGTCGCGCGCCTGATCGCCGCCTGCCCGGACAAGTCGGCGCGGCTGATCACCTACCGGCGGATCGATCAGGGCCTTTCGGTGCTCTATGGCGGCGCGTCGGAGCCCGCGCCCCGTCCCGTCGCGGCGGGCCGGACGCGACCCGGCCGCTGGTGGCTGCCGCTGGCCGCCTGTCTTCTTCTCGCCATCGGCGCCGCCGGCGGCTGGGGCTTGCGCGGGCTGGACGGACCGGGCGGCGAGGAGCAGGCCGAGGCGCGCATCGCCACCCTGGCGACCGACGCGCACACCGTGTTCGTGCGCGAGAACCGCCACGCGGTGGAAGTGACGGCGGAGGAGGACGAGCACCTGTTCCGCTGGCTCTCCAACCGTCTGGAGCGCGACATCTTCGCCCCGCCGCTGACCGACTACGGCTTCGCGCTGGTCGGCGGGCGCATGCTGGCGAACGAGACCGGACCGGCTGCCCAGTTCATGTACGAGAACGCCGAGGAGATGCGGCTGACACTCTACGTCTCGCGCTCGACCGAGATCGAGCAGACCGCCTTCCAGGTGACCGAGCATGACGGTGTGCGCGCCTTCTACTGGGTGCATGAGGGCTTCGGCTACGCCCTGGTCGGCCCGCTGGCCCGGGCGGAGATGCTGGCCATCGCCCAGCGCGTCTATGACGACCTGGAGGGACCGGCGGGTTGACCCCGCCCGGGCCTTGCGCCATCCGCCAGCCTGACCGGAGGAAACCGCGCATCGGGCGGCGGTGGCGCCGATCGTGCTGTTGTGCCTGTCGAACGTCTTCATGACCTTCGCCTGGTACGGCCATCTGCGCTTTCCCGACCGGGTGCTGTGGCTGGTCGTACTGGTCGGCGGCGGAGCTGAAGACCATGCAGGAGGTGATCACGCTCCTGGTCTTCGCCGGCTTCTCGGTCCTCTATCTGGGCGAGACGCTGACGGTGAACCACGCGGTCGGCTTCGCGCTGATCGCGCTTGGCGCCTTCTTCGTCTTCGCCCGGCCGTTATAGGGGCCGCCCTTGAGCAGGGAGCCGTCGACTTCAGTCCGGATCGGTCTCGCCGAGCTGGCAGACCCGGCGCCATTCCGCCTCGCTGACCGGCTGGACGGAGAGACGCGAGTTCTTCACCAGCACCATGTCGGCCAGTTCCGGGTCGGCCTTGATGTCATCCAGGCTGACCGGCTTGGCGAAGGGCCGCACCGCGCGGATATCGACGCAGGTCCACTTGCCGGTGTCGTCGGTGGAATCGGGATGCGCCTCGGCCGCCACCTCGACGATGCCGACGACCGCCCTGGCGTCGACGGAGTGGTAGAAGAAGCCGCGGTCGCCGACCGCCATCGCCGACATGTTGTTGCGCGCCTGGTAGTTGCGCACGCCGTCCCATTCCTGGACGCCCTTCCGGACCTGGTCGTCCCAGGACCAGGAACCGGGCTCGGACTTGAAAAGCCAGTAGGCCATCGCGCTCGTTCCTCCCCTCGATCCTCGTCCCTCAGGCCTTCGGATAGACCTGGCGCCAGGCGGTGATCGTCGTCCGCTCGAACAGGCCGGCCTTTGCGTACGGGTCGCCGGCGGCGAAGGCCTCGGCCTCCTCGGCGGTGTCGAAGTCGAGGATCAGCACCGAGCCGGTCATGCCTCCGTCCGGGCCAAGCAGGGGGCCGGCGGCGATGATGCGCTCGGCATGGTCGGCCAGATAGGCCAGATGCGCCTCGCGGTTGGCCTTGCGGACCTCCTGGGCGCCCGGTCGGTCCTCACAGAGAAAGTGGAATGCCATGGTGTGGATATTGCTCCGGTTCGGGGATGGTTTGTGGGGATGTCGCCTATGGGCGCAGCCGGTCCTCGTCGAGCGGCCAGCGTGGCCGCGGCTTGACGTCGAGGGCGTCGCGATGCCCGAGGCGAAAGCGTTCGAGGCCCGCCCAGGCGACCATGGCCGCGTTGTCGGTGCACAGGGCCAGGGGTGGCGCCGTGAAGGGCATGCCGCGCCGGGCGGCAAGGTCGCTCAAGGCGGCGCGCAGGGCGGCGTTCGCGGCGACACCGCCGGCCACCACCAGCGCCCGGCCCGCCCCGTGCTCCGCCTCGAAGCGGTCGATGGCGCGCGCCGTGCGGTCGACCACGACCTCGGCGACGGCGGCCTGGAAGCCGGCCGCGATGTCGGCCACGTCGCGCGCCGTCGGCGCCCCGTCCAGGCCGGCGACCAGGCGGGCCACCGCCGCCTTCAGGCCAGAGAAGGAGAAATCGGCCCCCGGTCTGCCCTTCATCGGCCGCGGCAGGGCGAAGCGCCGTGGGTCGCCATCGCGCGCCGCCCGCTCCACCGCCGGGCCGCCCGGATAGCCGAGGCCGAGCAGCTTCGCGGTCTTGTCGAAGGCCTCGCCCACCGCGTCGTCGATGGTGGTGCCCAGGCGGCGATAGCGCCCCACGCCCTCGACCGCGACCAGCTGGCAGTGGCCGCCGGAGACCAGCAGCAGCAGATAGGGGAAGTCGACACCGTCGGTGAGGCGCGGGGTCAGCGCGTGCGCCTCCAGATGGTTGATCGCCAGGAACGGCTTGCCGGCCGCCAGGGCCATGCCCTTGGCCGTCGCCACCCCGACGGCGACGCCGCCGATCAGCCCCGGACCGGCGGTGGCGGCGATGGCGTCGATCCCGGCGAGGGTAAGGCCGGCCTCCGCCAGAGCCTGGCGGACGATGGGGTTCAGGTGGACGAGATGGGCCCGCGCGGCGATCTCCGGCACCACGCCGCCATAGGCGCGGTGCTCGTCGAGTTGCGACAGCACGACATTGGCCAGGATGCGCCGCTCGCCGTCGACGATGGCGGCGGCGGTCTCGTCGCAGGAGGTCTCGATACCGAGGACACGCATGACGGCTGGCGGACAACAAGGGGAGGGCGGAACGCCACCTCATCTAGTCCCCGGCCGGGTCCCTTGTCCACCGTGGCGGGCCCTGGCATGCGGCCCGCGACCCTTGGCAGCGCCGGTGCGCCTGCGCCATAAGTCGGGGCCATGACCCCGCCGTCCATCCAGACCCGTCCCCGTCTCACCATCGGCACCCGCGGCAGCCCGCTGGCGTTGGCCCAGGCGCGCGAGGTGCGCGACCGCCTGGCGGCCGCCCATGCCGACCTCGCCGCGCCCGACGCCGTCGCCATCGCCGTGATCAAGACCACGGGCGACCGGGTGCAGGACCGGACACTCGCCGAGATCGGCGGCAAGGGCCTGTTCACCAAGGAGATCGAGGAGGCGCTGATCGACGGCCGCATCGATCTCGCCGTGCATTCCATGAAGGACGTGCCGACCTGGCTGCCGGCGGGGCTGGAGATCGCCGCCATTCTGCCGCGCGAGGACGTGCGCGACGCCTGGTTCGCGCGTGGCGGCGCCGGTCTCGACGATCTGCCGGCGGGGGCCGTGGTGGGCACGGCCTCGCTGCGCCGCCAGGCCCAGGTCCTGGCCCGCCGACCCGACCTCGCCTGCGTGCCCTTCCGTGGCAATGTCGCCACCCGGCTCGCCAAGCTGGAAGCGGGCGAGGTGGACGCCACCCTGCTTGCCGTCGCCGGGCTGAAGCGGCTGGGCCGGGCGGATCTGGTCACCGCGCCGCTCGACCCCGCCACCATGCTGCCGGCCGTCGCCCAGGGCGCCATCGGCGTGGAGATCCGCAGCGCGGATACGCGCACCCGAAACCTCGTCGCGGCGCTGAACGACCGCGAGAGCGCCATTCGCGTGACGGCCGAACGCGCCTTCCTGGCGGTGCTGGACGGCAATTGCCGCACGCCGATCGCCGCCCTGGCCGATGTCGAGGGTGATCGCCTTCACTTCCGTGGCCAGGTCGCCGCACCGGATGGCAGCGCGGTCGAGCGCTGCACCGGCGAGGGGCCGATCGGCGAGGCGGAGCGCATCGGCCGCGAGGCCGGCGAGGCGGTGCTCGACCGGGCCCGCGCCCTGCTCGCCCGGGACTGACGCCATGGCCACCTGGATCGTCACCCGCTCCGAAGCGGACGCGATGGAGACCGCCCGCCTGCTGGTCGAGTCCAAGCAGGAGGTGATCATCTCGCCGGTCATCGCCATCACCTTCCCCGACCGGGTGGAACCGGACCTCTCGCGGGTGCAGGCGGTGCTGTTCACCAGCCGCTATGGCGTCGCCGGTCTCAACCGGCTGGCCGACGCCACCCGCCTGCCGGCCTTCTGCG
Source organism: Azospirillaceae bacterium (assembly GCA_040226215.1). Taxonomy (GTDB): domain Bacteria; phylum Pseudomonadota; class Alphaproteobacteria; order DSM-16000; family Inquilinaceae; genus JAVKFF01. The sequence continues at coordinate 6,280 of JAVKFF010000129.1, forward strand.
TCGGCGCATCCACGGCGGAGGTGGCGGAAACGCTGGGCTTCCGCGACGTGCGCGTGGCCGACAACGATGCCGCGAGCCTGATCCGCGCGGTCACCATCGCGCTCGACCCGGCGGCCGGGCCGCTGTTCTACGCCCGCGGCCGCAAGATCACCGGCGATGTCGTGGAGCGGCTCGAGATCATGGGCTTCGAGGTCTGGGAGCAGGTGGTCTACGAGGCCGATGCCGAGGAGCACCTGTCGGAGGCGGCGATCACTGCCATAAGTGAGGGGAGCACCGCGGGCGTGCTGTTTTTCTCTCCCCGCAGCGCGGGCCTATTTGCTAGCCTCGCGGAGGCCGCCGGACTGAAGGGGCGCCTGTCGGAGCTGAAGGCGCTGTGCCTCAGCGACAAGGTGGCCCGAACGCTCGACGCCGCGGACTGGGGCGCGGTCCTGGTGGCCCAGGCGGCGACGACGCCGTCGCTGATCGCTCTCGCCCGGGCTGAGGGAGGCCAGTCCGCAGATGGCGGCGACGCCTGACCCGTCACGGCCTGGCCCGGGTTGTCCTGGCTTGGCCAGACCAGCCCTGGACGGACGCCTAGACCGGAAGCGACGCCGCAACCGACGCCGAAACCGAAGAAAGCAGAACGATAACGGCCATGGCGCCAAGCGAGACAGAGGAGCAGCACACCGCCCCGCCGGCGGCACCAGGCCTGCCGGCGGCCGAGCGCATCATAGAGATGTTCGGCGGCATCCGGCCGATGGCCGGCAAGCTGAACGTGACCGCGAGCACGGTGCAGGGCTGGAAGGCACGCGGTCATATTCCCGCCAACCGGGAAGGCGAGATCAGGGAGGCGGCGCGCGCCCACGCGATCGACCTGGACGAGGGCACGCTGACCGCCGCCACCGCCACACCAGACCCGACATCCGGAACCGGCATGACCGACTCCCAGACCACCAACGCCGCCCCGCCGCGCGACCCCGGCGCGGCCACGAGCAGCACCGCGAACCTGTCCGGTGGCCGCGGCGACCGACCGCTGGCCGCCCTGGCCCTGGCGGCCGCGCTGGCGGCGCTGATCCTCGCCATCGTGCTGCCGATCATGCTGGACGACGAGGACGCGGTCGACCGGCGGCTCGGCGACTTCGCCGAGCGTCTGGAGGCCGTCGAGGCGCGGCCGACAACCGATCCGAGCGGGGCCATCGCCGATCTGTCGGACCGGTTGGCGGCGTTGGAGGAGGATGGCGCGACGCTGGCCGGCCTGGCCCGCGACCTGCCGCGTCTTGAGGAGCGGGTGAGCGACCTCGACCGCCGCACCGCCAATCTGGTGGGCAGCGACGAGGCCGCGGCGCTGGCCGGCGACGTGCAGTTCCTGCGCAACGGCCTGTCGGACATGCAGGACCGGCTGGAGAGGGTCTCGGGCCGTATCGGCGACCTGGCCGGCCGCCTCGACGCGGCGGAGCCGACGCTCGCCGACCTCGCCGACACGCTGGCGGCGCTCAGGAGCGATCTTGGCGACCTGACGGGCAGGCTCGACGCGCTCGACGCCGGGCGCGCCGGTCTGCTGCTGGCGGTCAGCCAGCTGCGCGAGGACGTGCTGGCCGGGCGCGAGTTTTCCGGCGCGCTCGACCTCGCGGCCGGGCTCGGCGAGGGCGACCAGGCGGTCGAGGAGGCGGTGGCGACGCTGCGCGGCCTGGACGGGCCGGTGCCGACCACCGACATGCTGGAAGGCCGGTTCGGCGCGGCCGCCGCCGCTGCGAGGGAAGCCGACCGGCCGCCGCCGGAAGACTGGCTTGGCGAGGCGCTGGAAGGCGTGTCCGGCCTGATCAGCGTGCGGCCGGCGCCGGGCGAGACCGGGGGCACGGACGCGGCCGCCATCCTGGCCCGGGCGGAGGGCCGCCTGCTCGACGGCAATCTGACCGGGGCGCGCGAGGCGCTCGACGCGCTCTCGGAAGACGCCCGGACCGCCATGGCCGAGTGGATCGCCGCGCTGGAGCGTCGTCTCGCCGCCGAGGCGGCACTGTCCAGCCTGGCCGAGCGCGCCATCCGCTACGCGGCGGCCGAGTGATGCGCCGCGCCCTCTGGTTTATCGTCAAGGTCGCCGTCCTCATCGCCATCGCGGTGTGGCTGGCGGACCGGCCGGGCACGGTGGAGATCGCCTGGCAGGACAGCATCATCGAGATGTCGGTGGGCGTGCTGGCGGTCGGCGTCTTCATCCTGATGATCCTCGCGGCGATCGCCTTCTGGCTCTACCGCAACGCCGTCAACGCGCCGCGCACGCTGCAGCGGGCCAACGCCAACGCCAAGCGCTCGCGCGGCTACCGGGCGCTGACCAACGGCATGGTGGCCGTCGCAGCCGGCGACAATCAGGGCGCGCGCAAATTCGCCCGCAAGGCCGACGTGCTGTTGAACGAGCCGCCGCTGACCATGCTCCTGAAGGCCCAGGCGGCCCAGCTGGCCGGCGACGAGGCGACGGCGGCGGAGCATTTCCGCGCCATGCTGGAGCGCAAGGAGACCCGCTTCCTCGGCCTGCGCGGCCTGATCGTGCAGGCGCTCAAGCGCGGCGACCGGGTGGAGGCGCTGCGCCTGGCCCGGGAGGCACGGGCGCTCAGGCCCGACACCGAATGGGTGCTGGTGACCTGCCTGGAGCTGGAGACCGAGAGCGGCCAGTGGCAGAGCGCCCAGCGCAGCCTGAACGAGGCGGTCAAGCACCGGGCGATCGCGGCGGATCGGGGCGTGGCGCTGCGCGCCGCCCTGCTGCTGGAACGCGCCCGCGAGGCGGCGCGGGAGCAGCGCTGGAGCGAGGCTGTGGATCTGGCGCACGAGGCCGGCAAGCTGCGCCGCGGCTGGCTGCCCGCCGCGATCACCGAGGCCGGCGCCTTGATCGCGCTCGACCGCAGCCGGGCGGCTGAGAAGGTGGTGGAGAAGGCCTGGACGGTGACGCCGCACCGCGCCCTGGTGGCGCTGCACGACGAACTCTCCGGCGACCTGCCGCCGATCGACCGGGCGAAGCGCCGGGAGAAGCTGGGGGCGCTCGCCCCCGATCATCCGGAAAGCCTGATCGCCATGGCGGAAGGGGCGCTCGACGCCGAACTCTGGGGCCTCGCCCGGCGCTATCTCTCGCGCGCCATCGCCAAGGCGCCCTGCCGGCGCGCCTACCGCCTGATGGCCGAGGTGGCGCTGGCGGAGACTGGCGACGTGGCGGCGTCGCGCGACTGGCTCGCCAAGGCCGACGGCGCCCGCGGCGCCGGCCGCA
>JAVKFF010000130.1:0-4026 GCA_040226215.1 Azospirillaceae bacterium
TGGGAACTGCCGGGACTGACGGCGGCCCTGGCCCGGCACGGCATCGCCGTCGTCGACCTCGGCTTCCGCGGTCTCTTCCCCGATCCGGGCTGGCTGGACGAGGCCGACACGGCGCTGGGCCGCGCGGTGGCGGCGCTGCCATGAGCGGGGGCTACGAGCCGCTGGCGGCGACGGCCCGGGCGACGGCCTATCAGCGCGACTGGGTCAAGGGCCTGCGCCAGCGCATCACGGCGGGCGAGCGCTACGCCTTCGTCAACGCCGACACGCCGCACGAGATCTTCCACGCCATGGACGTGCCGATCGTCACCAACCAGTGGTGGTCGGCGGTGATCGCCGCCAAGCAGCTCTCCGAGCACTATCTCGACCGCATGGCGGCGATGGGGTTTCACGGCCGGCTCGCCCGCTATTCCAGCCTGCCGCTGATCGCCGCGCTCGACGGCGACCGCACCCGCCAGCCCTGGGGCGGCCTGCCGCCGCCCGCCATGCTCTGCGCCCGACAGAGCGCCGACGACCACCAGCGCTTCTTCGAGCTCTGGTCGGAGGCGACGGGCGCGCCGCTGCATCTGCTCAGCGCCCCCGGCGTGCCCGACCCGCTGCCGGACTGGTGGGTGCATACAAGGCACGACTGGGAACGGCTCTATGGCAGCGACAGGCTCGACCTGATGGTGGCGCAGATCGAGGACCTCGTTGCCCGGCTCGAGGCGATGACGGGGCGTGCTTTCGACCGCGACGGCTTCGCCGCCTTCATGGACGCCATCAACCGGCAGGAGGCGATCTTCGACGAGGTGGCGACACTGCTGGCCGAGGCGCCGCGCTGCCCGATCCGCATCGCCGAGCAGATCCCCAACGTGATGATCCCTCAATGGCACCGCGGCTCCCCCTGGGCGCTGGACCACGCCGCCGCCTTCCGCGACGAGGTGGCGAGGCGGATCGCCGAGGGCCGCGGGGTGGTCGAGGACGAGCGGGTGCGCATGATGTGGATCGGCGCCGGCCTGTGGTTCGACACCGGCTTCTACCAGGCCTTCGAGGAGAGCCACGGCGCGGTCTTCGCCTGGTCGATGTACCTGCCCTTCGCGGCGGACGGCTATATCCGTCACGGCGAGCCGATGCGGGCGCTGGCGGCGCGGGTGGTGTCGATGAACGAGCAGCTGCACCAGCCGCCCTGGGCCGGCGCCTGGCTGGTCCGCGAGGCGCGGCGCCACCGCATCGACCTGGCGCTGATGCTGGTCCCGCGCCACGACCGCTTCTCCGCCGAGGGATCGATGTTCATCCGCCGCGCGCTGGAAGCGGCAGGCGTGCGGGTGGTCGAGGTCTGGTCGGACATGGTCGACCGGCGCGACTGGGACGGCGCGGCGGCGCGCCGGGCGGTCGCGACGGTGCTGGACGGGATGACCGGCGGGGGCTGACGGGAGTCGATTGACATAGTTCAGTTACTGAACCACTATTGTCGACAACCAGACCGGACGGAATCCGGCGCGAGACAGGGAGTGACCGGCCCCGTGGGCGCATTGGACGGCATCAGGATCGCGGATTTCAGCTGGGTCGGCGCCGGTCCCCGGGCCACCAAGGACCTGGCCGACAATGGCGCCACCGTGGTGAAGATCGAATCCCGCCGCCGCCTCGATCTCGGCCGCCGCTCGCCGCCCTTCGCTGGCGACCCGAAGGACCCGGACGGTTCCGCCTTCTTCGCCCAGACCAACACCTCCAAGCTCAGCGTCACCATCGATCTCGGCGATCCGGAAGGCGTGGCGGTGGCCCGCAAGCTGGTCGCCTGGGCCGACGTGGTGGTGGAGAATTTCGGTCCCGGCTACATGGAGCGCGTCGGTCTCGGCTATGCCGACCTCCAGGCCATCAGGCCGGACATCATCCTCGCTTCGGTCTCCGTCGCCGGGCGCAGCGGGCCGATGGCCGGCTTCCGGGGCTACGGCAACTCCGCCGCCGCCCATTCCGGCCACGCCGCCATGTCCGGATGGCCGGGTTCGGAGCCGCACATGCCGCCCTTCGCCTATGGCGATGTCGTCGCCCCGATGGTGGCGACGCTGGCGGTGCTGGCGGCGCTGGAACACCGCGACCGCACCGGCCAGGGCCAGCATGTCGACGTCTCGCAGATCGAGCCCATGGTCCACGTCATCGCCGACCTGTTCGCCGACGAGGGATTGGAGGACAAGCCGGGCAATAGCGATCCCCGGATGGCGCCGCACGGCGTCTTCCCCTGTGCCGGCGAGGATCGCTGGATCGCCATCGCGGTTGAAACCGACGCCCAGTGGCGCGCGCTTTGCCGGGTGCTCGGCGATGACAGTCTTGCCGGCGGCCCGCATTTCGCGACGGCGGAAGGCCGGCGACGGGCCGGGTCCGTTCTCGCCGAGGCGATCGGCGGCCTGACGCGCGGGTGGGACCGGCACCGGCTGATGGCGGCCCTCGCCGAGGCGGGTGTGCCGGCGGGCGCGGTGCAGGACGGCCGCGACGTCCTCGAGGACGCGGAGCTGCGCGAGGCCGGCCATTTCGTCGCGGTCGATCACGCGGTGCTGGGCCCCTCGCTGATGCCGGCGCCGCCGATGCGTCTCCACGACACGCCCTTCACCGTCCGTCCGGCGCCGCGGCTGGGCGAGCACAACCATGCGGTCCTCGTCGACATGCTCGGTCTGGCGGCGTCGGCGGTGGCCGATCTCGAGGCGCGGGGGGTGTTGGCATGAGACTGCTGGCCGGCATCCGCGTCGTCGAGCTTCCCGACGGCCTCGTCGATCTCGGCGGGCGCATGCTGGCGGAGCTCGGCGCCGAGGTGGTCAGCATCGTCGGAGAAGACGCAGAGAGGCCGCACGCAAGGTGCCTCGCCTGGCACCATGGCAAGCGGCGCGTGACCGTCGCCCAGGGCGATGCGGACCGGCTCGCCCGGCTGATCGCCGAGGCCGACATCGTGCTCGACGGCCGGCTGGGCGGCATGCGCCACGCCCTGGGCGAGCTCTCGGCGGCCAACCCGGGACTGGTCCAGGTGGTGGCGGTGCCCTTCGGGACGGAGGGCGCGCGGACGGACTGGCCGGCCAGCGACCTGACGCTGATGGCGATGTCCGGGCTGATGCACATCACCGGCGATCCCGAGCGCCCGCCCTTGCGCCTGCCGGGCGAGCAGGCGTTCGCGCTGACCGGCATCCAGGTGGCGACGGCGGCGCTGCTCGGGCTCAGGGCGCGCCGGCGCACGGGCAGGGGCCAGCGCATCGACGTCTCGGCCTACCAGGCGACGACGCTCGCCAACTACCGCGAGCCGGTGGTCTACGCGTGGACCGGGCGCATCGGCCGGCGCACCGGCAACCGGCTGGTGCGCGGCAAGACCGGCGTGCGTCAGATCTGGCCCTGCGCCGACGGATTCGTCACCTGGTCGATCATCGACAATCCCGGGATGATGCGCTCGGTCGTCGCCACCATGGCGGAACACGGCGCCGCCGGCGAACTGGCCGAGGTGGACTGGGAGGCGATCCTGGTCGCCGACGCCCCGGAGGAGACCATCGCCCGTTGGGAGGCGCCGGTCGGCGCCTTCTTCGCCGCCCATGACCGGGCGACGCTGGGGTGCTGGTCGCTGGCGCGCGGCTGGGGTCTGTCCGTGATCGCCGATCTCGACGACGTGCGGGCGAGCCGGCACCTCGCCGCGCGCGGCCTGTTCGTCGACGTGGCGGACGAGGAGACCGGCCGCACGGCGCGGCTGCCCGGACCGCTGTTCCGCCACGGCGCCGACCACGACGCCCCGCCGCGCCGGCTTGCGCGACCGGTGCGGCTGGCCGATGCCGGCTGGAGCAAGCGATGACCGGCGCGCTCGACGGCATTCGCGTGCTCGACTTCTCTCGCCTGCTGCCCGGCCCCTACTGCACCTGGCTGCTGGCCGACATGGGGGCCGAGGTGATCCGCGTGGAGAACCCGCGCGAGCTCGCCAAGCAGGCCCGGGTCTTCGGCTGGGACCAGCTGGACGAGGGCGCACGCGAGGCCCTGCGCCGCCAGGATATCCTGGCGCGCAACAAGCGGTCCATCGTGCTCGAC
>JAVKFF010000131.1:0-2941 GCA_040226215.1 Azospirillaceae bacterium
CCGGACGACCTGGCCGCCGCCCTGCAGCGCACCCGGGCCGAGGCCCGCGCCGCCTTCGGCGATGACAGCGTCTATCTGGAGAAATACCTGGACCGCCCGCGCCATATCGAGATCCAGGTTATTGCCGATTCCCATGGCACCTCCCTGCACCTGGGAGAGCGCGACTGCAGCCTGCAGCGGCGCCACCAGAAGGTGCTGGAGGAATCCCCCTCCCCCGCCTTGAACGCCTCGGAGCGCGCGCGCATCGGCGGCGTGGTCCGCGACGCCATCGCCGAGCTCGGCTATCTCGGTGTCGGCACCGTGGAGTTCCTGTACGAGAACGGCGAGTTCTTCTTCATCGAGATGAACACCCGCCTGCAGGTCGAGCATCCGGTTACCGAGATGGTCACCGGTCTCGACCTGGTCCGCGAGCAGCTGCGCATCGCGACCGGCGACAGCCTGGGGCTGCGGCAGGAAGATGTCCGCATCACCGGCCATGCGATCGAGTGCCGGATCAATGCCGAGGACCCGCAGACCTTCCGCCCGACCCCGGGGCTGGTGTCCAGCTACCACCAGCCCGGCGGCCCGGGGGTGCGCGTCGATTCCGCGCTTTACTCCGGGTACCGCGTGCCGCCGAACTACGACAGCCTGATCGCCAAGCTGATCGTGCACGGGCAGAGCCGCAACGAATGCCTGATGCGCCTGAAGCGGGCGCTCGAGGAGTTCGTGATCCACGACCTGAAGAACACCATCCCGCTGCACCAGCTGCTGCTGGAATCGCAGGATTTCATCGACGGTGCCTATGACATCCACTGGCTGGAGGCCTTCATGGCCGACCGGGACGCGTGATCGCCCGGCCCCCGGTTCGGCCTCCGACCGGTAGCGTTATCCAGGTGCCGGGCGGGCCGGCGCCTGACCTCCTGGCCCCCTGACAGATTCCTGGCGGCATGGTCCGGATCACACCGGAAATCGTACTTCAGGCCTACGCCCACGGGCTGTTCCCGATGGCGGAGGACCGCGACGACCCGGAACTCTTCTGGGTCGATCCGGAGCATCGCGGGATCCTGCCGCTGGACGCCTTCCACGTGCCGCGCCGCCTGGCGCGAAGCGTGCGCGGCGGGCGCTACCATGTCACCTGCGATCGCGATTTCGGCGCCGTGATCGACGCCTGCGCGGCGGCCACGCCGGCGCGCCCGCGCACCTGGATCAATACCGAGATCCGCCGGCTCTATGCCGCCCTGCACGAGGCCGGCCATGTGCACAGCGTCGAGACCTGGGAGGAGGACCGGCTGGTCGGCGGCCTGTATGGCGTCAGCCTGGGCGGTGCCTTCTTCGGCGAATCGATGTTTTCCCGCGCCCGCGACGCCAGCAAGATCGCGCTGGTGCACCTCGTCGCCCGCCTGCGCGCCGGGGGATACCGCCTGCTGGACGCGCAGTTCACCACCGACCATCTGACCCAGTTCGGCGCGCTGGAGGTGCCTCGGTTCCGCTACCGCAGGATGCTGGCGGAAGCGCTCAATGCGGATGCGGACTTTCACCGCCTGCCCGACACCCTGAGCGGCGCAGAGGCCTTGTCGCTCCTGCCCGATTCGGGGTGAGCCAGGCCAGAACCCGTGAACCGGTCTATCGTGGGCGCCGGCATCCGATGCGGTCCGATCCCACGATTGCGGCGCACTGTTCTCCGATGGGCGGGCCCTCTTCCATCGTCACCACCGGGCGCGTCCCGGTGGCCCATGTGGATTTCCGTCCCAATGGATCGAGGGTGGCGGCGCGATGGGCCGGCGGGACAGGCCCGCGGGTGTCCGGTTCAGGTCGGCTGCTGTGCGATATGGCGCGGCCTGCCCCCAAAAGCTCGTCACTCGCGGGCTTGTCCCGCGAGTCCATGGTGCCGCTGCCCAACGGTTTCCAACAGGTTCCTGGGCGATTGAGCCTCGCGCCGGGATGGACCGCCGGGTCGAGCCCGGCGGTGACGAGATGGGGAGACCAGCTGCCGGATCCCCCGCCCGATTCAGCGCGTTCCGTGAGACGGCCAGACGGTGCCAGGATCTCCGGCCAAGCAGCCACAGGGGAACCGGACAGCAGTGGGACAGGCCCGCGGGTGACGAGGGGAAGCGAGGGGAAGCGAGGGGGACCCGGCACTCAGTCGGCGGCGCGATCCGTGCCGTCGCCGGCGCCATCGTCGGCCGGTTCCTTCCCGGCTGCCGCCCAGGTCATGCAGTCGATCACCAGAACGTCGTAGACCGGGTGCTCGACGGCGTGCAGGGCCGGGCTGGAGGCGAACATCCAGCCGGAGAAGACCTCCACCGGGGCGAGGCCGCGGCGCTTCTCGGTAACCTTGACCAGGGCGGCGCGCTCGGGCCGTTCGAACGGCGAGGAACGGGCACATTTGGCGACGGAGATGTCGAGCCGCTCCCAACTGACCGTCCCGCCGACCGGGACCTCGATGGTGGAGATCCGCGCCGAGATCTTGTCGAGGGTCTGCAGCCGCGCGACCTGCCCCGGGATCATCTCCAGTTCTTCCGCGACCGGCTGCTGCCCGGCTTCTTCCTGCCCGGCCCCGGCCTGGCCCGTTTCCGGCTGCTGGGTCGCGGCGGCTTCGGTCCCGGCCGGCTGCTGTGCCTGTGCCGCCGGCCCGGCAACCAGGAGCAACGCCAGCAGCGCACCGGCTGCCGGTACAAGCCCGGCAAGGCCGCTTCTGCCTGCACGTTTCCGAGTCACTTCAACATTGTCCAGCATGTCATTGACATTGCGGGGGTTTCTTTAGGCTATTTCAGGCTCGGTACAGCTGCCTTCGGTGCGCCGCCGCTGTCGACCGACGAGAAGATCGCCTTGCTGATCAGGTCCATCAGGTTCACGGACCCTTGCGTGTATTGGAACGCCGCGCCCGGCTTCATCATCTGGTCGCTGCCGCCGGGCTCCAACGCCACGAAGGAATCGCCCAGCAGGCCGCTGGAGCTGATCT
>JAVKFF010000132.1:0-22177 GCA_040226215.1 Azospirillaceae bacterium
GGTGCCCGGGCAGCGCCAGGGCTTCGTCGGGCACCCAGGCGAAACGCCGCAGGCTGTCGATGAACTGCCGCAGCGGGTCGTGGTCGTCGCCGAACCACATCACCGACACGTTCGGCGTGATCTTCGGCAGGATCTGGTCGCCGGTGATCAGCAGCCCCGCCTCCTCGCACCACAGGCAGCAATGGTCGGGCGAGTGGCCACTGCCCGTGCGTACCTGCCAGTCCCGGCCGCCGATGCGGATGGTGTCGCCATGGCCGATCGGCGTGACGGACTCCACGATGGGCTCGACCCTGCCGCGGAAGACGTTGCCCTTGGCGGCCAGACGCCGCAGCGTCTCGCCGGGCAGGCCGTTCTCGCGGAACAGTGTTCCCTGGCCGTTGATGAACGCCTCCCGCGGCAGCGTCGAGGCGAAGTGCGCCCGGCTCCACTCGACCTCCGACATCAACACCGGCGCGTCGGTGCGCCGGCCGAGCCAGCCGCTGAGCCCGGCATGGTCGGGGTGGAAATGGGTGCAGATGATGCGGTTGACCTTGCGCCCGGCGAGGGGGCCGTCGAGCAGCACCTGCCACAGGCCCTTGATCTCCTCGGTCGCCATGCCGGTGTCGACCAGGCACCACCCGTCGCCGTCGTCGAGCGCCCAGAGGTTGACGTGGTTGAGCGCCATGGGGAGCGGCATCTGCAGCCAGAACACGCCCTCGGCCACCTCGACCGCCGCCCCCTTGGCGGGGACCGTCAGGTCGGCCAGCCGCATCGCCGCGATCGTATCGCCGGTCACGCCGCCTGTTCCTCCGCCAGCCGGGAAATGAAACGGGTCATCGCCTGCAAGGTCGCTGTCTCCTGGTCGCGGTGCGGTGAATGGCGGCAATCGGGCAGCAGCACGGTCTCGACCGGGCCGCCCGCCTCAGCCTCGATGGCGTGGCACTGGGCGACGGTGCCGTACTCGTCGTCCTCGCCCTGGATGATCAGCACCGGCACGGTGACCGCCGGCAGGTACTCCTCAATGTTCCAGGCCCGGAACGCCGGGTCGAGCCAGATGTCGTTCCAGCCCCAGAAGACGTTGTCGACATCGGCGTGGTAGCGTCCCAGCTTCCGGGCGAGGTCGGTGGTCTCGTATACGGTTTTTGCCTGGGCGATGCTGTCGACCGTCAGGTCCTCGACGAAGACGTGCGGCGCCTCCAGGATCAGGCCGGCCACCGGCCGCGCCGTGCCGCCGGCATGGATCAGCGCGATCGAGGCGCCGTCGGAATGGCCGATCAGGACCGGGCGCTCGATGTCGAGCGTGTCGAGGAAGGCGGGCAGCGCCTCCAGGCCCTCCCGGTGCATGTAGTCGACGCCGCGCCTGCCGGCGAGCGGGTCTGAATTGCCGTAGCCATAGCGCGAGAAGACGGTGGTCTGCGCGCCCGTGGCGCGGGCCAGCTTCTGCGGAAAGTCCTTCCACAGGGCGATCGATCCCAGTCCCTCGTGCAGCAGGACGAGCGGCGGCAGGCCTGGCCTCGTGGCCTCGATGCGCTCGTACTCCAGCCGATGGCCGAGGACGGTGGTGAAGGGCATGGACGATCAGACTCCGAGATAGCGTTCCTTGATCGAGGGATCGGCGGCGAGAGACGCGCTCGTCCCCTCGAAGACCACCTGGCCCTTGACCAGGATGACGTTGCGGTCGGTCACCGCGCTGACCGCCGCGACGTTCTTGTCGACGATCACCGTGGCGATGCCGGTCTCGCGGATCAGCCGGATGATGCGCCAGATCTCCTGGCGGATGATCGGCGCCAGGCCCTCCGTCGCCTCGTCGAGGAACAGCAGGTTGGGATTGGTCATCAGCGCCCGGCCGATGGCCAGCATCTGCTGCTCGCCGCCGGACAGCTGGTCGCCGCCATTCGACAGCCGCTCGGCCAGGCGCGGGAAGGTCTCCATCACCCGTTCGAAGGTCCAGTCGCGCCGGCCCTCCGGCGAGGGTCTCGCCGACATCTCCAGGTTCTCGCGCACCGAGAGGTTGCCGAAGATGCCGCGGCCTTCGGGCACGTAGGCGATGCCGCGCTGGATGATCTGGTGCGGCGGCCTGCCGGTGAGGTCGTCGCCGGCGATCCGGATGCGTCCCTCGCGCATGGGCACGATGCCGAGCATGGAGCGGATCAGCGTCGACTTGCCCATGCCGTTGCGACCCATCAGACCGACGGTCTCGCCGCGGCCGACCCGGAAGTCGATGCCGTGGAGGATGTGGCTGGCGCCGTAATAGGTGTGGACGCCGACGGCCTCCAGCATGGCGCCGCCGGGCCGAGATCGGTCAGGCATGGACATCGTCCTCGCCGAGATAGGCCTCGCGGACCGCCCGGCTGGCACGGATCTGCGCCGGCGGCCCGCTTTCCAGCACCTGGCCGTTGACCATCACCGTCAGCGTGTCGGCAACGGAGAAGACGACGTCCATGTCGTGCTCCACCAGCACCACGGCGTGGTCCCGGGTCAGGCCCTGCAGCAGCTCGACCATGCGGCCGGTCTCCTCCGGGCCCATGCCGGCCAGGGGCTCGTCCAGCAGCATCACCCGGGGCTCGGTCGCCAGCGTCATGGCGATCTCCAGCTGGCGCCGCTCGCCATGGGACAAGGCCGAGGCCTCGACCGACTCGCGGCCGGCGAGTCCGACCCGCGCCAGCGCCGCCCGCGCCTTGTCGATCAGGTCCTGCCGGCGGCGGGCCGGGGTGAAGAAGCGCATCGGCCGGATCAGGCGCGACTGGGCCGCGAGGCGGACGTTTTCCAGCACCGGCAGTTCCAGCATGATGTTGGTCTTCTGGTAGCTGCGCCCGATGCCGAGCAGCGAGAGCTGATCGGCGCGCAGGCCCGAGACGACGCGGCCGTCGTAGAGGATGCGGCCCTGGCTGGGCTTCAGGTCGCCCGACAGCATGTTGATCAGCGTCGTCTTGCCCGCCCCGTTCGGCCCGATGACGGCGTGCAGCACGCCCATGGGGAAGTCGAGGCTGGCGTCCTTGACGGCGGTCAGGCCGCCGAAGATGCGGGTCAGCATCTCGGTGCGCAGGATGGCGTTCATGCCGCCCGCCCGTTCGCCGCGTCCACCGGGGCGGCGCGATGTCGGCGGCGCAGCCGCTCGGTCAGGCTCTCCAGCAGACCGGCCAGGCCGTGCGGCAGCACCATGACGATGAGGATGATCACCGCGCCCTCGACCAGCAGGTAGTTCTCGCTCGCCGTCCGCGCGGCGTCGGCGGCGGTCAGTCCGGCCGCGTTGGTCGCCTCGAGGAACCAGAGGATCACCAGCTCGGAGAGCTCCCGCAGCCCTTCGAAGGCCAGCGCGCCCAGGATCGGGCCGTAGAGCGTGCCCATGCCGCCGAGGATCACCATCAGGAGGATTTCCGCCGAGAGGTGCCAGCCGGCCAGTTCCGGGTTCACGAAGCCGCCCTCGATGGCCCAGAGATAGCCGGCGAGCCCGGCCAGCGCCCCGGCGATGACGAAGGCCGCCAGCTTGTAGCGATAGACCGGGAAGCCCAGCGCGCGCATGCGGTGCTCGTTCACCCTGATGCCCTGGATCGCCCGGCCGAACAGCGAGGCCAGCAGGCGGCGCAGGAAGAGGTAGACCAGCACCATGACGATCAGGGTGAAGAAGTAGAGATTGTAGGGCGCGGCGCGCTCCCCCTCGACCAGCTGGTAGCGTTCGGTCAGGTTGACGATCTCGCCCGTGCCGGGCAGCGCGGTCGAGGGCGGCGCGTTCAGGAAGACGCCGTCCGGGCTGCCACCGATCGGCGTGTCGTGAAACAGGAAGAAGACCATCTGCCCGAAGGCCAGCGTCACCATCAGGAAGAAGATGCCCTTGGTCCTCAGCGACAGCCCGCCGATCACCAGCGCGGCGAGGCCGGCCACCGCCATGGCGGCGGGCAGCGACCAGTAGAGCGCCGCACCGGTGAAGCTCGGGGTGAAGAGGTAGAGCGAGTAGGCGGCGATGCCGAAAAAGGCGGCGTGTCCCAGGCTGACCAGCCCGGTATAGCCGACCAGCAGGTTCAGGCTCATCGCCGCGATGCCGTAGATCATCATCTTGGTGCCGAGCTGGACGTAGAAGCTCGAGCCGATGAACGGGAAGACGACGAGGAAGGCGGTGGCGAGGAGCAGCAGCGCGGTGATCGGCCCGCTGGTCTCCACCTTGGCCTGCGGCAGGGCTGCGTGGGCCATCTAGACGGGCCTCCCGAACAGACCCGTCGGTCGCCACAGCAGCACGCCGGCCATCAGGACGTAGATCGCCATGCCGGCGATATCGGGCGCCATGACCTTGCCGAAGGTGTCCACGAGGCCGATCAAGAGCGCGCCGAAGAAGGCGCCCTTGACCGAGCCGATGCCGCCGATCACCACGACGACGAAGGAGATGATCAGGTAGCGCCCGCTGATGCCGGGCTCCACCGAGGCGACCGGCGCCTCCAGCAGGCCGGCGAGCACGGCGAGGACGGTGCCGAGCGCGAAGACGGCGGTGTAGATCATGTTGATGTTGATGCCGAGCGCCTGGACCATCTCGCGGTTGAAGGCACCGGCCCGGATCATCATGCCCAGCCTGGTGCGCGCGATCAGCCAGTAGAGGCCGAGCGCCACGCCGATACACACGACGGAGATCGCCAGCCGGTAGGCGGGGTAGGATTGGACGCCGAACAGCGGGATCGAGAAGTTCAGCGCCTCGGGCATCGCCGCGCGGTGGGTGTCGTCGTCGACGAACAGGCCCGGCAGCTGGTCGAAGATGATGATCAGGCCGAAGGTCAGCAGCACCTGGTAGAGGTGGTCGCGGGCGTAGAAGAAGCGGAAGAAGGTGCGCTCCAGCAGCACGCCCATGAGGATGCCCGCGCCGATGCCGATGGGAAGGGCCAGGTAGAAGCTGCCGAGATCGGCGGCGACCACGTAGGCGATATAGGCCCCGACCATGTAAAAGGCGCCGTGGGCCAGGTTGATGATCCCCATGATGCCGAAGATCAGGGTCAGCCCGCTGGCGATCAGGAACAGGAGCAGGCCCTGCTGAATCGCGTTCAGCAGCTGGATCAGGAAGACGGCCGGATCGGCGAAGACGTCGAAGCTCATGGGCCTGGCTGTGGACGGATCCTGTGCAAATATTCCTGCCTTCGCGCCGCGATCTGGGTCGCGAAAGCGAACGGGGCCGGTTCAGGCAGCTTGCTGGCGCCGCCGCACCGGCCCCGTCGAAGTCGGAACGTCCGCTAGCCCGGACGCCTGGTCTGGGTCAAGCGACCGGGGTGGCGCGGCGGCCTACATGGTGCAGCCGGTGGCCGGATCGGCCAGATCCTCGTAGGCGACGCCGATCATCACGTTTTGGCCGTCACGCACCTCGCGCAGGTAGATGTCCTGGATCGGGTTGTGCGCGTCGGAGAACGTGAACTCGCCGCGCGGGCTGGCGATGGTCTGCTCGCCCATGGCCTCGAGGAAGGCGTCGAGATCGGAAATGTCGCCGCCCACGGCCTCGAGCGTCTGGGCGATCAACTGCCCGGTGTCGTAGCCCTGCACGGCGTAGACGTCCGCCACCCGGCCGGTGCGCGCCTCGAAGGCCTCGCGGAAGGGTCCGTCGACCGCGTTGTCCAGGCCGTCGGCGTAGTGCAGCGTGGTCTGCACGCCGTCCGCCGCGTCACCCACCGCGTCCAGCACGCCATCAGTCAGGAAGCCCGAGCCGTAGAGCGGAATGGTGCCGTGCAGGCCGGCCGCGTTGTAGTCGTTGAGGAACTGGACCGCGCCACCGCCGGCGAAGAACACGAACACCGCGTCCGGGTTCATCGAGGCGATCTGCGTCAACAGCGGCTGGAAGTTGGTGTCGGGGAACGGCAGGAAGAGCTGCTCCACCACCTCGCCGCCGGCCTCGGTGAAGGCCTGGGCGAAGCCGCCGGTGGCGTCATGGCCGGCGCCATAGTCCCAGGACAGCGTCACCGCGGTGCGGGCGCCGGCCTCATAGGCGACGAACCCGGACGGATAGGCCGGCTGCCAGTTGGAGAAGGATGTGCGGAAGATGTTGGGCGCGCAAAGCTCGCCCGTCGCGGCCAGGACGCCCGCATTGGGGATGATCAGCGGCGTGCCGGTCTGGCGGACAACCTGGACCATGCCCATGGCGACGCCGGAATGCACCGGACCGACCAGGATATCGACCTGGTCGCGGTCGATCAGCCGGCGGGCGTTCTCCACCGCGGCGGAGGGGTCGGCCTCGCTGTCGAGCTGCACGTACTCGACCTCGACGCCGCCATTGTTGCGCTCCTCCATCGCCATCTGCATGGCGTCGGTGATGTTGGCGCCGAGCTGCGCATAGGTGCCCGAATAGGGCAGCATCAGGCCGATGCGGATCGGCGTGTCCTGCGCCATGGCGCTGCCGGCGACGAGGGCCGCCGCGGCGGCGGTCCCGATCAAGGTGATTTTCATGTTGTCCTCACTCCTCCCAGTTCGCGGAAGCCCCGACCCACGGAAGTCCCGGTTCGCGGCGGCTCCGGTTCGTTGCTCCCGGTGGTCGCAGCCACCACAGTGTGGCGGTGTACGGAAGCGTACTCAACCATTCCCCTGCCCATTAATCCACGCTCATTTGTCCAGCTGGCGCAGCTTGAAGCGCTGAATCTTGCCGGTCGCCGTCTTGGGCAGTTCGTCGACGAAGTCGAACCAGCGCGGATATTTGTAGGGCGCGATCTGCGCCTTGACATGGTCCTTCAGCTCCTGCGCCAGGGCATCGCTTCCCGCCACGCCCTCGCGCAGCACGATGAAGGCGCGCGGCTTGATCAGGCCGTCGGCGTCCTCGTGCGCCACCACAGCGGCCTCCAGCACGGCCTGGTGGCTGACCAGCGCGCCCTCCACCTCGAAGGGCGAGACGTACTGGCCCGACACCTTCATCATGTCGTCGGCGCGCCCGCAATAGGCGAGGTGGCCGTCCTCGGTCTCCAGATACTTGTCGCCCGTACGCGTCCAGCGTCCGTGGAAGGTGTCCAGGCTCTTCTCGCGCTTGCGCCAGTACATGATGCAGGCCGACGGGCCGGAGACCCACAGCTCGCCCATCTCGCCCCTCTGCACAGGCTGGCCGTCCTCGCCGACCAGCCTGGCCTCGTAGCCCGGCACCGGCCGGCCGGAGGTTCCGGGCGCGATGTCGCCGGGCCGGTTGGAGATGAAGATGTGCAGCATCTCCGTGGAGCCGATGCCGTCGAGGATGTCGACGCCGAAATGGTCCTTCCAGCGTCGTGCCAGGTCTGCCGGCAGGGCCTCGCCCGCCGAAACGCAGTGGCGCAGCGCCAGATCGCCCGGTGTCGGCATGTCCGGGCTCGACAGCATGGCGCCGTAGAGCGTGGGCACGCCGAAGAAGAGGGTCGGCTGGTGCTCCACCAGGCGCTTGAAGCAAGCGGCCGGGGTCGGCCGTTCGGCCATCAGCACGGCCGTGGCGCCGACGGCGAAGGGAAAGGTCAGGTTGTTGCCAAGCCCGTAGGCGAAGAAAAGCTTCGCCGCGGAGAACGTCACGTCGTCCTCGGTGATGCCGAGAATCGGCCGGGCGTAGAGCTCGGCCGTGCGCATCAGGCTGGAGTGGATGTGCACCGCGCCCTTGGGCGTGCCGGTGGAGCCGGAGGAATAGAGCCAGAAGCAGATGTCGTCGGCCACGGTCAGGGCCGGCTTGTGCCGGGCGGGCGCACTGGCGATCAGCGCCTCGAAGGACAGCGCACCCTCGTCCGTCTCGCCGGAGACGACGATATGCTGCAGCATGCCGCCATTGGCCGGGCGATGACGCTCGAGAATCGGCGTGAACTGGCCGAGGATCGCCTGCGAGACCACCAGCGCCGTGGCGCCGGTATCCTCCAGCATGAAGTCGAAGTCCTTGGGCGTCAGCAGCGTGTTGACGCAGACCGGCACGATGCCGGCCTTGATGGCGCCGAGGAAGGCGGTGGGAAAGTCGACGCTGTCGAGCAGGGCCAGCAGCACCCGCTCGCCGCGGCGGACGCCAAGCTCGGCCAGCGCGTTGGCGAAGCGGTTGGCGCGCGCGGTCAGCTCGCCATAGGTGTAGCGGCCCCGGTCGTCGATCACCGCGAGTTTGTCGCCGCGCCCCTCGGCCACGTTGCGGTCGAGCAGGTCGAGGGCGGCATTGTAGTAGCCCGCCGGCAGGCTGGCCGTCGTCGCAATCCCGCTAGGCGCGTCCATTCCTGAACCCTCCCCCGGCCTGGGCTTTCCCTCGGCCGACTTATTGTTGGCCATACGAACTTTTTAAGCCTGAAGCAATCCGCTTCGCAAGGTTGCCCCGGCTCAGCCCGGCCGGGTGAACTCGATGGCGCCATCCGGCAGCAGGTAGAGCACGATCGCCTTGCCCTGGCTGACCGTCGGGTGGTGCGCGGTGTCGGGGCCGTAGACCAGCCAGCCGGCGCCGTGGCCGTCGAACGCCGCGCCCGTGTCCTGCGGCAGGATCAGATCGATCTCGCCGTTCGGATGGCGGTGATGCGGCCCCTTGACGTCGTCCATCTCCACCACGTCGACCGAGAAGCCGTGCGTCTCCGGTCCGGGCTTGATGCAGCGGCCATACTTGATGCCACCGGCCTCGCGCTCGGCCAGCCAGCCCTCGCGGACGCCCTGCCGGCAGAGTGCCGCCAACCGCTCGTAGACCGCGCTGCCGGCGCCGTGCTCACGGTTGAGGTCGGCCATCAGGTCGGCGTCGAGCGGCCGTCCGGCGATCTCGCGGGTCAGGCCGGCGATGGCCTGCCTGAATTCGGTCTGTGCGTCCATCTCGCGTGTTCTCCCCTCGGCGGCGCCCGCGGCTGCTCCCGGCCCGTGCTCAGCCCGTGCTCAGCCCGTGCTCAGCCCGTCCTGGCGCCGCTCTCGGCCAGCTTTTGCAGCGTCGCTACCGGTCCTTGCAGGGCGGTCGTCTGGTGGTAGAAGGCGAGACCGCGCAGGCCGCCCAGCTCCGCCCCGTCGCCGGCCCGGCCCGGCCCGCCATGCAGGCACATCGGCATGACGATGCCATGCCCCGTCGCCGCCTCCGCATCGCCGGCGTCGATGCAGTAGAGCCGGCCATGGCTGGCGCCCAGCGCCAGGAAGGCGCGGGCCTGGAAATCCGGATCGGCGGAGAAGATCGAGGCGACCAGCGAGCCGCCGCCCCGGCGGATCGCCTCGAACGCCGCCTCCTCGTCATCGTAGCCGATCACCGTCGCCGCCGGGCCGAAGACCTCGTGCCGGTGAACGGTGTCGCCGTCGCGTCCGTCGGCGAGGCGGAACTGGGTCGGCGCCACGAAGCAGCCGGTCGCGGGATCGGCGTCGAGCGGCCGGCCCGCATCGCCGCCGGTGACGAGGTCGGCCTCGCGACCGAGCAGCGCGAAGCCGTCCAGCGCCGCCATCTGCTGCGCCTTGCTGACCAGCGGGCCCATGCGCACGGCCTCGTTGGCCGGGTCGCCATAGGCGGTCTTCTCCAGCCTGGCCTTCAGCGCCTCGGTCACCTGGCCGGCCACCGCGCGCGGCGCCAGGATGCGGCGGATGGCCGTGCATTTCTGGCCCGCCTTCTGGGTCAGCTCGCGTCCGGCCTCCTTGACCAGCAGGTCGAACTCCGCGCTGCCCGGGGCGACGTCGGGACCGAGCAGCGTGGCGTTCAGGCTGTCGGCCTCGATGTTGACGCGCACGCCGTTTGCCAGGACGGCCCGGTGGCCGCGGATCAGCGCTCCGGTTTCAGCCGAGCCGGTGAAGGCGATCATGTCCTGCGGGCCGACATGGTCGAGCAGGTCACCGGCGGAACCGGCGACGAGCGACAGCGCGCCCGCCGGCAGGATGCCGGCCTCGACCACGTCGCGGACCATCTCTGAGGCGAGCCAGCAGGTGGATGTCGCGGGCTTGGCCAGCACCGGCACGCCCGCCAGCAGTGCCACGGCCGCCTTCTCCCACAGCCCCCAGGCCGGGAAGTTGAAGGCGTTGATGTGGATCGCCACGCCGCGGCGCGGCGTGCCGACATGCAGGGCCTGGAAGGCCGGATCCTTGGCCATCCGGATCAGGCCGCCGTCGACCAGGTGCCGGGCATCGCCCAGGCTCTGGCCCAGCCGGGCATAGAACTTCACGGTGCCGATGGCGCCATCGATGTCGATCGCGGCGTCGGTCCTGGTGTTGCCGGAATTGCGCCTTGCGATCTCGAAATAGGCGTCGCGCCGCTGGCCCAGCGTCTCGACGATGCGTCCGAGCAGGGCCGCGCGCTCGCCATAGGTCAGGGCGCGCAGCGCCGGGCCACCGGTTCGCCTGGCGAAGTCGAGCGCGGCGGCGAAATCGACGCCCTCGCTGGAGGCCGTCGCCAGTGTCTCGCCATTGACCGGGTCGCTCAGCCGGGCGCCGTCGCCGCGGCCCTCGACCCATTCACCTCCCACATAGTTCAGCAGCTTCATGCGTCTGCCTGTTCCCCGTATCGGACTGTCCTGGTGCGGACGGA
The DNA here is from genome assembly GCA_040226215.1 of Azospirillaceae bacterium. Taxonomy (GTDB): domain Bacteria; phylum Pseudomonadota; class Alphaproteobacteria; order DSM-16000; family Inquilinaceae; genus JAVKFF01. The sequence continues at coordinate 10,391 of JAVKFF010000132.1, forward strand.
TCGCGTCGCCACACGGCGTCGCCACGTCTTCCCGTATTCGAGTGTAGCAGGAATCGGCTGGCCGCTCAGGCGGGGATCGGAAGCGTGGTCGGTCGCCGCCTTATCCCTGGCGCCCTGAGGCAGGGCCGCGGGTCTCACGCCTCAGGCGGCCTGGCGAAACGTACCCTCGGCATCCGGCGCCCAGGTCCGGAACCAGTCGAGGCCGACTTCCTCCGGCAGGTCGCCGCCCGATGCGTCGTGGTAGAAGGCGTCGCCGATGCGGCTGGCGCCGAGTTCGCCCAGCAGCCGGTCGAACTGCTTGCCGCCGAAGGCGAAGGTCTGCTGGTAGGTCGAATCGCCGAGCCCGATCAGGCCGTAGCGCACATGGCTGAGGTCTGGCCGTGCTTCCTTGAGCTTGTCGTAGAAGGCCTGCGCGTTGTCGGGAACGTCGCCCTGGCCATAGGTCGAGGTGCAGATGAAATAGAGCTTGTCTTCGTCGAAGGCGGTCTCGTCGAGGTCGTCCATCAGCACGATCTCGGCCGACCCGCCGGTCGATTCGATCCAGTCCTGGATCTCCTCGGCGACCATCTCGGCCGTGCCTGTCATCGTGCCCACGTAGATGGTGATATCGAGCGCCATGTCGGATCCCCTCGCCATTGCCCTGAGCCGCGTTCGCCTGGCCTGGTTCCGACCAGACGTGACACTGCCGGGTGCCCTCCCGGGTGCCTTCACAATAATGCATACAATAGCGAAATCAAGCATTATAATGCATGTAGCCGACTCGGAGACTTGCACCGCCAGGCCTGCATCGCCAAACCGGCAGCGGCCGGCTTGACGCCGGCCTCGTCGCGATGGCGTTGATAGGCAGCGGCCCGGCGCCGATCGGTGCCGGGCGGCGCGGCGGCGGAAAGGCGGGACGGCAGAAAGGTGGGGCGGCATGGCGCAAGCGGATTTGGAGCCTCAGGGTAGCATGACGGTGAACGAGCGGCGTGCGCGGCGCGAGCCGTCGGCCGCCGACATCGCCTATCTGGCGCAGCTCGGCGACCGGGTGCGCTCCTGGCGCACCAGGCGCGGCATGACGCGCAAGATCCTGGCCCGCCAGTCGGGCGTCTCGGAGCGCTACCTGGCTCAGCTCGAGGGCGGCGACGGCAACATCTCGGTCATCCTGCTGCGCCAGATCGCCCAGGCAATCGGTGTCGGCCTGGGCGAACTGGTCTCCGAGGAGCCGGAACGCCCGGTGGAGCTGTCGTTGCTGCTGCAGCAGGCCCAGCGGCTGGCGCCGGAGAAACTGGCCGAGGCGCGGCGCCTGCTGGCCGAACTCGCCAGCGGCGGTACGGTGCGTCAGCGCAGCGGCCGGGTCGCGCTGATCGGTCTGCGCGGCGCCGGCAAGACGACCCTGGGGCGCCTGCTGGCGCAGCGGCTCGGCGTGCCCTTCCTGGAGCTGACCAAGGAGATCGAGCGCGATGCCGGCATGAACCTGGCGGAGATCATGGCGCTGGGCGGTCAGCCCATGTACCGGCGCTACGAACGCCGGGTGCTGGAGCGCATCATCGAGCAGAATGAGAAGGTGGTGCTCGCAACCGGCGGCGGCCTGGTCTCGGAGCCGGCCAATCTCGACCTGCTGCTCTCCTCGTGCTTCACCGTCTGGGTGACGGCGAGCCCGGAGGAGCACATGGCCCGGGTGATCGCCCAGGGCGACCGCCGGCCGATGGCCGACAATCCCGAGGCCATGGCGGACCTCAAGAACATCCTGGAGGAACGCGAGGCGCTCTATGCCAAGGCCGACCGACGTCTCGACACCGCCGGCGCCGCCGTGGAGGACAGCCTGGCCGCGCTCGAGGCCCTGGTCCGCTAGTGGTCTGAATCAGACACTTCGAACCCCCATCCAGGAGTGTCCGGATGACCGCTTTGCGGACAAGACCGCCGCTCGCACCAGCTGCGCAAAGGTCTGCTTCAGGACTGGGTCTGGCCCAGAGCATCCAGGGCCAGATGAATGAGACCATGTTTCGGCGCGTTGCTGGGCCAGACCGCGAAAACGGTGATCGTGTGCAACTTCCAGTCGGGAAGAATATATCTAATCGCCCCGCGCCCAAGGTCATCGCGCGCCAAGAAATCCGGAACGATGGCGAGCCCTGCACCCGCACGCGCCAGGCGATAGAGCGCCTGTGCATCGTTGGCGAAGACACGCGCTTCGGGCTTGATCGTTGCTTGCGTGCCGTCCGCCTTGGTGAACGCCACAGGGACGTTCTGAGCCGGTGTCAGGGCCAGCCAATCCCAATCGGCAATGTCATTTGGATCATCCGGAGCCGAGCGCGATGCAAGGTAGTCGACGGACGCGATCAATCTGCGCTCGACCGAAAAAAGTCTGCGTGAAGTCGCGGTGGTTTTCGCCTTGGCGCCCATTCGGATCGCGATATCAAAGCCGTCATCGATCAGGTCGCGTCGGATGTCTGAAAAATCCAGAGACAGTTTGATTCTTGGGTGGGCGCTGGAGAAACCCGCGATCTGTTCGATGAACCGGGACTGCGACAAGACTGACGGTATGGTCAGGCGCAGCTCACCGCTCGGTGCGCTTGCCGATAGCGAAAGGTCGGCCAGTTCCCCCTCGACGGCCTCCAGCATCTTGTGCGTGGCCACGAGCAGACGCTGCCCCTCCGGCGTCAAGGTGAGCTTGCGCGTGGTTCGATAGATCAGGGCCACGCCCAGGCATTCTTCAAGCTCGGAGACATGGTGACTGACCACGGATGGCGACAACCGCAACGCGCATGCAGCGCCCCGGAACGAGCCGTGGTCAATCGTCTTGGCAAAGATCGCCATCTGGCGCAGACGGTCGATCATAATACAAGAATTCCGAATAGTTAAATTGAATTATCTTATCTAATAGTTTTCTCAGTGTTTGTCTATCTTGGTCGCCGAGGCCCCCGGGCACCGCACGGCGCCATCCATGACCGATTAGGAGAAACCCCATGATTTCGCTTCGAACATCTCTCGCCGCGGCCGCGCTCGGCGTGACCGCCATCGCGACCAGTGCAGCCGCCGACGGCACGGCGAGTGTGCAGACCTTCTATGATCTGCTTAGCAATCCCGCCTCCGAAAGCCATGTGGCCGCCTTTCTCGAGGCGACCTCTGCGGACTGGGAAAGCATCGGCGACTATTCCGGCGAGACCGAAGGCCGCGACGGATTCATCGGCCAGATGGGGTTCTTCGCGCAACTCATTCCGGATCTGAACTGGGACGTTCAGGCGATGCATCAGGATGGCGATTTCGTCACCGTGCGCAGTCGTGCCACGGGAACGCCGACAGGTCCGTTCTTCGGTGTGGATGGTGAAGGGCGGAGCTTCGACATCCTGACCATCGACATCCACCAGTTGGAAGACGGTGTGATTGTCCGCTCCTATCACGTCGAAGACTGGGCCAGCGCTTTGCAGCAGCTTTCCGGCCAGTAATCATCTGACAGTCGGAGTATTGATATGCACAGACGACACCTCCTGACTGCATCCGCGGCCGCTGCAATGGGGATCACCCTTTCGGGACCTTCCATCGCGCAAACTGAAGACGACGAGACCCAGGCCTCTTTCGATACGGTCATGGCCTTTATGGATGCCATGGGTGGCGGTGACATGGACGTCTTGGGCGCGCTCATGGCGGATGGCATGGTTTGGCAGAACGAAGGCGATCCAGCCTTGCCATGGATCGGCACATGGGAGGGGAAGGAGGCGATCTTCGGCTTCCTCAGCACGTTCTCGCAGAATGTTCAGGTGATCCGCTGGGAAAATCAGGACGCCTTCGCCTCCGGTGACACCGTGGCCGTGTTCGGTCGGATGAAACTGATGCTAACGGTGTCAGGTGCCGAGACGGACGGATTTACCTTTGCCTTGCGCGCCAAAGTGCGGGACGGACAGGTCGTGCTGTGGAACTGGTTCGAGGACAGCTATGCCGTAAGTCGGGCGTTCCATGCGTCCTGAGACACCCATCAGTCAATAAATACCGTGGCTAGTACAGGCAGGAAAGCAGAATGACCCATTTTCCAAAACACCTCCCGATCATGGCCACGGCTGTTCTTGTAGGCATGCTCATGCCGGTTTTTGCGCAGGATATCGATCTTCCGATACGAGAGGGCGTGCGCCCGGTTACCTCGGACGGCGTGCCGCATGTGCAGATCGACGTTCAGGCGATCCCGAACCTGTCGGAAGAGATGCTCCGTCAGGTCGCAGAGCTTCCCGGCGTCGTTCTCGGTGCGACACGGGTGTCCCTGCCCGGGGCGGTCGGGTTTCAACTGGCGGAGAGCGTTTCGCTTGCTCAGCCTCAGGCCATCGTCGGCGGACGTGAATTCGCACATCTTCACCCCGATGGCAGTCTTCATGCGTCACTGCACCCCGATACTGCGCGAGCAGCAGTAGATGCAGGTTGGGCGGTGGCCCATCCTTGGGCGGATCGGCGCCCAGGTTGGGAAGGGTTCGTGATGATCTACACACCGCTCAACGAAGCCGAATTGGATACAGTGCTTCGACTGGTGCGCAGTTCATACACTTTTGTCACCGGACGGTCTTTACCTGAAACATAGAGAAAGCAGCCATCCGTTGCCGACGCAGCATCGGTCGACAACGGGCTCAAAGCCGCCTTTGACCGCATCCCGAGCTGGTCCGCCCAAGTTGCACCGCTCGATATTTGGGCGGGCGCTCGAAGTACCTGGAAGCCTCGATTGCGGCTGGCGATAATGACGTCCGGTTCGGCACACTAGACGAAGGGCTTTGCCTCGATTTCGTTGTGCTCGGCAATGAAGCGATTGATTGCGGCCTGCAGATCGACGACCGAGTGAAAGACGCCGTGCTTCAGGCGTCGGCGAGTGAGCTTGGCGAAGAAACCCTCCACCGCATTCAGCCATGAATTCGATGTCGGCGTGAAGTGGCAGGTCCAGCGTGGATGGCGCACGAGACAGGCGCGAACTCTCTCGTGCTTGTGGGAGGCGTAGTTGTCGAGAATGACGTGTACGACCTTCCCGGCGGGAATGTCACGCTCAAGGGCGTTGAGGAAGCGGATGATCTCCTGGTGCCGGTGGCGCTGCATGTTCCGCCCGACGACTTCGCCGGTGAGAACATTCAACGCCGCAAACAGAGTGGTTGTCCCGTGACGCTTAAAGTCGTGGGTCATCGTAGCGCCGCGGCCCATTTTCATCGGCAGTCCCGGTTGGGTCCGGTCGAGCGCCTGCATCTGGGACTTCTTATCGACCGAAAGCACCACGGCATGAACTGGCGGTGCAACATACAAACCAACGATGTCATACAGCTTCTCGACGAAGTCTGGGTCATTCGATGGTTTGAAGACGCGCCAGCGATGCGGAGCGAGCCCCTGCGCAGCCCATATCCGCTGGACAGTGGCGACACCGAGCCCAGCAGCCTTGGCCTTCGCCCACGCCGTCCAATGGGTCGCCTCGTGAGGCGGCGGCGCTTGTGTCAGGCGAACCACTTCGGCGGTCTTGCTAGCGGAAATCGGCGCCTTGCCTGGAGGCCGAGTCTTGTCGCACGGCAGGCCAGCGATGCCCGCCTCGGCAAATCGTTCCTGCCAGCGCCAGACAGTTGTCTTCGACTTGCCTGTGGCGGCCATGGTGGCGTGCGTACCGAGGCCATACGCACTCAGCAGGACGATCCGTGCCCGCCAGACATGCATCTGGGCCGCGTTCCGGTTGGCGACGATTGCTGCAAGCCGTCGACGGTCTGCAGCCGAAACAGTGATGGAAATTCCCGTGCGCGTGGCGCAGATTCGCGCAGACGGAACTAGAGGAGAATCCCAATTCGGACCCTTCCGTTTGGGTCAAACCACTAGCATCCGCCGCGGGCTGGCAATTGCCGGCCGCAATCGCCATCTCAGGACCCTGACCGATCAGCCGGTTGAGGGAGAGACGCGATGCGACCCGTGAAGCAGCCAGGCCCCGACCACCCCATCACGGTGGCGCCCTGCCGGCACGTCGTCAGGGTGCGGATGGGCGGCCAGGTGCTCGCCGAGAGCGACCGGGCGCTGGAACTGCGCGAGGCCGGCTATCCACCGGTACTCTACCTGCCACGCCAGGACGTCGACCTGGCCGCACTCGGGCCTTCCGAACGGAAATCCTGGTGCCCCTACAAGGGCGAGGCCACCTATCACGCGCTGGACACCGGTGCCGGCACGCCCGACGATGTCGCCTGGAGCTATGACGACCCCCTGCCGGCCATGCAGGCGATCGCCGGTGCGCTCGCCTTCTATCCCGACAAGGTCACCATCGAGACTGTGTGAGTAGGAAGCCATGTCGATTTTCACCAAGTCCGACAAGAAGACCGGCCAGGGCGCCCAGCGCTACCCGGTCGAGAAGAGCGATGCCGAATGGCGCCGCGAACTCCCGCCCGAGGCATACCGGGTGCTGCGCCAGGAGGGCACCGAGCGCGCCGGCACCAGCCCCTTGAACCACGAGAAGCGCGCCGGCGCCTTCGTGTGCGCCGGCTGCGGCAACGTGGTCTTCGCCGCCGACGCCAAGTTCGACAGCGGCACCGGCTGGCCCAGCTTCTTCCAGCCGGCGAGCGACGGGGCGGTCGGCACCTCCGTCGACCGCAAGCTGTTCATGACCCGCACAGAGGTGCATTGCGCGCGTTGCGGCGGCCATCTCGGCCACGTCTTCCCGGACGGTCCGCAGCCGACGGGACTGCGCTACTGCATCAACGGCGCCGCACTGGGCTTCGAGGCGGCCGGGAATGCCGCCGCCGCGGATGGCGCCAGGGCGGAGGACTGAGCGGGCGCCGCTGCGGGACCGGCGGGCCGACAAGCCATGAACCAGGTCGACCGGATGGTGCCGGAGGACGGCGAGGCCGGTATCGCGCCGCGGCGCGCGGCGCTGGCCGTGCTGTCGGCGGTGATCGACCGGGGCGTGCCGCTGGCGCAGGCCTTCGAGCGGCACGGCCTGGCGCTGGAGCCGCGCGACCGTGCCTTCCTGCAGACTCTGGTGGCCACGACGCTCAGGCGCTACGGCCAGATCGACCGGCTGGTCAGCGGTTTCCTCACGAAGCCCCTGCCCGAGCGGTCGCAGGATGTGAGCCACCTGCTGCGTCTCGGCATCGCCCAGCTGTTGTTCCTGGGCGTGCCGCCGCACGCCGCCGTGGCGACCTCGGTGACGCTGGCCAAGCGCATCGCGCGGGGCCGCTTCTCGGGCCTGGTCAACGCCGTGCTGCGTCGCGTCACGCGCGAAGGACCGGACCGCATCGCCCGCCAGGACGCCGCGCGCCTCAACACGCCCGACTGGCTGTGGCGGCGCTGGGCCTCGACCTATGGCGAGGCCAAGGCGCGCGCCATCGCCGAGGTCAACATGCTCGAGCCCAGCCTCGACATCAGTGTCCGGAGCGACGCCGCGCTGTGGGCCGAGCGGCTGGAAGGCCGCCTGCTGCCCACGGGCACGATCCGGCGGGCGAACGCGCCGGTGACCGGCCTGCCGGGATTCGCCGAGGGGGCCTGGTGGGTGCAGGATGCCGGCGCCGCCCTGCCGGCCCGGCTGCTCGGTGACGTGGCGAGCCTGCAGGTCCTCGACATGTGCGCCGCGCCCGGCGGCAAGACCATGCAACTGGCCGCCGCCGGCGCCTTCGTCACCGCCGTGGACATGAGCGCCGAGCGCCTCGACCGGGTGGCGCAGAACCTGGCCCGGGTGCAGCTCTCCGCCAGCCTGGTGGTGGCGGACGCCTCGCGCTACGCGCCGGGTCATCCCTTCGACGCGGTGCTGCTCGACGCGCCCTGCTCGGCCACCGGCACGGTGCGCCGCCATCCTGACCTGCCCTGGACGAAGAGCCCGGCCGACATCGCCCAACAGGTGCCGCGCCAGGCCGCGCTCCTGGAAAGTGCGGCCAGCCTCCTGCGCCCCGGCGGCCTGCTGGTCTGGAGCACCTGCTCCCTCGAGCCCGAGGAGGGCGAGGCGCAGATCGCCCGCTTCCTGGCCGCCCGCCCGGCCTTCGCCCGGGTGCCGGTGGAACCGTTGGAGATCGGCGGCCTCGCCGACAGTATAACGCCGGCGGGCGAGGTCCGGACCCTGCCGTGCCACGCCGCGGCGTGGGGGGGCATCGACGGCTTCCACATCGCCCGGCTGCGCCGCCTCGCCTGAGCACGCCGCGCCGGCTGGACCTGGCCACCGCCTTGGCTTACAGATCGGTGCGCCATGCAGCAGCAGACCCGAATCGCCCCCTCGATCCTGTCGGCCGATTTCGCTCGCCTGGGCGAGGAGGTGGCGGCGATCGACGCGGCCGGCGCCGACTATATCCATGTCGACGTCATGGACGGGCATTTCGTACCGAACCTGACCATCGGGCCGGCCGTGGTGAAGGCGATCCGGCCAGTCACGGCCAAGCCCTTCGACGTGCACCTGATGATCGCCCCGGTCGACCCGTTCGTGGAGGCTTTCGCCCAGGCCGGCGCCGACATCATCACCTTCCATCCGGAAGCCGGGCCGCATCCGCACCGCACCGTGCAGCTGATCCGCTCGCTGGGCTGCCGGGCCGGGCTGTCGCTGAACCCGGCGACGCCGACCGGCGCGGTGGAGGAGCTGCTCGGCGACCTCGACCTGGTGCTGGTGATGAGCGTCAATCCGGGCTTCGGCGGCCAGGCCTTCATCGACAGCCAGCTCGACAAGATCCGCCGGCTGCGCGCGCTGATCGATGCTTCGGGCCGGAAGATCGACCTTGAGGTCGATGGGGGCATCAACGCCGAGACCGCGGCGCGGGCGGTCGCCGCCGGTGCCGACGTCCTCGTCGCGGGCACCGCCACCTTCGCCGGCGGGCCGGGCGCCTATGCCGGCAATATCGCCCGTCTGCGCGGGTGAGCGGCGGCGATGGCGGCGCGGCGTTTCGCCCAGAAACTGAAATCCTTCGCCTTTGGCAGCCGCCTCTACGGCCTTACCCTGCGCGTCGGCGGCCACGCGCCGCGCGACCTGGCCCTGGTGCCGCCGGACCCCTGGCCCGGCTCGGCGGAGGCCGGCCAGCGGCTGATCGACGGCGTCTTCCACTTCGCCAGCGAGACGCGCGAGGTCGAGGCCCCGCCGTGGTACGACCCGGAGGCGAGCGAGGCCTTCCTCGTCCAGCTGCACGGCTTCGACTGGCTGCGCGACCTGCGCGCGGTGGGCGGCGACACCGCGCGCCGCATCGCCCGCGACTTCGCCTGCGACTGGATCCGCGAGCACGACCGCTGGGACCCGCTGGCCTGGCGGCCCGACGTGCTGGGCGCCCGGGTCGCCAACTGGCTGGCGCTGCACGACTTCTTCTGCGCCAGCGCCGATGACGCCCAGCAACGGCTGATCTACGGCTCGCTGGCCCGCCAGGTCACGCATCTGGCCCGCTCGGTGCCGGGCCAGCTCGCCGGCCACCGGCTGATCGTGGCGCTGAAGGGCCTGCTGTTCGGCACGCTGTCGCTGGAGCTGAAGGAGAAGATCCTCCTCGCCTCGCTCGACGCGCTGGTGGCGGCGCTGCCCGAGCAGATCCTGCCCGATGGCGGCCATGTCGAGCGCAATCCCTCGCTCCTGCTCGCCGTGCTGCGGCACCTGGTGGACGTGCGGGCGGCCCTGCGGGCCTTCCGCATCGCCGTGCCCGACGAAATCCAGCAGGCGATCGACCGCATGGCGCCGGCCTTGCGTTTCTTCCGCCACGGCGACGGCGGGCTGGCGCTGTTCAATGGCGGCTTCGAGGAGGAGCCGGTGCTGATCGACACCGTGCTGGCCCAGGCCGACGCCAAGGGAAGGCCGGTCAAGAGCGCGGTGCAGAGCGGTTACGAACGGGTGCTTCAGAACCGCACGCTGCTGCTGATGGATGTCGGCGGGCCGCCGCCGGCCGGCGTGGACCTGTCGGCGCATGCCGGCCTCCTGGCCTTCGAGCTCTCGGTCGGCCGCGAGCGGCTGATCGTGAATTGCGGCGCCTGGCCAGGCGGCGGCGGGGAGGCCGGCTATTCCTGGCACCAGGCGCTTCGCGCGACGGCCGCCCACACCACGGTGACCGTCGGCGACACCAACGCGCTGGCCCTGGTTCCGGAGGGCGGCGTGAAACGGCGTGGCCAGACCCTGCGCAATCTGATCGAGCACGGCCGGAACGAGGGCGAGGGCACGGTGCTGCTGGAGGCCCGGCACGAGGGCTATCACCACGAGTTCAACATCGCCCACCGCCGGCGCATCTTCGTCGGCGGCCAGGGCCAGGACATCCGCGGCGAGGACGCGCTCGAGCCCGGGCGCGGGCGCCACCGCGGCGGCTTCCGCTGGCATGTCCGCTTCCACCTGCATCCCTCGGTCCAGGTGGCGATGACGCAGAGCGGCGACACCGCCATCCTGCGAACGCCCTCGGGCGTGGGCTGGCGCTTCCGCGTCTCCGGCGGCGACCTGTCGCTGGAGGACAGCATCTATTTCGGCGGCGGCGAGCCGCGTGCCTCCCACCAGCTGGTGGTCGCCGGCTCCACCCTGCCGGAGGGAACGCTGGTCAAATGGGCCCTGAGACGCGAGAAACGGGACTGACTTCGTTAGCGGTTCCCGGGCGCGCGTGAGATTGGACTCGGTCCGGGACCGTGGAAAGAACATTATGTTTCCGCGCCGGTCGGCGACATATTCGAATTTCGACTGCGAGGTTTCGGGAGTGGTGAGCTTGTCGGCCGGTTCCCCCGGAAGGCTGTGCGGCATCCTGGCGCTGGTGATTACCCTCGCCACGGCGTCGACGGCGACGTCGCAGATGCCCTCGGGCGGCTTCGTGTCGACCGACGACATTGCCGGCTTCCAGGCAGGCGCCAACCTGCCGGTGCTGTTGTCCGCCCGGGTCGACGGCGACAGCCTGGAAATCGGCAACCTGATCATGCGCCACGCGGCCCCGGCATCGGCGCTCGACGCGCTCCACGCAATGGGTGCCGAGCAGATGTGGACCTATCAGGCGGAGATCGGCGGCGTTCCGGTCGCGGACCTCGCCGAGCGATTTCTCTCCGCCGTCATCTCCGCCAAGGGCCCGCTGACGGTCCGGGCGGTCGGGCGGCTCGAGCTTGAAGGCGGCGCCTTTGCCGTGCGTCAACCCAGCATCGAGCTTCCCGTCGAGGGCTTCATCTTTTTCGGCCAGCCGGGAGAGCGCCCTGGTGACCTTGACAGGCACGCCTGGCTGTTCGATGGCGGCCAGATCTTCGTGGCCCTCGATGGTGGTGACCTGCGCCTGTGGGATGGCGCGGATGACGTCGTCCTGGCCGCCGGCGATCTGGCGCAGTTCGCCTGGGGACAGCGACTTTTCCAGGCGCACCGGACGAGCGTGGTCATGTCCTGGGACGACCTGATGCCGATCGCCGGACAGCTTGCCGAGGGGCGCTTCGACGCCGTTCACGCCTGCCCGGTGGCGGCATCCTACCGGGAGGCGGTGATCGCCGCGCAGGCCCGCCAGGAGGCAGCCGCCATGGCGATCGGCATCCCACCCGGCGCACGGATCACCTGGGCCCAACTCCTCGAGGCAAACGCGCTGGACGTCGATCCGGAGCATCCATGGCTCGCCGCCTCGGCGCTGCAGGAATCGATCGACCTGGCACTGGCCGAATGGGAGACGGACGCGGGCGGCGCGCCCATGGTCATCGGGGACATGTTCGATCCCTGTCGCTTCGCCGGCTGACAAGGACGCGCGAGGGGCACCGCAAGGGAGAATGTCGAAGGAGGTTCGCATGCGCGCTGGCGGACGGGGGATCGCCCTGTTGTTGTTCTGCCTTGCGGCACTGTCCGGGCTCGCCCGGGCGCAGGCGCCGATGGGCGAGCTTCGTCTCTTCGATCAGACGGGCTGCCAGGGCGAATACCGCACCCTCATC
>JAVKFF010000133.1:0-6176 GCA_040226215.1 Azospirillaceae bacterium
GACGCCTCGGCGGTGATCGCCGAGGGCGAGGTGCTGCAGCTGACCACCCAGAACGATGTCGCGACCACCAAGGAGCGCTACCTGCAAGTCGTCGAGGCGAAGACCTCCGCCCTGTTCCGCGCCGCCTGCCGGGTCGGCGCGGTGATCGCCAACCGCCCGGCGGAGGAGGCCGACGCCCTGGACGCGTTCGGCCTGAACCTGGGAATCGCCTTCCAGCTGGTCGACGACGCGCTGGACTATGCGGCGGAACAGCAGGAACTGGGCAAGACGATCGGCGACGATTTCCGCGAGGGCAAGATGACCCTGCCCGTGGTGCTGGCGATGCAGCGCGGCTCCGACGAGGAACGCGCCTTCTGGACACGCACCATGGCGGAGCTGGAGCAGGACGAGGCCGACCTGGCCCATGCCATCGCCCTGCTGGAGCGCCATGGCGCGGTGGCCGATGCCATCGCGCTGGCGGGCCGCTACGGCGAGCGTGCGATCGCCGCCCTGGACATGTTCCCGGAAAGCGACGTGCGCCTGGCCATGCAGTCGGTCGTCGAATTCTGCATCGAGCGGCGGCACTGAGCGCCACCCTCATGGTGGCCGCGAGTCCCGCACGGGCCCGCGCCGTATGCCGGCCGCCCGGGGCTGCGAAACGCGGGTCCGGCCGGATCTTCTGACATGTCTGCCATCGCTCCCTATCTGCGGCGCACGCGCATCGCCTATTTCTCCATGGAGATCGGCATGCGCGCCGAGATCCCGACCTATTCCGGCGGGCTGGGCGTGCTGGCCGGCGATACGGCGCGGTCCTGCGCCGATCTCGACCTGCCCATGGTCTTCGTCACCCTGGCCAGCCGCGCCGGCTATTTCCGCCAGCGCATCGACGGGGAGGGCCGGCAGGTCGAGGAGCCGGACTGGTGGGATCCGGCGGCATGGTGCCGGCCGCTCGACGTCCGCATTGCCGTGCCCGTGGCGGACCGGCAGGTCTGGGTCCGGCCCTGGCTGTACCGTCTCGCCGCCGATCCCGGCCGGGCGCCCGGCAACGGCCCGGCCGGTGCCGGGGTACCAGTGCTGCTGCTGGATACCGACCTTGACCTCAACGACGAGGCGGACCGGCAGATCACGCAGCAGCTCTATGGCGGCGACGCGGAATACCGCCTCAAGCAGGAGATCGTGCTCGGCCTGGGCGGCCTGCAGGTCCTGCATGCCCTGGGGTTCGATCTGCACACCTACCACCTGAACGAGGGGCATGCGGCGCTGTTGACCCTTGGCCTGCTGAACCGCTGGCGGATCGCGCCGGAGGACCGCATCGGCGACTGCGCGCCCTACGATGTCGCGGAGGTGCGCCGGCGCTGCGTCTTCACCACGCATACGCCGGTGGAGGCCGGCCATGACCGCTTTTCGCATGCCCTGTTCGAGCGCCTGCTGCCCGGTCTGGTCGAGCCCGACGCGCTCCGCAGCCTTGCCGGCGCGGATTGCGTGAACATGACCCGCCGGGCACTGAACCTGTCGGGCTTCGTGAACGGGGTGGCGCGCCGCCACGCCCGTACCACCGAGGGCATGTTCCCCGGCTATCGGGTGCATGCGATCACCAACGGGGTGCATCTGGGCAGCTGGGCGCATGACGCTTTCGCCCGGCTGTACGAGGCGCATTTCCCGGACTGGCGGCACGAACCGGAACTGCTGGTCCGCGCCCTGCAGCTGCCGGAGGACGAGGTCTGGCGCTGCCACCAGGCGGCAAAGGCGGAGATGCTGGACCTGGTGGCGCAGCGCACCGGCGCCCGCCTGGACCCGGCGCTGCCGGTCCTGGCGTTCAGCCGCCGCATGACCGGCTACAAGCGGCCGGACCTGCTGTTCAGCGATATCGAGAGGCTGCGCGCCATCGCCGGCCGCCACCCCTTCCAGGTCGTCATGGCCGGCAAGGCGCATCCCCGCGACCAGGGCGGCAAGGAAGCGATCCGGCAGTTGCACGGCTGGATGCACGGCCTGGCCGACGCGATTCCCTGCGCCTTCGTCCCCGGCTACGACATGGCGGTCGGCAAGGCCCTTGTCGCCGGCGCCGACATCTGGCTGAACACCCCGGTGCCGCCGCTGGAGGCCTCGGGCACCAGCGGCATGAAGGCGGCCCTGAACGGCGTCCTGAACCTGTCCACGGTCGACGGCTGGTGGGTCGAGGGCTGCATGGAGGGAATCACCGGCTGGGCGATCGGCGAGGATCGCGAGGGCGGCGACGGCCATGCCGGCGCACTCTACGACAAGCTGGAGCAGGCGGTCCTGCCGCTCTACGCGGGCGATCCCGGCCGCTGGCGCTGGATGATGAAACAGGCGATCGCCTATACCGCGTGCTACTTCAATTCCCATCGCATGGTGCGCCGCTACGCCACCGAAGCCTATCTGCGCTGACTTGGCCGGCGAAAGTCGAGGCAGCCGCCGGGGAGACCGCCGGGTCACCGAGTCGTGCATCCGGTGAAGGCCCTCGGCCGCCTCTGTCAGACGCCGGTCGTCGAGGATCCAGGTGATCTCGCGATCGACCTGCGGCGGCTGCGGTTCCTCGACGATGAGCGGCCCACACGGGCCGCGCCCAAGCTGCTCGAAACTGCGTTGATGCGGGTGGTACCAGGTTGCGGGGAACGAACGCCGCGTCGGCGTGACCGAACCGGACATGCGACAGTTTTTCGGAAAGCCGTGGTCCGCAGTCGCCCGGCGATGCACTGGGCATGCCTCAAGGAGCAACCGCACAGGCTGTCGAAACCGACATTGGTTCGGCGCAGGCGGAACCCGACCATCCGGGCGGATAGTAGCGTCAGGTCAGAAAGGCAGGTCCCGGTTGATGAGGTTCGAGCGACGTCGGGGCTCCTGCGAGCCATTTGGATCGGGCAGTAGAATGCCGCATCGGTCCTTGGGCGACGGCCTGAGCCGCGTCGGCGATCACGCCCTGAACCGGAACAGTACAGTCGATGGTGCAACTCGGCGTTTGGCTGTCATCGTCCGCGGTCAGGCAGGAAACGCAGCCGGGCTTCGACATGGCGTCGACCGTAACGAAGCTAGCCGCTCGATGGCCCCTGCCATGTTTGTGGCATAGGCAGAGGCGGTCACCGAGACAAGGGTGACAACGATGCCAGCAAGAATGCCTGTCCCGCGTTTCATCGTGATTGGAGCCCAGCCTTGCGCCGCGATTGCGTCGAATGCCATTCGGCCAAACTGCTCCCGATTGTGAAGAAGGCGATCCTCGACCGCAGCCGGACCGTTGGCTGTCTGCTGCAAGAGACAGCCACAACAGCGACGCCCGTGCATCGGAAAAAATGAGGGCGAAGCGGCATGCAGTCAGGGAAGAGAAGAATCGGAGTTAAGAAGCTTAACCCCCTTCTCTCTCAAGGTTCCGTCAGGAGCAATGTAGCGGTACAGCGTCACGGTCGATATTCCAAGTTGTCGGCAAAATTCTGCGATATTTGCGTCGCGATCTCGCATGACGGCTTGGGCAATAATGAGGTGGCCTTTTGTCAGGACTGGCTTTCGTCCCTTCGACCGAAAGGATTCGGCCGGTCCGTATCGCATTAACTTCCACTCGCGCAACCGGTAGCGCTCGAACTCCGCAAGGGCTGCAATGAAGTTGAAGAACTGCGGGCCGCTTCCGGCCTGTGAGGTGTCGATTGACCCGCAATTTGCTTTGAGGACTCTGAGGTCCACTTGTCTGTCCGCCAGGCACTGGACGGTCCTGACGAGATGCGCCAGATCGCGGCCAAGCCGATCGAGACGCCAGACCACCAGCGTATCCCCCGCTTCGAGGGCATTCATGCAAGCCTCGAGTTGTGGGCGCGGGTCGCGTCGTGTCGTCGTCTGCTCTTCGAACAGGCGACTACCTGGCACCCCCGCAGCGGTCAAAGCATAGCGTTGCAGGTCGAGCAGTTCGCTGTCGTCGGACTTGGCCGTCCTGATATAACCGGTCAACAGGCCAGTCCCCGCTTCCCCCTCCCAGGCAGAACCGTCACGTTCCTGGTGTTCCGGAAGCGATGTCGTCGCTGTATGCAATCGTTCGCTGAATTGCAGTCCACTACCGGGGCGGGGCTCGATCGTCACGGCTTTCCACCCCCGTGACCCTTGGCATGCCCAAGGGATTGTCGACGGCTTTTCAGGAACCATCGTTCCGCTGTGAACACGGCCAGGATGCCAGGGGCCGACAATCCGACGGGCATGCCAAACAACCGCTGCGCATAGGTCCCGAAGCTGCGCGCGACCAGGCTTTCGTTGATTACCATCGAGAATGCCATCAGCAATGCTCCCGCGCCGGCCGTTGTGCTACGGCCATATGCCTTCTGGAGATACATGCCGATGCCGCCCGTCGAAGGGTGGGCATAGGACAGCTTCGCGCAGGAACAGGCGCTGAAGCCGCTGATCGCGGCCGCAAGAACGAAGGCCGCCGGGAACCAGAGCCCGGCATAATCTGCGACCTGGCCAGTCGGAGCAAAGATCCCTGCGCCGATCATCACACCGGTGCCCAGGCCGATTGCACCCGGAAACGAAAAGCTGCCCTTCTTGTAGTTTTCGGTCATTCCCCTGCCCACTCGATCTTTGAGAGTGCTGCGCACCCGCCGCTGGTCGGACACCGGACACCAGACACCGAATGCCGGCGCCAAGGCACCGGCATTCGGTTTTCCAGTCGCTATGGGCGCAGACGGCCTTAGAACAGCAGCCTGGTGCCGATAACCAGGAACAACTCGTCCACATCTGCGCCATCGGCCCGCCGGAAACTGGCGGTATCGCCAAACGCCCTCTCGTAGTGCACCCCGACATAGGGGCTGACGGCGCGGTCGATCAGGTCGTAGCTAAGACGCAGGCCAAGTTCCGCCGTGCTGAGACCGGCACCGACCTCGGCCTCGGTATCCTCCGAGAAGGCAAAGTCGATCTCCGCGGCGGGGGTGAGAATGATGCGGTTGGTAATCAGGAGCTCGTACTCGGCATCCAGGCGGGCCGAAACGTCCCCCTTCTCGCTGAGGAACAGGTCGGCATCGATCTCGAACCATTGCGGAGCCAACCCCTGGACACCCAGCACCCCGTAGAGCCGGTCATAGCCGCGTGGCATGTCGTAGCGGACACCTGCCTTGGCATCGAAAAATGTGGAGATCGGCGTTTGCAGCAGCAGCTGGTTCTCCAGCGTCTCAAAGGCACTGCTGTCCTTCTCGTACTCGCCCTTGCTCTGCAACCGCAGTTTCAAGTCGTCGGTCCCGGCAAGAGCGTCCCCATCCCAGGCATAGACGTCGGAGTTCCGTCCGATCCGATACTCCAGCTGCTCCACCGTGACGCCGTAGTAAAACAGCGGTTCCTTCTCCTGTGCGATGGCAGAATGACTCGTAGCGACCAAGCCAGTGCTGCCGAGGAGTCCGGCCGCAAGTGCCCTTAAATAGCGATTTTCCATGCGTCAGCCCTCCGACCGCTGCGGCCCGGCGATCTGCACCGCCTTCTTTGGACCACCCTCGACAATCACCTTCCGGAACATGCCGCTGGCAGCGTGGTAGGACAGATGGCAATGGAATGCCCATTGGCCTGGAGCATCGACTTCGGTCTCCATGTACAGGGTGGTCCCGGGAGCAACGCTGACGACGTGCTTGACCGGGTTCCATTGCCCAGCGCCAACATCCAAGATCGACCACATGCCATGCAGGTGCATCGGATGTGTCATCATCGTTTCATTGACGAACTTGAACCGGACGCGCTCGCCGTATTTCAGGCGGATCGGTTCTGCATCCTCATACTTGATGCCGTTGATGGACCAGGAATACCGCTCCATATTGCCAGTCAGACGCAGTTCGATCTCTCGCGTCGGCGCGCGCTCCGGATAGAGCGGCCGGGCGGCACGCAGATCCGCATAGGATAGTACTTTCCCGCCATTTGCCGCTGATGGCAGCAATCCGCTGCCCTTGGCGTAGAATGGATCCTGGCCGGCACGTTCTGTCGTTCCAGCAGCGCCCTGCCTCATGGCGGCGGCATCCATTTTCGAATGGTCCATGCCCGCCGCCGGAGCGGCTTCCGCCTGGCTCATGCCACCCGTGCCGTGACCCATGGCGGCGTGGTCCATGCCCTGGGCGGGTGTGGAGTCCGCCTGGCTCATGCCACCCGTGCCGTGCCCCATGGCGGCATGGTCCATGCCCTGGGCTGGTGGAGAGTCCGCCCGGCTCATGCCACCCGTGCCATGCCCC
>JAVKFF010000134.1:0-4852 GCA_040226215.1 Azospirillaceae bacterium
CACGGCCATAGCAGGCCGGCCCGGGCTCGGCACCGGCGCTGGCCGGGCCGACGACCACGACCTTCCGGTCGTCGAGCGAGGCGATGCTGCCGCCGCCCGAGCCGATCTCGATCATGTCGACGACCGGGATCATCAGCGGCAGGCCGCTGCCCGGCTTGAACTTGTGGACATGCGCCACTTCGAACTCGTCCTCCTTCGCGAGCTGGCCGCGGCGGATCAATGTCCCCTTGGCGGTGGTCCCGCCCATGTCGAAGGCCAGCGCCGTGGGCTCGCTCAGGTGACGCGCCAGGGTCGCCGCCATGATGGCCCCCGCCGCCGGGCCCGATTCGATCAGGCGGACGGGAAATGCCCTGGCGACGGCGATCGGCAGGCAACCGCCATTGGCGGTCATCACGTCGATCCGCCCTGCGAAACCCGCCTGCAGCAGGCTGGCCTCGAGCTTGGTCAGGTAGCGGTCGGTGATCGGCAGGGTGTAGGCGTTGACCGCCGTGGTCATGAAGCGCTCATACTCCTTGGCGCGCGGCGCGATCTGCGACGAGAGGCAGATCGGCAGGGCCAGCCCCGCGGCGACCAGGGCCTCGTGCGCCGCCACCTCGTGACGGCCGTCGACATAGCTGTTGATGAAGCAGATCGCGACGGCGCCGACACCCTTGTCGGCCAGCTCCCTGCCGGCGCGCTCCAGCGCCTCCAGGTCGAGAGCTTCGCGTTCCCCGCCATTGCGGTCGATACGCCCGGCAATCTCGATCACGTCATGTCGCTGTACCGGCGGACTGGGGAATTGCAGGCGCAGATCGGCGATGTCGTAGCGCTGCTCCTTGCCGATGAACAGCGTGTCGGCGAAGCCGCGCGTGGTGACCAGCCCGACGCGGGCGCCCTTGCGTTCCAGCACGGCGTTGGTGATCAGGGTGGTGCCGTGGACGATCCGCGCGACCTTTCCCAGGGCAAGGCTCCGGCCGTCCAGCAGGCTGTGCAATCCTGCCATCACGCCGATCACCGGATCCTGCGGGGTGGTCAGCGTCTTCGCTGTCGCGATGGTGTGCCGCTGATGGTCGACCAGGGCGAAGTCCGTGAATGTGCCACCGATATCGATGCCGATCTCGATCATTTCGTTCCTCTGCAAGGGCTGGAGCGGGACTATTTCAGGGCTCCGGGCAGGAAGAGGACGATCTCCGGCACCGTCATGATCGCCGCCACCAGCGCCAGCAGGCAGGCCATGAACGGCCAGGCGCCGGCGGCAATCGCGGAGATCGGCTCCCCCGTCATGCCGCGGATGACGAACAGGTTCATGCCCACCGGCGGGGTGATCTGCCCGATCTCGATCAGGATCACGGCAAAGATGCCGAACCAGACCGGATCGATGTTCAGGGTGACCAGGGCCGGCGCGAGCAGCGGCAGCGTCATGACCAGGAGGGAGAGCCCGTCCATCACGCATCCCAGCGCGACGAACAGCACCAGGATCAGCAGCAGGAATTCCGTCTTCGAGAAGCCGCTGCCGCCGATATACGCCGCGACCTCCCGCGAGATGCCCAGATAGGCGAAGGCCGCGGTGAGGATCTTCGCGCCCACCAGGATCAGGCCGAGCATCGCGATCGGGCGCACGGCGGCAAAGAACCCCTCCGCGAGGGTGGCGATCCGCCGGGTCAGGAGCAGCGCCACCAGGATGGCGCCGAGCACGCCGACCAGGGCCGCCTCGGTCGGGCTGGCATAGCCGCCATAGAGCGCGACGATGACGGCAAGCGCCAGGAGAAGTATCGGGATCGTCCGGAGGAGAGGCTTCCAGAGGCCCTCCTCGGCGGCGCCGCCCGCAGCGGCGGCACCGTCGGGCTGGCGGCGCGCGAAGACCGCCAGCACGGTGCTGAACGCCAGCGCGAGCAGCAGCCCCGGGACGATCCCGGCCAGGAACAGGCTGATGATCGAGGTCTGCATCAGGACGCCGTAGATGATCAGGATGATGCTTGGCGGAATGAGCAGTCCCAGGGTCGCCGAGCCGGCAAGGGAGCCGACGCTCCAGCGGGAGGAATAGCCGAGCGCCTTGAGCTGCGGCACGGAGATCTTGCCGATCGTCGCGGCGGTCGCCGCGGAGGAGCCGCAGACCGCGGCGAATATCGCGCAACCGATGACGTTGACGTGGAGCAGGCCTCCCGGCAGGCGCCGCGAGAAGGGCGCAAGGCCGCGGAACAGCAGGCGCGCCGCATCCGAGGCGAGAAGGATCTCGGCCATCAGGATGAACAGGGACAGGGCGAGAAGTTCCGGCGTCGTCACGGTATCCCAGACCGCTGCACTGACGATGCGCTCCAGCGGCAGCGACTTGTAGATCTCCAGGGCGACCATGCCGCTGGCGGCGAGGGCGAAGGGAACGATGACGCCGATCGCGAGCAGGCCGAACAGCAGCACCAGGATGACGGGGACGGCAACCACCTGTCAGCGCCCGCGGCCCGTCGACACGAAGCTGCTCAGCAGGTGATGCAGGGCCGCAAGGACCAGCGCCGCCGCCCCTGCCGCCAGCGCCGCCTGGGGAATCCACAAGGGTGTGCGCATCACCCAGGTCGAGCGGCGATCGTTCACCAGCGATTCCCATGCCATCGCGGCGACGGCGTAGCAGAGATAGGCTGCGACCAGCACGCAGATCGCGTCGGCCAGGAGGGTCAGGATCCGCCCCAGCCGCCGGCTGCGCAGCATCAGGACCAGTTCCACCCGGATATGTTCGCCCTTCAGCAGGGCGAGCGGCGCAGCGAGCATGATGACCGCTCCGTTGACGAAACTGGACCATTCATTGGCGAAGGTGGTGGTGAAGCCGAACAGGTTGCGACCGAACAGGTCCACCACCAGGAGGAGGACGAGGATCAGGAGCCCCAGGGCGGCGGTGACCGCAAGGGCCTTCGCCAGGGCGGCGGCAAGGCGCCGAAGGCAGGCCATTCCCCGGGGCTCCCGTCGTTCAGCGGCCGACCTTGGAGCGGAACTCCGTCACGATCGCCTCGGCCTCCGGGCCCATCTGGGCGGGCAGGCTCTGCCAGAACCCCGTGGCACGGCCGCGAAGCTCGGCGAGAAGGGCAGCGCTCGGCTGCACCGTCGTCATGCCCTTCTCCACCAGCTTGGCCAGGTTCTCGTCGTCCTGGGCCATCGAGACCTGCCAGTAGGCCGGTTCGACCTCGCGGCACAGGTCCATGATCGCGGCGCGGTCGGACTCGCTCATGCCCGCCAGGGCGGCATGGCTGATGGTGAACCAGTCCATTGCCCAGTTGTGGTTGAAGCGATGGATGTGGGTCAGGAACTCCCAGAGCGAACCGTCCATCGCGGAGGAGGTCGACGTCGTGACGCCCTCGACCGCGCCGGATGCGAGCGCGGGCACGACATCCGACCAGGGCATGGAAACCGTCACCACGCCCGCATCGCCGTAATAGGCGGTGGTGGTCGCATCGTTGGTGCGGATCTTCAGCCCGGCGAGGTCGCCGAACGCGTCGATCTCGACCTTCGCGAACACGTTCTGGCTCGGCCAGGGGACCATGTAGCAGAGGGTCTGGCCGTTGCTCTCCAGCAGTGCGACGAAGTCCGGCCGGGCAATCTCCGCGAATATCGCCAGCTCATCGTAGTCCGCGATCAGGTAGGGCACACCGAAGATGCCGGCCAGCGGTGCGTCGCCGGCCTGCAGGCCGCTATGGAACTCCGCGGCACCGGCCAGGCCGTAGCGCACCGCGCGAAGATGGTCGGCTCCGGCGATGCCCAGGGAGCCGCCACTGTTGATGATGAACTCCACCCGCCCGTCCGTGCGTTGCGCCGCCTTCTCCGCAAAGGATTTCAGGTTCTGCGTGTGGAAGTTCTTGTCCGGCCAGGGGATCGACACGTCGATCGTCTCGGCATCGGCATCGGCGACCGCGACGGCTGTCACCAGCAGTGACCCGACGAGGGTATTGCGGACCGTGGACCGCCACGATGAAGACCCAACCATTACCACCTCCTGACCTGTGAGCGTTTCGAACGTCGCGTTGCGCGCGCCCTTGGGTCGAGGATTGCGGCGCGCCGGAAGGGGGGTCAAGGCAGAGGTCGCGTGAATGCGGCGCGTTTGCGCGACGGGCCGAAAAACGCTGTCTTGCGACCGGTCGCGTCTAAAACATTCCGTCTATTGTATGGTCCGGCCCGGCAGCAGGGCCGGCCCGTCCCGCGCCCCTCTCAGACGGCGGTCATGCCGCCGTCGACCACCAGCTCCGTGCCGGTCATCCAGCGCGACAGCTCGCTGCCCAGGAACAGCACCACATCGGCGATGTCGCCGGGCTGGCCGGTGCGGCCGATCGGGTAGAGCGCCTGCATCTGCGCCTGGGCGGCGGCCAGGTCCGGGAAGATGCCCAGGCCGGTCAGGTCGGCGACCAGCTTGTCGCCCATCGCGGTCTGCACCAGCGCGGGATGCACCGAATTCACCCTTATGCCATAGCCGAGCTGGCCGCATTCCACGGCCGCGGCCTTGCTCAGCAGACGCACCCCGCCCTTGGAAGCGCTGTAGGTGCCCAGCCCCGGCGTGCCGACCAGGCCGGCGACCGAGGACAGGTTCACGATGCTGCCGCCGCGCCCTGCCGGGCCGCCCGGCCGCATCGCGCGGATCGCATGCTTGTGGCCGATCAGCACGCCCAGGACGTTGACCTCCAGCAGGCGCCTTGCCTCGGCCACGTCCAGGTCGGCCAGGAACACGGTCTGCTCGATGCCGGCATTGTTCACCAGCACGTCCAGCCCGCCGAAGCGCTCCACGCAGCGCGCGACGACCCGCTCCCACGCCGCCTCGTCGGCGACGTCGTGGCGCAGGTAGAGCGCCGCGCCGCCGGCGTCGCGGATCTCCGCCGCCCCGGCCTCGCCCGGCTCGTCC
>JAVKFF010000135.1:0-7875 GCA_040226215.1 Azospirillaceae bacterium
CGAGGACGATAAGCGCGAATGCCTGGACCAGGCGCGTGGACCAGGAGGTTCTGGTGACCGCTGGACTGCGGGGCCGGCGCACCGGTTGCGTCGTGCCGCGATCGGGCAATATGTCGACGAGCCGGCTCGCGATAACCCGCGGATCGTCCCGGCTGGCCGGGCCGGCGGACAGGCCCGCGATCATGGTCTTCAGTATTTCCGTGGCCGCCAGGCGGGGCATTCCGGCCAGGCGCGCGGCCTCCTGCCAGGGATCGACGCCGTTGCGCGCGAACAGGGACAGGACACTGAGGACAGTGCCGTTCTTCTCTTCGCAAATGCCCTGCTCAAGAAAATCATTCAAGTCGGATTTGTGGAGCGTATATTCAGCCCTGAGGGCCATGACCATGACCTATCTGGAAACTTGTTAATTTTGTTCATATACATGGTGAATAATTCATCGGTTTCAACGAAATTCACTTGTGAGCCGATCTGGCATACGCGGATGTTTTTCTTGGATTCCGGTCGTGATTCTACCGCCCGCCGCGGCGTCAGGCGCGGTTCGGCGGCGATGCGCGGGCGCCCGCGACAGGAGAGCGCGCCGCCAATCTTTCGCGGAACAGGCCGCGTGCCGACCTGGTGACACATCCCGACTCTCCAGGCAGGCAGATCATTCCCGTGCGGTCTCACGGCATGGCTCACGGCATGGCTCACGGCATGCCTCACGGCCTGTAGACTGGCGGCGTTCTCGCGAATTAGCCGTAGAGGATGTCATAGACCAGCAACCTGCGCACGATCGGCGCCGAGCGAGTCGTCGAGGACACCCTCTGCCGAACGATTTCCGGCACCGGCACACGGACCGCCGCCCGATCGAACGGCGCTCGCCGCGCCGACAAGGCCTAAGTGCGGAATGCCTCGTCACGGCAGCGCGGCCGACCAATCGGTCATGGAGGCCGTGGCAGCACAGGGATGGTTTGACATTATCGATTTTATAAAACATAAAATCATGACCCGCCATGACAGAGCGGTGATTTGGGAGGAAGACATGAGACATCTGCTATCAGGCTGCGCGTCAGGCGCGCTCGTGCTCGGCGCCATCACCCTCGGCGCACCCGCGCAGGCCCAGGACATCACGCTTCGCCTCGGCCACGTTCTGGCACCCGCCCACCAGTTCCACCAGGGCATGGAGCTTGCCGCGGAGACCCTGCGGGAGAGTTCCGGCGGCCGCATCGACCTGCAGGTCTTCCCGTCCTCGCAGCTCGGCACGGAGCGCGACATGCACGTCTCCATCCGCACCGGCGGCGTGGACATGATGCTGGCCTCGCCCGGCGGCGCCAGCATCCACCTACCGGAGCTCGCCGTGCTCGACGCGCCCTATCTCTTCGACAACGACCCGCACTGGGAAGCTGTGGTCTATGGCGAGATCGGCGAGGAGTGGGAGGCCGAGATCTACGACAACAGCGCCATCCACATCGTCGGCTGGTTCCCGCGCGGCACCCGCCACGTGATCACCGACGGCATCGCGCTCAACACCATCGCGGACATCCAGAACGTCCCCATCCGGGTGGCCGACATCCCGCCCTACCCGCAGGTCTTCGAGGCCTTCGGCGCGACGCCGACGCCGGTCGCCTTCGCGGAGATGTACTCCGCGCTGGAGGCCGGCGTGGTCGACGGCGCGGACATCCCGCTCGACACCATGCTGGCGCAGCACCTCTACGAGGTGGCCGACACGGTCAACCTGATCTCCTGGTCCTTCGCCGCGCCCGGTCCGATCCTGATGAGCGACAGCGCCTACCAGCAGCTGAGCGAGGAGGATCGCGCCCTGCTCGACGAGGCCTTGCGCGAAGGCACCGAGTTCATCGCCGAGGCCTTCCGCACCAGCCAGGAGCAGGTGACCGCCGATCTGGAGGCGCACGGCATGACCTTCGTCACGCCGACCGACTTGCCGGCCTGGCGCGAGGCGGCGGCCAACGCCATTCCGGAGCTCGCCGAGCTGTGGGGCGGCGATGTCGGCCTTTACGAGCGCATCCGCAACGTGCCGCACTGAGGACACCGGCCGTGGCCTCGGGCAGGCAGCTTCCCAAGCGGCTGATGCGGCTGATCGGCCTGGTCGAGGAGACGTTGGCGGTGCTGCTGCTGATCGGCATCAGCGCCGTCGTCCTCCTCCAGGTCTTCGGGCGCTACATCTTCGTCAACCCCTTCATCTGGCCGGAGGAGTTGACGCGCCTGATGCTGGTCTGGCTGACCTTCGTCGGGGCCGCGGCGGTCACCCGTCGCGGCGCCCACATCGCCGTCGACATGCTGATCCGCCGGCTGCCGCCTGTCACGGCCCTCGTGCTCGCCACTCTGGTGGAGGCGGTGACGGCGGGCACCTTCGTCTGGGTAACGCTGCTCGCCGCCCGCCTCGCCCAGCAGGTGATGCCCCTGCCGCTGGCGGCCACCCAGTGGTCGATGGGCGTGATGGTCTGGCCGGCCGTGGTCGGCTGCGCCCTGATCGCCGCCCACGCCCTGATCCGCACGGTCGCCCAGCTGCGTGCCCTGCTGACCGGCGACGATGCCGCGCGGCAGGAGATCCTGGAGCGGGAAGTGGTGCGCTCATGATCGCGCTCTACGGCCTCGGCCTCCTGGCGCTCCTGGCGACCAGCCTGCCGGTCGCCGTCTGCATCCTCCTGGTCGGCGTCGGCGCCATCCTGATCGCCGACGTGCCGCACTCGATGATCGTCGAGCGGCTGATCTTCGGGCTCGACAGCTTCCTGCTGATCGCCATCCCGCTGTTCCTGTTCATGGGCAACCTCATGAACGCCTCGGGCATCACCGCGCGCATCTTCGCCTTCGCGCAATCCCTGGTCGGGCACTGGAACGCTGGACTGGCGCAGGTGAACGTGGTCAGTTCCGTCATCTTCTCCGGCATGTCGGGCTCGGCCCTGGCCGATGCCGCCGGTCTCGGCTCGATCGAGATCAAGGCGATGCGCGAGGCCGGTTACAAGCCCGCCTACGCCGCCGCGATCACGGCGGCCAGCGCGACGATCGGGCCAGTGATTCCGCCGTCCATCGCCGCGATCCTCTACGCCTTCATCGCCGACGTCTCCATCGGGCGCATGTTCCTGGCCGGTATCGTGCCTGGCTTCCTGATGACCGCCGTGCTGATGGCAACCGTGCACTGGCGCGCCCGTCATCTCGACCTGCCGCGCACGCCGCGTGTCGACGGCCGCACGAGGCTGCGCAGCTTCACCATCGCGCTGCCCGCGCTGGTCTGTCCCGTCGTGCTGATCGGCGGCATGCGCTCCGGCGCCTTCACCGCGACCGAGCTGGCGGCGGTCGGCGTGCTCTATGCCGCGCTGCTGGGCGCGATCTTCCACCGCGACGTGTCGCTCCGCGACCTCTGGTCGGCGGCGAGGGAAACCGCGATCACCGCTGGCGGCATCATGCTGATCGTCGCCGCCGCGCATGTCTTCGCCTGGATCCTGGCGCGCGAGCAGATCCCCCAGGACCTGGCCCGCTGGATCGTCGACCTGGGCCTGGCGGAATGGCAGTTCCTGCTGGTCGTCAACGTCATCCTGCTGATCCTGGGCATGCTGCTCGACACCACGGCGATCCTGATCCTGGTGGCGCCTGTGCTGGCGCCGGTCGCCGTCGCGCTGGGCCTCGACCCGGTCCATTTCGGGATCGTCATGATCGTCAACATGATGGTCGGCCTGCTGACCCCACCCGTCGGCATGGCGCTGTTCGTCGTCGCCCGGCTCGCCGACACCAGCGTCGGCGCGGTCGCCAGGGAGGCGCTGCCCTATGTGGCGACGCTGCTGGTCACGCTCCTGGTGCTGACCTATGTGCCGGGGATCGTGCTCTTCCTGCCGGATCTCGTCTATGGGGGATCGCCATGACCCTGAACGGCCATCATGGCCACGCCGGCGGAGCGCCGCGGGAGCGAACGAAGACCGGACGATGGAGCGCCGGACGATGAGCGGCGGCACCATCCTGCATGGCGGCGCCCGGCGGTTGCCGGTCCGCCTGGTGCGCGACGACCGCCATCCGCCGCAGAAGGTCTCCTGGTACGAGATCGCGCCGGGCGACGTCTGCACGCTGCATGTGCACGAGGGCAAGACGGAGACCTGGCTGATCATCGACGGCGGCGGCGAGGCGCGCATCGGCGACGACGTGGTTCCGGTGACCGAGGGCGACATGCTGATCACCGAGGCGGGCACGCCGCACGGCCTGACCAATACCGGCGCGGTGCCGCTGCGCTTTGTCAACATCGTGGCGCTGGTCGGCCAGGGACCGGTGAAGACGACGGAGATCGGGCCGTGACCGCGAAGACTCTGCTCGTCACCGGCGCGGCCGGCTTCGTCGGACGCCTGGTGGTCGAGTTCGCGGTCGCGCGCGGCCACGACGTGCTCGGCCTCGACCGGCGGGCACCGGCCGCGCCCATCCCGGGCGGTCGCTTCGTCGAGGCGGACATCCGCGACCGGGCAGCGGTGCGCGACGCCGTGGAGGGCGTGGACGCCATCGTCCATTGCGCGGCCATCGTCGGCCCCAAGCCGGCCAGCGCCGACCCGGTCCTGGCGACGGAGGTCAACGTCACCGGCGTGCTGTCGGTGCTGGAGGCGGCGCGCGCGACGGCGACGCCGGTCGTCAACCTGTCGACCGCCACGCTCTACGGCAACCGGCCGGACACGGCGCCGCTCGACGAGACCGCGCCGACGGATCCGGTCGGCATCTACGACGCCACGAAGATGATGGCCGAGACGCTGTGCGACGCCTACCGCAAGACCTTCGGCGTCGCCGTCGCCTCCTTCCGCACCAGCTTCGTCTACGGCGCCCAGCACAGCACCGGGGACTACTTCGTCGAGCGCGCGCTCGCCGGCGAGACCGAGATCGCGGATGTCGGCCGCGACCACCCTTGCGACTTCACCTATGTCCGCGACCTGGCGCTGGGTCTGGTGCAGGCGGCGGAGGCCGGTCCGCTGCCCGAACCCGTTTACAATCTGAGCGGCGGGGTGCTGCGCACGCGCGGCGACCTCGGGGCGATCGTCGAGCGCCACTTCCCGGGTCTGACCATCCGCCAGGCGCCGGGGATCGATCCGGGCCGGCATCTGCGCGGCGTCTGCCTGATCGAGCGGGCGGGCCGGGATTTCGGCTATCGTCCCGCCTTCACGCTGGAGAACGGCATCGCCGACTGGATCGCCCGCGCCCGGGGAGGGATCGCGCCGTGAGCTGGACCATCGAGACGATCACGGTGGCGACGGCCAGGACGCCCGGGTCGGAAGTCACCTTCCAGCGCGGCTTCGGGGAGTGGGTCGACATTGCCATCCACTGCTTCCTGCTGCGCGACGGCCGGCATCGCGTGCTCGTCGATACCGGTCTGCTGGACGAGATCGAACCGCTGAACCGGGCGATGCGCCGGCGCAAGGGCCACCAGGCCGGCTTCGTCCGCCAGGAGAACGCGCTCGGGGAGATGCTGACCTCGCCGCTCGACGCGGTCGTCCTGACCAGCTTCGGACCCTATGCCGTCGGCGGGATCGCGCGGCTGCACCCGGCAACACGACTGGTTGCCTCGGCGCGCGGGCTCGCCGACCTCCGCCGACCCGAGGAACCGATGCTGGTGCATGCGCTCCCGCCGGCGCTCGGCGCCCTGCTGCAGGACCGGAGCGAGCCGGTCACCGGCGCGGTCGACCTGCTGCCGGGGCTCACCGTCATGGAGGTCGGCGTGCACCACCCGGCGTCGATGGCCGTGCGTCTCGATACCGATGATGGGCCGCTGGTCATCGCCGACCCGGTCTTCACCCGCGCCAATGTGATCGACGGCGTGGCGCTGGGCGCGGCGGAGCATGCGGCGGGATGGTATGAGATGGTGCGGCGCCTGGCGGCAGGTGGCGCGCGCTTCCTGCCGATCCACGATCCGTCGCCCGAACCCGTGTCGCCCGGGGCCTGGCTGTCCGGGGTCTGTTCGTCCGGCGCCGAAAACGAGGCATCCCCAAAAGAGGCCATGCACGCACGATGACCGATCGCATCGACCGCCCCGGCCTGCCGGTGCACCGCACCAAGGCGGAACTGGTCTACGAATACCTTCGCGAGCAGATCCTTTCCGGCGCTCTGGAGCCGGAGGCACGGCTGACGCTGGCCGCCCTGTCGCGCCAGCTCGGCACCTCGATGATGCCGGTCCGCGAGGCGCTGATGCGGCTGGAGCGCGAGGGGCTGGTGGAGGTGGCGCCCTACAAGGACGTCCGCGTCGCGCCGCTGTCGATCACCGACATCACCGAGCTGTTCAGCGTCCGTGCGGTACTCGAGGGCCACGCGCTGCGGCTCGCCGCCGGCAACGAGGGCACCCGCCTCG
The DNA here is from genome assembly GCA_040226215.1 of Azospirillaceae bacterium. Classification (GTDB taxonomy): domain Bacteria; phylum Pseudomonadota; class Alphaproteobacteria; order DSM-16000; family Inquilinaceae; genus JAVKFF01. Next base: position 6,308 of record JAVKFF010000135.1, read on the forward strand.
CCGACCATCTGGAGCAGGTGAACGCCCGATTCGAGCGGGCGCGGGCGGACGAGAACTACACCGAGGTCAACGCCGCCAACTGGGAGTTCCACCGCTTCATCCTCGATCGCGCGCGCAACCACCATCTGCGGCGGCTGCTGGAGGATGTCTGGGCGAAATGCCTGCGCTACCGGGCCGGGTTCCGCCTGATCCCCGGCCGCGCGGAGAGCGCCTTTCGCGAGCACGAGGCGATCATCGCCGCGGTGCGCGCCGGCGAACTGGACGAGATGGAACGCATCTGCCGCCGGCACATCGAGACCGCCGGCCGCGAGATGGTCGCCTATCTTGAGACGGCCGGCTTCGCGGCGGCGGACCAGGCGTGAGCGGCGAGCCGGTCCTGGTCACGGGGGCGGGGGGCGCGATCGGCCGGGCGATCGTCGCGGCGCTGCTCGCCGCCGATCGGACGGTGATCGCCACCTCCCCGGCCACGGAGGCCGACCGCCTCGCCGATCTCCCCGCGAGGTTCATACCCGCGCAGTTGCCGGAGGAGACCGAGGCGCTGATCGGCTCGCTCCCGGACGCCTTGGGCGGCATCGTTCACGCCGCCGGCGTGGCGGCCACCCACGCGGCCGAGGATTTCGATGCCGACCGGTTCGATCGGCTCTTCGCCATCAACGTGCGGGTGCCCGTCGAACTGACGGCCAGGCTCGCCGGACGTTGCGGTTCCGGGGCGTCGATCGTCTTCGTCGGCTCGGTCGGCGGCACCCGCGCCTCGCCCTTCCACCTGACCTATGGTGCCTCGAAGGCGGCGCTGCACAACGCCATGAAATCCTTCGCCAAGGCCCTCGCCGGCCGGGGCATCCGGGTCAATGCGGTCTGCCCCGGCCTGGTCGACACCGCCCTGTCCGATGCCAGCAACGCGGACCTGGCGCGGATCACCGGCAAGCCGCCCGACACGGTCCGCCAGGGGCGGATCGACGCCATTCCGATGGGACGCGCCGGCCTGCCGGAGGACGTCGCCGGCGCCGTCGTCTACCTGATGAGCGATGCCGCGAGCTTCGTGACCGGCGCGGAACTCATGCTGACCGGGGGAGGAGATCTCTGATGACTGAAGGAACCCAGCGGCCCTGGGCGCTGGTCACGGGCGCGGCGCGCGGCATCGGCGCGGCGACGGCAGACCGCCTGGCCGCGGACGGCTACGACCTGGTGCTGACCGCCCGCAAGGCCGGGGACCTGGACGGGGTGACGGCGGCCTGCCGCCGGCAGGGCGCGGATGTGATCGAGGCGCTGTGCGACGTCGCCGATCCTGACGCACTGCCGGCGGTCGCGAATACGGTCGCCGACCGCGGCATCGCCCTGCAGGCCTTGGTCAACAATGCCGGCACGCTCGGACCCATCGGCGGGCTCATGGAGGTCGATACCGGCGCCTGGGAGGCGACGGTGGTGACCAACCTGATCGGTGTCTATCGCGCGTTGCGTGCCTTCGCGCCGCTGTTCGCATCCGACCGCCGCGCGGCCATCGTCAACCTGTCGAGCGGTGCGGCGCACAGGCCGATGGAGGGCTGGAGCGCCTACTGCGCCTCCAAGGC
>JAVKFF010000136.1:0-17747 GCA_040226215.1 Azospirillaceae bacterium
TTATTACTAGGCGCGCATAGCGAACGGAGATCCGACATGGACGAGAACGACATCCTGGCCGCCTATGAAGCCGATCCCCTGGCCTTCGTGATCGAGGCGGAACGGCGTGCCCGCGCGCTGCGCAATGCCGTCATCCGGGGCTGGATCGTCAATGGCTGGCGCCGCCTCAGCGGCCGGCCGGCCACCGCCTCGGACCACGCGGCTACGACCCACACGGGCACGACCCACACGGGCACGACCCACACAGGCACGACCCGCACGGGCACGCACGCCGCCGCCCACTGATCGGACGCCGGCGTCGCTCCACCGCGTGGCGGCGCCGACGCCGAAAGACCGTCAGCCGGCCGTCAGCGCGGCCACACCCGGCAGGGTCTTGCCTTCCAGCCATTCCAGGAAGGCGCCGCCCGCCGTGGAGACATAGCTGAAGTCGTCGACGACGCCGGCATGCGCCAGCGCGGCCACGGTATCCCCGCCGCCGGCGACCGACAGCAGGGTTCCGGCCTTGGTCAGCCGCGCCGCCTCCCGCGCCACCACGACGGTGCCGTGGTCGAAGGGTGGCTTCTCGAAGACACCCAGCGGGCCGTTCCAGACCAGCGTCGCCGAACCCGACAGCGTCTCCTTCAACTGGTCGATGGCATTCGGCCCGACATCCAGCACCATGGCGTCTTGGGGGACCGCGGAGATCGCCACGGTTTCGTGCGGCGCCTGGGCTGCGACCTCTCGCGCCACCACGGCGTCGGAGGGCAGCAGAATGGCGCAGGACGCCGCCTCCGCCCGGTCCATGATCTCCCGCGCCTGGCCCAGCATCTCCCGTTCGACCAGCGAGCGGCCGAGGTCGAAGCCCCGCGCGGCAAGGAAGGTGTTGGCCATGCCGCCGCCGAGGATCAGCCGGTCGACCTTGGCGATCAGATTGCCCAGCAGTTCCAGCTTTGTGGAGATCTTGGCGCCGCCGACGATGGCGGCGACCGGACGCTCGGGTTTCTCCAGCGCAGCGGTCAGTGCCTTGAGTTCCGCTTCCATCAGACGGCCCGCGACGGCGGGCAGAAGCCGGGCGATCGCCTCCGTCGAGGCGTGCGCCCGGTGGGCGGCGGAGAAGGCGTCATTGACGTAGATGTCGCCCAGCGCGGCAAGCTTCGCCGCGAAGCCGGCATCGTTCGCCTCCTCCCCGGCATGGAAGCGCAGGTTCTCGAGAACCAGCACACCGCCCTCGCCGAGTTCCGCCACCATCGCCTCGGCGGCCGGTCCGACGCAGTCCTGGGCGACCGAGACGCGCGTACCGAGCACGTCGCCCAGCGCCTCGGCGACCGGTGCCAGCGACATCGTTGGCTCCTTCCTGCCCTTCGGCCGGCCGAAATGGCTCATCACCACCACCTTGGCGCCGGCGCGGCAGAGTTCCTGGATGGTCGGCGCCAGGCGTTCGAGGCGTGTCAGGTCGGTGACCTTGCCGCCCTCCATCGGCACGTTGAGGTCGCCGCGGACGAGCACGGTCTTGCCGGCGACATCAACGTCGTCCAGGGTCTTGAATCCAGTCATCGTGATCTTTCCGTCTGGCCAGGAGTGCGGGACGGACGGCTGGCGGCCCCGTAGGAGGCCGACCTCGTTGACGAGGCGCCGTCCCGGTACACGGATGGCCAGACAAGCACAACCGGCCCGGATCGGCAATCGCCGCCGGCGGACGCCAGCCTTCGCTCAGGTGGAGCGCTCGGTGGTGGAGCGCCCGGTGGTGGAGCGCTCGGTGGTGGAGCGCTCAGTCGGACCCGGTCGCCGGCGCGGTACCGTCCGCACGGCCGACCGCGAGGCGCTCCTCCCAGGCCTGCTTCTTGCGGTAGATGGTCGAGGCGCTGATCTCCAGCGCCGCCGCGGCACGCACGATGTTGCCGCCGAAATGGTCGATGGTGCGCTCGATCGCTGCCTTCTCCACCTGCCAGAGCGGACGCACAGCGAAGGCAGGCTCGACCGCCTGCCGGTCATGGCCGTTTGCCTGGGGCGCCGGCGCCTCGGGCGCGGCGTCGGCCGGCGAGTCCAGAACCGGCCCGACCGCGAGCGGCGGCGGCAGCATTGCCGCGGTGACCCGCTCGCCATCATTCAGCACGACGATGTTGCGTACCACGTTTTGCAGCTGGCGCACATTGCCGGGCCAGGCATAGGCCTGCAGCCGGGCCAGCGCCTCGGCGTCGAAGTCGGCGAAGCGCTTGCCCTCCTCCTCGGCGTAGAGCGCCAGGAAGTGCCGGGCGATTTCGACCACGTCCTCGCCGCGCTCGCGCAGCGGCGGCAGGTGAATGGGGATGACGTGCAGGCGATAGAAAAGGTCCTCGCGGAAGCGCCCGACGCGCACCTCTTCCGACGGGTCGCGGTTGGTCGCACAGACGATCCGCACATCCACCGGCTCGTCGGACGTCGAGCCGACGCGCTGCACGCGCCCGGTCTGCAGGAAGCGCAGCAGCTTGCTCTGCATCTCCGGCGACATCTCGCAGATCTCGTCGAGGAACAGCGTACCGCCGCGCGCGCGCATCGCCGCGCCTTCCCGATCGATGACGGCGCCGGTAAACGCGCCCTTCACATGGCCGAAAAGCTCCGACTCGATGAGGTCGCGCGGGATGGCGGCGCAATTGATGGCGACGAAGGCGCGGTCCCGCCGGGCGCCCGAGGCGTGGACGGCAAGCGCGCAGACCTCCTTGCCGGTGCCCGATTCGCCGGTGATGAAAACGGTCGCCTTGGAGCCAGAGGCGGCTTCCACCGTGCGGTAGACCGAAAGCATCGCCGGCGACGAGCCGATGAAGCCGAAAAAGCGTTCGTCGTCGTCGTCGTGGAACCGGCTGACGATGTCGTCGAGTCGGCGCCGGTCGAGGGCATTGGCGATGGTGACGCGCAGCCGGTCGGGCGACACCGGCTTGACCAGGAAGTCGCTGGCGCCCTGGCGCATGGCCTCGACGGCCGTGTTGATCGAGCCGTGCGCGGTGACCACCACGACGGTGGTGTTCAGCCCCTGCTCTCGCACCCGGCGGAGCACCTCCATGCCGTCGAGGTCCGGCAGCTGCAGATCGAGCAGGGCCAACTGGTGCTGTCGGCGCTCGAGTTCCTCCAGCGCCGCCTGCCCGGTATCGACGATCTGCGCCACATAGCCGGCCTGCGCGAGATATTCGGCATAGACCCGCGCGAGCGACGGATTATCCTCGACGATCAGGCAACGGTTCATCGATACCTGCTTCATGCCGACAACCCGACCCTCCACGGAAAGCGCGAAACCGGACAATGGCCGACTGATGCCCGGAAGGCCTCCGCAAGGCCTCCGGAAGGCTCGGTTCGTCCTGTCGCGCTGTGCCCCCAAACCGAAATTGGCGGGCAGAAGATATGCCATCAAAAGTGTGTTGTTCAAAGGTAGATGGTCGTTTGGGCTGAAATAATCGGTCTCGTGAACCATCCAGGTCGCAACAGGAGACGGGAAAACAACCGTGGAAGGACATATCGCTATCGAAGCCGCCCAGGGCCGCTGCCTGATCGACGGAAAATGGCAGGCGCCGGCGGGCGGCGAATCGCTTCCCGTCGTCGATCCCTCGACCGGCGCGGCCTTCGGCGACATCGCCCGCGGCGGGGCGGCCGATATCGAACACGCCGTGGCGGCGGCGGAGCGGGCGCTGGACGCCGACTGGGGGATGACCGAGCCAGCGGAGCGTGGGCGCATCCTGGCGCGGCTCGGCCGACTGATCGAGCGCGATTTCGACCATCTCTGGCAGCTCGAATCCCGCGATACCGGCAAACCGGTGAAGCAGGCCAAGGCCGACATCGCCGCCTGTGCCCGCTATTTCGAGTTCTATGGCGGGGCGGCGGACAAGCAGCACGGCGAGACCATCCCCTACAAGAACGGCTACACCGTGCTGACCGTCCGGGAGCCCTATGGCGTCACCGGTCACATCATCCCCTGGAACTACCCGGCCCAGATTTTCGGGCGGACGATCGGCGGGGCGCTGGCCGCCGGCAACGCCTGCGTGCTCAAGCCGGCTGAGGACGCCTGCCAGCTGCCGCTGGTGCTGGCCGGACTGGCGCTGGAAGCCGGTTTGCCGGCCGGCGCGCTCAACGTGGTGCCCGGGCTGGGATCCGAGGCGGGCCGGGCCTTGGCGGAGCATCCCCGCATCCAGCACATCAGCTTCACCGGTTCCCCGGCGACGGGCACGCTGGTCCAGACCGCAGCGGCGGCGCGCAACCGGCCGGTCACCATGGAACTCGGCGGCAAGTCGCCGCAGATCGTCTTCGCCGACGCGGACCTGGAATCGGCTCTGCCCTTCATCACCGCGGCCATCGTGCAGAATGCCGGCCAGACCTGCTCGGCCGGCTCCCGCCTGCTCGTCGAGGACAGCGTCGCCGACGCCTTCACCACCATGCTGGCGGAGCGCTTCGCCACGCTGAGCACCGGGCCCGGCCACCTCGACCCCGATTGCGGGCCGCTGATCAACGGCCGCCAGAAGGCGCGGGTGGACGGCTTCCTCGCCCGGGCGGAGCGCGACGGCCTACCGGTGCTCGCCCGCGGGCGGCTGCTCGACGATCTGCCGCCGGGTGGCTTCTACGTGCCTCCGGTGATGGTCGGCGACGTGCCGCCGGACCATCCCCTCGCCCAGGAGGAGGTCTTCGGACCCGTGCTGTCGGTACTGCGCTTCCGCGACGAGGCCGAGGCGGTCCGGCTCGCCAATGCGACCGAGTTCGGCCTCGTCGCCGGGCTCTGGACCCGCGATGGCGGCCGCCAGCTGCGCGTCGCCCGCAAGCTCCGGGCCGGCCAGGTCTTCGTGAACAATTACGGTGCCGGCGGCGGCGTCGAGCTGCCCTTCGGCGGCGTCGGGCGCAGCGGTTTCGGCCGCGAGAAGGGCTTCGAGGCCCTGGCCCATTTCAGCGAGACCAAGACCATCGCCATCCAGCACGGCGTGTGATACCAGCCAGTTTCGACCACGATAAGGGGAAAGACTCCGATGTCCGCCGTTGCCCTCTATTCCGGACTGCTTGTCCTGCTGTTCGTCGCGCTCTCGGTCAATGTCAGCCGGCTGCGCGGCCCCGCCAAGCGCTCCTACGGCGCCGACGAAGGCACACCGCTCTTCATGGCCATGCGCGCGCACGGCAACCTGGCCGAGACCCTGCCGCTGGCGCTCATCGTGCTCTTCCTGCTGGCCGCCACCGGCTACGCCGCCTGGCTGATCCATCTCTTCGGCATCGTCCTGGTGGTTGCCCGGCTGGCCCATGCCCATGGGCTGATCAGCGATTCCAGCGGCAGCGCGCTGACCCCGACGCGGATGGTCGGCGCCGGCCTGTCCCAGCTCTACCTGGTGCTCGGCGGCTTGCTCGTCCTCATCGGCGCCTTCTGAAGGCGGGCGGGCAAGCGGCGGAACTCTGGAAGGGAGCATCGACGGATCATGGCCGGACGGCTGGGTGGCAAGGTGGCGCTGATCACGGGCGCCGGTTCGGGCTTCGGCGAGGGCATCGCCGAGCGGTTCGCGGCCGAGGGCGCGAAGGTCTCGGTGGTCGACCTGGACGCGGACAAGGCGACGGCGGTGGCCGAGCGCATCGGCGGACTGTCGATCGCCGCCGACGTCGCCAACACCGCGCAGTGCCGCGGCATGATCGACCACACGGTCAAGAAGTTCGGCGGCCTCGATATCCTGGTGAACAATGCCGGCTTCGCCTACCCCAACAAGCCCATGGCGGAGGTGACGGAGGCCGAGTACGACCGGGTCTTCGCCGTCAACGTCAAGGCGGTCTTCGTCGCCTGCCAGCACGCCGCGCCGCTGATCGCCCGGCGCGGTGGCGGCTCGATCATCAACACCGCCTCGACCGCCGCGCTGCGCCCGCGGCCGGGCCTCACCTGGTACAACGCTTCCAAGGGGGCGGTGGTGACGGCGACCAAGTCGATGGCGCTGGAATATGCCGGCGACAACATCCGGGTGAACGCCCTCTGCCCGGTGCTCGGCCAGACCGGCCTCACCCGCACCTTCCTCGGCGACGATTCGCCCGAGCGGCTGGAGAGCTTCATGAAGACCATCCCGCTCGGCCGCATGAGCATGCCCCGCGACATCGCCAACGCCGCCCTGTTCCTGGCCTCCGACGAGGCCGCCTTCATCACCGGCGTGGCGCTGGAGATCGACGGCGGCCGCTGCGTCTAGGCGGTGGCGCGTCACGGGCGCATCTGGCTGTATTAATCCATTGATTCCCGTGTCATTCCCGCGAAAGCGGGAATCCGGATCGGCGGCGCGGGCGGCATGGAACCCTGGATCCCCAATCAAGTTGGGGATGACAAGAGAGCGTGACCGGCATCGGCTCAATCCTGGACCCGCTTGTCTAGACTCACCTCTGCCTCAAGCCATTGACTTCCTTGTCATTCCCGCGAAAGCGGGAATCCAGACCGGCGGCGCGGGCGGCATGGACCGCCGGGGCTTCCCATCACGTCGTGAGGCCATGGGAGGGCGTCGTTCAACGCGTCGCCCGCCACATCTCCTCCGCCGCCAGTACGCGGGCGACGAGGCCGCTCAGTTCGGTCTCGTCCTTGCCGCTCCGGCGCTCGGCGTCGGAGATCGCGACCATGGCGACCGGGTCGCCGATCAGGTCGCGCAGCGCCTTCAGCGCCTTGGGCGCGCCGCTGCCGGAATAGGTCAGCACGATGGCGCGGATCCGCGGCAGGTGCCGCTCGACCGCCTTCAGATAGCCGCGGAGAGGCGTGGCGAGGTTGCCGGCCCAGATCGGGCCGCAGAGCACGATGGTCTCGAAATCAGCCGGGTCATGGCGCAGCGGGGCGAGGCGCGCCGGCCGGTGCAGCAATGCGCCCAGCGCCCGCAGGAAGAAGCCCCAGCGGCCGGGCCTCAGCGCGGGCGCGGTCAGCGTCTCGGTCTCCGCCTTCAGGGCCTCGGCGACGAAGCGCGCCGCGGCGGCGCTGTGGCCGGTATCGGAGTAGCAGACGACGAGGCGTCGGGGGTTCATGGCGGCTCTCGGTCCGGGGCTGCCCGGGTCAGGGATGTGGAGCCCATTCTGGAGCGCCGCGTCGACCGGCGCCTTGATCTGGCTCAGCCCACCGCGGCGATGAACGCGACCTCGCCCTTGGGGGAGATCCGCAGGTCGGCGTCGTAGACATCGGCGAAGGGATGGCCGCCGCCGCCTTCCAGCAGGTGCGTCCTGCCGTCGACGGTGACGCTGCCGCTCCCGCGCACCTGGCTGGTGCCCGCGCGGTCGAGGCCGCCGGCCTCCGCGGCCGAAAAGGCGCACACGGCGGAGACATGCGCGAGCCCGGCGACCCAACTCGTCTCGGCGTCCGCCGGCACCCGACCGGCGATCGTGCAGGGGGGAAGTCCGGCGATGCGCAGCACCAGGTCGATCCCGGCATCGGGCGGCGCGTGCAGGCCGACCCGCAGCGCGCTGTCGCCGGCCCGCGACGACGGACCCAGCGGGGACGCTTCTTGCGCTGTGGCGGCCTGCATGAGCGCCACGCCGACAATCATCGCCAGCGACAGGCGCGCGGTGTGGCGCGGCATCGTCATTCTCCCTGCTGCAGCAGCGCGCCGGTGGCGCGGGCGTGTCGGAAGGCGGCCAGGAAGACCAGGCCGGCGAGGCCGAAATAGACGACGTTCAGCGCCAGGCCGGCGGCGAAATGGCCGTAGTTGAAGGTGCCGTCGAAGAGCAGCTGGCGCATGCCCTCGAAGACGTGCGCCGCCGGCAGCGCATAGGCGATCGCCTGGGCAAAGCCCGGCAGCACGTCGACGGGGTAGTAGATGGCCGATACCGGCGCCAGCAGGAAGACCAGCGCCCAGGCCAGCGTCTCCGCCCCCATGCCGTAACGCAGGATGGCGGCGATGACGATGAGCGCCAGCCACCAGCCGCACATGATCAGGAGGCAGAAGAATCCCAGCAGCGGCAGGCCGAGGGTGAAGACGTTGAAGGCATAGAGCGGAATGGCCAACAACGCCGCCGGCACGATGCCGATCAGCGTGCGTATCAGGCTCATGGTCATCAGCGAGACGATCCACTCGGCCGGCCTGAGCGGGCTGACGAAGAGATGGCCGAGATTGCGGCTCCACATCTCCTCCAGGAAGGAGATCGACATGCCGAGCTGGCCGCGGAACAGCACGTCCCAGAGCAGCACCGCGGCGATCAGCACGCCGGCGGCCTGGGCGATCCATTCGGAAGAGGAGAGCAGGTGCACGCTGACCAGGCCCCAGATGATCATCTGCACCGTCGGCCAGTACATCAGTTCCAGAACCCGGGGCCAGGAGGAGCGCAGCAAGTAGTAGTAGCGCAGCACCATGGCGCCGATGCGCCGGGCGGACGAGCCGGCATGCGGCTCCGCGCTCATTCGGCGAACCCGCCGCCGGCCAGTCCACCACCTGCCGGCATCACCTCGGACCGGGCGATGGCGAGGAACACTTCCTCGAGGTCGCGCCGGCCATAGCGATCGATCAGCGCCTCGGGCGGCCCCTCGTCGACCACCCGTCCCGCCTTCATCATCAGCACGTTGCCGGCCATGCGCTCGACCTCGTGCATGTTATGGGAGGCCAGCAGAATGGTCGCCCGGCGCTCCGTCTGGTAGCGCTCCAGATAGGTGCGGATCCAGTCCGCGGTGTCCGGATCGAGGCTCGCCGTCGGCTCGTCGAGCAACAGCAGTTCGGGCATGTTGATGAGCGCCTTTGCCAGCGCCACCCGGGTCTTCTGGCCGGCCGAGAGCTTGCCTGACGGCCGTTCGAGGAAGCCGGCGAGGTCGAGCGCGTCCGCCAGCGTGGCGATGCGGCGCGCCACGTCGGGCACGCCGTAGAGATGGGCGTAGACCGTGAGGTTCTGGCGCACGGTCAGGCGGTGCGGCAGATCGACATAGGGGCTGGAGAAGTTCATGCGGGGCAGCACCCGGTGGCGGTGGCGCAACATGTCGCAGCCAAGCACGGTGATCGAGCCCGCGGTCGGGGTGACGAGGCCGAGCAGCATGGCGATCGTGGTCGTCTTGCCCGCCCCGTTGCCGCCCAGCAAGGCAGTGGTGCGGCCGCGCGGCACGGTAAAGCTGAGCTGGTCGACGGCGGTCACCGCACCATAGCGTTTGACCAGCCCGTCGACGGCGAGCGCCGGCGCGTCGGATCGGGATGGGTTGTCGGCGGGTGCAACCGGCAAGGAAGGGGGAGACGCATCGGGCATGGCGGCTAATATGCAGAGCATGGATGGCGTTGACCAGAGACCGAGGCATACCGGCAGGGGCGGCAGCGCGTGGCCGGTCAGCGCGCAGGCCATCTCCCGCCCGGGGCGCGACCGGCGGGGCCCGGTCAGCCTGCGCACGCTGATCCTGCTGCGCTGGATCGCCATCGCCGGCCAGCTGATGACGGTCTCGGTGGTGCATTGGGGTTTCGGACACATCCTGGCGCTTGGTCCGATCCTCGCGGTCATCGGGGTCTCGGTGCTGCTCAACCTCGCGGCCATCGCCCAGGGTCGACTGCATGTCCGGCTCGGCGACCGGGATGCCGCGCTCTATCTCGCCTACGACCTGATCCAGCTGGGCGCGCTGCTCTACCTCACGGGCGGGCTCGGCAACCCCTTCGCCATCATGCTGCTGGCGCCGATCACCGCGGCGGCGACGATCCTGCGCCGCCGCCACATCATCGCGCTGACCGCGCTGGGCATCGCCGTCATCACGTTGTTGACGTTCTTCCACCTGCCGCTGCCCGAACCGGCGATCGGCCAGGACGACGGCATCGTCCCGGAATCGACCGTCTCCTTCCTCTACAGCGCCAGCCTGTGGATCGCGCTCGCGACCACGGCGACCTTCATCGCCGGCTATGTCTGGCGGGTCGCGGCGGAGGCGCGGCGCCTCGATGCCGCCTACCAGGCGAGCCAGGCCGCCCTGGCCCGCGAGCAGCGGCTGGCGGCGCTGGGCAGCCTGGCGGCTGCGGCGGCGCATGAGCTGGGCACGCCACTGTCCACCATCGCCCTGGTGGCACGCGAACTGCAACGCGACATCGGCGAGGACAGCCCGTTGAAGGAGGACATCGCGCTCCTCGCCGACCAGGCGCAGCGCTGCCGCGACATCCTCAGCGACATCGCCGCCCAGCCGGACAAGGAGGGTGGCGAGCCATGGTCGCGCATCGACCTCGCCACGCTGGTGGAGGTCGCCGCGCAGCCACACCGGCTGCCCGGCATCGCCCTTCGCATCATCACCGACGGCGAGCCGGTCGCGGTCCTGCGGACGCCGGAGCGCCTGCACGGGCTGGGCAACCTGGTGCAGAATGCCCTGCAGTTCGCCCGCAGCCGGGTCGATGTCGAGATCGCGACCGCGCCCGGTTCGGTCAGCCTGACGATCCGCGACGACGGACCAGGATTCCCGCCCGCTCTGCTCGCCCGGCTCGGCGAGCCCTATGTCAGCGGCCGGCGCGGCGGCAGCGGCCACATGGGCCTCGGCGTCTTCATCGCCGTCACCCTGCTGGAGCGCGACGGCGCGCAGGTCGCTTTCGCCAATGGCGAGGAGGGGGCTATCGTGATGGTGACCTGGCCGCGACCGGCCGTCGACCTCGGCTGACCGGGCGTGCTGCGACAATCGGTCCCGGCACCAGGGCGCCGCGGTGAATTGTCCGGCCAAATTGTCGCACCATTTGATGTGGAACCTGGGATGCGTGGAAAGCAACCAATCTGGAGGGCGCTGTCATGGCTGCCGTGATGATGGACGACGATGTCACCCTTCCCGCGCGCGGAGCGGCGCGGTCGCTGCTGATCGTGGACGACGACGCGGCGTTCCGCACCCGCCTGGGTCGCGCCATGGAGACGCGTGGCTTCGAGGTGGTCCTGGCCGAGGGGGTGGCCCAGGCGCTCGACCTGGCGCGCCGAACCGCCCCCGCCTTCGCGGTGATCGACCTGCGCCTGGAGGACGGCAACGGCATGACCGTGGTGCCGGCGCTCAGGGAGATCCGCGCCGATGCCAAGATCGTCGTGCTCACCGGCTACGGCAATATCGCCTCGGCCGTCTCGGCGGTGAAGGCGGGCGCGGTCGACTACCTCGCAAAGCCGGCGGATGCCGATCAGGTCGAGGCGGCGCTGATGGCTGACACCTCCCAGCACCTGCCGCCACCGCCGGAGAACCCGATGTCGGCCGACCGGGTGCGCTGGGAGCACATCCTCCGGGTCTTCGAGCAGTGCAACCGCAACGTCTCGGAAACGGCGCGCCGCCTGCGCATGCACCGCCGCACCCTGCAGCGCATCCTCAACAAGCACGCCCCCCGGGGCTGACGACACGGCCTGTCGGCAGGTCTGCCCGCCGGGCACCGCGCGGGCGCCTCTGTGATAGTGGTTCACCCGCGCCGCGCTTTGGGCTAATCCGTGCGGCGATGAGCCAGCCGTCCCACACTCTCGCCGACGACCGGGCCTTCCTGGAGGGCCTCTCGAAACCGGTGCGCGTCGCCGTGATCGGCGACGTGATGCTGGACCGGTTCAGCTACGGCGCGGTCGAGCGCATCTCGCCCGAGGCGCCGATCCCGGTGCTGCATGTCGAGCGTGAGACGGCGATGCCGGGCGCCGCTGGCAATGTCGCTGCCAATTTGCACGCGCTGGGCGCCGAGATCGACCTGATGGCGCTGATCGGCGACGACGCTGCCGGGCGTGATCTGGTGCGCCTGTTGGGGCGGATTGTCGACGGGCTGACGCCGGTCGTGGAAATCGGCCGCCGCACCACCGTGAAGACCCGCTTCGTGGCGCAGGGCCAGCAACTGCTGCGCGTGGACGACGAACGACTCGACCCGCCGGGTGCCGGCGCGGCGGAAAGCCTGTCCCGCGAACTCGACGCGGCCATCGCGGCCGCCGACGCAGTGGTGCTGTCCGACTACGGCAAGGGCGTGCTGTCGCCGGCGGTGATCGAGCGTGCGCTGGCCGGCGCCCGGGCGCGCGGCATCCCGGTTGTCGTCGATCCCAAGGGCCGCGACTTCGGCCGCTATCGCGGCGCCAGCGTCATCACGCCCAATCAGAAGGAACTGGCCGAGGCGACCGGTCAGCCGACGCTGAGCGACGCCGAGTCGGCCGCTGCCGCCCGGACCATCCTGGAGCGGGCCGGGATCGGCGCCATCGTCGCCACGCGCGGGCCGCGCGGCATGACCGTGCTGGAGCGGGCGGAGGCCGAGCCGGTCTTCCTCGACGCCTACCCCGTCGAGGTCTTCGACGTCAGCGGCGCCGGCGACACGGTGGTGGCGACGCTGACCCTGGCGCTCGGCGGCGGCGCCGATCTGGTGACCGCCGCCCGCCTCGCCAACCTTGGCGGCAGCCTGGTGGTGGCCAAGCCGGGAACGGCGGTGCTGACCCGGCGCGATCTGCTGGCCGCCTTCGCCCGCCTGGAGATCAAGGCGCCGGCGGACAAGGTGCTGGACATCGACGCGCTCGATGCCAAGGTCCGCGCTTGGCGCCAGGCCGGGCTCAGCGTCGGCTTCACCAATGGCTGCTTCGACCTGCTGCATCCGGGCCATGTCGGCCTGCTGGCTCAGGCACGGTCGGCCTGCGACCGCCTTGTGCTCGGGCTCAACAGCGACGATTCCGTGCGGCGGCTGAAGGGCCCGGACCGGCCGATCCAGGACGAGCGGTCCCGCGCCGTCGTGCTGGCCGCGCTTGCCGCCGTCGACGCCGTCACGGTGTTCACCGAGGACACGCCCCTGGCCCTGATCGAGCGCATCCGGCCCGACGTCCTGGTCAAGGGCGCGGACTACGCGAAGGCGGACGTCGTGGGCGCCCGCGAGGTGGAAAGTTGGGGCGGTGCGGTGGTCCTTGCCCCCTTGACCGACGGCCATTCGACCTCCGCCCTCGTCGATCGCAGCCGCGGAAGCTAGTGGCCGGACCGCATGCCCTTGCCGGGAGCAAAGGCCGGGTCCCTGATCCGGAGGGGTCGGCCTCGGGGCGAGCCGGCCGGCTCTTCAGGCGAAGGGATCCTCCTGGCGATGCAGCTTGGCGGCGGCGAGACGGGCGAGGCGAATGAGCATGGCCTTGCGCCGGGCACCGGCGAGCGGCAGGTGTTCCGGCTCCCGCTCGACCGTGGCCTCGTATCCATCGGCGACGATCAGGCCGCAATGCGCCGGAATGAGGTCGAGCGGAAAATCGGCGGCGACGGCGAAGTAGAAGCGGTCGCAGAAGCCGGTGTAGTCCGGCCACTTGCCGTCGGCGGCGAAATCGGCCAGACCGGACTTCACCTCGACGATCAGCAGCGTGCCCCTGTCGTCCATGGCGATGATGTCGGCCCGACGCCCGCCCTTCAACGTGACCTCCGTCACCGAGGCGAAGCCGAGTTGGGCGAGGTGCCGGCGCACGCCCCGGGTGACCAGCCGGGTGACGTCCGGCCGAGCAGTGGCTTCCGCAAGCTCGTCCGTCGCCGGGAGACTGGGCATGGCCTCTGCGCGCATGGGTGCGGCTCCTTCTCGTGACGTCGATCCAGCGGTCGATACAGGGTCGACGGCCGTCTCGTGTTGCCAGTTTGTTCACTCTAGCAAAGCCGGCCGGCGGGGCCAAGCCGTTCGGGCCGGTCACCAGCCGGCCGCGCGGCGGGCTTGAGCTTGACGCAATTCGCCCGCACACTCGCCCGTCCATTGTCTCGTCGGGGGAACGACATCGTGGGATCAGTCAAGCACGTCTTCGGCCGGCTGGCATTCGCTGGCGGCCTGCTGGCCATCTTCCTCGCGGCCACGGGTCCCGCGACGGCGCAGGATGCCCGGCTGTTTTTCGGTCAGGACGACCGGGAGTTCGTCACGCCCGACGCCTATCCCTGGTCGGCGCTCGGCAAGCTGACCTTCGCCGACGGCGGCCACTGCACCGGCACGCTGGTTTCCGACCGGGTCGTGCTGACCGCCGCCCACTGCTTCTTCCGCGACGAGGAGTTCGGCCCGCCGATCTTCGACTTCCCGGTCGAGTTCCGGGCCGGACACCACAAGGATGGCGCCGGCGCCACCTCGGCAATCGCCAGCTTCTGGATCCCGCCGGACTATCTGGAGGACCGGCGCCGCGGCCTGTCCATGGACAACGGCCGCGACTACGCCTTCCTCTTGCTCGAGGAGCCGCTGGGCGCCGATGGCAACACGCTCGGCGTGCATCTTGTCTCCGACGCGGAGCTGAACCTGGCGCAGGCCCGGCGCTGGAGCGACATCAGCCAGGCCGGCTACAGCGGCGATTTCGAGGATCAACTAACCGCCCATTTCGGCTGTACCATCATCCAGCACAACGACCGCAACATCGTGAACCACATGTGCGACATCGTGCCCGGAGATTCCGGCTCGCCCATGTTCGTCGAGCGCAACGGCCGCTATGAGATCATCGCCGTGATCTCGGCGATCTATTTTGGTCCCAGACCCTACAACATCGCCGTGGACAGCCGGGCCTTCGCGGTCGACCTGATGCGCTACATCCGCCGCTACGATACGGGGACGGCGCGACCGCCGGTGGACGACGCCCCCGGCGGCTAGGGTCGCTTGACCGGCGCCGCGGTGTCGGGCAAGTGGGGCCAGCCTTCCCGAAGCACGGTCCCGAAGCCCCGAGCATGCGAAACCGCCGGCGATGAGCAGCACGGCCAGTCAAAACGGCGATCCCAGTGGCGGCTCCGACAGGCGCCGCGACCCCATCCTGGTGGTCGGTCCCGCCTGGGTGGGCGACATGGTCATGGCCGACAGCCTGTTCCTGGCGCTCAAGGTCCGCTGGCCGGACCGGCCGATCGACGTTCTAGCGCCGGCGGCGACACTGCCGGTGCTCGACTTCCTGCCCGCGGTGCGGCGCGGCATCGCACAGCCGCTCGGCCACGGATCCTTCGGCCTCGGCGAACGGCGCAGGCTCGGCCGCTCGCTGCGCGGGGCCGGCTACGGCACGGCCTATGTCCTGCCGCGATCATGGAAATCCGCGCTGGCGCCCTTCTTCGCGCGCGTGCCCGAACGGATCGGCTATTGGGGCGAGGCGCGGCTCGGCCTCATCAACCGGCCGCGGCGCCTGGACAAGCGTCGGCTCGGCAGAACGGTCGAGCGATTCGCCGCCCTGGCCAGCCCGCCCGGGGCGACGCCGACGGTCATGCCGCCGCACCTCGACGTGCCCGCCGCGGCGACGGCGACGGCGCTGGCGGGCCTGCTGCCGGATACCGCTCCGGCCGACCGGCTGCTGGTGCTTTGTCCCGGCGCGGAGTACGGGCCCGCCAAGCGCTGGCCGGCGGCCCATGCCGGGCGCTTCGCCGCCCTGGCGGCGGCGGCCGGCTGGACGGTGTGTCTGATCGGCGGGCCGAAGGACCGTCAGATCGCGCAGGCGATCGCCGAACTGGCACCCGCGGCGATCGACCTGACCGGCCGCACCACGCTGGCCCAGGCCATCGCGCTGATCGCCCGGGCCGACCAGGTCGTCAGCAACGACAGCGGGCTGATGCATGTGGCCGCGGCGCTAGGCCGGCCTCAGGTGGCCCTGTTCGGCAGCTCCAGCCCGGCGCATACGCCACCGCTGAACCCGGCCGCCCGCACCATCGCCCTCGGTCTCGACTGCCAGCCCTGCTTCGCCCGTGACTGCCCGTTGGGTCACCTGAACTGCCTTGTCGGCATCACGCCGGAGCGGGTGATGGCGGAGCTCCCGCCATGACCAGGGTGCTGCTCGTCAAGACCTCCTCGCTCGGCGACCTGATCCATACCTTGCCGGCGATCACAGACGCCCGCCGCGCGATCCCCGATCTGGCGCTCGACTGGCTGATCGAGGAGGGCCTGGCCGCGGTCGCCGGCTGGCATCCCGCCGTGGCGCAGGTGATCCCGGTCGCCTTCCGGAAATGGTGGCAGCACCGCGCGAAGGGGCTGTTCGGTGGACACGCCCTCGCCTTCCGCCGGCGCCTGCGCCGCCAGCGCTACGACCATGTGGTCGACGCCCAGGGCCTGATGAAGTCGGCGCTGATGGCCATGCAGGCGCGCGGGACTCGGCACGGCTTCGATCGCCACTCGATCCGGGAGCCGCTCGCCGCGCGCTTCTACCATGCACGACACGGCGTGCCCCGCGACCTGCATGCGATCGCGCGTGTGCGACGGCTGATGGCTCTTTCGCTCGGCTATGAGCCGCCCGGAGCCCCGCCCGAGTTCGGCATCGACCGGGCGCGGCTGCCGGCGAGCCCGCTGGCCGGCAGCCGCTACCTCACCTTCGTCTTCGGCACCGCCTGGCCGGCCAAGCAATGGCCGATAGCGAACTGGCGCGCCCTGGCGGCGCTGGCCGCCGAACGCGATCTCGAGGTGGCGCTGCACGGCCATGGTGCCGCCGAGACCGCCATGGCCGAGGCCATCGCCAAGGGCCTCGACAATGCCCATGTCTTTCGCGATCTCGGGCTCGACGGCGTGGCCGGGCTGATCGCCGGCGGCGCCGGAACGGTCGGCGTGGATACCGGGCTCACCCATCTTTCCGCGGCGCTGGGCCTGCCCGGTGTCGGCCTCTACGGCCCCACCAGCCCGGTCCTGACCGGCGCCGTCGGCCCGGCCCATGTCAACCTCACCGGCAGCACCGATCTCGATCCGGAGCGGCATCACCGGGGCGGCCGCGACGGCGCCTCCCCGCCGCCGGACGCCCCGTCCGAGGCGGTGTTCGCGGCGCTGATGGCGCGGCTGGAGCCGGCCGGCGGATGAAGCTCGCGCTCGGCATCGTCTCCCTGTTCGGTCATGGCGGGCTGCAGCGCGACTGCGTCGCCATCGCCCGACTGCTCGCCGGCAAAGGCCACGACGTCACCCTGTTCGCCGCCCGGACGGAGGGACCGCAGCTCACGGACATCGACATTCGGCTGCTACCGGTCTCCGCGGCAAGCAATCACGGCCGAAACCGCGCCTTCGCCGATGCCTTCGCGGCAGCGGCACGGAGCTTCGACCGAACCGTCGCCTTCGGCATCCTGCCCGGAGCCGATGTCGTCTACTGCGCCGATCGCAGCCATATCGCCCGTCATCGGCACTGGTGGCAGCGCCTGACGCCGCGATACCGCGCCATGGCGGACCTCGAGCGCGGTGTCTTCGCTCCGGCGAGCCGCACGCGGATCCTGGCGCTGGCCCAGCCGCAGATCGACGAGTTCCGCGCCGTGCACCGCACCCCTCAGGAAAGGTTGATCCTGCTGCCGCCCGGCATCGATCCGGCCCGGCGCCAGCCGCAGAACCGCCAGAACGGCACCCGCGAGCGCCTGCGGGCCGAACTCGGCATCGCACCGCACACACCCTTCTTGCTGTGGGTCGGTGCGCAGCCCCGGGTCAAGGGCCTGGACCGCGTGCTGCGGGCCTTGCCGCACGCGCCGGAGGCACACCTTGCGCTGCTCGGGATCGACCGCGAGAGCGATGCCGCCGGCAAGGTCCGCTCCTGGCTCGAGCGTCGCGGCGTGCGCCAACGCGTACACCTGCTCGGAATACGCGATGACGTGCCGGAACTGATGGCGGCCGCCGATCTCCTGGTGCATCCGGCCAGGCTCGACACCACGGCGACGGTCATCCTGGAGGCGTTGGCGAACGGCCTGCCCGTGCTGGCGAGCGCGGTCTGCGGCTTCGCTCCGCATGTCACGGCGTGCGGCGCCGGTTCGGTGCTGGCGGAGCCCTTTTCCCAGGCGGCGCTCGACAGGGCCCTGCCCGCCGTGCTGGCCGACCCAGGGCGGCATGCGTGGCCCGAGGCCGCGGCACGCCATGCCGCCGATCCCGCCTTCTATCGCGGCCGGGAGGTCGCCGCCGCGATCATCGCCGGCGAGGACCGCCGGTCGGCACCCTAGGGCAGATTGCGACCGAATGGGACCAGTCGGTCGCAATCTGGCCAATTAT
>JAVKFF010000137.1:0-18618 GCA_040226215.1 Azospirillaceae bacterium
GCGGCGGTCGCCAGGACCGCCGCACGGCGCCATGAGCGCGGCGCCCGATCGCATGGCGGTGCTGCGGCGGCGGGCCATCGTTGCCAGCGTCAGCGTCGCGGGCACCCTGGCGGCGGTGAAGCTGACGGCCTGGCTGATCACCGGGTCGGTGGCGGTGCTCTCCTCGCTGCTCGACAGCACGATGGACGTGGCCGCGTCGCTGGTGATGTTCTACGCCGTGCGCGTCTCGCTGGAGCCGCCCGACCGCAGCCACCGATACGGCCATGGCAAGGCCGAGCCACTGGGCGCTCTGGCCCAGGCGGCGTTCATTGTGGGCTCCGGCCTGTTCCTCGTCTTCGAGGCGGTGGGGCGGTTCGTGACGCCCCAGCCGGTCATGCAGGCGGAAGTCGGCTACACGGTGATGGCCGTCTCGATCGTGCTGACGCTGGGCCTCATCGTCTACCAGCGCCGGGTGATCCACGAGACGCGCTCGCTGGCGATCCGCGCGGACTGGCTGCACTATGTCGGCGACCTGGCGATGAACCTGGCGGTGATCGTCTCGCTGGTGCTCGCCGTCGAGGTCGGCTGGACCTGGGCCGACCCGGTCTTCGCCGTCGGGATCGCCGTGATCCTGATGCACAGCGCGGTGAAGGTGGCGCTGGGGGCGCTCGACCAGCTGATGGACCGGGAACTGCCCGCCGACCAGCGCCGGCGCATCGCCCGCATCCTGCGCGCGCATCCGGAAGTGGTCGATTTCCACGACCTGCGCAGCCGGGAAAGCGGCATGCGCCGGTTCATCGAGGTGCATGTGGAACTCGACCCGACGATGACCGTTGAGGCGGCACATGCGATCTGCGACCAGTTGGAGGCCGAGCTCGCGGACGCCTTCCGCAATGCCGACATCCTGATCCATCAGGAGCCGGCGGGGCTGGAGGACGACCGGCTCGACAGCGTCATCGAGAACGGCGGCCGTGGCTGAGCCGCCGGCTGGAATAGCTGGGCCGGAAGACCCGGGCCCGAACTCCTCGAACGGGGGCCGAAGTGACCGACGAGACGGACCAGCAGAAAGCGGTGATCGGTTTCCTCAGGAACCCGGCGAGCCATGGCGGCGCCGAGGTGGAGGAGGTGGTGACGCATGCCTCTCACCTGTTCATGGCGGGCGACCGGGTCTACAAGCTGAAGCGCGCTGTCCACTACCCCTTTCTGGACTACTCCACCGTGCAGAAGCGGCGGGTGGCCTGTGAACGTGAGGTGTCGCTGAACCGCCGCACGGCCCCCTCCCTCTATCTCGAGGTCGCCTCGATCGGCGGCGATGACGGCCGGCTCGGCTGGGGCGGGGATCCGGTACGCGACCATGTCGTGGTGATGAACCGCTTCGACCAGGACGGACTGTTCGACCGCAGGGCCGAGGCCGGCACGCTCGACGCCGCCGATCTCGAGGGACTGGCCGACAGCGTGCGGCGCTTCCACGGCGGCCTGCCCGCCATCGAGCCGGTGCCCGACTGGCCGGCCTCCTTCGGCTGGGTAATCGACGACAACCGCGAGGAACTGCACGAGCTGGCGTCCTGGCGGCGCCGCGACCTGGCGGGCTTCGACCGCTGGACGGCTGGCGCGCGGGCGGCCGGCGGCCCCCTGCTCGCCGAACGGAGCGCGGCCGTGCGCCTGTGTCACGGCGACCTTCATCTGCGCAACGTGGTGATGCTCGACGGTCGGCCGACGCCCTTCGACGGCATCGAGTTCGACGACACGATCGCCACCATCGACCCGCTCTACGACATCGCCTTCCTGATGATGGACCTGGCCCATCGGCGGCTCGACGGCCACGCCAGCCGCTTCCTCAGCCGCTACTTGTTTCCGGCAACCGGGGAAGCCTGGCGCGACGAGCCGTCGTTGTGGCGCGGGCTGGCGCTGCTCGACCTCTATCTGACGCAGCGTGCCTCGGTTCGCGCCAAGACCGCTCTGGCGGGCGGCGATGGCGACGACCCGGAGCACCGGAGGGAAGCCGACGGCTATCTCGACCTGGCCCTGGCCATCGCCGATCGGGCGCCGCCGGTGCTGGTCGCGGTCGGCGGCCTGTCGGGTACGGGCAAGACGACGCTCGCCCACGCGCTGCTCGAGGAACCGGCCCTGCCGGCCGGCACGGTGCATCTGCGCAGCGACGTCATCCGCAAGCGTCTGTTCGGTGCCGGTGACGATGACCGGCTGCCGGAGGAGGCCTATGCCCCGGAGGTCGGTCGCCACGTCTTCGCGCTGATGGGCGAGCTGGCGGGCCGCGTGCTCGGTGCCGGCCGACCCGTGGTCGTCGACGGCGTCTATGCCCAAGCTGAGGAGCGCCAGGCCATTGCCGCGATGGCGCGGGAGCGCGGGGCGGATTTCCGGCCGCTCTGGCTGGACGGGCCGGAGTCCCTGCGCCTGGAGCGTGTTGGCGGCCGGCGAGGTGACGCGTCGGATGCCGACGCAGCCGTGGTGCGCCGGCAGTCGGACTACGATCTGGGCCGTCTCGACTGGCCGCGCATCGCCGCCGACGGACCGATCGCCGCGGTTCGCGCGCGGGCGGTCGAGGCGCTTGGGTTTTCGTGACCCGCTCGGCTATGCTGGCGTGGCAGATCGGGCGGTAGCGCCAACCCGGCAGCCCCTGCGGCGCGAGAGCCGCCGTCGCCATACCTCAAGGAGTTCAGCACCGTGGCCGTTCGTGTAATCCTCGCGCCGCTTTCCGGCATGGAAAGCGACCGCTCCTCCCTCCAGACGGCCATCGCGCTCGCCGAGCGTCATGGCGCCCATATCGACGCGGTGTTCGTAAAGGCGGACCCGCTGGAGGCCGCGCCGATGATCGGCGAGGCGGGTTCCGGCCTGGTGGTCGAACAGGTCATGCGCGCGGCGGAGAAGGAGATCGAGACCCGCGCCGGCAATGCCCGCAAGACCTTCGACGAGATCGTCGGGGCGAGCGGCCTGCAACTGCGCGAGGAGCCGGGCGAGACCGGCACGCCCAGCATTGCCTTCCGCCTGGCCACGGGGCGCGAGGACACGGTGGTGGCCGAGCTCGGCCGGCTCTCCGACCTGGTGGTGCTGCCCAACCAGGCCAAGGCGACATCGGACATCCAGGCGGCGGTGACCCTCGAGGGTGCGTTGATGGCCTCCGCCAGGCCGGTCCTGGTCTCCTCCTCCAGCGGCGGTCCGGCCGGCGCGCGCATCGCCATCGCCTGGAACGGCGGGGTCGAGGCGGCGCATTCGGTGTTCGCCGCGCTGCCCTTCCTGACCGCGGCCGACGACGTGGCGGTGGTGTCGGCCACCACGACGAAATCGCGCGCCAACAACGCCGAGGCGCTGGTGCGCTATCTCGGCTGGCACGGCATCCGTGCCTCGGCCCACCAGATCGAGCCGGGCGACCAGTCGGTCGGCGCGGCCATCCTGGATGAGGCCGGGAAGGTCAACGCCGATCTTCTGGTCATGGGCGGCTACGGCCACAGCCGCATGCGCGAGCTGATTTTCGGCGGCGTGACGCGCTACGCGCTGTCGCATGCCAGGATCGCGGTGCTGATGACCCACTGACGGTCCAGCCGGAGGTTTCTACCATGGTCGGCAGTGCTGCCCAGCGCTCCGCCCTCGACGGCATTCGGGCGGTGCTTGGCCCGTCCGGGGTCGTCGAGGAGGCGCGGGCGATGGCGAAATACGTCCATTCCTGGCGCGACGACTACGGCGTGAGCGTGCCCCTGGTCGCCCGTCCGTCGACGACCGAAGAGGTCGCCGAGGTGGTGCGACGCTGCGCGGCGGCGGACATCGCCATCGTGCCCCAGGGCGGCAACACCGGCCTGACCGGTGCGGCCCAGGCGATGGGCGGCCGCGCGGAGATCATTCTCTCCCTGGAACGGATGACCCGCATCCGCGACGTCGATCCGGTGAACGATACGATGACCGTCGAGGCGGGCGTCGTGCTGCAGACGGTGCAGGACCGGGCGCGCGAAGCCGGACGCCTGTTCCCACTCAGCCTGGCGGCGGAGGGATCGTGCACCATCGGCGGCAATCTCGCGACCAATGCCGGCGGCGTGCAGGTGCTGCGCTACGGCAATGCCAGGCAACTGGTGCTGGGCCTGGAGGCTGTGCTGGCCGACGGGCGGGTGTGGAGCGGTCTCACCGCGCTGCGCAAGGACAATGCCGGTTACGACCTGAAGCAGCTCTTCCTGGGCACCGAAGGGACGCTCGGCATCATCACGGCGGCGGTGCTGAAGCTGTTCCCGCTGCCGCGGGACAGCGCCACCGCGTTTCTGGCGCTGGAGAACCCGGCGGCGGCGCTCGACCTGCTGGTGGCGGCCAGGGAGCGGTTCGCCGAGGCGGTGAGCAGCTTCGAGCTGATCCAGCGGCGCGGTGTCGAGCTCGTCGCGCGGCACATCGACGCCGGCGTCGACCCGCTGGCGACAGCCTATCCGTGGTATGTGCTGGTCGAGCTGACCGGCCAGGAGGCGCCCGGGACCCTGCGCCAGGCGATCGAGGAATGGCTCGCCGGGCGCTTCGAGGCGGGACAGGTGGCCGACGGCGCGATCGCCGCCAGCGAGGCGCAGGCGGCGACCTTCTGGCGGCTGCGGGAATCGCTGGCCGACGCCCTCCTGAAGGACGGCGTCTCGGTCAATCACGATGTCTCGGTGCCCGTCGCCAGCGTGCCGGATTTCATCGCCGCGGCGGAGGCGGCGATCGGCGAGGCCTGTCCCGGCATCCGGCCACTCTCCTTCGGCCATCTCGGCGACGGCAACATCCACTTCAACCCCTCGCAGCCGGAAGGCTCCGACGCCGGGGCGTTCCGGGCGGAGAAGGGGCGCCTCAACCGGATCGTGCACGACACGGTGGCGCGCTTCAGCGGGTCGATCAGCGCCGAGCACGGCATCGGCCAGCTGCGCCGGGAGGAACTGGTCCACTACAAGCCGGCCGTGGATCTGGAGATGATGCGCACGCTCAAGCGCGCCTTCGATCCGCAGGGCATCCTCAACCCCGGCAAGGTGCTGCGCGCGGACGGCCCGGCGTGAGCACGCGCTACGCCGTCTACTTCGTGCCGCCGCCCGACGATCCGCTGTGCCGGCGCGGTCAGGCCTGGCTCGGCCGCGATGCCTTCACCGGGACCGCGCTGGACCTGCCGGCCGTGCCGGGCGTGTCGGCCGAGGCGCTCGACCGGATCCTCGAACCACCGCGCCGCTACGGCTTCCACGCCACCCTCAAGGCGCCGTTCCGCCTTCATGAGGATGCCGAGGAGGCGATGCTCGTCTCGGCCTTCGACGCCTTCTGCGCCGCGACGCCACCGGCCGCGGTCGAGGGTCTCAGGATTGACGCGCTCAGCGGCTTCCTGGCGCTGGTCTGCCGGGAGCCGAGTGCCGAGGTCGACCGGCTGGCCGATTGCGTCGTCGCGGCGTTCGACGGTTTCCGGGCGCCGCTCAGCGAGGCTGAGCGCCAGCGCCGGCGGCCCGGGCGGCTGACAGCGCGCCAGCGCCGTCAGCTCGATCGCTGGGGCTATCCCTGGGTAGGGGCCGATTTCACCTTCCACATGACCCTGACCGGACAGGTCGAGGATCAGGTGCTGCGCCAGCGGCTGCGCGCGCATCTGGAGGACCGGATCGGAGCCAGCGCCAAAGCGCTCGATCGGCTCGGCCATCTGGCTCTGTTCCGGCAGCTCGACCGGCACGCGCCGTTCCTGGCGCTCAGGCACCGTCCGCTCGAGGGGGCGGCGTGGCCACAGGACGCGCCATCAACCTTCGCCCAGTCTTTCTGAAATTGAACGCTTGTCCAAGAATATCCGGCACCGCAGCCTTCGTGTGCTGTTGTTGACCCCAAACCACACAGCACATTGTTCAAGGCCCCGGTCGCGCGAGCGGCCGGGGTCTTGTTCATGGCGATACTGTTCAGCGCGGTACTGTTCAGGGCGGTACTTTGCATGGCGGTACTGTTCAGGGCGGTTGCTGGTCAGGGCTGTTACTGTTCAGGGCGGTTACTGGTCAGGGCAGGGTATTGTTTCGGGTGGACCATGCCGCCTATGCTCGCCCCCTGCGCGCGTAGCGCGGGCGATGGTGGGGCGAGGGGGAGGGACGCTGGCATGACTGGTCGATCGCGGACGCGGGACCGCCACGGACTTGCCGTCGCCACCCTGGCGCTGGTCCTCTCCTGGGGTGCCGCGGCCGCACAGGATGGCGGATCAGGTGGCGACGCCCCGGCGGCCGGTTCAACCGACGCCGCCACCACGGACGAGCCGATGGGCGAGCGCGACTTCAACCCGCTCGACATCCGTCCGGTCGACCCGCCCGATGCCTGGGAGGGCCAGGTGCGCGTGCAGCAGACCGGCGACGGCGGCTTCGCGGTGTTCGAGAGCTATGCCTACGGCCTGCGGGCGGCGGCGATCCTGCTGCGCAACTACAAGCGCCTGCACGGC
Organism: Azospirillaceae bacterium; assembly: GCA_040226215.1. Lineage (GTDB taxonomy): Bacteria > Pseudomonadota > Alphaproteobacteria > DSM-16000 > Inquilinaceae > JAVKFF01. The sequence goes on from JAVKFF010000137.1 coordinate 6,386, forward strand.
ATCGACGCGCTGGTTGGCCCGGACGGCATCACCGGCGAGGACGGCGTGATCACCCGCTGGTCGCCGGAATCCGACCACAACGCCACCCAGGCCTATGTCGACCGGGTGTCGGACCTGACCGGCTTCGGCGCCACCCAGGTCATCGACCTGGAGCACGGGCCGACGGTCGCCGCGCTGATCCACGCCATGACCCGCGTCGAACTCGGCCTCGCCGACAGCGACCCGCTGCCCTACACCGCCGACGACATGGCGCAGGCGTTGAGCTTGGCGGATTTTCCGGAAGCCAGCTCGGGCGGCGCGCCGGGGGACGCGTCGGGCGACGGCCAGGGCGCCGCGACGGACGCCGCCGGCGACGCGGCCGCGAGCCAGTAGCACCAGGAAAGGCCCGGAATATTGCCGTCGACGCGACGGGATCATGTCTGGCTGCAGCCTTCGAGCATCATGTCGGCGGCCTTCTCCGCGATCATGATCGTCGGCGCATTCGGATGTCCCGTGTTCATCTCGGGCATCACCGACGCATCCGCGATCCTCAGACCTTCCAGTCCGCGCACGCGCAGTTCCGGATCGACTACGGCCATCTCGTCCATTCCCATCCGGCAACTGCCCACCGGATGGAACGAGGTCGACGACATTTCGCGGATGTCAGCCAACAGCTGGGCATCACTCTCAACCGCGGGGCCGGGCGTGATTTCCGCACCACGTATTGGGTCGAACGCGACCTGATTGGCAATGTCACGAGCCCGGCGAACGAGGTTGATCATCACTTGCGCGTCATGAGGATCGGTCAGGTATCCCGGATCGATCTCCGATCGGTCGAACGGATCGTCGGACATGATTCCGACCCGCCCACGGCTGCGCGGGCGGGTCGGAAAACCGGAAATGGTGAAGCCATGACGATCAGGCGGCCTAAGCTCCGGCGCACCCAGGCTGATGAAGTAAGGGATCATCAGCAGTTCGATGTCCGGCACCGATACTTCCGGTCCCGAGCACAGAAACGCACCGGACTCGAAGTGGTTGGTAGAAAGCGGACCACTACGGTCCTGCTCGTAGCGCGCTTCGATCGACTGGATCGCGCTCGCGTCTCGGCCGAACGGGCTGAGCGGCTCGATAATCTCCCAGCGTGCGCGATAGTGCAGGTGATCCTGAAGATTCTCGCCGACACCGGGAAGGTCGTGTCGCACCGTGACGCCGGCGGCTCGCAACCGATCCGCGGGACCTATTCCGGAGATCTGCAGCAGGTGAGGCGAGCCGATGGCGCCGGCCGCGAGAATGGTCTCCCGGTCAGCGCGTGCCTGATGACCCTGGCCGCCCACCACGTAATCGACGCCAGTGACGCGCCGGCCCTCGATCGCCAGACCGGTAGCGGTCGCTCCGGTGACGACGGTGAGGTTGCTGCGTGTACGTGCCGGGAGCAGATAGGCGCGGGCCGTGCTGCCACGTTCATTGCCGCTGATGGTGGCGGGGAAATAGCCGCAGCCCTCGATGTCACGACCATTCAGGTCGACATTGAAGGGCAGGCCGGCCTGCTGGCACGCGGCCAGGAACATCTCGGTCAGCGCGTAGCGCTCGGATTGTTCGTTGATCTCCAGCGGCCCGTCCGCGCCGTGAATCGCGGCCTCGCCACCTGAGTGAAAAGCCTCCGCGCGCTTGAAGTAGGGCAAGACGTCGTTCCAGCCCCAGCCGGCACAGCCAAGCTGGCGCCAATGGTCGTAGTCCGATGGGTGCCCACGAAGATAGATCATGTAGTTGATCGATCCGGTGCCGCCGATACAGCGGCCGCGCGGATAGGCGATCTGCCGGTTGTTCAGCGCCGGTTGCGGCGCTGTCCGGAAGCCCCAGTCAAACCGGGTGTTGGGAAGAGCGCCGAAACGGGCGGGTGTCGTGATCCTGGGATCGTCGTCGTGACCCCCAGCCTCGATCAGCAGGACGGTGACATCCGGATCGGCGGACAACCGCGAGGCAAGCACACACCCGGCGGAGCCCGCACCGACTACGATGAAGTCGAAATGACCAGCCATCCGTCGAGGCTAGCATAGGTGCCGGAGAATGTCCGTTGACGCCCTGGCCAAGCGCCGACCACACGACGCCAGTCCGACGGCGCCGTCCGGCCAACCCCTTGAAAAAATTGGTCGGAGTGAGAGGATTCGAACCTCCGGCCCCTGCCTCCCGAAGACAGTGCTCTACCAGGCTGAGCTACACTCCGACCGACCTGGTATGCCGTGGCCTGTCGCCCGTCGAGGGGCGTTCCGGTCGCGGTGGCGGGTGTATAGCGGCATCCGACGGGGCATGCAAGCGTCGGCGCGGGCGAGGGGCCTGCCGGTCCTGCAGGGCCGTCATTCGGGCCGCCATTCGGGCCGGCATTCGGGCCGGCATCGGGCCGTCCGGGCGCCGACAGGTGGGGGACCGGCCGGGCTCTTCCCTCAGTAGTCGCGCTCGACCACGAAGGTGACGAGGTCGGCGAGGATGTCGCGGATGGGATGCGGCGCAAACGCCTGCAGCGCCGCCAGGGCCTGGTCGCCATGGGCGCGGGCCCGCTCGATGGTACGGTCGAGCGCGCGATGGCGGCCAAGCAGCGTCATGGCCTGATCGAGGTCGCCCTCCTCGATCTCCTGCGCTTCCAGCGTGCGGGTCCAGAAGGCCCGTTCCGCCGCGTCCCCGTCGGCATGGGCGAGGATGATGGGCAGCGTCACCTTGCCCTCGCGAAAGTCGTCGCCCACGGTCTTGCCCAGGCGCGCCTGGCTGGCGGAGTAGTCAAGCACGTCGTCGACCAGCTGGAAGGCCATGCCGAGCGAGCGGCCATAGGTGTCGAGCGCGGCGAGCCGGTCGCCGTCGGCACCCGCGGTGATGCCGCCGACGCTGGCCGCCGCCGCGAACAGGGCGGCGGTCTTGCCGTCAATCACCTTGAGATAGAGCGCCTCGTCGGTCTTCAGGTCGTTCTGGGCGGCGAGTTGCAGGACCTCGCCCTCGGCGATGACGGCCGAGGCGCGCGACAGCGTGCGCAGCACGTCGAGCGAGCCGTCCTCGGTCATCAGCTCGAAGGCGCGGGAGAACAGGAAGTCGCCGACCAGCACGCTGGGCTTGTTGCCGAAGACCTCGTTGGCGGAGGTCTGGCCGCGCCGAAGCACGCTCTCGTCCACCACGTCGTCATGCAGCAGGGTGGCGGTGTGGATGAACTCCACCACCGCCGCCAGCCGGGCGTGCCGATCGCCCTCATAGCCGCAGAGGCGGGCCGCGGCGATGGTCAGGGCCGGACGCACGCGCTTGCCGCCCGAGGCGACGATGTAGCTGGCCAGCGTCGGGATCAGCGCCACCTCGGAGTGCATGCGGTCCAGGATCTCCTGGTTCAGCACGGCCATGTCGTCGGCGAGCAGGGCGGTGAGCCGGGTGAGCGCGTCGCCGGGTTCCGCATCGGCGGAGTCGGCGGGAACGGATGTCGGGTCGGACACGGGGCGGGACACCAGGTTTCGGGGATGTGCTGTTGACGGGTCGCAAGTCGCCGCGCAGCATAGGCGGCGCCCTTGATCGGTCAAGGACATCCGGCCGCGGGCGACCGCTGCGGTCCGGCCGGTCGAGACGGCCTTCCCGTGCTCTTTCCCACAGACATGGATCGCCAAGCCCATGAAGGAAGTGCTCCGAACGACCAATCCGGTCGAGCTGTCCTGGAGCCAGGCGATGCTGAAGGATGCCGGGATCGCCTGCTTCGTCTACGACACCCACATGTCGATCATGGAGGGCAGCCTGGGTATCCTGCCGCGCCGCCTGGCCGTGATCGACGAGGATTTCGAGCGGGCGCTGGATATCCTGAGCCGGAAGCCGTTCGACGACGAGGGCGGGCATGGCGGACACGATGACGGCGACGCCTGACGGCGATCCAGCCGCCGCCGTCACCAGGGACACGCTGCTGGGCGGACGTGTCGTCATTTTCCAGCCGGCCGAGGGCTACCGGGTGGCTGTCGACCCGGTGCTGCTGGCCGCCGCCTGTCCGGCGCGGCCGGGCGAGCGGGCGATCGAGCTTGGCTGCGGCACGGCGGCGGCGCTGCTCTGCCTGGCGGCCCGCCAGCCCGAACTCGACCTCACCGGCGTCGAGCGGGACGGTGCGGCACTGGCGCTCGCCGGAATGAGCGTCGCCGAGAACGGACTGTCGAGCCGCTGCCGCCTGGTCGAGGGCGACGTCGCCGCGCTGCCGGGCGATCTTGGTCCCTTCGAGCAGGTGCTGATGAACCCACCCTTCCTGGAGGACGGGGAGGGCAGCCGTTCGCCGCAGGCCTGGCGCGATCGCGCCCATCACGGCGGCGTGCTTGCCGACTGGGTCGCGGCGGCGCATGCGGTCCTGGCGCCGAAGGGCTGGCTGACCACGATCCACCGGGCGGACCGCTTCGACCGTCTGGTGGCACTGCTGGCACCCCGGTTCGGGGCGATCACCCTGATCCCGCTGCTGCCCCGGGACGGCGCGGCGGCCAGACGGGTGATCGTGCGAGCCCGCAAGGGGGTGCGTTCGCCCGCGGCGATCCTGCCGCCGCTGGTGTTGCACCGCAACGACGGGTGTTTCACCGTGGCCGCCGACAGGGTATTGCAGGGTGGCGCCGCGCTCGACGACGTCCTATGAACCGGCCAGAACGTGATCCGCTTCCAGATGGCGAGGACGAATGATGAGCGCCTTCACCGACAGGCTACGCAAGCGCTTCCAGGACATCACCGAGCCGCCGCCGGTGATCCCGGTCCTGCGCCTGGAGGGCGTGATCAACGCCGATGGCGTGGGCCGCCGGCGCGGCATCTCCATGGCCCGGCTCGCCGAGCCGATCGAGAAGGCGTTCGCCGTCTCCAAGGCGCCGGCCGTGGCGCTGATCGTCAACTCGCCCGGCGGATCGCCTGTGCAGTCCGCCCTGATCGCGCGGCGCATCCGCGACCTGGCGGAGGAGAAGAACAAGCGGGTCATCGCCTTCGTGGAGGATGTGGCAGCCTCGGGCGGCTACTGGCTGGCGGCGGCCGGCGACGAGATCTATGCCGACCGCTCCTCGATCGTCGGCTCGATCGGCGTCATCGCCGCCTTCTTCGGCTTCCACGACTTCATCGGCCGCTGGGGTGTCGAGCGCCGGGTCTACACCGCCGGTGAGCGAAAGCTGATGGCCGATCCATTCCAGCCCGAGAAGGCCGAGGACGTGGCCCGCATCAAGCTGCTGCAGGCCGACATCCACCAGGCCTTCATCAATCACGTTCGCGAGCGGCGCGGTCCCAATCTCGCCGCCGATGACGAGACGCTGTTCAACGGCGATGTGTGGACCGGCGAGCGGGCGCTCGACCTCGGCCTGATCGACGGCATCGGCCATCTGCGTCCGGTGCTGCGCGACCGCTTCGGCGACCGCGTGCGCTTCAAGGTCTTCGGCGGGCACGGCGGCATTCTGGCCAGGCTGGGCATGGGGCAGGGACGCTTCGGCCGCGACCTGGCCGACGGCGCGATCGAGGCGGTGGAGGAACGGGCGCACTGGCAACGCTTCGGTCTGTAACCCAGCTGGGCCATGACCTGACCGGACGGCAGGATTGTGCACTGCGGAAGCGTTGCTTGAATTGGGCGGGGCCGCTCTTTAAGGTGCCGCTCCGTCAGCGACCCCGCCGCCGCCGGGGCGCGCCCATCATGACCTGACGGCCGAGACCGAACCGCCCAACCGATGTCCGCATTGCCAGCACTGTCCGCCACGCCACCGGACCGGACCATCGCCGACAAGCCCAAGAGCTTCCAGGAGCTGATCCTGCGCCTGCAGGCCTTCTGGGCCGCGAAGGGCTGCGTCATCCTGCAGCCCTACGACATGGAGGTCGGCGCCGGCACCTTCCACCCGGCCACGACCCTGCGCTCCCTGGGGCCGGAGCGGGTGTGGAACTGCGCCTATGTGCAGCCCTCGCGGCGGCCGACCGACGGGCGCTACGGCGAGAACCCCAACCGCTTGCAGCACTACTACCAGTTCCAGGTGCTGATGAAGCCGTCGCCGGAGGATGCGCAGGGGCTCTATCTCGAAAGCCTCTATGCCATCGGCATCGATCCCGGCCTGCACGATCTGCGCTTCGTCGAGGACGACTGGGAGAGCCCGACGCTGGGCGCCTGGGGGCTCGGCTGGGAGGTCTGGTGCGACGGCATGGAGGTGACGCAGTTCACCTATTTCCAGCAGGTCGGCGGCATCGAATGCGATCCCGTTCCGGTCGAACTGACCTACGGACTGGAGCGCATCGCCATGTACCTGCTGGACGTGGAGAACGTCTACGATCTGCCGTTCAACGATCCCGACCTGCCGGGCGCCAAGACCTATGGCGACATCTTTCTGCGGGCGGAGAAGGAGTATTCGGCCTACAATTTCGAGCATGCCGACACCGACGCCCTGCTCGCCCATTTCCGCGACGCGGAGGCGGAGTGCGGCCGGCTGATCGCGGTCCGCAAGCCGCTGCCGGCCTACGACCAGTGCATCAAGGCCTCGCACCTGTTCAACCTGCTCGACGCCCGCGGCGTGATCAGCGTGGTGGAGCGCCAGTCCTACATCCTGCGGGTGCGGGAGCTGGCGCGACAGTGCTGCCACATGTGGCTGGACGCGGCATGACCCGATCCCCCCGGCACGCGCGACGCTGAGCGAGAAATGCCCGACTTTCTCCTGGAACTGTTCTCCGAGGAAATCCCCGCGCGCATGCAGGCGCGCGCGGCGGAGGACCTGAAGCGCCTGTTCGCCGAGCATTTCTCCGCGGTCGGCCTGGCGGCGGGAGCCATGGAGGCGCATGTGACGCCGCGGCGCCTGGTGCTGCATGTCGAGGGCCTGCCCGAGCGCACGCCGGACACAACGGAGGAGCGCAAGGGCCCCAGGGTCGACGCGCCGCAGCAGGCCATCGACGGCTTCCTGAAGTCGACCGGGCTGACGCTGGCCGATTGCGAGCAGCGCGAAACCCCGAAGGGGCCGGTCTGGTTCGCGGTCCTGCGCAAGGAGGGGCAGCCGACAGCGAACCTGCTGGTCGCCGGCATCGACAAGGTGCTGCGCGGCTTTCCCTGGCCCAAGAGCATGCGCTGGCAGGAGAGCGCCTTCCGCTGGGTGCGCCCGCTGCACCACATCCTGGCGCTGTTCGACGGCAAGCCGCTGGCCGGCGCCTTCGAGGCGGACCACAGGAACCGCTACGCCTTCAACGCCATGACCCATGGCCACCGATTCCTCGGCCGGGGCTATTTCCCGGTCAGGGACTGGGACGACTACCGGCAGGGGCTGGAGGCGGCCCATGTCGTGCTCGACCGCGAGGTCCGCAAGCGGCTGATCGCCGAAGGCGCGGCGGCGGAGGCCAAGCGGCACGGGCTGGTGCTGCGCGACGATCCGGGCTTGGTGGAGGAGGTGGCGGGCCTCGTCGAGTACCCCGTCGTGCTCTCGGGCCGCATCGACGACGCCTTCATGGACGTGCCCAAGGAGGTGCTGGTCACCTCCATGCGCAGCCACCAGCGCTATTTCGCGCTGGAAACCGTCGATGGCGACCTCGCCAACCGCTTCGTCGTGGTGGCCAATACGACGACCCGCGACGGCGGGAAAGAAGTGGTGGCGGGCAATGAGCGCGTGCTGCGCGCCCGTCTGTCGGACGCCAAGTTCTTCTGGGACCAGGACCGCCAAGCGAGCCTTTCGTCCAAGGCGCCGCGGCTGCGCCAGATCACCTTCCACGAGAAGCTGGGCACCATGGACGAGAAGGTGGACCGCATCCAGGCGCTGGCCGTCTGGCTGGCCCGCCGGGTGCCGGGTGCCGATCTCGACCGCGTGCGCTCCGCCGCCCGCCTCGCCAAGGCCGACCTGGTGACCGGCATGGTCGGCGAGTTCCCGGAGCTGCAAGGCATCATGGGGCGCTACTACGCGCTCAACGACGGCGAGCACGCCGAGGTCGCCGAGGCGGTGGCGGAGCACTACTCCCCCCTCGGCCCCAACGACGTCTGCCCGACGCGGCCGGTCTCCGTCGCCGTGGCGCTGGCCGACAAGCTCGACACGCTCGTGGGCTTCTGGTCGATCGGCGAGAAGCCGACCGGCAGCCGCGATCCCTATGCCCTGCGCCGGGCGGCGCTGGGCGTGATCCGGCTGATCCTGGAGAACGGCCTCCGCTTGTCGCTGACCGAGGCCATCGAACAGGCGCAATTGCAAATTGGGTCACCCGAGCCGGGGGCGCGGCGCGATTTGCTCGACTTCTTCGCCGACCGGCTGAAGGTCATCCTGCGCGAGCAGGGAGTCCGGCACGACCTGATCGACGCCGTCTTCGCCGCGGGCGGCGAGGACGACCTCGTCCGGCTGCTCGCCAAGGTGGAGAGCCTGGCGGCGTTCCTGGGCACCGATGACGGCGCCAACCTGCTGACAGCCTATGGCCGCGCGGCCAACATCGTGCGCATCGAGGCGAAGAGGGACGGCGTCGAAGGCTTCGCGCCGGAGGTCGACCAGCAGGCGCTGGCGGCGGACGAGGAGCAGGCGCTGGAGGCGGCGCTGGGCAAGGCATTGACGGCCATGGGGCCGCATCTGGCTGCCGAGGACTTTGCCGCCGCCATGGGCGAGCTGGCTCGGCTGCGCCAGCCGGTCGACGCCTTCTTCGACCGGGTGACGGTGAACGCCGACGACGCGACGCTCAGGCGCAACCGTCTGGCGCTGCTGGCCAAGATCACCGTGACGATGAACCAGATCGCCGATTTCTCGCGCGTGGAGGCCTGACGGACGGGCGACACTTCAACCCAGACATGGCATGCAGATTGCATCATTCCCGCTCGATACAACTTCACGGGGAAATGATGCGCCATGGACGGGATCGTCGCGAACCGGGAACTCACGCTGCCGGACGGGATTGACGGAAAGCCCGCGGCGGAGCCGAAGCCGCGGGACAACGCAGGAGAAGAACGGACGATGGCGCAGTGGGTCTACAGCTTCGGAGCCGATGGAACCGACGGGGGCGCGGACCTGCGCGACCTGCTCGGCGGTAAGGGCGCGAACCTGGCGGAGATGGCGCGCCTCGGCCTGCCGGTACCGCCCGGCTTCACCATCACGACGGAGGTCTGCACCTACTATTACGACCACGGCGAAAGCTATCCCGAGGACCTGGCCGACCAGGTCGAGACGGCGCTGGCCCAGGTCGAGACGACGGTCGGCAAGCGCTTCGGCGATGCCGGCAACCCGCTGCTGGTCTCGGTGCGTTCCGGCGCGCGCGCCTCGATGCCCGGCATGATGGACACGGTGCTCAATCTCGGCCTCAACGACGAGACCGTGGCCGGCATGGTCGCCGCGACCGGGGACGCGCGTTTCGCCTATGACAGCTATCGCCGCTTCATCCAGATGTATTCCGACGTGGTGCTGGGCGTCGACCACGGCTTCTTCGAGGACGAGCTTGAGAGCATCAAGCGCGACCAGGGATACGGGCTCGACACCGAGCTTGGCGCCGACGACCTGGCCGAGCTCGTCGAGCGCTACAAGCGGATCGTCGAGGACGAGACCGGCCAGCCCTTCCCGCAGGACCCCAAGGCGCAGCTCTGGGGCGCCATCGGTGCGGTTTTCGGCTCCTGGATGAACCAGCGCGCCAAGACCTACCGGCGCCTGCACGACATCCCGGCCAGCTGGGGCACGGCGGTCAACGTGCAGTCCATGGTCTTTGGCAACATGGGCGACGACTGTGCCACGGGCGTCGCCTTCACCCGCGACCCGGCGACCGGTGAGAACGCGTTCTACGGCGAGTACCTGGTGAACGCCCAGGGCGAGGACGTGGTGGCCGGCATTCGCACGCCGCAACCCATCACCTTGCATGCCAAGGAGCGCGGCAAGGCCGATCTGCCGGCGATGGAGGAGGTGATGCCGGACGTGTTCCGGCAGCTCGACGAGGTGCGCATCCTGCTGGAACGCCATTATCGCGACATGCAGGACCTGGAGTTCACCGTCGAGCGCCACCAGCTCTACATCCTGCAGACGCGCAACGGCAAGCGCACCGCGCCGGCCGCCCTGAAGATCGCGGTCGACATGGCGAATGAGGGGCTGATCAGCCGGGAGGAGGCGGTGCGCCGGGTCGAGCCGTCCTCGCTCGACCAGCTGCTGCACCCGATGATCGACCCGGCCCACGAACGCAAGGTCATCGCCAAGGGACTGCCCGCCTCTCCCGGCGCGGCATCCGGGATCATCGTGTTCACCGCCGACGAGGCGGAGGAGAAGGCGCATCAGGGCGAGCGCGTGATCCTGGTGCGCGACGAGACCAGCCCGGAGGATATCCACGGCATGCACGCCGCGGCCGGCATTCTGACCGCGCGCGGCGGCATGACCAGCCACGCCGCGGTGGTGGCGCGCGGCATGGGCCGGGCCTGCGTCTCCGGCGCCGGCGAGATCACCATCGACGTCCGCGAGGCCAAGCTGACGGCGCGCGGCATCACGCTGAACGCCGGCGATGTGATCACCATCGACGGGTCGACGGGCGAGGTGATGAACGGCAGCGTGCCGACCATCGATCCGGAGCTCTCGGGCGATTTCGCCACCCTGATGGAATGGGCCGACGCATTCCGCCGCATGAAGGTGCGCACCAATGCCGAGACGCCGACCGATGCCCGCCAGGCGGTGAAGTTCGGGGCGGAGGGCATCGGCCTTTGCCGCACGGAGCACATGTTCTTCGATGCCGACCGCATCGTCTCGGTACGCCGGATGATCGTGGCCGAGAGTGAGGAGCACCGCCGCGCCGCGCTGGAGGAACTGCTGCCCATGCAGCGCCAGGACTTCGTCGAGCTGTTCCGCATCATGGTGGGCCTGCCGGTGACCATCCGCCTGCTCGACCCGCCGCTGCACGAGTTCCTGCCCAAGACCGAGGAGGACATGGCCGAGGTGGCGAAGGCCGCCGGCGTCGAGGTCGGCCGCATCCGCACCCGCGCACTGCAGCTGCACGAATCGAACCCGATGCTCGGCCATCGCGGCTGCCGGCTGGGCATCACCTATCCCGAGATCTACGAGATGCAGGTGCGGGCCATCTTCGAGGCGACGGCGGAGATCGCGGCGGGCAGCGGCGAGGACGTGATCCCGGAGGTGATGATCCCGCTCGCCTTCTCCAAGGCCGAGCTCGACGTGCTCAAGCGCCTGATCGACGGCGTGGCCGAGGCGGTGAAGGCGGAGCGGGGCGTCGACTTCCGCTATCTCGTCGGCACCATGATCGAGCTGCCGCGCGCCGCGCTGAGGGCCGGCGAGCTGGCCGAGACGGCGGAATTCTTCTCCTTCGGCACCAACGACCTGACGCAGACCACCTTCGGCATCAGCCGCGACGATTCGGGCGGCTTCCTGGCGGCCTACGAACGCGCGGGCATCATCGAGAAGGACCCGTTCCAGACCCTGGACCAGGACGGCGTCGGCGAGCTCGTCGAGATCGCCTGCGAGCGCGGCCGCAAGGCGCGGGCCGACATCAAGCTCGGCATCTGCGGTGAGCATGGCGGCGACCCGGCCTCCATCCGCTTCTGCGAGAAGGTCGGCCTCGACTACGTCTCCTGCTCGCCCTACCGCGTGCCGATCGCCCGGCTGGCGGCCGCGCAGGCGGCGCTCGCCAAGGATTAGAGTCGGGTGGCGGCCGGCGGTGACAGGCGGATTCAGGCGCGGCGCCCGGGGGCGGGCACCCGCGCCCCTCCCGCGCCGGGCCGATCAGACGTTGCACGGACCCATGACAACGCCGATGCCGCGCAGGATGTGCACCACGCCAAGCGCGGCGATGATCACGCCCGCCGGAATGGCCAGCTGCGAGCGGCCGCCATAGGCCGGCGTCCTGAACAGGCTGAGGCCGATGATGCCAACCACGATGCCCAGCACGATCGCCGCGAAATCCATGTAGCTGCAGCTGACCTGGCCGTTGATGTTCGACGTGCTGAGCGTGCTGAAGCTGATGAAGAACGCAACGATGCCCAGGCCGATGCCCCAATAGGCGGCCCGCGGTAGTGACCCCATGCTCTCTCTCCCCTCTCTTGACCGTTCACGTCATGTCGCCTCGGTCACGCGAGCCCGTGCGCATGATTCTTGCGCGTTGAAGCATAGACGGTCATCGCGGGGGGAGAAGCGCGGCGGCTTGCCGACATACCCATTGGCAAGTCGGCAGGCCGGCATGGCGGGTGGCGACCGGCGGGCGGCGACTGGCGGGGTGTGACCAGCTGCAAGGCTGGCGCCGCGAGAGGCCGCTCAGGCGCGGCCCTCCTCGGCGTCCGCCTCCAGGGCCAGCGGCGCTGCCGCGTCCTCCGCCACCGGTGTCGG
>JAVKFF010000138.1:0-10723 GCA_040226215.1 Azospirillaceae bacterium
CGGCAGCGCAATCGAGAAGGGGGAAAACCGATGTGCGGCATCATCAACCGTCTGGCGGCCGGCCTGTCGGCCGTGGCCACCGCCACCGTCCTGTCGCTGGGCCTCGCGGCGCCCGCGTCCGCCCAGGACACCGTCCAGCTGCGGCCGATCACCACGCCGATCGTGCCCACCGTCACGCTCACCGGCGACCGGGAATTCGGCGGCAACGGCCCGCGGATCACCGTCGGCGTCCAGCTCTCGGTCGAGCGCGGCGGGCGGGCGATCTTCGCCACCGTCAGCATGAGCGCGCGGGAACTCGGCGGCGACGGCAGCGCGACCAGCGTCACCCCGCCGCCCTTCCTGGTCTGGGACTGGCAGGACGAGGACTGCCTGCAGCTCGTCGAGCGGATCACCGGCCCGGCCGTCACCACCTTCACCGATGTCAGCGCGCCCGGCTGTTCGTTCGGCTGCGGCATCATCGGCCCGCAGGAGGATGGCGGCGTCATCGCCACGCGGACCAACACCTTCGGCGGCCCGGTGCGCACCATCACCTATCTCGGCGACACCGCCGGCGACGACATCTCGACGGACGCCAACCCGTCGGGCGACACCTCGATCCGCCGCATCGACTTCAATCCGCTCACCGTCGAGTTCCAGCAGCCGTCGCTCTGCGGGTAGGGCGGCGCAAACCGCCACGCCAAACCGATGGAGATCCCGGATCGCCCTCACGGGCGTCCGGGATGACGGCGTTTGGGTTGTGTCGTGAAGAAAGCCGTCATCCCGGGCGAGGCGAAGCCGAGACCCGGGATCCCCGGCCCGTCTTCTCAGACGGTGGAGCCCCTCCGCGCGAGGTCCCGGCTCTCGCTAACGCTCGGCCGGGACGACGGGTTGGGGTCGGGTCGCGAAGAAGGGCCGTCATCCCGGGCGAGGCGCAGCCGAGACCCGGGATCTCCAGCCCGCCCTCGCCGACGGCGAACCCCGCCCCCTACCGCGTCAGCGGCTTGTACTTGATGCGGTGGGGCTCGACCGCGTCGTCGCCGAGGCGGCGGCGCTTGTCGGCCTCGTACTCCTCGAAGTTCCCCTCGAACCACTCGACATGGCTGTCGCCCTCGAAGGCCAGGATGTGGGTGGCGATACGGTCGAGGAAGAAGCGGTCGTGGCTGATCACGATGGCGCAGCCGGGGAAGTTCAACAGCGCCTCCTCCAGCGCCGCCAGCGTCTCGGTGTCGAGGTCGTTGGTCGGCTCGTCGAGCAGGATGGTGTTGGCGCCCGATTTCAGGATCTTCGCCAGGTGCACCCGGTTGCGCTCGCCGCCGGAGAGCTGACCGACCTTCTTCTGCTGGTCGCCGCCCTTGAAGCCGAAGGCGCCGACATAGGCTCTCGACTGCATCTTGCGCTTGCCCAGATCGATCTCGTCGTCGCCGCCGGAGATCTCCTCCCACACCGTCTTCTTCGCCTCCAGCGTGTCGCGGCTCTGGTCGACATAGCCAAGCTTGACCGTGTCGCCCAGGCGGATGGCGCCGCTATCGGGTTCCTCCTGGCCGGTGATCATGCGGAACAGCGTGGTCTTGCCGGCACCGTTCGGGCCGATCACCCCGACGATGCCGCCACGCGGCAGGTCGAAGGCGAGGTCGTCGATCAGCAGGCGGTCGCCATAGCCCTTGGTCACGCCGTCGGCCTCGATCACGTTCTCGCCCAGGCGCGGCGGCGTCGGGATCAGGATCTGCGCCTGGCCCGGCGTCTGGTCGCGGCTCGCCGCCAGCAGGTCCTCGAAGGCCTGGACGCGGGCCTTGGACTTGGTCTGGCGCGCCTTCACGCCGGCGCGGATCCACTCCAGCTCCGACTTGATGGTGCGCTGGCGGGCCGCCTCCTGGCGCTCCTCATGCGCCATGCGCTTGGCCTTGGCCTCGAGATAGGCCGAGTAGTTGCCCTCGTAGGGGATGCCCCGGCCGCGGTCGAGCTCGAGGATCCAGCCCGTGACGTTGTCGAGGAAGTAGCGGTCGTGGGTCACCATCACGACGGTGCCGGCATATTCCCGCAAATGCCGTTCCAGCCAGGCGACCGATTCCGCGTCGAGGTGGTTGGTCGGCTCGTCGAGCAGCAGCATGTCGGGCTTGGACAAGAGCAGGCGGCAGAGCGCCACCCGGCGCCGCTCGCCGCCCGACAGCTTCCTGACGTCCGCCTCGCCCGGCGGGCAGCGCAGCGCGTCCATGGCGATCTCCGCCGTGCGCTCCAGGTCCCAGGCGTCGGCCGCGTCGATCTTCTCCTGCAGCGCCGCCTGCTCCTCGATCAGCGCCGTCATCTCGTCGGCGTCGGTCACCTCGCCCAGCTTCATGGAGACCTCCTCGAAGCGCTTGACCGTCTCCAGCGCCTCGCCCATGCCCTCCATGACGTTGCCCAGCACGTCCTTGTCCTCGCTGAGCTCGGGCTCCTGCTCCAGCACGCCGACGCGCGCGCCTTCCGCCGCCCAGGCCTCGCCGGTGAACTCCTTGTCCCGGCCGGCCATGATTCGAAGCAGCGTCGACTTGCCGGCGCCGTTCGGACCCAGAACGCCGATCTTGGCGCCCGGCAGGAAGGACAGGTGGATGTTCTCCAGCACCTTCTTGCCGCCGGGATAGGCCTTGGTCAGGCCGCTCATGTGATAGATGTACTGATAGGAGGCCATCGGCTCCGCCACCGTTCTCGTCGCTGAAGGGAGTGCAGTCGGTGGGCGTTCTAGCGCGAAACCGGGCCTGTGCAAATGGCCGCCGCCGCCGATCCGCTATGGCCGTGCCGCAGGGCGCGGAACCGGCGCGCGGAGGGCGCCGCGCCGGGGATGACCATCGGCCGGTCCCGGCTCTCCCTGCGGTCGGCCGGGACGACGCCCAAAGGTTATTTCGGCAGACCCGATACCAACCCAAACCCAGTCGTCCCGTGCGCGGTGCGGCACGAAGTGATGCGCCGCAGACCCGGGACCGGCCGCCCGCCTTCGCCGCCGGCGTCACTCGCGGTCGATCACCTCGGAACAGAAGGTCCGGAGGTCGCCCGTCCAGTTGCGCGCGGTGGAGTAGAGCGACCAGCAATGGCTGCGCACCAGCATCAGCTGCGCCGGGTTGAGCTCGGCCAGGATTTCCGGCACCCGCTCCTCCAGCGGCCGGCCGGAGCCGTCGTCGCCGATCGGGATCAGCACGCCGAGCCTGGAGTCCGAGCCGCCGTGCTCGCCGCCGGTGGCGGAATCATTGGTCACGCCACTCAGTCCGCCGCCGCCACCCAGTTCCCCGCCACCGCCATCGGTCGGGTCGGCCAGGCCCTGGGCCGGCGTGCGGTCATCCGCCAGCGCCGGCGTGGCGGCCGCGGCCAGACAGCAGGCTACCAGTGCCGCCATGACCTGTGCCGCCATGACCGGAACCGTCAGGCGCCGTCGCGACTCGGGTCGCGGTCCTGCACATCGTTCACGCATGGTCATGGACATGGGCCGATCGCCTCCAGATCGCATCTTCGACAATGGGTAGTGCCGATCCCCGAGCCGGCGAAATGCCCATCAAGCTAATGGGTAGTCCGAAAGGTTGTACACCAGCCAAGCGGACGCAGTCCCTCATTTTCCTGTGAGGCGCGATCACAAATCGGCCCCGAAGGCCGCGCCCGCATACCACCGCATGCTGGTAGGCCCGGCAGGGCTCGAACCTGCAACCAGACCGTTATGAGCGGTCGGCTCTAACCAATTGAGCTACGGGCCCCCGTCAGCATAGGGTATCAGCGAGACGATGCCGCCGACGGTATGGTTGGTTGTGTATCAACCCGCCGCGCCGCGGGCAAATGGCTTTGCCGGGAAGGGGCCACGCATGGGCGACCGCATCTGGCGCGGATTGTCGCTGAAGGACCGCATCGCCGCGGCGGAAGCCCGGCGCGTGTCGAGCCTGCTGGCGCGCCGCACCTTCGTCATCGACATCACCGGCCCGGCCAGCCACCCGCCGGACCACAATGGCGGCCCGCCGCTCGAGCCCGGCCGCTCCTGGCGCCGCTTCTGCTGGCGCAAGGCGCGCAAGGCCGCCTTCGCCCTGCCGCCGCCGGAGGTCTGGCGCCGCCGCCTGAAACAGGCCCAGGCCCTCGGCCTGACCTACGAACAGCTCACCGCCCGCATCCTCGACGGCGAGCGCCTGACCGACCAGTGACGCCCGGCCACGACACCCGCGAGGCCATGGCAGACGCTCGAGGGGCCTCGGCCCTCCGCTTGGGCGTCACGTCACTAGTCACCGTCACTAAACTGCAATCGATGGCTGCCATGGTCTGACGTCGCCATCGAGGAATCGCCGCATGTCCGACCCCACAACGCCCGCCACCGGCAGTGCCGGCGAGGTCTTCGCCGCCTTCCTGCGCCAGGGGCTGACCGCCTTTGGCGGGCCGGTGGCGCATCTCGGATTCTTCCACCGCGACTTCGTCGAGCGGCGCGGCTGGCTCTCGCCCGCCGCCTATGCCCAGCTCGTCGCGCTCTGCCAGTTCCTGCCGGGACCGGCCTCCAGCCAGGTCGGCCTGGCGCTGGGCTTCCACCGCGCCGGCTGGGCGGGCGCGCTGGCGGCCTGGTGCGCCTTCACCCTGCCCTCGGCCGCGATCATGGCGCTGGCCGGTCTCGGCCTCGCCGCCATCGTGCCGGAGCCGGGCGCGGCCTGGCTGCAGGGCCTGAAGATCGCCGCCCTGGCCGTGGTGGTGCAGGCGCTGATCGCGATGGGCCGGCAGCTCACCCCCGACCGGGCGCGCCAGACCGTGGCGCTCGCCGCCTTTACCGTGCTGGTGCTGTGGCCGGGCGCGCTGACCCAGGTCGGTGTCATCGCCGCCGGCGGCCTGCTCGGCCTCCTGCCCGGTCTCAGGCTGGGGCGCGGCCCGAATGGCATGACGATGGGAAGCGGGGCGGCGGCGGGCGCGACGGCGGACGGGACGATCCGTGGCCCGGGCTGGACCGTCGCGCTTCTCCTCCTGGCGTTCTTCTTCGCCCTGCTGTTCGGCCTGCCCTTGCTGGCGGAGGCCACCGGCAATCCCTGGCTTGCCCGGGTGGAGGCCTATTACCGCGCCGGCGCGCTGGTCTTCGGCGGCGGCCACGTCGTGCTGCCGCTACTGGAGAGCGCCACGGTGGCGCCCGGCTGGGTCGACCGCGAGAGCTTCCTCGCCGGCTACGGCCTGGCGCAGGCGGTGCCCGGGCCGCTGTTCACCTTCTCGGCCTTCCTCGGGGCCAGCGACGGCGGCCTCGCCGTGGCGCTGCTGGCCCTGCTGGCGATTTTCCTGCCGGCCTGGCTGCTGGTGCTGGGCGCCCTGCCGGCCCAGGCTCGGCTGCAGGCCTACGCCCCGGCACGCCACGCGCTGGCCGGCGCAAATGCGGCCGTGGTCGGCCTGCTGGCAGCGGCGCTCTACGACCCCATCGCGTCGGCCGCGCTCACCGGTCCCGGCGCGGTGGCCGGTGCCGCCGTCGCCATCGTGGCACTGCTGGCGTGGAAGCTGCCCGCCTGGGCACTCGTCGCGCTGGCCTTCATGGCCGGGCTGGCGCTCGATCTCGCCGACCTTGCCGGCTGACCCCCCGGCGCGCCGCGTGGCTCAGTCGGATTCCGCGTCGATCGGCACACCGGGCTGCGACTTCGAGGTGCGGATAGCCAGCGCCGACTTCACATGCGCCACATTGGGCGCGGCGATCAGCTGGGTGGTGAGGAACTGCTGGTAGTCGTCCCAGTCCTCCGCCACCACCTTCAGCAGGAAGTCGTATTCGCCGGCCAGCATGTGGCACTCGCGCACCATCGCCCAACCCCCGATCAGCGCCTCGAAGGCCTTGAGGTCGGCCTCGGCCTGGCTGTTCAGCCCGACCTGCGCGAACACCGCGACGCCGAAGCCCATGGCCTCGGGGTTGATGTCGGCATGGTAGCCGCGGATGAAGCCCGCCTCCTCCAGCGCCCGCACCCGGCGCAGGCAGGGCGGCGCGGAGATGCCCGCCCGTTTCGCCAGCTCGACATTGGTCATCCGGCCATTGTCCTGCAAGTCGCGAAGGATCCGTCGGTCGATTCGGTCGAGCTTCACGCGGCGCATAGGGTTCTCTCGTGACAGATCGGGGACAGGACGCGAAAAAATATTACCAAGATGGCCCCAACACAAGACATGGCGTTGCGACGCCGAGGGGGAGGAGCGCCTGGGCACCAGTATCGGGCGGGACTGCAACCATTCTATGGCCGCGCGTCAGCCATGTCCCTTGTTCCACGAACGGGCGTTCCCTACCATTTGTGGCTATAGCCCGCACGGACAATCTCACCCCCTGGCCCGAGGTCTCCAACCCATGCCCGACAGCCATCGCACCAAGGTTCTGATCATCGGCTCCGGACCGGCCGGATACACCGCGGCCATCTACGCCGCGCGTGCCAATCTCGAGCCGATCCTGGTGCAGGGCCTGCAGCCGGGCGGCCAGCTCACCATCACCACGGACGTGGAGAACTACCCCGGTTTCGCCGACGTCATCCAGGGCCCCTGGCTGATGGAGCAGATGGCCCGGCAGGCCGAGCATGTCGGCACCAGGCTGATCTTCGACATCGTCTCGTCGGTCGACTTTTCCCGACGGCCCTTCGTGTGCGTGGGCGACAGCGGCGACGAATACGTCGCCGACGCGGTCATCATCGCCACCGGCGCCCAGGCGCGCTGGCTGGGGCTGGAGAGCGAGCAGACCTTCCAGGGCTTCGGCGTCTCGGCCTGCGCCACCTGCGACGGCTTCTTCTTCCGCGGCAAGGACGTCGCCGTGGTCGGCGGCGGCAACTCCGCCGTGGAGGAGGCGCTCTACCTCACCAACCATGCCCGCAAGGTCACCCTGATCCATCGCCGCGACACCCTGCGCGCGGAAAAGATCGCCCAGGACTGGCTGTTCCGGAACCCGAAGGTCGAGGTGATCTGGAACCACGTGGTGGAGGAGATCGAGGGCGCGACGACGGAAGGCCCGCCCCGGGTCACGGGTCTGCGCCTGCGCGACACAGGCTCGGGCGCGGAAAGCCGCGTCGCCGTCGACGGCGTCTTTGTGGCCATCGGCCACGACCCGGCGACGGCCGTCTTCAAGGGCCATGTCGACATGGACGACGGCAACTACATCCTGACCGCGCCCGACTCCACCGCCACCAGCGTGCCCGGTGTCTATGCCGCCGGCGACGTGCGCGACAAGGTCTACCGCCAGGCCGTCACCGCCGCCGGCATGGGCTGCATGGCGGCACTCGAGGCGGAAAAGTTCATCGCCGAGCAGCAGGACTCCGCGACATCCCGGGTCGCCGCGGAATAGGCGCGGCGCCGGCGCCGCTTTCCGGCATCGCGTCGGCCGCCGCGAACGGATCGGCAAATGCGAAAAGATCGGAAATAATCTGCCGCAAAGGCGGGAAAATGCGGCAAATGCTTTCGTGAACATCGCCCGGGCCGATAGAAATCAAGCCGCGTTCTCCTGGCGTTGCGTCGGCGCGTATTCTCCGCGACAATGATTCACTTAAGCGACTCGGTTGCCGGGGGTGATTGCTTTCAACTGCGGATTCCGGCATCAGGGATCACGGGCAACAGGTCAACGATAACGACAGACCGGCCCCGGGGGTGCGAATCCGTCGGGTCGGCAACGGGATGGATAGGGTGGTCGCACGCAGCCGCATGGATTGGGACAAGCTTCGCGTCTTCCACGCCGTGGCGGAGGCGGGCAGCTTCACCCATGCCGGCGAGAAGCTGAACCTCAGCCAGTCGGCGGTCAGCCGGCAGATCAGCGCGCTGGAGGAAAGCCTCAACGTGCCGCTGTTCCACCGCCATGCCCGCGGCCTGATCCTGACCGAGCAGGGAGAACTGCTCTACAAGACCGCGCACGAGGTGTTCGCCAAGCTGTCGATCACCGAGGCCCAGCTGATGGAGAGCAAGCAGCAGGCCTCCGGTCCGCTCAAGGTGACGACCACCGTCGCCTTCGGCTCGACCTGGCTGACCCCGCGGGTGCGCGAGTTCCTCACCCTCTATTCGGACATCGAGCTCAGCCTGGTCATCGACGACAACGAGCTCGACCTCGGCATGCGCGAGGCCGACGTCGCCATCCGCATGACCCAGCCGCGCCAGCCCGACCTGATCCAGCGCCACCTGATGACCGTGCGCTTCCACATCTACGGCTCGGTCGACTACCTGAAGCGGCGCGGCATTCCGGAAACTGTGGACGACCTGAAGAACCACGACCTCATCACCTACGGCTATGACAGCCGGCCGCCGATCCAGGACATCAACTGGATCACCGTGGTCGGCGACCCCGAGCCGGGCAGCCGCAAGGTGATCCTGGAGGTCAACAACCAGTACGCCATCTATCGCGCCGTGCGCTCGGGCCTCGGTCTCGCCGCCCTGCCCGACTACATGGTCGACCCGTCGCTCAACGTGGTGCGCGTGCTGCCCGAGGTCGAAGGCCCGAAGGCGGAGTGCTACTTCGTCTATGCCGAGGAGCTGCGCCATTCCAAGCGCATATCGGTCTTCCGTGACTTCCTCCTGAAGAAGGTCGCCGAAGGCACCTTCTGAGCACCTCGCCCCATCCCTGCCATCATCCGGCGCAGACTGGTTCTGCCGCACCGCCGGGTGCCGGGCCGTTGGAGGGGGGATGCCGATGCGCGGTGCCGCAATATCGTCAGCCGGGCGGGGATCGACGCGAACGATCGGGCGCCACGCCGGAGTCCACGCCGCCATCCTGGCAGTGACGCTGCTCTCGGGCACGGGGGTCGCCTCCGCGCAGACGCCGCCCGACGAGGTGCCGCTGCCGGGCTATTTTGCCGTGCCGCTGGACTTCGCGGCGGCAAGCCATGTCAGCCTGGACAACGCGTGGGTCGACTATCTCGGCTCCATCGCCGATCCGGCCGCCTGCGACGGCGACCCGGGCTACCGGCTGCGGCTCGAGGGGCTGGGCCTTGTGGCGGCCTATTACGGCCTGGCCGAGCACCTTTTCCTCGGCGGTGCGCCGTCGGAGGACGGCTGGGGCTACGCCGTCTACGACGACTGGTACGCCTTCGACGAGGGGCGCGACTGGACAACCGCCGGCGACCTGCTGAAGGCCGTGCCGGCCGACTTGCGCGAGGTCTGGATCGACCAGGCCGTCGACGCCGTGCCGATCGCCGACCGGCGCCGCCTCCTGGCGGCGGTTGAAGCCTATCTCGCCGCCTACGGCCCGATCGCCACCTTCGTCGCCAACGATCCGGCGCGCGCCGACGACCTGGTCGGCGACCTCTATGCCGGCCGCGTGCCGCTGTCGCTCGCCGGCACCGGCCTGCCGGATGTCGGCGATGGCTGCGATCACGCCCAGGCCTATCTGCATCTCGGCATCGGCCGGGACGAGACCTATGTCGCCGTGCCCTCGGTCTCCACCGTCGTGCGCACCTTCTGGCTGCGCCGCCATGCCGAGGGCAACCAGCGCCTGGTCCACGACCTGCTGGCCCACGCCCATGACGCACTGACGGCGGCCATTCCGGTCAAGGACTAAAGCGGATCATGCCTTGACGGAGCCGGGGCCGGCTCCGTCATGCCGTGATCCTGTCTAGGCTCAGCCTTTCGGGCGTCCGCTCATGCCGCCGTTGGCTCCGTCACCGCCATCCAGGCCTCCCAGCGGCACGGGCTGAACCTGAAAGCCCTGCCCGACCAGCAGGTCCAGCACGCCGCCCTCGTCGGGCAGGTGCGCCGCGCCGATGGCGAACAGCGCCGCGCGCCCCGCCATCACCGCGCCGATGCGCTCGGCCATCACCTGGTTGCGATCGTAGAGCGCGCTTTGCATCAGCGCCTCGTTGTCGGCGACGTTGCCATAGGCCATGGCGCCCAGGGCCAGCGACCACACGGTCGGCAGGTCGCCCGCCACATAGGCATCGGTGATCTCCTCTGCCGCATCGGGATTGTCCTGGAGGAAGTCGAGCGCCCCCTCGATCATCGCCACCGGCTCCGCCTCGCCGAGGTCGCGCAGCACGGCCAGCTGCTCCTCGACGCTCTCCAGCCCATGGACCGGCC
Source organism: Azospirillaceae bacterium (assembly GCA_040226215.1). GTDB lineage: Bacteria > Pseudomonadota > Alphaproteobacteria > DSM-16000 > Inquilinaceae > JAVKFF01. Next base: position 9,961 of record JAVKFF010000138.1, read on the forward strand.
GGTCGAGTTCGCGGGCCAGCGCCTCCACCTCCACGTCGACGAAGGTGCCGGCCGACATCTGGTCGGGATAGAAGGTCAGCGTGCCGGCCAGCCAGGCGGGCATGTTGCGCAAGGCCGCGGCGTTGATGCCGTAGGGCTCGAGCTCGGCCAGCAGGCGGGCGAACAGCGCCTCGCCCAGCACCTCGTCGAGCGGCGGCCGGCTGGCGTCGAAGATCAGCGCCATCATCTCGCCGGACATCGCCTCGGCCTCGGCGAAGGAAAGCTCGGTGTAGACGACATCCACCTCCTCGATCGGCCCGCGCAAGCGCTCCACCAGCGCGATGGCGCGCGGATCGCCGACATGCATGGTGCCGAACAGATAGCCCGCATTGCCGTTCGGATGGCGCAGATGCCAGAGCAGCGAGTCGGAATAGGACGGGGCGTCGCCGGGCGACTGCGCCGGCGCGGCGACCGGCATGGCGAGAAGGAGCAGACAGGCGGCAAGCAGGCGTTTCATGGCTTTTCCCCAGGGCGCGGCGTGCCCGCTGCGTGGGCGAGCGAGGTCACCTCAGGTGACCAGCGCACTATGCCATCCGCAGGGCATCGCCGCCATCCGGCAGGCGCCGTTCGCTCCCACGAGGACACCCGGCCGATCCCGGCTCACCCTGCGCTCGGCCGTGCTGACGCCAAGAATTTTGTTCTAGTAACCACACCCAAACCTCGTGGTCCCGTGCGCGGTGCAGCACGAAGTGATCCACCGCAGACCCGGGACCGGCCGCCCGTC
>JAVKFF010000139.1:0-5650 GCA_040226215.1 Azospirillaceae bacterium
CCCCCGCCGGCAGGTCCCCGGAGTCGCCCGCGCTCAGGTGCAGGGCGGCGCGGGCGCGGCTCACGGCGCGCGCCACCAGCCCGGGGATCAGCCGGCGGCGATAGTCGGCACTGCCGCGCGTGTCGGTCTGCGGGTCGGCGGCACCGGCCCGCAGCCGCCCCGCCTCGGCCAGCGCCGCATCCTCCAGACAGCTGCCTGCCAGGCAGGCCTCGGCCTCGGCGCTGCGCACCGGGCGCACGTCGCAGGAGCCGAGCGCGATCGCGGCGCTGCGGCACCGGCCTTCCGCCATGCCCAGAACGCAGGCGACGGACACGGTGGCATAGTCGCCATCCACCCGGGTGAATTTCTCGTAGACGCCCTGCTCGCCTGCCGCAGCCGCGCTGCCCGGGAAGCGGATGGCGGTCACCATCTCGCCGGGCTCCAGCGCGGTGGCCAGGAAGTCGACGAAGAAGGCGCCGGCCGGCAGGCTGCGCCGCCCTGCAGCGGAGGCGATCTGCACCTCGGCATCCAGCGCGACGAGGACGCCGGGATAATCGGCCGCGGGGTCGGCATGGCAGATCGAGCCGCCCATCGTGCCCTGGCTGCGGATTGCCGGATGGGCAATCCGGCCGGCAGCCTCGCGCAGCAGCGCGAAGCGGCCTGTCAGGCGGGCATCGCGCGCGACCGCGGCATGGGTCGCCATCGCGCCGACCGTGATGCCGTCCGAGGAAACTTGAATTTGGTTCAAGTCAGGAATGCGCCGCAGGGACATCAGGGCGGCGATCTCCGCCACGCCGAGATTGAGCACCCCGACCAGGGTCTGCCCGCCGGCAAGGCAGGCGACGTCCTCTTCTTCTGCCAGAAGGCGCAGGGCCTCGTCGAGAGTCCCGGGTTCGAGATACTTCATCGCCCCTCCGCTGGCACCGCGCGGCCGGCCCGGCCGAATTCACTTTCACAGTGTGAAAGTAACAGGCTCGTGCGTCAATCGCCGGATTCGGCGATGGCTTCGCGCCCGAGGGCGCGGGACGGCGAGGATGGCGGGGCCCGGGCTGGCGGCAGGGGGCGTCAGAACTCGACGTCGAGTTCCTCGATCTCTTCCGGCTCGGCCTTGCCGGCGGCGACCCACTCCACCAGCAGCGGCCAGTCCAGGATCCGGGCCGCATACTCGGCCTCAACCCCGTCGAGCGCCACGCCGTAGGTGCGGAATCGCGTGCAGACCGGCGCGTACATCGCATCGGCCAGGGTCGCATGGTCGCCGAACAGCCAGGGCCCGCCATAGGCCTCCAGGCAGTCCCGCCAGATCTGCAGGATGCGCTCGATGTCGGGCTTGGCGCCGGACCAGATCTTGAAGCCCTCGAACTGTGCCTTGAGGTTCATCGGCAGGGCGGAGCGCAGGTTGTAGAAGCCGGAATGCATCTCGCCGGACACGGCGCGGCAATGGGCGCGCTTCGTCCGCTCCTTCGGCAGCAGGCCGGCCTCGGGCCTCAGTTCCGCGAGATACTCGGCGATCGCCAGGGTGTCCCAGACGTTGGCACCCTCATGCTCGAGCCGCGGCACCAGGAACGATGGCGAGAGCAGCAGCAGTTCGGCCCGGCTGGCGCTGTCGCTGGCCGGCACCGCCGCCTCCTCGAAATCCAGCCCGGCCATGCGGCACAGCAGCCAGCCGCGCAGCGACCAGGAGGAATAGTTCTTGCTGGATATCGTCAGGATCGCCTTGGCCATCCGCCCCTCCCGGCCGCCGGCATCGCTCGGTGCCGGACGGGCAAAACGATTATTGCCTCGCAGCGCAACATAAATGCGGCTTGGCTCTTTCGCAACGCAGCAAAAGAACCTTAACTTAACCCCTTCCGTGGCAGGCTGTTCGTTGGCCCGTCGCACCCGAGCGTGACCGGACGGACCGGATCCTGTCGGGCATGGCCCCGTGGCGATGCCCGACGCACAGCGGATAGTCAGCGCCCATGCACTACCTGGCCTACGAAATCCAGTCGAACCTCGCCGCGCCGCTGCGCGCCCTGGCGCGGCAGGCCGTGGAGGTTTCGGACGGCTGGACCTCCGGTGCGATGGATGGCTGGCTCGGCGGCCTGCCGGCCTGGCGGATGATGACCGCCGGCTGGTCGCTGCTGGCCGACACCAGGCTGAGCCACAGCCGCCCGCCCTTCGGCATCGACGAGATCGCGGTCGGCCGCAGCACGGTCAAGGTGCGGGAGGAAGCCGCGCTGGCCACGCCGTTCGGCACCCTGCTGCGCTTCGCCAAGGAGGGGCCCCTGGCCAACGGCAACGGTGCGGTGGCGGCGGAGGCGGAACAGCCGAAGGTGCTGGTCGTGGCGCCGCTGTCGGGCCATTTCGCGACCCTGCTGCGCGGCACGGTCCGCACCCTCCTGCGGGAGCACGACGTCTACATCACCGACTGGCACAATGCCCGCGACGTGCCGCTGTCGGCGGGAGCGTTCGGCTTCGACGAATATGTCGACCACCTGATCCGGTACCTGCGCCACCTGGGGCCGGGCACGAACCTGGTCGCGGTCTGCCAGCCCTGCGTCCAGGCACTGGCCGCCACCGCGGTGATGGCCGAGGCCGGCGATCCGGCGCAGCCGGCCAGCATGACCCTGATGGCCGGCCCGGTGGACACCCGTGTCAACCCGACCGAGGTCAACAGGCTGGCCACCGAACGCCCGATCGAGTGGTTCGAGAGCAAGCTGATCGCCACGGTGCCGCCGGTGCATCCCGGCGCCGGCCGCCGGGTCTATCCCGGCTACATGCAGCTGATGGCCTTCATGGCGATGAACCCGGACCGCCATGTGAAGGCGCATGGCGACCTGTTCCGCCACCTGGCGAACGGCGATGCGGAGAAGGCGCGGGCCATCCGCACCTTCTACGACGAATACTACGCCGTGCTGGACCTGACCGCGGAGTTCTACCTGGAGACCGTGCAGAAGGTCTTCCAGGAGGCCCTGCTGGCGAAGGGCGAGCTGACCTTCCGGGGCAGGCCGGTGCGTCCCGCCGCGATCCGCCGCACCGCCCTGCTGACGGTGGAGGGCGAGCGCGACGATATCTGCTCGATGGGCCAGACGGTCGCCGCCCATGACCTGTGCAGCGGGCTGAAGCCCTATCTCAAGCGCCACCACCTGCAGGCCGATGTCGGCCATTACGGCGTCTTCAACGGGCGCCGCTGGGACAGCCAGATCTACCCGATCGTCCGCAACCTCATCCTGTCCAGCATCTAGGCAGCCGGCTTGCCGCGGGCGCCGAAGCCCCCAAGGATATCGCCGTCCGAAACGTGGAGGGGATGATGACAGCCGACCGATCGACGGTGCCCGACTATCTGCAGGCCCTGCGCCTGGACGGCCGCGGCTTCGTGCTGCTGGGCGCCGGCCAAGGAATCGGCCGGCAGGCCGCCCATGCCCTGGCGCAGGCCGGCGCCGACCTGCTGCTGGTGGACCGGGAGGGGGCGCGGGCGGAGCAGGTCGCGGCAGAGACCGGCGGCACCCCCTGCATTGCCGAGATCACCACGCGCGCCGGCATGGACGCGGTCTTCGCGCAGGCCGCGAGCCGCTTCGGCGACCGCCTTTCCGGCCTGGTGGACATCGTCGGCATGGCCGACAACCAGCCCATCGCGGAGGCCGGCGATGCGGTCTGGGACTGGCATTTCGACATCGTGCTGCGCCATGCCTGGCTGGCGATCCAGGCCTGCGCCGCGGGGCTGGGGGAGCGCGGCGGCAGCATGGTCTTCGTCGGCTCCATGTCGGGCAGCCTGAGCATCCCCAAGCAGGGCATCTACGGCGCGGCGAAGGCCGCGCTGCACCACCTCGTCGCCTGCGCCGCGGTGGAGCTGGGGCCGCGCAACATCCGGGTCAACGCGGTCGCACCCGGCTTCGTCCGCACGCCGCGCCTGGTCGCCGCCTTCGACGAGACGTTCTGGACCCAGGTCGAGGCCGCGGTCCCGCTGGGCCGCCCGGCGGAGCCGGCGGACATCGCCAAGGCGCTCCTGTTCCTGGCCTCCGACCTGTCGGGCTGCATCTCCGGCGCGGTGCTGCCGGTCGATGGCGCGCTGACCCGGGTGGCCGCCGTGCCGGCGATCCCGATCCGCGGCGCGGCAGGGGCCTAGGCACCGGCCCGTCGCCGCCCCGTCCCCTTGCAGTCGGGGCTATTGAACCGAGGCGACGTCCCAACTATGTGATGCGTGATGTTTGATGCGACCGAGGCAGTCATGCGGACCACATTGGCAATTGACGACGACGTGCTGGTCGCTGCCAAGGCGTTGGCGCGGCAACAGGGGCGGACTCTCGGCGAGGTGGTGTCCGATCTGGCGCGCCGTGCGTTGCGACGCCCGCAAGCGCCCGCGGCGCGCAATGGCATACCCCTTCTGCCGGTAACGGACGAGGCGGCCGTGGTCACGCTTGAGACGGTGAACAGGCTTCGCGACGAGTTGCCGTGACCTTCCTCCTCGACGTCAATGTGCTGATCGCCCTGATCGATCCGGCGCATATCAGTCACGATGCCGCACACTGCTGGTTCGATACCGCTGGCAAAACATCCTGGGCGACCTGCCCCCTGACCGAGAACGGGGTCATCCGGATCGTCGGTCATCCCAGCTATCCCAACACACCGGGTTCGCCGGCGGATGTCGCGACGATCATGACCAGGATGTGCGGATTGGCGGGGCACATTTTCTGGCCTGACAGTCTGAGCCTGACCAATGCTGCCGACGTCGATCGGTCGCAAGTGCTGACCTCGGCTCAGGTGACGGACACTTATCTGCTGGCGCTTGCCCGCGCCAATGGCGGAAAGCTGGCGACATTCGACAGGCGCCTTTCGACAAAGGCGGTGAGAATGGGCAGCAAGGCGCTCCACGTCATCGGCAATTCATAACGCGAAAGCGGAGCGCCTCGCTCACCCCCTGCGACGGCGCTTGGTCGCCCGGCCGGTGCTGCGCGGGGCGGAGAAGTCGGCCTCCGGTTCCAGGCCGCCGTCCGGATTGGGCGTGCCGCCGGTGAAGGCCGCGTCCCAGTGGCCCAGCTTCTCCGCCCGGTCGGGCCAGTCCTGCATCCGCTCGTCATGGCGGTACATCGCGAAGGGGCGCAGGCTGGCCTCGTAGAAATCCACCTGCGCATGCGGGCGGTACTGGCTGGCCTGGAAGCCGTTCCAGTGCAGGCATTGCGCCAGCGGCCGGCGATAGCGGCGATGCTCCTCCTCCGTCGGGTAGCCGATCGGCACGGTGCCATAGGCCCGCATCCAGTCCGGATAGCCCAGCAGCTCCGCCAACTCCCGGTTGGTCCGGTCCTCGCCGCCGCCGCTCAGCCAGGCCGAGGTCAGGCCTTCGGCGGCCACCGCCAGCTGGACGTTCTGGATCGCCGCGCCCAGCGAGCAGAGGAAGATCGCCTGGTTGTTGTCCAGATATTCCGCCGCCCAGTCCGGGCTGGTCGGCTGCGGGAAGCAGACCTTCCAGCGCGGGTCGCCCAGAACCAGCACGATGGCCACGGTATTGGCCAGGTAGCTCTTCTTCACCGCCGGGAAGCCCTTGGCATGGTCGACCAGCCGCTGCGCCTGGCGCAGGAAGATCGCCGTCACGGCCTCGCTCATCGCCGGTTCGTCGACCACTTGGAAGTCGAAGAACTGCACATTGGCGCCCGAGGGCGCCCAGCGGCCGGCATCGACGATGCGTTCCAGCACC
>JAVKFF010000140.1:0-20759 GCA_040226215.1 Azospirillaceae bacterium
GCTCCGGTGATGTCGGCGGCGGGCAGGTTCCGGCGTCCGGCTATTGGCATAGAAAATACCGTGGAACAGATTTTTCAATACATTTCTAATGTGTAATACACATTATTCACATGTTCATTATGTTATTAACCTTGGTATTGCTCCTGGCGTGTGGCTGCGGCAGGAGAGAGGGCAGGGACATCGTGGGAGAGGGAGGAGAGCCGGCATGTCCGCCGCTCACGGCTATTCGGGGACGCCCCTGCCGCGCAAGCTGGGGCTGAAGGACGGGCAGGCGGTGGCCTTCATCGGCCTGCCGGCGGAGCTCGGCCACCTCGCCGACGCGGCGAGCTTTCAGGAGGTCGCGCATTATCCGGACGCCGGCGCGGTGCCGGCGGGGCGCAGGCGCTACGATCTCGCCCATCTCTTCGTCACCCGCCGGCGGGACCTGGAGCGGGGGCTGGAGGCGTTGGGCCCGGCGATCCGGCCCGATGGCGCGATCTGGGTGTCCTGGCCGAAACGGGCGTCCAAGATGCCGACCGACATCACCGAGGACACCATCCGCGAAGTCTGCCTGCCGCGCGGCCTGGTCGACGTGAAGGTCTGCGCCGTCGACGCCGTCTGGTCCGGCCTCAAGCTGGTCTGGCGCAAGGAGTTGCGGGCCGCGCTCGGCTAGACCAGCGGCAGCCGCATCACGTGCCGGCGGTGGCCGGCGCGGCCGGTCTCGTGGAAGCCGGCGCGCGCGAAGACGTCCACGAAGCCCATGAAGCGGTACGAAGGCGCGTCGCGGTCGACCGGGTAAGCCTCGATGGCGGCGGCGCCCCGGCGGCGCGCCTCGGCGATGGCGCCCTCCAGCATCGCCGTCATCAGGCCCTGGCCGCGCCGGTCGCGGCGGATGAAGAAGCAGGCGATGGCCCAGACGGCGCCGGCGGCCGCGTCGCGCTCCGGCGGCCCGCCGAGCCGCCGATAGCTCGCCTTCGGCGCGATCGAGCACCAGGCGACGGGCACGCCCTGGGCATAGCCGAGCACGCCGACCGGCTCGCCGCGCCCGATCTGGCTGGCGAGCGCCGCCTTCAGGGCCTGTTTGCGGGTCGTCCCGCGCAGCGCGCCCACGCCCGGCGGCTTGCGCCGCCAGGCCATGCACCAGCAGTGGTGCGGACCGCCCCTCGCCTCGAAGAAAGTTTCAAGGTCGGGCCAGCGCGCCCGGTCGACCGGATGGATCTCGATGGCGGCGGACATGACGCCGCCAGTGTGGCCTGAAGCAGTCGCCGGCGCCAACCGTCGCGGTCGCGGACGGGCCTCAGCGGCCCAGCGCCGGGCCGACGACGTCGATGCGGTCGGTGGACAGACCGCCGGTATAGCCCTCCGGCAGCAGGGCGAGGTCGTCGGTGTCGTTGAGGCCACGGGTGAACGCGCCCTCCAGCGGCGCCACGACGAAGACCCGGGCGCCGACCCGGTCCATGCGGTCGAGGAAGAGGTCGGGCCAGCCCCACAGCCAGTCGGCGTCGTCGACCGGAACCAGCAGCAGCCGGCCCTGGCAGCTCGACGGCACGATGCCGGTCCAGCCCTGGATCATGTAGTCGACAAGGCAGGCGCGGATCGTCTCGCGCGAGCCGGTCACGAGGCCGGGCAGGCGGGCCTCGATCTCGGCCACCGGACGCGCGCCGCCCAGCACCATCAGGCTGTCGCGCCGCGCCGCCGGCAGCTCCGCCAGCAGCCCGGCCAGCAGCACGCCCTCCGCCGGGTCGTCGCTCTTCACGTTGATCACGAAGGGCAGGTCGGGAAAGGTGGCGAGCGCCTCCTCGAGCGTCGGCATCAGGCCTCGGCCCTGGCGGCGAAAGGGAAAGCTGGCGCCGTCGTCGGCGGTGTATCCGTGGCCGATGTCGAGCGCGCGCAGATCCGCCAGCGTCCGCTCGCGGGTGACGCCGCTCGCCTCGGTGCGGCAGTCGAGAGTCCAGTCGTGGAACAGCACGAAGGCGCCGTCCGCGGTCGGCTGCACGTCGATCTCGACGATGTCGGCGCCGGCATCGGCGGCGGCGGCGATCGAGGGCAGCGTGTTCTCCAGGAAGCCGTGCACCGGGGGCAGCATGCGCGCTGCGGTGCAGGTCTCGCCGGTGAGGCCAGCGCGCTCGAAGTCCTGGGCCATGCCGCGATGGGCCAGCAGCACCGGCTCGGCCTCCCGCGCGGCGCGCAGCCAGTTGGCGTTGTTGGCCACGGCGAAGACGATGAAGGCGCCCAGAACGGCCGCGACCATCAGCAGCAGGCGACGAAGCATGAACCCATCCCATATACGGTTGCGGCCGGCGCCGACGCCGACCGGACACCGACACTTCGCACGCGCCATCGGGCATGGATGCGGTGAGCGCGTGTCCTCCCGGCGGCGGACGCGCCCGGCCCCGGCCTCGCGGGTGGCTTGCGCCGGGTTCATTTGACGTGAGCGCGGCGCCGGCGCATAAGCCGGTCGCGCTTTTCCCAGCGCCCTGTCCGACCCGCCGATGGATCACGCCCACATGGCCCTCACGCTCTCCCTGCCCGCCACCAAGGACGCCGCCCGCGCCGGCGAGCGGGCGGCCCGGCGGGTCGCCGCCTGGCTCTGGATCTGTGCCTTCATGGTCTTCGCCATGGCGGTCATCGGCGCCGTCACGCGGCTGACCGAGAGCGGGTTGTCGATGGTGGAGTGGCGGCCGCTGATCGGCTGGCTGCCGCCGACCAGCGAGGCGGAGTGGACAAGGGTGTTCGAGCTCTATCGCCAGACCCCCGAATACCGCTTCCTCAATGCCGGGATGAGCCTGGAGGCCTTCAAGGAGATATTCTTCTGGGAGTGGCTGCACCGGCTCTGGGGCCGGGCGATCGGCCTGGTCTTCGCCCTGCCGCTTCTCGCCTTCTGGGCACTCGGCACGCTGGGGCGTATCCGCCACGTCCCCCGGCTCGGCTGGAAGCTCTTGGCCCTGCTGGCGCTGGGCGGCCTGCAGGGTGTCATGGGCTGGGTGATGGTGCAGTCGGGCCTGGTGGACCGGCCTTCGGTCTCCCACTACCGCCTGGCCGCCCATCTCGGCCTCGCCTTCGTGATCTTCGGCGTGCTCGTCTGGATGGCGCTCAGCGTCGGCCGTGTCGAGGCCACGCCGCAGCCACGCACCATCCGCCCAGTGCGCCGGCATGCCTGGGCGACGCTCGCCGTTCTCTTCCTCACCGTGATCTGGGGCGCCTTCGTGGCCGGGCTGGACGCCGGCCTCGCCTACAACACCTGGCCGCTGATGAACGGCACGCTGCTGCCGGCAGAGGCCTGGAGCATCGAGCCGGTGTGGCTGAACCCGGTGCAGAACACGGCGCTGGTGCAGTTCATCCATCGCTGGATCGCCATCGTCGCCGCCCTGGCGGTGCTGGCGCTGAGCTGGCGGGCCCTGGCGGCGGGGGTGGAGGGCGCGGCGCGGGTGCTGGCCGTGCTGGCCGGCATCGCCGTCCTGGCGCAGGTGCTGCTGGGCATCGTCACGCTGCTCGCCATGGTGCCGATCGCCGTGGCGACGCTGCACCAGGCCGGGGCGCTGACCGTGTTCGGCCTGGTGGTGGCCTTCCTTGCCGAAAGCCGGCGGATCAGCAACCGCCCCATCTGAGCCGACCCGGCTGAGCCGGCCCGGCTGAGAGGGCGCGCGTCCCCGTTTGGGGGCGGGTGGTCATACCACTGGAGTGATTCGCGACAGGCGAGAAACTTTCTTTCCTGATGTCGTTCGACAACGCCGCGCCCTTTCGCGGAAAAGCGTTGCGCGGCGGTCGCAACAGCGTAGGCTAGCGCGCATTGCCGCACGGCCCGCTGAGGAGAATTTCTCCGCCGCAGGGGACGCGCGGCGAACAGGGAAGGGCGGGACATGAAGATCCACGCCCGGCGGTCGGCGACATACGCGCGGACCGCGTCAATCAACAACGCGAAAGAGGCTTCGCATGCACATTCGCAAACTAGTCATGGGCGGCGCGCTCGCATTCGCGCTGGCGGGTGGGATGTCCGCCGCGGCGCTGGCGCAATCGGTCATCCATATCGGCAATTCGGGCGAGCCCGACTCGCTCGATCCGCATTTCGCCTCCGGCACCTGGGAAAACCGCATCATCGGCGACATGATCGTCGGCCTGATGACCGAGGCGGCGGACGGCTCGGTGATCCCGGGCGCGGCGGAGAGCTACGACGTCTCCGATGACGGCCTGGTCTATACCTTCCACCTGCGCGAGGGCGCGGTGTGGTCGGATGGCGAGCCGGTGACGGCGGACGATTTCGTCTTCTCGCTGCGCCGCATCCTGGCGCCGGAGACTGCGGCCCAGTACGCCTTCCTGCTCTATCCCATCCAGGGTGGGGAGGCGATCAACGCCGGCGAGGCCGATCCGGAGACGCTGGGCGCCGCCGCGATCGACGACATGACGCTGGAGATCACGCTGGAGGCGCCGACGCCGTATTTCGTCGAGCTGACCACGCACTACACCGCCTGGCCGGTGCCGCAGCACGTCGTCGAGGAGCACGGCAACGACTGGATCCGGCCGGAGAACATCGTCGTCAACGGCCCCTACGTGCTGGAGGAGTGGATCCCGCAGACCCACGTCCACCTGGTGCGCAACGAGATGTTCTGGGACAACGACAACGTCGCCATCGACGAGGTCTTCTTCTATCCGACCGAGGACCGCTCGGCGGCCCTGCGCCGGTTCCGCGCGGGCGAACTGGACATCAACACCGACTTCCCGTCGGAGCAGATCTCCTTCCTCGAGGAGGAACTGCCGGACAGCTACCGCATCGCGCCCTATCTCGGCATCTACTACTACCCGATCAACTCCAACGACCCGGCGCTGGCCGACCAGCGGGTGCGTGCCGCCCTGTCGCTGGCGCTGAACCGCGAGGCGATCACCGACCAGGTGCTGCAGACCGGCGAGATCCCGGCGACCTCCTTCGTGCCGCCGATGCCGGGCTACGAGCCGGCGACCGCGCCCTATGCCGGCCTGTCCTATGAGGAGGCCGTGGCCGAAGCGCAGGGACTGATGCAGGAGGCCGGCTTCGGCCCCGACAACAGGCTGTCGCTGGTGCTGCGCTACAACACCTCGGAGAACCATCGCCGGGTGGCCGTGGCCGCGGCGGCGATGTGGCAGGAGATCTATATCGACGTCGAGCTGTTCAACACCGACGTCGCGGTGCACTACAACGACCTCGAGGCCAACGACTTCCAGGTCGCCCGTGCCGGCTGGATCGCCGACTATCCGGACCCGCAGAACTTCCTGACCCTGCTGGAGACCTCCTCGGGCAGCTTCAACTACGGCCGCTGGTCGAAGGAGGAGTTCGACGCGCTGATGGACGAGGCCGCGGTGACCAACGACATGGAGTCCCGCGCCGACATCCTGCAGCAGGCCGAGCAGATCGCGCTCGACGATGCGGCGACGATCCCGATCTACTACTACGTCTCCAAGAACCTGGTGGCGCCCTATGTCGAGAACTTCATCGACAACGCCAAGGACATCCACCGCACCCGGTGGCTGTCGCTGAACAGGTAGAACCCGTCCGACGGTGACGGGGGCGGCGGTCGCGTGAGCGCCGCCCCCGCGCCGTTTCGTCCGACCATGGACAGCCGGTCGGCCGGCCCGGGAGAGGGGCTGGCGGCCGCGCCGGTCGACTCCTCGGCCGGGTTGCGCCGGGTTTGGGCCGGGTTTGGGTGGATCTCATGCTGAGCTACACGATCAGGCGGTTGATCGTCGCCATCCCGACCATGCTGGTGATCATCTCGATCGCCTTCTTCATGATGCGGGTGGCGCCGGGCGGGCCGTTCGACCAGGAGCGCGCGCTGCCGCCCGCGGTCGAGGCCAATATCGCCGCGCGCTACAATCTCGACCGTACCCTGCCGGAACAATATCTGATCTATCTCGGCAATGTGCTGCAGGGCGATTTCGGACCGTCGCTGCGCAACCGTGATTTTTCGGTCAACGAGCTGATCGCCGCCGGCTTCCCGGCCTCCATCCGGGTCGGCCTGAGCGCGCTGATCCTGGCCGCCGTGATCGGCGTGACGCTGGGCACGCTGGCGGCGCTCCGGCAGAACACGCGCACCGACTACGCGGTGATGGCAACCGCGATGACCGGCATCGCCGTGCCGAATTTCGTCATGGCGCCGATCCTCACCCTGATCTTCGGCATCTGGCTGAACCTGCTGCCCGTCGGCGGCTGGGGCGGCGGCTCGATCGAGAATCTGATCCTGCCGATCGTCGCGCTCGGCCTGCCGCAGCTCGCCATCTTCGCCCGGCTGACCCGCGGCTCGATGATCGAGGTGCTGCGCTCCAACTACATCCGCACCGCCCGGGCCAAGGGCCTGCCGGAGCGCGTGACCGTGATGCGCCACGCGCTGAAGGGCGCGCTCTTACCCGTGGTCTCCTATATCGGACCGGCGACGGCGGCGCTGATCACCGGCTCGGTGGTGATCGAGCAGATCTTCGAGATCCCCGGCATCGGCCGCTATTTCGTGCAGGGCGCGCTGAACCGCGACTACACGCTGGTGATGGCCACCGTCATCCTCTACGGCGGACTGATCATCCTCTTCAACCTGGCGGTCGACCTGGTCTACAGCCTGCTCGACCCCAAGGTCCGCTACAGCTAGGGGAGATAGGGAAGCCATGTCCGACATCCCCGAGGGCAAGCATCTGGCCGAGGCCGGCGCGGTCAAGGGCCGCAGCCTGTGGAACGACGCCTGGTACCGGCTGATGCGCAACAAGGCGGCGGTCGGGGCGATGATCGTGCTGGCGGCGATCACCGTGTTCTGCGTCGTCGGACCGTATCTCACGCCGCACGAGCTGGGCGACATCGACTGGGGCATGATTTCCCACCCGCCGACCTGGGAAGGCTTCTACATCTTCGGCACCGACGGCAATGGCCGCGACCTGCTGACCAGGGTGATGCATGGCGGCCAGGTGTCGCTCATGGTCGGTGTGGTGGCGACCATGGTGGCGCTGGTGATCGGCGTCGCCTATGGCGCCACCGCCGGCTTTTTCGGCGGCCGGGTGGACACGGTGATGATGCGGGTGGTCGACGTCCTCTACTCGATCCCCTTCATGTTCTTCGTGATCATGCTGATCGTGGTCTTCGGCCGGAACTTCATCCTGATCTTCGTGGCCATCGGCGCGGTGGAGTGGCTGGACATGGCGCGCATCGTGCGCGGCCAGACCCTGTCGGTCCGGCGGCGCGAGTTCATCGAGGCGGCGCATGCCGCCGGCGTCTCCAACTTCGCCATCATCCGCCGCCACATCATCCCCAACACGCTGGGCCCGGTGATCGTCTTCATGACCCTGACCGTGCCCAAGGTGATCCTGCTGGAGAGCTTCCTGTCCTTCCTCGGCCTCGGCACGCAGGAGCCGAACACCAGCTGGGGCGTGCTGATCTCCAACGGCGCCGGAAACATGGAATCGAGTCCCTGGATGCTGATTTTCCCGGCCATCTTCCTGGCCGCCACCCTCTACTGCCTCAACTTCATCGGGGACGGCCTGCGCGACGCGCTGGACCCGAAGGACCGCTGAGGCCGGCATTGACGATGAAACAGGATACCAGGCCGCCGGCCATCAGCCCCGAGGAGGGCGCCCCGCCGGGTGCCGCCGACGGCGCCACGCCCGTGCTCGAGGTCGCGGATCTGCGTACGCGCTTCGCCGTGCGCGAGGGCGCGGTGTCCGCGGTGAACGACGTCTCCTTCACCATAGGTGAGGGCGAGACGCTGGGCGTGGTCGGCGAATCGGGCTCCGGCAAGAGCCAGATCTTCATGTCGATCATGGGTCTGCTCGCCACCAACGGCACGGCGACGGGCTCGGTGAAGTATCGCGGGCAGGAGATCCTGGGCCTGCCGCCGGCGCGCCTGAACCGGGTGCGCGGCGCCCACATGTCGATGATCTTCCAGGACCCGATGACCTCGCTGAACCCGTATTTGCGCATCTCCACGCAGATGACCGAGGTGCTGGTGCAGCACAAGGGCATGTCCAAGGCCCAGGCGCTGAAGCGCTCGGTGGAGATGCTGGACCTGGTGCGCATCCCGGAAGGCGGGCGCCGGGTGCACATGTACCCGCACGAATTCTCCGGCGGCATGCGCCAGCGGGTGATGATCGCCATGGCGCTCCTGTGCCAGCCAGACCTCCTGATCGCCGACGAGCCGACAACCGCGCTCGACGTCACGGTGCAGGCGCAGATCCTCGACCTGATGACCGATCTGAAGCGCGAGTTCGGCACCTCGATCGTCATGATCACCCACGATCTGGGGGTCATCGCCGGGCTGTCGGACCGGGTGATGGTGATGTATGCCGGCAACATCGTGGAGACCGGCACGGTGCGGGACATCTTCTACACGCCGCAGCATCCCTATACCGAGGGCCTGCTGAAGAGCATGCCGCGGCTGGACAGCGATACCCGGGTGCTGCTGCCGTCCATCTCCGGACAGCCGCCGAACCTGCAGCGCCTGCCGCCGGGCTGCAACTTCAACCCGCGCTGTCCCTATGCCGGGCAGCGCTGCGTCGACGAGGAGCCCCGCCTGCGGCCGATCGAGGGCCAGGAGCGGGCGATGCGGGCCAAGGCCTGCCACCTCGAAAAGCTGCCACCGCCGGCCGACGATCCGCTGCTGCGGCAGCCGCTCGACCGCTCGGTGGAGGCCAGGGCATGACCGTCGACCTGAGCCAGCCGGCGCCCGGCAGCACGCCGGCGATGGTCGCGGGCGGCAGCGAGCCGCCGATCCTGCAGGTGCGCGACCTGAAGGTGCACTTCCCCATTCCCATGGGCGGGCTTTTCGGCCGCCGCAAGGTCTGGCTGAAGGCGGTGGACGGGGTGAGCTTCGACCTCCGCGCCGGCGAGACCCTGGGCGTGGTCGGCGAGTCGGGCTGCGGCAAGTCCACGCTGGGCCGGGCCATCCTCAAGCTGATCCCGCCCTCGGGTGGCCATGTCGTCTGGTTCGGCGAGGACCTGGCGGGGCAGAGCGAGCGGCAGATGCGCGCCAAGCGCCAGGACATGCAGATCATCTTCCAGGATCCGCTGGCCAGCCTGGACCCGCGCATGACCGTGGGCGACATCATCGCCGAGCCGCTGATCACCCACTTCCCCTCGGTCTCCAAGGCGGAAAGCCGGGCCAAGGTGGCGGAAATCCTGCGCCTGGTCGGCCTGACGCCGGAGATGATCAACCGCTACCCGCACGAATTCTCCGGAGGCCAGTGCCAGCGCATCGGCATCGCCCGGGCGATGATCCTGAGGCCCAAGCTGGTGATCTGCGACGAACCGGTATCCGCGCTCGACGTCTCGATCCAGAGCCAGATCGTCAACCTTCTGATGGAGCTGCAGCGCCAGTTGAACCTGTCGCTGATCTTCATCAGCCACGACCTGTCGGTGGTGCGCCACATCTGCCACCGCATCATGGTGCTCTATCTGGGCAAGCTGGCCGAGATCGCCAGCCGGGACGAGCTCTACGCCAATCCGCGACATCCCTACACCCAGGCGCTGATCTCCGCCGTGCCGCTGCCCGATCCGGACCTGGAACGCGCCAAGCGGCGCCTGGTTCTGACGGGCGATCTGCCCTCGCCGCTCAACCCGCCCTCGGGCTGCTATTTCCGCACGCGCTGCCCGCGCGCCCAGGCGCTTTGCGCGGAGGTGGCGCCGCCGTTGTTCCACGCCGGCACCGGGCACGAGGTCGCCTGCCATTACTGGGACGAGCCACCGCTGGTCACCGCGCCGGTTGCCGGGGAGAGAGAGGTCGGGGAGAGAGAGGCCGGGGGGCGAGTGACCGGCGAGGATGACGGAGCGGAGAACGGGCCGGCCTGACACCGCGCGGAGGCCGGGGCCCCGAAACGCAAGAACGCCGGCCCCCGACGGGAACCGGCGTTCTGGCGTTCGGCATTGGCGCCCGGGGTGGACCCGGGCGCCGGGTCAGGCCGCTTCGGCGACCCCGCCCTCGGTCTCGCCACCGATATGGGCGATCACGGCCGCGACGAAGGTCGCACCCTCGCCGTCGGTGTTGACGGTCAGCAGGTTGCGGTCGGCCTTGCTGACGGTCTCGGCCTCGAGGTCGGCCCCTGCCAGCTTCTCGGCGCTGTAGGCGTTGGCGGCAACGCCGCGGCCCTCGGCGCGCTCGGCCGCGGACAGCAGGGAGACCGCGTCGCCCAGGAGGACGGTCGGCTTGCCGGTGTCGATGAAGCCCTTGAGGAAACGCACCGTGTGGGCGTTGCCGGCCAGCTTCTCCACCGAGCGGAAGCCGCCGGGCACGATCAGGGCGTCGTAATCGGCCGCGAGCGCCGTCGACAGGGCGCCGTCGACCGGGAAGTAGTGGCCCCAGGCGCTGCCATGCCAGCCGTTGACCAGCGCCTGTTCGGGCGAAATCAGCTGCATGGCAGCCCCCGCGGCGAGAAGCGCGCGCTGCGGCTCGGTCAGTTCGACTTCCTCGAAACCGTTGGCGACCAGCAGGGCGATCTTCTTTCCGGCGAGAGACTGATTCATGATGTCCTTCCTCTTCGTTGTTCGTGTTCGACGTTCCTGTTCGAACCCGGGACGACCGCCCGCGGCCGCGGCGCGGCCGATGGGGCTGGCGGGGTGACGGGCCCCGCTCCGGGACAATTCCAGTCGGACTGAGACAGGCCGCCGGCGTCGAATTACGGGAAATCGCCCGGTTGTTTATCCACCTTCGCCGGAGCCTAATGCGTTTAGCAACCCTGGCAACGCCCGGTGACCGGGCGTTGGCCGCTGCTGGCTCTGATCGAATGACCGGTCCCGGCAGACCCGCATCGAGCGCGATGCGCCGCGGGCTGCGGCCGGCCGTCGGGATTGTCGACGCGCAAGAATTGTTCGCCGCGATAGGTGGCCGTAAACGGCCTGCAAGTCAATGGCCGGGCCAAGAAAGGGGCGGCATATCAGGTGCGCGCCTTCCGCAGTTCCTGCGCCTGACAGGGGGCGGAACGCCGGGGTGACGCGCCGTGGCGGACAAGGTCGGCGGGGCCCTACACGGTCAGATTGGAGCGGGTGATGGGAATCGAACCCACGACATACAGCTTGGGAAGCTGTCGTTCTACCACTGAACTACACCCGCGAAACGTCCGTGCGGACGCTGGGGAGTCATATACCCGCCGGCGAATCGGTGGGCAAGGGGGCTTCCGGATTCGTGGCGATGGTTGGCCGGATGCGGCGAAAGGGTGGCATTGGCGCGTCGGGGAAAGTGCGAACGGAGGCTCTGGCAGGTGCGCAAAATGGAAGCGCCCCCGGATGCTGAGCCCCTGACAGAGAAAGTTCCTGCAAGAAATTGACGGAAAATGCGGTATCGAGGCTTCAATTTGCCTTTTGATTGGAATATACAGAAGCGGGTTGCCGCGTGACCAGCGTCGGCCCCAGTACTGGCGTGGTGGCTGGGCACTCGTCGAAAAAGGTACAGTAGCGGAAACGCACTGTCGGTTGAAGCGTTGGGGTCACCGGGGTTACCATTCGGGCCAGCCTCCAAAGGGGACTCGAGAGGAGAATCAAGAATGAAGTCCGTCCGTATTCTGAGCATGGTTGGTGGCGCTGCGATTCTCGCTGCATGCGCCAGCAACATCGACCAGGTAAACAGCGTTACGCCTGGCGGCACCGCCTTCACTGAGCGGCTGGCCGTCGAGTATCGCGACCTGGCAAACTTCGAAGCCAATCGCATGCGTGATTGGGAAGATGCCAATGCCTACGCGGTCAAGGGTTTGGCCGCCGCGGCCGGCGAAAACGTTCCGCCCTACCAGGTGAGCGACTTCGCCCTGCCGGCCGACACGGTTGACGAGATCAGCCAGGCCCGCGCCACCCTCGTCAACCTGCTTGACGGCGGTGCCCGCGCCAGCCATCCGGTCGACGCGGCGATCGCGCAGAGCCGCCTCGACTGCTGGATGGAGCAGCAGGAAGAGAACATCCAGCCCGATCACATCGCGGCCTGCCGCGATGAGTTCTACATGGCGATCGCCCGCATCCAGGGCGGCCCGTCTGACGCGGCCTACTTCGTGTTCTTCGACTGGGATCGCACCAACATCACCGCCGCGGCGAACGAGACCCTGATGGAGGTCGTCGCTGACTGGAACGCTTCGGGACAGCCGGCCATTGCGGTCGTCGGCCACACCGACACGTCCGGCAGCCAGGCCTACAACCAGGGCCTGTCGGAGCGGCGCTCGGCCTCGGTCGCCTCCGCCCTCACGGGCATGGGCGTGCCGGCCGGTTCGATCGTCACCTCGGGTGTCGGCGAGAACCAGCTTCTCGTCCAGACGCCGGACGGTGTCCGCGAGCCGTCCAACCGTCGCGCCGAAATCACCTTCCAGTAAGCCTCCGGGCTGCTGCGAAGGACCGGCGCAGCCGGGCCGGCCTGACCGGTCCGGCGGCGGTCCGAACGGGATTACCGGAAACGGGCACGGAGCGATCCGTGCCCGTTTCTGCGTCCTGGCGGGGCCTCGGTCCTGGTGGGGCCTCGGTCCTGGCGGGGCGTCCTGGCGGGACCTGGTTCCGGCGGGTGCCCCCCGTGCCCAGGGGATGCCTGTGTCCGCCGGTAGCGCGGCCGGAACGCGTCCGGCGGCGCAAACGAGCCGGTCGAGGGCAGGTGTGACGGTGGGCACTGGACGTCGGCCCCGGCTCGCGCCAAATACTGTCTTCTCAGCGACCTGACTTCCGCGCCATGCTTGGGCGCGTAGCTGATGGACGAGGACCATGTACTCCGCGATCACGAAGGACATTCGCGTCACCGTCGAGCCCACCTTCCTGGAGGAGCAGAGCGCGCCTGACGAGGCGCATTTCGTGTGGGCCTATCACGTGAGGATCGAGAATCACGGCCGCGAGACGGTGCAGTTGCGCACGCGCTCCTGGCGGATCACCGACGCCGTCGGCCAGACGCAGGAGGTCAACGGTCCCGGCGTGGTCGGCGAGGAGCCGGTGCTGGAGCCGGGCGACGTGTTCGAATACACCAGCGGCGCGCCCTTGAAGACGCCTTCGGGCATCATGGTCGGCAGCTATCTGATGGAGACGCCCTCGGGCTCGCGCTTCGATGTCGCCATCCCCGCCTTCTCGCTCGACAGCCCCTACGAGACCATGCAGGTCCACTGAGCCGGCGGCGAAACGTGCCGGCGGCGATGGGCGCAGGCCGCCGAGATGATCCGGGGAACCTTGCACGGCGTAAGAAGGTTGGAATGAAGCGGCGGCGCCGCTCCTCTCATTCAATGTGACCGCTCCCATCGTCAAGGATTGCCCATGTCCAGCTCCCGGGTCCAAGCCTCTTCCGTGGTGACCGCGCTCGGCCGCTCGGCCGACTTCATCAAGCCGTCGCGGGAGGAGGCCGAGGCGGCGGTGCGCACGCTGCTGCGCTGGGCCGGCGACGACCCGAACCGCGAGGGTCTGCTCGACACGCCCAAACGCGTGGTCAAGTCCTATGAGGAGTTCTACGCGGGCTACCAGGTCGACCCCGAGGAGATCCTGAACCGCACCTTTTCGGAGGTGGACGGCTATGACGAGATGGTCGTGCTGGGCGATATCGACTTCCAGAGCCATTGCGAGCACCACATGGTGCCGATCATCGGCAAGGCCTACATCGCCTATCTGCCCGACACGCGCGTGGTCGGCATCTCCAAGCTGGCCCGGGTGGTCAATGCCTATGCGCGGCGGCTGCAGATCCAGGAGCGGATGACCGCGCAGGTCGCCGCGGCGATCGACGGCGTGCTGCGGCCGCGCGGCGTCGCCGTGGTGCTGCGCTCGCACCACCACTGCATGTCGACAAGGGGCGTGCGCCAGACCGGCACCTCGATGACCACCTCTCGCATGCTCGGTGTCTTCAAGGATGACGGTGATTTGCGCCGGGAGTTCCACCAGCTGGCCGGCATCGGCTGAGCGGCAGGGCGGGTACCGCCGCGCGTTTCACCTCTGTCTCTTGCGCTAGCGCGTCCGGCCGGGCGCGATCCTGCTTGTCGGGCCGCAACCGGGCAGGATACATCTGGCTCCCGTGTTCGATTATCGCCCCATCACCTTCGTCATCGGACTGCTGCTGTGCATCGTGGCGGCGGCCATGCTGCTGCCGGCCCTGGTGGACCTGGCGGCCGGCCATGCCGACTGGACGGTCTTCGCCGCCTCTGCGGGAGTGACCTTCTTCGTCGGCGCGGCCCTGTCGATCACCAGCCGGGCCAGCGACTTCCAGCTGCGGGTGAAGGAGGCCTTCGTCCTCACCACCCTCTCCTGGCTGGTGATCGCCGCCTTCGGGGCGCTGCCTTTCGCCTTCTCGGCCTTCGACCTCAGCTATACCGACGCCTTCTTCGAAAGCATGTCGGGGGTGACCACTACCGGCTCCACGGTCATCGTCGGGCTGGACGGCGCTCCGCCCGGCCTGCTGATCTGGCGGGCCATGCTGCAATGGCTGGGCGGCATCGGCATCATCGTCATGGCGATCTCCATCATGCCCATGCTGCGCATCGGCGGCATGCAGCTCTTTCGCATGGAAAGCTCGGAGAAGTCCGAGAAGGCGCTGCCGCGCGCGGCCCAGGTCGCCAGCTCCATCGCCTTTCTCTACGTCGCCCTGACGCTGACCTGCGCGGGTGCCTACGCGGTCGCCGGCATGCCCGCCTTCGATGCGATCGCGCATTCCATGACCACGGTGGCGACCGGCGGCTTCTCCACCTCCGACCTCTCGATCGGTTACTATGGCAGCGCGGCCGTCGACTATGTCGGCGTCGTCTTCATGATCAGCGGCAGCCTGCCCTTCGTGCTCTATCTGCGCGCGGTGCGCGGCGACGTGATGTCGCTCCTGCGCGACGAGCAGGTGCGTCTGTTCTTCACCATCCTGGCGACCATCGTGGTGGTGATGGCGCTCTATCTCTGGGCCACGCGCGAGCAGCTCGGCCTGCTGCTGGCCTTCCGTCTGGCCGCCTTCAACGTCACCTCGGTGATGACCGGCACGGGCTACGCCACGTCGGATTTCGGGCAGTGGGGGCCGTTCGCCGTCTCGGCCATGCTGTTCGTCATGTTCATCGGCGGCTGCGCGGGGTCGACCACCTGCGGCATCAAGATCTTCCGCTTCCAGGTGCTCTACGCCACCACGCGGACCCAGCTGCGCAAGCTGACCCATCCGAACGGCGTGTTTATCACCTACTACAACCGCAAGCCGGTGCCGGAATCGGTCAGCGCCTCGGTGATGGCGTTCTTCTTCGTCTACATGGTGTCCTTCGCCGTGCTGTCGGCGGCGCTGGGGCTGGCCGGCCTCGACTTCATCACGGCGGTCTCCGGCGCCGCCACGGCGATCTCCAATGTTGGTCCGGGTCTGGGCAACACCATCGGCCCGACCACCACCTTCGCCAGCCTGCCCGATTCGGCGAAGTGGCTGATGAGCTTCGGCATGCTGCTCGGCCGGCTGGAGCTGTTCACCGTCCTCATCCTCTTCGCGCCGCGCTTCTGGAAAAGTTGATCCCGTCATGACCGACACGCCAACGGGCGGCGGCCTCGAGGCCGCGCTTGCCATCCTCGACCGGCTGATCGCCTTCGACACGGTCTCGGCCAAGCCGAACATCGCCATCATCGACTGGATCGCCGGCTATCTGCGCGACCATGGCGTCGAACCGCTGGTGCTGCCGGACGCGAGCGGCGGCAAGGCCAATCTCTACGCCACCATCGGCCCGGCGGACGCCGGTGGCATCGTGCTGTCGGGCCATACCGACGTGGTGCCGGTCGAGGGCCAGGCCTGGTCCAGCGACCCCTTCGCTCTGGCCGAGCGCGACGGCCGCTTCTACGGCCGGGGCACCGCCGACATGAAGGGCTTCATCGCGCTCGCGCTCTCCCTGGTGCCGGGGCTGGCCGCCCGGCCGCCGGCGACGCCCGTCCATCTCGCCTTTTCCTATGACGAGGAGGTGGGCTGCCGCGGCGTGCCGCACATGGTGGCGCATGTCGTGGAGCACCTGCCGCTGCCGCGCATGGCGGTCATCGGCGAGCCGACCTCGATGACGCCGGTCAACGGCCACAAGGGCATCATGGCGCTGAAGACGGAGGTGCGCGGGCTGGAGGCCCATTCCAGCCAGCGCCAGCTGGGCGCCAGCGCCATCCGGGCGGCGGCGGAACTGGTCGCCTATATCTATGAGGAGGCCGACCGCGCCGAGGCGGCGGCCGATCCGGAGGACGGCTTCACGCCGCCGGGCTCCACCTTCAATGTCGGCGAGATCCACGGCGGCAGCGCGGTCAACATCATCGCCAACGCGTGCACCTTCGATTGGGACTACCGCCATGTGCCCTATGACGATCCCGAGGCGGTGCTGGCCCGCATCCGGCACCATGCGGAGCAGGTCATCCTGCCGCGGCTGCGCGCCACCGCGCCCGGCGCCGCGATCGTCACCGAGCTGGTGGCCGAGGCGCCGGCGCTCGGCCCCGATCCGCAAGGCTTCGCGGAAACCCTGGTGCGCCAGATCACCGGCGCCAACGATTGCGGCAAGGTCGCCTTCGCCACCGAGGGCGGGGTCTTCCAGAAGGCCGGCATCCCGGTCGTGGTGATCGGCCCCGGCGACATCGCCCAGGCGCACAAGCCCGACGAGTATGTCAGCCGCCGCCAGCTCGAGGCCGGCCTCGCCTTCCTGGAGCGGATCACCGAGCGCGCGCGCAAGGGGATCTGAACGCCCCGGCGCCGCCACACGGTGCGTCGACGATGGCATGTCGCAATCGGCTGAAGGAGCGGGTCGGGATGAGGCGGTATCGGGCAATGGGGAACGGGCCTATCGTGGCCGCCGGCGCGGCCATGCTGGCTTGGACGTCGCCGGCGGCGGCCGCGGAAGGCGAGCGCATCGCCTGGGACGGCGACCTGGCGCCGGTCTGCGGCGACCGAGCAAGCTGCGCGCTGATCGACGCCTTCGCTGCCGGCTCGGGCGGCGATGGCGGCGCGCTGACCGTGCTGGAGCTGGGCTTCACCGCCGAGGACCTGCGCGACCATCTCCAGGGCGGCTGGGGCTGCCGCTTCGATCCCGGCGGGTTCGAGGGCGGACGGGAATTCTGGCTGCTGGGCGATGGTGCGCCGCGCCTGGTGCTGCAGCACTGCAATGACGGCTACGGGGCCGCCCAGGTCGGCGAGGACTGGGTGACGATCGGCGACGGCACGATCGAGGCCTGGCAGTATGGCGGTTCGGCCTGGCGCTGGGAGACCGGCGGCGTGCTCGACCTCCTGGCAATGGCCCTGGAGGAGAGCGCCGCCTGCACCGCCCATGGCGCCTGGACCTGGGAAGTCAGCGCCACCGACTGGTCGACGCACCGAACCCTGCGCGCCTGGCAGCCGATGCCGGCGGAGACAGGCGACGAGGTGGAGAGCGACTGGTGCCCGGCGCTCGACGCCACCTCGCCCTGGCCGCTGGCGCCGGAGGGCTTCACGCTCGGCCTGGCGGTGCCGGTCTACACGGCCGCGGCCGACGCGGTGCGCGATCTCGGCGATTGCGGCCTGGCGCTGGGGCCGGGCGACGACGTCTCGGTCGCCGGCGGCGCGCCGCTGCTCCGGCTCGCAATCTTCGCCGGGACGCCCTCCCGGCTGCTGATCGCCGACTCGGTTGGCGCCGCCGGCGTGCTGGAAGGCGCCTCGATCGACCTCACCTGGACCTCCAGCCCGCTTTCCGCGCTCCAATACATGGCGCCGGTGGATACCACGGCGACCCCCGGTCTCGGCTTCGCGCGCGGCCGCGTCGACCTGGCGTCGGACGGCGAGGGGCGGGGCGGGCTCGACTGGTCGCGCGTGACCCTGACCGACGGCCGCGCCCTGCTGGCCATCGACCTGCCGGTGACCGATCCCGCCGACCCAGGCCGGTTGCCGGGCGGCCTCGTCGTGGCGATCCTCGGCGCCGACGGCTCGGTGCGCGCCGCGACCGTGCCGTGGCGCGACGGCGCGCCGGTCTTCGCGCCGGGGCTGGCCCATCACGGCAGGTCGCCGGATGGTGGCTGCGCGCTCACGGGCGGTGTCGGCAGGGCGACGCGGCCGGCCCTGCTGCCCGGGGACAGCCGGCAATGGCTGTAGTGGGTGGCGGTGTGACGGCCGTCACCGGCGGCAAGCGCCGGCTCCGCTAATCAACGCCATCAGGGGTGTCTCGACGATCACGGGACGTGAGCGATGACGACGACGAAAATGGCGGCGGAAACCCGCCCGGCGCGCCGGGACGAGGCGCGACTGATCGGCCGGTTCGTGGCGATGGCCGGGGACGGCCTGGCCGAGTACAACTGGTCGACCATGGCAGAGGCGGGCGAGCAGCCCCTCGACGTGGCCGAGCGCCGGCTGAGCCGGCCCGCCGGCGAGGCCGACTGGAGCTTCGAGAATGCCCGGCTGGCGGTCGATGCGGCCGGCCGCGTGATCGGTGCCCTGGTCGCCTTCGGCGTGCCGGACCGGCCCTCGGAGCCGGTGCCAGAGGACGCCGATCCGGTGATGCGCCCCCTGATGGTGCTGGAGGCGCCAAGCAGCTTCTACGTGGCGGCGATCGCGGTGGAGCCGGAGATGCGCGGATCGGGTGTCGGCCGCGCCCTGCTCGGCGAGGCGGAGCGGTTGGCGCGCGAGGCCGGCTACGCCCGGATGAGCCTGGTCGCCTTCGAGGAGAACATCGGCGCGGTCGGGCTATACCGCCGCCTGGGATATGTCGAGGCCGGCCGCGAGCCGCTCAGCCCGCACCCGATGGTGCGTCGGCGCGGAGACGCGATCCTGATGGTGAAGACGCTGCCGACCGCCTGAACGTCCAGGCTCGCCCCGGGATCGTTGTGACCGGGCGGCGAGAGGAGTCAGGCGGCCTCGGCGGCGTAGGTGTCGACCGCGCCGGCGATCAGCCGGAAGACGGCCTCCGACGGCTCGGGCAGGCTGACGATCTCCTCCGGCATCAGGCCGGCATAAAGGCCGCGCAGCACCTGAACGACGACGCCGTGGGCGACGATGATCAGCCGGCCATGGCCGACCGCCTCGTCGAGGAAGGGTCGCACCCGGGCCTGCACCATGGAGTAGCTCTCGCCGCCCGGCGGGGTGTAGCGCCAGGTGTTGCGCGCCCGCGCCTCCAGCTCGTCGGGGAAGTAGCGCTCGATCTCGCTGAGGGTGAGGCCGTCCCACTGGCCCCAGGACATCTCCTTCAGGCGCCGGTCGATGCGGCAGGCCGTGGGCGGCAGGCCGAGCCGGCCGGCGATCAGCTCCATGGTGTGGTAGGCGCGGCCGAGTGGGCTGGACACCAGGGTGAAGCCGGTGGGGTCGCCCACCACCTCCGCCAGCGTCTCGCCCATGCGGCGCGCCTGTTCCTGGCCGAGGCGGGTGAGCGGCGAGTCGAGTCGGCCCTGCATGCGGCCCTCGCGGTTCCACAGCGTCTCGCCATGGCGCACCAGGAAGATCTGCGGATCGTCGTTGGCGGCGGCTTCGCCGGTGGGTTGTCCGCCATGGGGCAGGGAGTCCCGTACCGTCATGATGCCTCCCTCGACAGGTGTTGCGCGATATTGTGATCGAATGGGGCGAGAGTCCACCCGGTTGCGTTACCACCAACGAAAGTTAGTGAATTTCTCGCCTCTCCGGCTCGGCGTCGGGCATGGTAGACTGCCCGGCGACCCCGTATCCGGAGGTGAGATGGGCATTGGGGCGATCGACCTGCACGGCGGCAACAAGGACAGCGACCGGCCGCGGCGCCTGGCGGCGGCAGGCGAGATTGGTCGCGCCTGCCGGGAGATCGGCGGCTTCGCCGGTGGCAGTCACGGCGTGCCGGCGACGGTCGGCCACGCCTGCTGGCAGGCGGCGCGCGTCTTCGTCCATCGGCCGAACCGGGATCCCGGCATCCGCTGCCTGCCGACAGGTCTGGCACCCGGCGCACGGCCGCGTCACACAGCGGTGACATCGGGGGCCTATCTCATGTCGAAATTCAGGAGTACACTCGAAAGTATTGATTCTGAATTGGAGGACTCTGATTTGGAAGGCGCGCGATGACGGCAAGCTTCCTCGAGGACGGCATCCGCCGGCGCCTGGGCCTGACCGCCGGCCAATCGCGCCTGCTGATCCGGGCGCCCGACGACCTGGCGGAAATCCTGCGGCGCGACGCCAAGTGGTGCGCCACGGCGGCCGACGTGCCGGAGCACCTGCACGGCCTCGGCCGCATCGACTTCGTGCAGTACTTCACCGAATCGCTCAAGGACGTGAAGGAGAAGCTGCCGGCCCTGCGCAAGCTGACCCACCCCGATGGCTGCCTGTGGATCGCCTGGCCGCGCCACGGCCGCAATGCCGATATCTCCGAGGGCACGATCCGGCGCATGGCCATCGACCTCGGCATGATCGACTCCAACGCGGCTCCCATTGGCGAGCACTGGCAGGGCATCAAGCTGATCACCCCGCTGGCCCTGCGCCAGCGCAGCGCCCGCGCGGTCTGAAGGCGGCTCGGGCCGCGGCGAGGACGGGCTCGGGGTTCCGCACCTCCGGCTCACGCCTGCGTGCGGGCCGTAGCGTCGAGAAGACGGGCGGCCGGTCCCGGGTCTGCGGCGCGTCACGTCGTGCCGCACCGCGCACGGGACGACGAGGAACTCCCGACTCACCGAGACCCACCATCCACCGTCGTCCCGCACGAGAGCGAAGCGGAGATGCGGGACCTCGCGCGGCCGGGCTGTGGCGTCGAGAAGACGGGCGGCCGGTCCCGGATCTGCGGCGCGCCACGTCGTGCCGCACCGCGCACGGGACGACGAAGATTTGGTTTCAGTGAGAAGCCCCCATCGTCGTCCCGGCCGAAGCGATAGCGCAGAGCCGGGACCGGCCTGGCGTCTTCTCCGATCTGGTCTTGAGCCGGGCTGGAACGCCTAGGGCAGATTGCGACCGAATGGACCC
>JAVKFF010000141.1:0-6342 GCA_040226215.1 Azospirillaceae bacterium
TGGTTGCCGTCGCGGCGCCAGGCGGCATAGGGCCCGGTGGGCAGCGGCACCGGGGGCAGCGTCAGCCCCAGTTCGGCGAGGCGATCGGCGAGTTTGGCCATGGCGCTACTCCGCCGCGGCGCGTTGTTCGGCCGCCAGCGCGTCGATCGCCGCCGCCAGCCGCGCGCGCACCGCAGCCGGATCGTCGATCACCCGCCGCTCGCGCTTGGCCGCCTTGTCGAACAGCAGCGGCACCACGTCGCGGAAGATGCGCTGCCGCCTGTCCTGCCGCACCGCAAGCGGCAGGCGGGCGAGCTGGCCGTTCAGGGCGGACATCAACTCGTCGGTAAAGGCCTCGTCCCACTGCGCCCGCTCCGGCCCGACATCGAAGATCATCTCGTTGGGCTCCTCGACGATCGGCCGCTGGCGACGCAGCCAGCCGGTCTTCTCCTCGTCGACCGCGTCGCCGGCGATGGCGACGCCGTAGTCCCGCTCCGCCGCCTCGGGGCTGACGAAGCCGTAGCGCAGATCCTCCAGCACCCTTGCCGGATCGCGCAGGAACGGGTCGCCATAGCCGCCGCCGCCGGGGGTGAGGAAGGAGATCGTCTCGCCCTCCTCCAGGAACACCATGTCGATCTTGCCGAGTTCCTCCTCGGCTGCGGTGCCGATGTTCCTCACCACCCGCATGTTGGCGCCGGGCTTGCCGCCGGCCATGCCCCAGGGCCGGAAGTAGAAGCGCTCCAGTCCGCGACCCAGCACGGCGCTGCCGCCCTGTGTCACCCGGAAGGTGAAGCGCAGGCCCAGGCCGCCGCGCCAGCGCCCGGGACCGGCAGAGTCCCGGTTCAGCCCGTAGGCCAAAATGTCGACGCCGGCCTCCAGCTCGCTCTTCTCCGCCGGCGTGTTGCGGATGGTCGACAGCGATCCGTCGACGCCGTCATAGCCGTCGCTGCCGTAGCGCGCGCCGGAGCCGACGATGATCGAGTTGACCACCAGCACGTTGCGCTTGCCGGTGCGCTTGTCGTACTCGGCAAGCACCACCGGCACCATGGCGCCGCCGCTCGGCGTCGGCACGTCGTGCGGCACCGCCTTGGCGAAGGCGCCGGTGACCGCGTCGTTCAGGCGGTAGGCCGAGGCCGCGCGCACGCCGGTCGCCGCCGGGAACTCGGGATCGAGGATGGTGCCCTTGCGCGTCGTCACCGTGACATGGTCGAAGACGCCGCCATTCATCGGCACCGTCGGGTCGTGGGTGGTGATGAAGTGCAGGATGCGCACGGTCAGCCAGGCATGGCGCGTGCCCATGGTCGGCACGTTGTAGGCGGAGGCCACCTGCGGGTCGGTGTCCTGGTAGTCGAGATGGATGGTGCCGTCCCTGACCGTCATCTCCACCTTGAAGCGCACCGGCACCGGCGTCACCGCGTCGTCGTCCATGAAGTCCCAGAAGTCGTAGACGCCGTCGGGGATGCGCCTGAGCACCGCGCGGGCTTTCAGCGAGGCGTAGGCCAGCAGGTCGTCCTGGACCTGCAGCACGGTTTCCAGCCCGTGCTGTTCGATCATGTCGGCGATCCGGCGCGCACCCGTCTCCAGCGCCGCCAGCATCGCCTTCAGGTCCTGCTCGTTCAGGTCGGGGGTGCGCACATTGGCCCGGTAGATCTTCAGGATGTCCTGATTGATCCTGCCGCCCCGCACGAACTTCATCGGCGGGATCAGCAGACCCTCCTGGAAGATCTCCGAATTGGTCGGCGAGATGCTGGACGGCACCTTGCCGCCGACATCGGTGGAATGGATGAAGTCGTAGCCGTAGCAGACCAGCTGCCCGTCGTGGAAATAGGGCCGGATCAGCGTCAGGTCGGGCGTGTGGCTGACCAGGCCCGCACACATATAGGGGTGGTTGGTCAGCAGGATGTCGCCTTCCTCCAGCGGCTCGCCCAAGGCGTCGAGCGCCGGTTTGATGTTATAGTCCAGGAGCGCAGAGCCGTAGTTGCGCGGATTGCCGAAGAAGCGGCCGTCGCGGGCCACCAGGCCAACGGCGAAATCCACCGCCTCCTTCACGTAGAGCGAGCGGCCGGTACGCTTCAGAGTCAGCGCCATCTCCTCCGCCGCCGCGGCGACCTTGGTGTTGAGGATCTCGAGGGTGACGGGATCGATCTTCATCGGGGTCGACATGGGTGTCCTCTCCGGGCCGCTCAGGCGGCGCGCGCGGTCGTGTGGGTCAGGTGCAGGCAGCCGAGCCGGTCGGTCGCCAGGTGCCAGCCCTCGGGCACCCAGATGGTGCTGTCCTCCTGCTCGACGATGGCCGGTCCGGCGAGGTCGATCTCCGCCGGCAGGGCGCGGCGGTCGTAGACCTCCGCCTCCACCCAGCGCCCGTCGCCGTCATAGACCCGTCGCCGGCCCAGGGTGGCGAGCGCGCCGCCGGCGGCGAGTCGCGGCAGGGCCACCGGCGGCGCCTTGCCGTTGACGCGCAGCCTGAGCGTGGTGATGTCGACCGGGTTGTCCTCGTGGCGAAAGGCGTAGAGCCGCTCGTGCTCGCGATGGAACAGCTCCGCCAGCGCGCTGCCGTCGCCGCTGCGCCAGACCGCCTCAGGAATGGCGATGGTCAGCACGAAGGCGGTGCGCGGGTACTGCATGTCGGCGGTCACCGACAGCGTGACCTCGCCCACCAGACTGCCTTCGCCCTCGATCCAGCCGCGGGCCTGCGCCTCCAGGCCCCCCAGCACCTCGGCCACGCGCGCGCCGGCTTCCGGGTCCTGGCCCAGGGTCAGGCGCTGGGACTGGGCGAAGTCGCGGCGGATGTCGGCCAGCACCGCGCCCATGGCGCAGAAGGTGCCGGGCGAGGGCGGCACGACGATGCGGCCGAGCTTGCCCTCGCCGGCCAGCAGGGCGGCATGGGTCGGTCCGGCGCCACCGAAGGGCATCAGCGTGAACGCCTTGGGGTCGAGGCCGCGCTGCGCCATGCCCTTGGAGACCTCCGTCGCCATGCGCGCCGTGGCGATCCTCAGCGCCGCCATCGCCGTGTCGGCGCCGAGGTCCTTGCCCTCCAGACCGATGCGCCGGCCGAGCGCCGCCAGGGCCGCCACCGCCGCCTCGCGGTCGATGCGCATGCGCCCGCCCAGGAAGTGGTCGGGGTCGAGCAGGCCCAGCGCCACGTAGCAGTCCGTCACCGTCGGGCGGGTGCCGCCGCGGCCGTAGCAGACCGGCCCCGGGTCGGCCCCGGCGCTCTCCGGCCCCACCTTCAGCACGCCCTGCTCGTCGACCCAGATGATCGAGCCGCCGCCGGCACCGATCGCCCAGACATCGACCACCGGCAGGATGATCGGCAGGTCGCCCAGCCGGGTCTCCGTGGCGAATTCCGGGTGGCCGTTCTGGATGATGGCGATGTCGCTCGAGGTGCCGCCCATGTCGAGGGTGACGAGGTGGGAGAGCTTGAGTTCCTGCGCCAGGCGCGAGGCCGCCACCACGCCGGAGGCAGGGCCCGAGAGCAGCGTGTCGACCGGCCGCTCGCGCGCCGTGTCGATGCTGACCGTGCCGCCGTTCGAGGTGCTGATGAACAAGGGCGCGGTCACGCCCCCGGCGCGCAGGCGCTCGGAGAGATGGCTGAAATAGCGCTCCATCAGCGGCTGCACGAAGCCGTTGAGGGCGGTGACCAGCGTGCGCTCATATTCCCTGATCTCCGGCCACAGCGCCGCCGAGGCGGTGACCAGGATGCCCGGCAGGCGGCGCTGCAGGTTGTCGCTCAGTTCCCGTTCCAGCGCCGGATGGGCGTAGGAGTTCAGGATCACCACGCCGACCGCCTCGACGCCGGCCGCCCGGATGCGCTCGGCAATCTCCTCCACCGCCGCCTCGTCGGGCCGCGCCAGCACGGTTCCGTCGGGCCGCAGGCGGGCATCGATCTCGAAGACCTGGTCGCGCGGGATCAGCGGCGGCTGCTTGGGATGCTTGTAGGAGAAGGTGTTGGGCAGGCCGCCGCGGGCCAGTTCCATGGTGTCGCCGAAGCCCCGGGAGATGACGAGGCCCACCTTGCCGCCGCGTTTCTGCAGAACGGCGTTGAGTGCGATGGTCGTGCCATGCACCACGAGTTCGATGTCGTCGGCCGTGCGGCCGGCGCGGTCGAGAAGGGCGGCAAGGCCCTGCGTTACGGCGGTCGCCGGGTCGTCCGGCACGCTCGGCTCCTTGTAGTAGACGAGGGAGCCCGTCCCCCGATCCGCCAGAACGAAGTCGGTGAACGTCCCGCCCACGTCGATGCCGATCCTGCACTGCCCTGTCATCGAACCCGTCTTTCCCCAGCCATTGCCGTTGTCGTTGTCACTGTCGTCTCGGCCGCCGATCTAGCGCAGGCGCGGGTTGAGCGCGTCGCGCAGCCAGTCGCCGAGCAGGTTGATGGCCAGCGCCAGCATCACCAGCGCCGCGCTCGGGAACACCGAGAGCCACCATTCGCCCGAGAAGAGATAGTCGTTGCCGTCGCGGATCAGCATGCCGAGCGACGGCTCGGTCACCGGCATGCCGACGCCGAGAAAGCTCAGGGTCGCCTCGGTGATGATCGCGAAGGCGAGGTTGATCGTGGCGATCACCAGCACCGGCCCCATGATGTTGGGCAGGATGTGCCGCGCCATGATGGCGAGAGGCGAGCGGCCGATCAGCCGGGCGGCGGCGACGTATTCCAGCTGCCGCACCACCATGGTCGAGCCGCGCACGGTGCGGGCGTACTGCACCCAGTTGGAGATGCCGATGGCGAAGATCAGCACCGGCACGGCAAGCGCGCCGCGTTCGGAGGCAGGCACCGCCGTCTCCGCGATGCCGCCGATCAAGAGCGCGATCAGGATGGCCGGAAAGGTGAGCTGGATGTCGGCGATGCGCATCAAGAGGCTGTCAAGCCAGCCGCCGACATAACCGGCGACGATGCCGATCGAGACGCCGATCGCCATCGACAGCAGCACCGAGCCGAAGCCGACGATGAGCGAAATGCGCGTGCCGTAGAGGATGCCCGAGAGCACGCCCGCCCCTTGCGCGTCGGTGCCGAGCAGGAAGCGCGGATCGCCGCCCTCCTCCCAGACCGGCGGCAGCAGATTGTCCATGATCGACAGCGTGCGCAGGTCGTAGGGGTTGGTGGGCGCGATCCAGGGCGCCAGTGCCGCCGCCGCGAAGAAGACGATAACGATGAGCGCCGAGACGATGGCGACCGGATTGCGCCGGAAGCTGTGGGCGAGGTCGCTGGCCCAGGCCTCGGCCAGCCGCGCCCGCCAGCCGGTCCGCCGGGCCGCCGTGAAGGCCTCGATGGCGGCGGCCTCGAGACCGCCCTCCCCGCCTGCACGGTCGCTAGGCATTGGCGCCTCCCGCAACGGCTGGTCCCGACCGGTCGCCGCGCAGACGCGGATCGACCACCAGGTAGAGCAGGTCGACGACGAAGTTGATCAGCACGAAGATCACCGCCACCACCATCAGGAAGGCGGTCATCACCGGCACGTCGACCGCCCCTACCGACTGGATGAACAGCAGGCCCATGCCCGGCCACTGGAACACCGTCTCGGTGACGATGGCGAAGGCGATCAGCGTGCCGATCTGCAGGCCGATCACCGTGATCACCGGGATCATCGTGTTCTTCAGCGCGTGGCCGAAATCGATCGACCGGCGCCTGAGCCCACGGGCCCGGGCGAACTTGATGAAGTCGGCGCGCAGCACCTCCAGCATCTCCGCGCGCACCAGGCGCATGATCAAGGTCAGCTGCACCAGCGCCAGGGAGAAGGCCGGCATCAGGATCGACTGCCAGCCGCTGAGGCTGAGGAGCCCCGTGGTCCAGCCGCCGAGATCGACCGTCTCGCCGCGGCCGTAGGAGGGCAGCCAGCCGAGATTGACCGAGAAGATGTGGATCAGTTGCACGCCGATCACGAAGGTCGGGATCGACACGCCGACCAGCGAGGCGGTGAGGAAGAGCCGGCTCAGCCAGGACCGAGGGTGGAGCGCGGTGAAGACGCCGAGCGGGATGCCCAGCGCGATGGCCATCAGCGAGGCGACCAGCGCCAGTTCGAAGGTCGCCGGAAAGCGCTCGCCGATCATCTCCACCACCGGCCTGGAGGTGGCGTAGGAGAGGCCGAAATCCCCGGACAGCGCCCGCGCTATGTAGTCGAGATACCGCACCAGGAAGGGTTCGTTCAGGCCGAGCGCCTCGGCCAGCCTCGCGCGGTCGGCCGGATCGACGTCGAGGCCGAGATAGGCGGCGACGGGGTCGCCGATGAACTGCACCAGCGAGAAGCTGATCAGGCCGACGATCAGCATGACGATCGCCGCGTGGATCAGCCGTCGCAGGAAGAATGCCAGCATGCTCGTTCCGGTCGCCCGTGTTCGCCCTCGGATACCGGCGGTCCCAGCGGG